>PAXL01000047.1 GCA_002714465.1 Gemmatimonadota bacterium | reverse complement strand
CAACTCCGCCAGACGCCGCTTGGCCTTCGGATCTGCCTCGTCGAAGGCGTGCGCCACGACAATGATTAGTTGCTCGCCATCCGGCGCCGATTGCCCTCGCAGGATGGTCCTGAGCCGACGTCCCTGCTTCTCAAGAAAAACGGCATCCTCAGCGACTCTCGATGCGAGCCGTTCGCCAAACTCCGGCTTGAGGCCCACATTGGCAACGGCCCGGGTGAAAAGATCCAGGAGAACGCGTTTGCGCTCCCTTCTTGCAAGTCCGGGCCAGATCTTCTGATGCGTTCGCTCAAGCTGTTCCTGAGCATCCAGCAGCGTCAATAGTGCATTCCCCTGGTCGATCACCTGATACAGAAGCACCGTTTGCTCGGTGGGATCTTCTTTCACATCTCCAAAGCTGCTTTCAAGCGTGTATTGCACCACCCACTTCGCAGCGTCTTCGGGCTCACCGATGAGACGGAGTACACGAGTCTTCTGTGCAGGTGAGAGCCCCGCATAGAAAGCATCAAGCATCTTCGACCACGCTTCTTCCGTAAAGGGAACGCCAGCCACGGCTTCTTGGGCGATATCAATTGCCGGATGGTTCACCAGTTCGGTCGCGCCGTCCGTCCCCCTGACCGCATACGCAAGAGCCTTGCGAGCCTCTGGGTCGCGCTCAGCGAGGATTGCCCCCTTGAGTGGGTCGACAAGGTCCGGGTAGCTGGTAGCGATGCGATGAAAACCGAGGACCTGCGCCGCCGTCGTGCGCCAAGCAGGGTCTTCCGCCTTCCGTGCAAATTCGGAAAGAGCAAGCACATCGAGACGCTGAAGCGAGCGCTTCTTAAGCCGCCGCACCGCATCCATCCGCATCAAACCTTCCGACGTCTCTGAAGCACACTGGATCAGTTCAAGCAGATCGGTCTGTCCGTTAGAGATCATCAGGCGACAGACTCCAAATCGAGCATCTCAATCCCCTTGATGTAAGCGGTCGTTTCCCAACGATCGATCGACGAGATTCGTTCGAGCACAGATGATATATCTTTCCTCGAATCCGAGATCCTTTTCAGCAACTCTGCCCCTTCACTCTCGCTGTCGCACATTCGACTCAGACGCATGATGTCCGCACTACCTTGGATCACCATAAGCAGATTGTTGATCTCGTGATTGGCCGCGACCATCGTCGCGATCGCGCCTCGCAGGCGCTCGTTCTCCTGCCAGACGAAGAAGTTCCTGACGCGGTAGAGCAAGATATCGACCCGATCTGGCCTGAGGACGTCCTTGCTTATGTAGTCGATCACACCGGCCCGCAACCCATCCGCTTCCTGCCCCCGGGAATCCTCCACCGTCAGGAATATCACGGGCAACTTTTCGCTTCGCGCATCGTTCCGAAGTCGGGCGAGGACCTCATACCCGCTCATCTCAGGCATCTGCACATCTAGGATCATCAGGTCCACGACCTCTGTCTTCAGGTAGTCGAGAGCCTCGATTCCCGTTCCTGCGGTCACGACCCGAAACTCCTGTCTTTCGAGCGTTCCGCACACATACGCTCGGACAGAGGGATCGTCATCCACGAGCAGAATCACGCGTGTCTTCTGGTCTGTCGTATTCAAGTCAATCCCTCGGCAACCAGCGTTGAGGGTCGAGCTTCCGTCCACCAACCGACTGTCCTCGACTTTCTATCCCGATGAATCGGGCAATTAGGACGCTGAACCAGCCTCTTTCGATCGTCGTGCCTCGGCTAAAGCCCACCGGACCCTCCCTGTCGATAAGGGGCTGCCTGACTTGTGACGATTCATCGGTACCAGATCCCGGATGCGTGTAGTCTGGAATCGGGCGATGGACAAACCTTGCGGTTCTGGAACTCATGGTCTGACCTTTCTATTCCGCGACCGGTAATTCTAGCGCAAAACGAGCACCCCCCAGGGCGCTGTCGGATATCGTGACCCTTCCACCGTGTGCGGCAACAACTCCCGCCGTGATTGCGAGACCCAACCCGAGGCCCTCGGGCCGTCCGGTTCCGTCGGAAGCCTGGTAGAAACGGTGGAAGACCTGTTCTCGGAGCTCAAGGGGAATCCCCGGACCGGAATCATCGACCAGGATTCGGAGCCGCGAGTCCTCGCGCTCCGCACGCAGTTCGATTGTTCCGGTCCGGGGCGTGAACTTGACCGCGTTGTCGATCACGTTACCGACGGCCTGCAGGAAACGGCGCTCGTCGATCCGGACCGACACTCGATCGTCCTCTACGCTCATTCGAAGCGTGATTTCTTTTTCGTCTGCAAGTCCGCGATAGCTCAAGTCCCAACCGGACACGAGTTCTCCAACGGTCACCGTCAGCATCGGTTGGACGGCCAGCGGGTCCCGATCCAGTCTCGCCAGCAGCAGCAGGTCATCAATCATCGAGCCTAGATGGCTTGACGCCGACTGGGCATGAGAAACGACCCCCCCGTCAGGCGACTGGGCATTCAGGTAGCGATCAATCGTGTGAAGCGGCCGCTTGAGCTCGTGACGGATCATCGAAAAGAAGGCTTCCCGTGTCCGCTCTGTTTCAGCCTCCAGACGCTTCCGATCGGTGATATCCTGGAGTGTGACAACGATCCCCACGTCGCTGCCGTGCACCCGGAAGGGACGCGTCATCACAGAGAGTGGGCGATCTCGGAACACTTCACGGCTTATCGAATGCTCGAGAAGATCGTCCAACTCGAGTCCCAATTCGCCAGAAAGATTCGACCGTATATCCTCATTCTCAAGATCCAGCAGCGAGTGAGCGACGCCATTTGCTTTTAGCAAAGATCCATATCGATCAAGCAGGAGAACACCGAGCGGGACAACATCAAGGATAGCTGAGACTTCTTGGCGGCTGACAGCCAGACTCTCTTCGAGCCTCGACAGGGACTCGAGATGCCGGACTTCCTCCCTCGCTTCAGTACTCTCGGACCGATAGAGCTCCGCCAGATCCCGAAGGTCACCATATAGGTCCCCAGCAGGTTCAAACAGCACCGTATCGTCGTCGACCCGAACCACGCCGCACCGCTCAAGATCCGAGACCGCAAGGGTCACGTCCGAGGCCAATGCATCGAGCCGAAACGACAGCTGATCGGCAGAGCACTCAAGGAATGGATTACAGAAGAATTCAGCTACGATCCGCGCTTTGAGGTCGATCCCACGCGGATCCAGAACGGCTGTCAATGTAGACATAGCACACGCACAAATGTTGCGGGGACCTCAGAACAACCGGGAGGAGGCGGCTTCATTCTGGGGTAACGCTACTCTAGGAAAAATAAGGACATGGGTCAATAACGAAGTCCCGAAAAAACGTGCCGATTACACCTAAGTCCATGAAAATCAGTGAAATAATCGTGACGTTTCATTTTTATTGGGCACGGACCTTAGAATAGGCCAACAGGACCTACGGCAATCAGCCCGTTGCTTGTTTAACCCTAGCCAGAGTGTTATACTCTTGGCGGACACAACATGTGGGGTTTCGTCCCGCAACTTGTGGGATTGTGCATGACAATCGAACTGGGATTGTTAGGATGAGATGTCCTTACTGTGACGGCCTTGAGGACCGCGTGGTCGACTCGAGATCGAGCAAAGAGGGAACGGCGATTCGGAGGCGGCGAGAGTGCCTTAGCTGCACCCGCCGTTTCACCACATACGAATACATTGAGGACACACCGTTGACGATCATCAAGTCCGACGGCAGGCGTGAACCATTCGACAAGAACAAGCTTGTCGTCAAACTACAGATGGCCCTGAACAAGCGCCCCATCTCGATGTCCCAGATCGAGGAGGTCGCCGACCGGATTGAGGCGGATCTGATCGGGCGAGGCGAGAAGGAGATCGCTGCAAACCCGACGATCGGCGAACTGGTCATGCAAGAGCTCAAGAAGCTGGACGAGGTCGCTTACGTCCGGTTCGCTTCCGTATACCGCCAGTTCAAAGACCTTCGAGACTTCGAGAACGAGCTCCGGCAACTGGTGTCCCGCGAGAACTAACCCCATCCTACCTGCTACTCATACCTGACCACCGGCCACGATCGTGTTTTAGTGGAAGTATGCCTCCTTTGCCGAACGCCCCATCAAGACCTCAGCACATGCGAATCGAAAGCACCTTTACCGACACAGGACAGGCCCCTGTCAAGCGCCCCCAATTCATGGCCGTATCCCCCGCTACGGCCTCAACCGCTAAGGGCAACGTTATCGGCCAGCAGCTCTGGTCGGTCCAGTCAGATGCGCCCTTCTGCGACGTGCGTGGACACGTCACGATCTGGAACGGCGCCTGCTACAAGTGCCTGAACTGCGTCAACTCAATGGGTTGCTACTGATGATGGAGACCGCAGTCGAAATCGCTCGTCGTATCCGTCAGGGCGAAGTTTCGGCCCTTGAAGTGCTCGAGCACCACCTCTCTGTCGTCGAAACGGTCAACCCGAAGGTCAACGCGATCGTTACACTGACTGAGGATCAAGCACGGGAGGATGCGAAGGCCGCAGACGCTTCTCTCGCTCGTGGCGAAATCGCCGGTCCCCTGCACGGACTCCCCGTAGCACACAAGGATCTCATCAATACCAAGGGTGTCCGTACTACGATGGGCTCGCCGATCTTCTCGGACAACGTCCCTGACGAAGATGCTCTAATCGTCGAACGGCTAAAGACCGCCGGAGCCGTGTCCATCGGTAAATCGAACACCCCGGAGTTTGGAGCGGGATCACAGACCTTCAACCCCGTCTTTGGTGCAACTCGCAACCCCTACGATTTGTCGAAGACCTGCGGCGGCAGCAGCGGTGGTGCCGCAGTCGCGCTAGCGTGCGGGATGGTTCCGATTGCAGATGGAAGCGACCTAGGGGGCTCACTCCGCAACCCTGCAAACTTCTGCAACGTCGTAGGTTTTCGACCCTCTCCCGGTCGTGTGCCAGTCTGGCCCAGCATTGCGGGCTGGTTTCCGCTTTCCGTTCAGGGCCCCATGGCTAGGACCGTGGAAGACACAGCCTTGATGCTAAGCGCAATCGCGGGTCCCGACCGTCGGTCCCCGATCTCTATCGAAGAATCAGGTGATCGCTTCCGTCTTCCGCTCGATCGGGACTTCACTGGAACACGGATCGCCTGGAGCCTCGATCTGGGGGGGCTTCCCGTCGACACCCGGGTGAAGTCCATCCTCCAATCACAAAGACACGTTCTATCGGACATCGGGTGCGAGGTTGTCGAATCTGACCCAGACTTTACAGGCGCGGACGAGGCCTTCCAGGTCTGGCGGGCGTGGCGATTCGAGCTCGGTTTCGGAGCCTTGCTGCCGGACCATCGTGACCGGATGAAGGACACGGTGATCTGGAACATTGAGGCGGGTCAGCGTCTGTCGGGCTCCGATGTCTCTCGCGCCGAACAGAAACGGACCGAAATCTACCACCGTGTCCGGCTCTTCCTCGAAGAGAACGAGTTCCTTATCTGCCCCGTAAGCCAAGTCCCTCCGTTCGACATCGAGACCGAGTATGTCACCCAGATCAACGGGATCTCGATGGAGACCTATATCGACTGGATGCGTTCCTACTACTTCATCTCGGTCACCGGCTGCCACGCCATATCAGTCCCCTGCGGCTTCACCACGGATGGCCTGCCTGTCGGCATCCAGATCGTAGGTCGCCACCACGATGACTGGGGGGTTCTCCAGCTCGCCTATGCGTTCCAGCAGGCCACTCAGTTCTGGAGACAGACACCCGACGTGGACCACAGCTGACATGCCGATCCTTACCAACGCCGACCACGACCACATTCGGCAGTGTGGCTACCTCGTACGAACGGACCTTCTAACACCGGAAGAACTCGAGCACTTTATCGACATCTTCGACACCGACCGAGACAAGTGCAGGTATCGCTGGTATCCCTACGGATACCATCAGTCCGCAAACTATGATGCATTGATCACCTCGCCTGCCTTCGACAAAATCGTGCGCCATCCCTCTATTCTCGCAGCAGTCAACGAGCTGATGGATGGCCCGACGTGCTTCGGTGAGATCGGTGCCCGGCACATGACGGAATATGAAGGCGAACTACACAGGAGCTGGCACCGCGATCGGCCGCATTGGCCGGAGCATCGGTATCGAATGGACTACATCCAGTGCATGCTGTATCTGACGGACGTCGGCCCCGACACGCACTGCTTCTCGATTTCTCCCGAAGCTGTCGACAATATCGTTCTGAAAGATCAGAAAGCCCAGATAGAGCGCGGCGGTATCGTCGACATACACGGTCCTGCTGGCACGGTCTGCCTCTTCAACGTCGCTGTGCTCCACACCGCGACGACTCGGAACAGCTCACGTGAGAGGAAGACCGTTCAAACCTACTACGGTCACAGGGACCGGGCGCCTCTCGCGAATGACTCAGTGATTCCGCCTCGCCTCTGGAAACTCGATCCCGACCCGGAGACGCGGGCCTTTTACGGGAACCTGAATCAGGTCTCACAGACGTATGCCGAGGCCTTCGGCGTCGAACAGGATTCCACCGAATAGAAGAACCCCAGTGGTGTCCGGCCAGAATCTTCCGCAGGCTCAACGAAGATCACACAACCACCCCTCTTTCAACTTGTAAATCCGAGACAGAACAACCTTGAGAGGCAAACTATGGTGAAGCACGTCGTAATCTTGAAGCTAAAAGAGGGTATCACATCCGAGCAAACGGACGCCGTTTTGACAGGCCTGCAGGCCCTGCAGGACAAACTCGAAGGGATCATAGATGTGACTGGGGGGACGAACAACAGCCCGGAAGGAAAATCGAACGGCTACGGTTGGGGTTTTGTGATGACTTTCTCGGACGAAACGTCCCGTGACGCCTACCTGCCACATCCCGAACACCAAGCCGTAAGCGCCGAGTTCATCCGCCCGATCGTTGAGGATGTTCTCGTTTTCGACTACAGCACATAGTGGAAAACTTTAGGAATTGTCGTCCCTATCGCGCTTTGCTGCAACCAGTTAGGCCGAGGCCATTTGTCCAGCCGATCTGTCGGTGACCAAATCTTGACCGGTTCGCTGCATTTTGTGGTCCCTTAAGCAGGTGCCGCACGGACAGGATAAATACGCTCCGGGAGAAGCACGGGAGGGGGCAATGATACCCATCCTGCTCGCAGAAAAAGCATCCCAATTCGGCAATCTGAGTACAGAGAAAGGGCGAGATACCCGTGGGTACCTCGCCCTCGTCTCGACCCGTGACGCCGATCTTATTCCCCATGCCTTGGCAAAAATTTAGCTTTGCCCTGGTGGCAAGTTTGGCACGTGGCCGGTGACCCTTCCAGCAAGGTCAGCTGGGTGAAGTGATCATGCATGTATCTGGCCATCCGTCTGTTCTTGGTCGGTACGGTCGGGTCCATACGTCCGTCTTCGGCCTTGGCGTGGCAGAACAGACACTTGACCCCGAGTCCCTTCGTGAACGCACGCATCAAGGCCATCACCTCGCGACGCTCCATCGTCGCAGACAGACGTTCCTCTTCGCTCTCCAGATCTCTCGGCACGAACTTGGCCGTTCCGTTGTGACAAGAGACACATTCGAGATTCTTGCCATTTGCCGTCCTCAGGCTGTCCACAAAATGCTGTTTCATGTGGAATGCGGTCGCCTTGAACGGTGAGGGTGCCTTGAAGTCCAGCTTGTCGTCGTCCAGCTTTGCCGTGTGGCAGTGCACGCATTCAACACCGAGCGCGGTGGCGATCTTCTTCATACCCTCTTCGCTCGTGTCCAGAACGTGACCATCTGCACGAACATCCGCGGACCAAGCCAGGCACAGGGCACCCAGGGCGACCAGCAAGGTTCTCACCCTCATCTTCAGGACTCCTTTGCATTCGGTTCTTGCGTTACGACGGCCCTTCTCCAAAATGGTTCCCGCATTACGCCCTTCGACCCAGAATATCCACGATACGCTCGCTGGTCCGCCCGTCCCAGAACTCCGGAATCCGTCCCGACTTGTAGCGGCCATCCAGGACTTCGCGAGTCTTCTCCTCAACAAGGTCCGCATCAAGATCGACGATCGTCGCAGTTCCTTCGTTGACAGTCACGGGCCGCTCCGTGTTGGGTCGCATCGTCAGGCACGGTTTGCCGAGCACGGTGGACTCCTCCTGCAAACCGGCCGAATCGGTTACGACAAGCGTAGATCCCTTCTGAAGAGAGAGGCTCTCCGTATATCCGACCGGCTCGAGAATTCGGACATTCTCAAGGGATGCGACACGCTCTGTCAGCCCGAAATGCTCGATCCGGTTGCGTGTCCGTGGGTGCAACGGGAGGACGACGGGAATGAGTCGCTGAACTCGTTCAAGACAGTCGACGCATCTAGTCAGCCTCTTCAGCTCGTCGACGTTGCCGGGCCGGTGCAGTGTGCTGTAGGCAAAAGGACCGTCTACACCGAGCGATTCCAAGACCGCATTCGGGTCAAGCTTTGACTCTGCACTCTTCAGGCTGTCGACCATAATGTTGCCGACAAAATGGATCCGCTCTTCGGAGACCCCTTCACCTCTTAGGTTTTCGTCCGCGTCCGGTGACGGCGTAAAGAGCAGATCGGAGACAGCATCAGTCAGGATCCTGTTCACTTCCTCGGGCATCAGCTTATCCCGAGAGCGCAGCCCCGCTTCCACATGGGCCACCGGCACGTGGAGCTTGGCAGCAGCGAGCGCGCAGGCAAGCGTGCCGTTCACATCACCGAAAACAACCACCAGATCGGGTTGATCCTCGACCAGAACTTGCTCGAAGGCGATCATCGTCTTTCCGGTTACTTCAGCCTGCGAGCCTGAACCGATCGACAGATGATGGGCAGGTTCCGGGATCCCCAAGTCAGCGAAAAACACATCCGACATATTGACGTCATAGTGCTGACCCGTGTGGACAAGGATCGGATCGAAACGATCAGAGTCCCAGGACATTAGGTTCAGCAAGGGCGCCACCTTGGGGAAGTTCGGCCTCGCACTGACCACTAAGGCAATTCTCAGCTTCTTGGAGATATTCACCTCTCAGACTAAGAAGGATCGGCCATCGATGTTCTAAGAGGGATCCAGTCCCATCTTGTCGTTGGCCGTCGGGAAGGCATCGACCATCTCCATTCGTCCCGAGTCATTGAGTTCGTCCACAGAAAGAAGGAGGCACAGCTAAGTGTGTGTTCCCCACACATTGCTGTGCTCGAAAAGGACCGCCTTTGAGAGGCGTAAACCCTTTCGGGCATCGCCACAATATCAGGCACCGTCTCGAAGGCTCCGACGCTGAACAGCTCCTCGAGCAGCGAGGCAAGATTAGGAACTAGGACTTCGCAAACGAGTCGCTGAACGAGCGCGTAGGCACCCCATCAAGCCCAAGGAAACGGCCCGAGTCGGGTATTTACGTCCGCGAGAAAACAGCATCAGGCGATTAGGAGCAGCATAGAAGAAGCCCTCAACCCGGGATGGGGAATCCCCGTCTCGAGCCAAGGGCTGAGAAGCTGGGGTGGATGAAGGGAGTCGAACCCTCGACCTCCTGAACCACAATCAGGCGCTCTAACCAACTGAGCTACACCCACCACATCTTTCATCTTTTTAGGACGGCAAGTCATCCAGAACCGCCCCGGAAGAGTGTACTCCCGGCAGGGCTCGAACCTGCGACCTACTGCTTAGAAGGCAGTTGCTCTATCCAGCTGAGCTACGGGAGCATGTTTGTATTGCCGGCCGCTAAGAATAGAAGATCCCGGCATTTCTGTCAAGCGAAAAGCCCGCTAAACCCGCATACCTAAAGCGTTTTTTCCGCATATGGACAGTCTGGAAAAAGTGGACAAGTTGGACAATCTGAAGACCGTGCCGTGCAGATCTGCTTGCCAAGGAGCCATACCTGTGGAGAAAGCAGTTGCTCACTGAGAGTCCCATTCGAACAGTTATTGGCAGAGAAAGATCTGTTCTGCACACCCAAAACGGTGGCGGGATACCGCAGCTCTATCGGCAACTTTGTCGACTATGCCAAGGTGCTTGAGAGTTCATACCAGACTCGTACTGCAATTATAGACTATTTGCGCGGAAAGCGAGAAAACGTCTCAGACTACAGCATACAAACCTTACTGGCGAGTACTAAGAACATTTAGCCACTGGTTGGCCCTGGAGGGAATGATGGGGAACCCATTTCTCTTTGACCATTAAAGCGCCTCAAATGTCATTAGACCCTACTCAAAAGCCCCGATTTCTCAGGGCACCGAATTTAGGTATCGGAGGTGGGGCCCTATTGGGTCGTGATGTGAATGTCCTTGTTAAGGGCTAGTGATATAACGCCACGTATTAAACATTATCGAGGGGATACAACATGTCAGACAAGCCCACATTCCGCTCCGCCAGCCCTTACCAGAACGACATCCTCGCCTTGCCTGTCACCGATCTCGACACGGCCTCTGTGTACTACAGCACCCACTTTGGACTGACCGAAACCGAGCGCCGCGACAATCCTCCCACCGTCACCATGGAGCGAGACGGCACCCAGATCGGCTTCGCAATCACCGGCGGAGATGCCAGCCAGGACGGCGCCGCCATCCAGGTCACCAACATCCAGGCCCTCAAGGACGAGTTCGAATCCAACGGCGTTGAGATCGGCAACTGGCGCATCGACGAACGCGACGGCAAACGCTATCAAGTCTTCTTTGTCGTCGCCCCCGACGCTCTCTGCTACTACTTTCACGAGCCCTTGAAGTAAACTCGCTGATTACGTCTGGATGGGGGTCTTGAGGCGTTCCGGATGCCCCTCAGGTCGGCAACCGCGGTATCCGGGGACAACGAGCTTGGTCTGACTCTGGTCAAGGGCGATGCGACGGGTGGAGTAATTCTAATGAATGAGGCAGAGGTTTATGTGAAGGTCGAGTAGGGTAGGTAGGTGGGCGGGCTTGCCGGGCCGAAGCCTTGGCGACCCTGTCCGCCGTAGCCTGCCAGGCGCAGGTGGAAGGCCGGTAGTTCCGGTTTCCCCTACTCGTCGAGCTCGTCCTTATACCTCCCAAATGCGAACGCCATATCCATCTCCTCCATGACCGTCTTCCCGCTCTCGTCGGTGATCATCATGGTCGCCATGTATTCCAGCCACCGATCGGCGACCTCGCCGGTGTGGCTCCGGGTGAAGTGCTCTTCTGTCGGCGCGGTCATGTAGAGATACAGGCGTTCCTCCTGATGGTGGATGACCATGTTGACGTCGTTTTCGGTCATCGCTTGTGCCAGCTCCGGCCACAGCTCGTCGTGTGCCTTCTTGTATTCCGCGTACTTTCCTGGCTTGAGCTGATACGTCAGTGCCATCGACCACATACGCCCTCCAGTCATTGATGCGTCATTTCGGACATCGACAGGTCCTACGGGTTCTCATACAGGCGTGCGTGACGTCACCGATGTCCTCGTACTTCCATAACGTAATCGTCGCGATGGTATGCATATCCTGCCACTCAGTGGTCGGTCGACGGTTGGGCCTGGCCGAGTAAAGTTCACATCTCCTTGCACGAAAGCAGATACGTGTCTGCCTTGGGAGATATGTTTAGAGATATCCCTCAAAGGTATCTCTGTCGGCCTGGTCAGGAGATGCTCAGCTCAAGCGGAGTTATCCTGGGGGGCCACCATGGTGAGCAACGCCCGTGGGTTTCCAACCAGGATCTGGTCAATCTCTTCCTCGCTGACCCCGCGTATACGCATTAGTGGGACGATCTCAGCAAGAATATAATGGTATCCATGACCGCCCCATTTCGCCAATCGGAAGGCCTGCGCCATGTCGTGACTGATCAAGATCTGCTGCGTCCAACCTCGCTCGATCATCCAGCTGATNTCAGCCACCCTTCCAGCGTCATTCAACAGGTTGACNGCAGGGTTATGGGGATAATACCCGGAGGGATACCCTCCGAAGAGATCGTATGACAAGTAGGCTCCAGTCTCGGCAATCTCCCGCAGCGTGTCCCGGTTGAAGACCGTGCGGTCGAGATGCGCAAGTACAACGCGTTGCAGATCAGCACCGGCCGATCTGAGCTCGTCAAGGATCTGCCTGGGGGCGGTCTCTTCCCTGCCGGGATGCACGAAGATACAGGCACCGGTTTGTCGTTGGGCCTGCGCGGCCGCACGCAGACACTTTCGCTCATCCTCGTGTAAGGGTGAGGAGCAGCCAATCTCTCCGATGACCCCAGCCCGCACCCCGGTATTCTTGCGATAGACGACGCCTTTGCCGGTTGAACGCGATTCCTGCTCGGCCGACGCGCCTTCGACAAGGTCGGCGACAATCATCGCAGCAATCTGCTGCTCACTCCAGTCGGAGAGCGCCGGCGGGTGAGTTGCTGAAACATAAAACCCGCAGCCCATCACGACGTGGACCCCGGCAGCCCGGGAGATCCGCTGGAGCCCCACGGGATCGCGATAGATACCCGTCAAGGTCAGATCGACCATCGCATGCCCNCCATACTGCTTGAAGAGCCCGAGCTCTTCAACAGCAGTCTCTACACTGTCCAGCTTATGGTGAGCCGTGCTAAATTCGGAATAATTGCGGCAGTGTGCCGCCACCTCGGCCGACACGGGTCTCGCATAGAAGGCACGGGCCGTAGCCGTGTCCGGCGGAGGAAGCANGTCGGACAAGTCGATGAGCAGGTGCTCGTGTGTGAGACACACACCAAGCGCTTCGGGATCAATCAATCCTGTGACCGTCTGAATCTTGCCAGTCAGGCCAGCGGGTGACCCATAATCTCTGTCGTGCACGATATCTTCTTGTCCCATATCTCTTCCTTTGTCTAGTCAGTCGCGCCCCTCTCCAGACAATGCAAAGCTTCGCCTTTGTGTAGGCCCCCTGCTTCAGTACGCTAGAACATTGTCGTAGACTAAGAAAGCTTAGAAACAACGAACCCGGCTACGGCCCCAGGCGATACTGCGGCGCGTAGCCAAAGGCCGCCTGCGCCGCGGCAATCGACAGCAGCGGCGCGCGGCCCGGCAACTTCCCAACGACCTCCAGGTCGGGTCGCAAGCGCTGCAGCAATTGGCGCGTCGGCTCCGGGCAGCGCGTGTCCCCCGCCCCCAAGGTAAACACGCCATACCCGGTCAGCGCCTCGTTTTCCAACGCCTGACGCAGCCCCTGAGCCACGTCCTCCACGTGCACCCATTGGTATAAATCGTCCGACCAGGCTGTAGTCGGCGGCAGACCGTCCGACACGGCCTGCTCGTAGCGCTCACTCGTCCACACACCGGCAAAACGAAAGGCCAGCGCCGTCATGCCGTAGGCGCGGTTGTAGGCGGCGCAGGTCTTTTCGTTGACCAGCTTGCTCAGGCTGTAGGGGTCTTCCGGCACGGGGTCGAAACCCTCGTCCAGCGGCATCGACGCATACGGCGCGGCGCGGCCGCTCAGCCGCCAGAAAAACGTGCCGTATGCGTTGATGCTCGACGCGCACAAAAAGCGCCCGACGCCGCTGTGCTTAGCCGAGTCGATGGCCACGAAGGTGCCCAGCGCGTTGCTCTCAAAGGTGGCCACGGCAAGTTCCGGCAGTCCGCGCGGCTCACCGGCTAGGTGGACCACCGCGTCCATGCCGTCGCAGGCGGCCACCATAGCCGCCTCGTCGGTGATCTCGGCCTGCACGAAGGGCCAGTCCGTCTGCAGCGGTATGTGCTCGCGCGTTTGGCCGCGAAACACCGTGGCCTCTTCCGGCCGCGTCATATCGAGCAGGCGCAGCTCGTGCCCGCGCGTTTCTAGCTCGGCGATGAGCTGGCGCCCGATAAAACCGCACGCACCGGTGATGACCACCTTCATCGTTTTATCCCCTATAAAGGTTAATTGGTGCGGTAAGGTTGCTACCCTCCCGCTTCACCATCACCAGGATGATACCACGGGGAGTTGGCCGAGTAATCGGCTGGCTCCCCATTTTTCAAGGCCACAACAAAAGCGTATGCTGTCGCTTCGTGAGGCGTTTGAAAGGCAAAAGGATAGTTCTTTTAAGTTGACGATATCTCCTTCACCCGCTCTTCTGGTAGAGCCCCGCTGTAGACTCGCAGATCGGCGATACTGCCTGCAAAAGTGCCCTGAGCTCCGGAACCGATCGTCAAGGGCTGAGCATTCGCCAGATCGAATGTGTGGCGCCCGGTCGTCTGCGACGCCGCCACACGCTCGCCGTTTACGTAGAGTCTTAGTTCCTTGGCCTCACGCACGGCGGTCAGGTGCGTCCATTCCACACCGATGTCCCGGTCGTNACTGACGACCTGTCCCAGTTCGCTCGCGTAGACGCGGCCGAGGGTGTCATCGGGGTCGACATCGATGGCGCGGCTGATGCAAGAGCCCGTTGCTGCGAAAAGGCGGCCCCGGAACGCCGCCATCGTTGGCACTCGGCACCAAGACGCGGTCTCGTCGACCGAAAAGTCCGGCCGGCTCGCCAGGCTGTTCATCAGCGTCCAATGTCCGTCAGTCTCGTAGCGCCATATCTGCGCCTTCGGGATCACGCCAGCGTAGAGCTTGCCGTTGTAGACGATCAGGTTATTGATCTCGTTGATCTCCCGATGCTCCCCCTCGGGAAGGCCCACCCGGCCGGTGTTGATCCATTCACCGCCTTCCCACCGTAAGACATATCCCTGCGGCCAGGTGCCGGCCCACAACTTACCCTGAGCGGTCTGAAATGCGTGTGTCTGAGAAATCCCGTGCGGTTCTCGTGAAAGGCAGGTCCACGTGCAGCCACCTTCAAACCGATAGTGATTCCGGTGCGTGGCACCATACAGAATCCCGTCCACAGGGAACAGATTCTCGAAGTTGTCGCCGTCAGGGGCCCCGCAGTCGACCCAGCCTCGTCCGTCATATTTGTAGCAGTGGCCGCCGCCGACCCGGTCTAGGCCGACATACAGATCGCCGTCGAAACTGGCCATGCTCAGCACCCGCACGCTGGCGCCGACCTGCCCAAGGTCGCGCCATTCCTGGCCGCCCTGATACTCGAACACGCGTGAAAGGGCTGGCTCGAAGTCCTTCCCCTGAGCCCGAACCCAGTCCCACACCCCGGTGCCCGCAAAGAGCCGACCCTCGTGGATGATCATCGACTGAACCGACAGGTGGCGGGGGTTACTGCCAAGCCGTCCGCAGTCCTCCCAGTCGGTGCCGCCGGCCCATCGGAAGACCCGTGCCGCGTCCATTGCGTCGTCCGCATCGGCGATACCGGCGTAGAGTTCACCCTCAAATGCGACTAACGCGGAGACCAGGGAATTGCTTTGCCACGGTTTGCCGCAGTCCTCCCACGCCCCGATGTAGCCATCGTCGATGCCGAAATGAACGTGACGGGTGTCGGACATCGAGCTGTATCCGGCTGAGCTGCCGGCGACCTGCAAATTGAAACCACAGCGGCAGGACGGGTCGAACTTGGCCAGCACATCCCCGAACACCCCGCGCATGGGCGATTCACACCGCACCCATACCGCAATCGAAAAGTCCTCGTTGCCCAGTTGGAGGTCAGGTGCGGCAGGCACCTCGATCAGGCTACTGTTACCGTTGAAGTAGGCAGCTCCCTCAGCGGCACTTTCGGGACCGTCGATGAATTCGACATGATGAGCCATCCCGTGATTATTGCCTGCAATATCGCGCGCATCTTTTTGAAGCGGCCAGTGGCTCATCAGCTGCTGTTTAGTCACTGTGAACTGTCTCCTGAGCAGTAGAAATGGGGCCTATTGGATCGTGGTGCGCACGTTCTTCCCGCCACCCCGCACTTTACCGGAACATATATATGCAAGAAGCGTTATATCATTGAAGGCTGATTGGTGGGGTGAGGTTGCTATCCCTCCCGCTTCACCACCAAGATGAAACCACGGGGAGTTGGCTGACGCGCAATCGGCCGGCTCCCCGTTTTTTTGATGTGTGAGAGGTTGTTGCAAGTAGGAGGGTACAAAAAAAACGATTTCTCAGGGCACCGAATTTGTGAATCGGAGGTGGACGCCTATTGGGTCGTGATGNGTGCTCACTCTTCATCCTTGTCTTCTGCTTCGGATTTCGATGATTCAGCCTTGTTCTTCATAAAGAAGAAGTATCCCACGCCAAAGACTGCACCCGACGTCGCTGCCAATTTCAGAATCCCGTTAACGGTTTCCGTTCTAATCCTTCCACCCGGTTCTGAGCTTACCACTAATAAGATGAATCCGACTAAAAAAACTGCCCCAGCGGAGCAGATCAAAGTGANAACTAATGCCCAGACAACCTGCACCACAGGACTTATAATTTCACTTTCATAATCCGGGTCAGCANTGTTCAAAAATTCCAAGTAATGACGTCGTAACCAGGAATCTTCATCAGAGATGGTATAAGGAGGCTCTTGGTCTGTGTCTGAATCCTCGTCGTCTTGGAATAGCCGCTGCTGTTTGGGTCGATTTTCCATCATCTAGCATTAACTCCCGCCTTCTCCCGCGCAGACTTCACGCCATCAGATATTGTCTCGCCCATTCAAATCCTCCCAAGGATTTAGTTGAGTCTCTTCGTTCTCCCAGACTTTGAGTAGGTCGTTGCCCCGCCGTCACCCTGAGTGATTTTTACTTTCGATCAGCTGACGCAGGACTCACAAACAAGGGCGGGGCGCGCCCCGTCCCCATTCGGGATGTGCGTATCGTAGTCATCCCGGACCGCCCTGTCGGAACCGCAGAAGTCACACTTCCCTTGTTTCGGGTAGTCACCCACAGCCATTATTGCCATCTGTGAAATCTCGGTGCGCTCTGCGGCCGCTTTCTCGCGCTTATTCACCTGTTCCTCAAGCTGCATACGCAGCTTCTGGTGCGTCTCCGTCGTCAGCATGCGCCTGAAAATTTCGTCCAGAGCCGGGTCATCCAGATTGCCACCATCGAACAGCGTGTGAAAGGCTGCGCGACGCACACGCGCGTCCTCATCCTCCAACAGTCGGTAGAGCGCATTCCAGACCTCGTCGATCCGTCGGCGAACATGACAGGGACACAGATTATCCGCCGCTTCGAGACGGTCATCGACATTCGGGCTGTCCGCGAGGCGCACGAGTCGCCAGATTTCTTCACCCGTGACACGCTCTTCTTTCCCCTTGAGCGCCTGCCGTTGATACTTGTTCATCNTCACNTTAGCCATACCCACCTCTTGGAACGATGGATCAGGTCAGCTCCTAATAGGGACAGCANCGGAACAACCNCCAAGGCGAGTTTANCTCACCACCCCTTAAAGGACCCAGTCCATCCTCTNGGCGTCAGACAAGTGCAACGCAAAATACCTTTGTCTTGTCATTGAATACCGATCCAAATCCCTGACGGTCGCCTACCCACTCCAGGCGCTTTCGGACCGGCCAATCACGAGGCCCCAACGGCCAGATGTCGTGGAATTCCACTAGGACCTGATCCCTATCCTCAAGGGCATTGATCAGCGCAGGACCCAGATGATTCAAGAGAAACTCTTCCGTGGCTGCCGGACCTTGGGCAGAAGTATCGAGGTTGACCAGAATCCGAACGCAATCTTCGGTATCCAGGAATGACTCGACATCGGCGAAGCACTCTCTGTAGACATCCAGTGCGGAAACACCATCTGTGACCCGCTGCAGGTGCGAAAGGTCAGTCGCAGGTTTGTGGTCATCTGGATAAACGAGGCACGGTCCACACTGCCATCGTTGCATCTCTTCTCCCACTTGTAGCACTACGTCATCCAGAATTACTGAATTCCAAGCATCTCGTGCGGCGTAATAGCTCATGGGATCTCCCCAGCGGGGTTCGCCATTGTCAATCTGCAACTGCCACTTTCTGTATGCCATCCTAGGCTCCCCCCAGGGCAAAGCCGTTAATCATCACCTTGTGATATCGTAGACTTTATTCCAGGTCCGATAGACGGTCTTCGATTTCCATTCAATCTGGTCTGATCCAGTAATCGGTTTGGCCACCGGACCCTGATCGGAGGGTGTATGAGTCTAGCAACTCCCCTACTCTTGAGCGGTCTCGGGAATAAGCCAGTACCGTCCACAAAAGGCGTGCTCGGCTTTGGGCTACCATCCGTGGACCCAGTGCCCCAGGTCGGGGAACCATATGAAGTCAACAACGGTGGAAAGGGCTACACCGAAGAGATAGCCTACGATGAATCCGTACCATAGCGGCAACGATCGACGGTAGAGGCGGACCCCTCCTAAGCGCATGACGAGCAATTTGCTAATCCACACGACAAGCAGGCTGAATCCGTATCGGCTTGTGGGGAAGGCGATCGCTGCGGGATGGAACGGCCACCAGCTCCACCGGTTACGGATGTGGATGAGCACGAAGGCCTGAAACATGCCCGCGCCCCACACGGCCCACTTCCCCGGGTCCGCGTACTGCAGCCTGGTGCCCTCGACGAAGGGTACAAGTTGAACGAGGTGACTCCAATCGCCGTCGTACAGAGGGCCGTTCATTCCACCGTCTGCGTAGCTGCGATACATTGAGTCACTGACCGTGAAGAGGCATCCCGCGATGTAGGCGACGGGAATCGCACCCCAAATCAACGGGTGCCGCCGAAGGTGATTACCGAGCATCTTGAAGTAGTGGGGAATGGACATGGTGCCCGTCAGCCGGATTGGCATGCCGGCGAGCGCGTTCCGGTTGACCATCCACATGGTGGTCAGAGTTCCCGGTGAAAGATTCGCGGTTCCTCCCAACAACCTCATGACCGTAGCGCCTTTGTCAGCTCCGAGACCTGCGTTCCCTCCGGGTGAAAGAAAAGTGAATCCTGTAGCGGCCGCATACTTGGCGACGCCAAAGAGGGCGACGAAAATGAGAGCGAGTTGGACGCAGGTCGCCCACAGATCCATGCCAGCTGACACGCACCAGCCTCCAAGAAAAAGCACGCTGGCAGCCAATCCGAGCCACGCGGTTCGGTAGCCAATGGGAACACCGTCATCCTGACTTCGGTTCGTGCTCAGCGCTCTGTTGAGCGTGTCCTTCAGGTGGGCCCGTGAGATCCAGAGCGACCACCCGACGAGCAGGACCAGGGCGCCGTGTGACTCCAACATCAGGATCTCTATCGATCCGGCTTGCTGTCCCTGCAACCCTACTGAGAACCCCGTCCGGTTGATGATGCCTTCCTTGATGATGTTGACCACGTTGTAAAACCAGAAGCTGAACAGCAAATCCAGGGGACATAAGTATGAGAGTCCCATGATCACGGGCTGGATTCGAAGGTAGTAGTCGGGGAAGTCGCGGCCCAACGGGACTGCCATGGATCGCCAATGGTCGAACAGACGTATGTGGGGGATCGTGTGGACGAAGTAACCTGCGACGTTCCAGCACAGGATTCCGGCGGCGAAGACGAAGCCGATCCAGAATACAGGGGTGTAGAAGACAGCCGGAAACCGACGACCCGGTTCTTCTGCGAGCATATCCGTCGGGAACGCGGACATAGGGAATGTGAGCCGCTCGATCTCATTCCACTGTTTAAATAAGAGAACGCTCCCGAAGAAGCCCGCTAGAACGATCGACATGCTGCCTACCGACCACCAGAAAACTGGCCGGACCCAGGGCTGCCACGGGATGGATACGTCATCGGGAAGCCCAGCCCAGACGCCGCCAACCACCACCGGGTTTGGCGCCAGAAATAGCCAATCGGGAAGGAGAGGTCCAATGACTTCACCAACCCGGTTTTCCGGGGACGACAACTGTGCAGGAGCTGAAATGTCACCAAGAAGGTATCCGGCCCATCCTGTCGTGGGCAGGTTTCCGACAAGCCAGACCATGAAGAACACGGTCAGCATCTCGGTCTTCGTCAGGGCCGACCGAGGTGCCAGCACACGCAGCACCGAGTTGATCCCGAGCCACACCACGAAGGGAATAAGCGCGGACACAGGCATGTAGTTCTTGATCAGATTCCACCCGAAATGGGTGATGTAGAACGTCATGCCTGCAATGGTGAGAATGCCGAGCACAATCGATCTGATTGTGATTGCTTCTCTGCCTGATGACTCCGGCATAAATGCTTTGGCTGTTTGCTTACTCAAGGNTTTGGATAATAGGTGGAGGGGGTCAAGTGAGCGAAAACGCCNCTCTTTGACTTTTAACCTCTCAAGGTATTACGACGCTTGNGCTCATGTATTAGGTATNNAGTTTTGNGCTTCAGGAANGCTAATGCAAGAGNTGCTTGATGCGCTGTTTGGNCGGGAGATTGATGCGAGTCGAATATCTTGGCTTGAGGAAGTGATGGGGAAATTACGAAAGTTCCNGCAATGGTCTTTGGAGGTGTTGCGGTATTGGTATNCTTACGGTGACGGTTCNTTGATAGGGCGAGGTTGCTATCCCTCCCGCTTCACCCTTTCTGATACCGTGGGGAGTTGGCCGAGTAATCGGCTGNCTCCCCGTTTTTGATGTGTGANAGGTGGAGTTCTCGGCATTCAAGATGGCAGAAATAATANAGAANNTCCAACAGGTTGGGACTACTTCGATTCGTGGCCTTGCGTCAAAGCNTGTGAGTCAACATCCTAGAAGTTGTTTCTTCGCCAGTTATGGCGAAGATCTGCCATAGACCGGATCACGTGATCGAGACCATCAACTAATATTGCAATTACAGGCTTGAAAATGGGTCAAGTTACCGAAGAAGAGAAGTTTCTCTTCGACATCCAGGGCTTTCTGATTCTGCGAGGCGCGATCGATCGCGATCTGATTGAATCGCTAGATGCCGCCGTGGTAGAGAATGAGGCAACCGAACACGACGAGAGCTGGGCAGATGGCCTGCCAGTCGTCACAGCAAAGCATTTTATCCGGGATTTCAATATTGAAAACCAAGTTCGCCTGAATGGTTTACCCAGACTTGATACCATCTTCGATGAGCTAATCGCACACCCAGCAATTCTTCCGTATCTCAAAGAGTTCATGGGTGATCCACAGCTCGTAAACACATGGTCGATTTCTAAGTATGAAGGACGCGAGGCCACCGGATGGCACAATGGCCTACCGACCGACGAGTACACCGTGCGTGACGGCACCATCTATTCACCCATGGTCAACGTCGTAACGATGCTAACTCCCAACCATTCTGGAGACGGTGGCTTCTGTGTGATACCGGGTTCGCACAAGAGGAACTTCAATATTGACCAACGGTGGAAAACTGCTGGTNTGGACACGCCCGGTGCAGTCGAAGTCACCGGAGACCCAGGAGACGTTATGATCTTCACCGAGGCACTCACGCACGCAGGAACCAAAAAAACCACAGCCAGAAGACGCACGACATTGCAGTACAATCACCTTCACCGAAACCGGGCTGGTGCGATGTGGGATCACCACAACGCACGACACTATTGGATGCCACCATCCATTCGTGCCCGTTTCACCCGCGAGCAGAAGGACCTTACTCGTTGGATGGACTACACGCTCCCCGATCGCTCCATCCCCGGNTCCGAAAGAATCAACGACTGACTCTTGTAGTCTTTGACAANAGTGCGGATTCGAATCCCCCTTCGGCACCAACAAAATCGTTGTCCTGCAAGGGCATACTGCGCGCCTCCCAAGCGAAGAGATTCTTTATGAGTTTGAAACCGTCTCGTATTCTCGAACTCGGCGATGCCTATGCCAGCACCACTGTCAATACGACCATTTTTCGCCATCACGGCGTTGTCACCCACGGCGANTGGCAGTTCACGGCCTATTACACGTCCAACAAATCCTTCCNAGTGGTGCGCCGTAACTTGNACAACGATGAAATGCAGTGCACGACNATAAAAGGGCAATTCAAAACCGTTGACGTTCACAACTGTATCAGCCTTGGAGTCGATTCCGACGGCTATGTGCACATCTCTTACGATCACCACGGCGTTGAACTCAATTACCGACGGTCTCTGGCCCCACACGACGTCACGGCTTGGTCCAATCCGCTTCCGATGACGGGTATTAATGAGGAGCGCGTAACCTATCCCTATTTTCTGATGCAACCCGCCACAGTCACCTCTCCTGAGCGTCTTCTGTTTCTCTATCGACACGGCGGGGCGGGCAACGGCGACAGCTGTCTCAAGATCTATGATCCATCTACGCAGTCCTGGGCTGATCTGTCCCAGCGTTTTGTAAAAGGCACGGAGCAGATGCCGTGGACCAGCAATGCCTACTGGAATCATCCCGCTTTTGATATAGATGGGAACCTTTTTTTATCCTGGGTCTGGCGTGTAAACCAGAAGGCCTCGGCCGGCGCCGACTTCATCTTCAACCACAACCACGGCTTTGCAAAATCACCGGACGGCGTGCGGTGGTTCACGGCTCACGGTGTCGAGCTGTCTTTGCCGATGACGCAGATCAACAGCGAGATCGTCTGGCCAACGCCCCCCGGCGCTACAATCGCCAACCAGTGCAGCAGCGCCGTCGATTCAGACGGTCACTTGCACATCGCCTGGCACGGCGCGCTCCACCCCGGTGGACCACCGCAGTATCAGCACCTCTGGTTTGATGGCGACAGGTGGCAGTGCAACGTAGTGAGCGATCGCATCACTACGTTTGGGCTTCTCGCGTGGGATGTCCCTATGAGTCGCCCCGAGATCGTTATCGATTTCTCAGATACCGTCTATGTGCTCTATCGATGTGACATAACCGGCCAAAAACTCGTTGCGCAGCGCCTGTCCCCTCCGAACTACACACCGGTGAATGACATTATAGAGCTCTGGCCCGACGAACTTTGCCACAGTGAACCCATCATCGATCGGGTTCGTTGGCAACGCGATGGCATCCTCACGGCCTATGTGCAGCGTGCCACACAGCCGGAACTTCACGCGAAAGAGGAGCTTCCATCCGAGTCAGCCTTCCTGGTCGATTGGCAATTTACCTGAGACCGGAAGGTGACCACGAGAAGTCATGTTTGGGTGAGTGTCTCCCCCGTCCTGAGGGGTCACCGATAACAACGGCACAGGAACGTTTCTCAACTAAAACCTAATGAGTTCACCGCCGAACGGGTCCATGATTGTGCGGTCAATTACGTGTTTATGAGTCATCAAAGGATAGTGCAAGGGAGAGAGCTCTAATGTATGCCGATATCCCACCCAAGAATTCAGAATTCAATGAATCCGTCGTCTTTCCTGATGAGGCAACGGGTCGTTTGACAAGACGCCTGACTCGCGACAGGCAATCTAACGCGAAACCGACGTACCACGGAATGGGCGGATTTTCCGTGGATGACGAGTACACTGCTTTTTGTACCTGGAATGACGATGCATCCGCGCTGGTAAGGGTTAACATTGAGACCGGCGACTGCAAGGTCATTGATCGTGCTGAAGTGGGTGATGAGTTTCAATTTGAGGGCTGTGCAGAGTTCATTCCTCAAACCCACTGGGTTGTCAAAACAGACGGATCGAAGCTGAGAGTATATGACAGCCGTTCCTCAAACATTGTCTATTTTCGGGATTACGCGGGAGAAGGCTTCCTGGGTGGCGCGGCGGGTACTTGCGATGGGAAGAGCCTAATCGTTATCCGAAATGACCACAGTTTCAGTTACGTNACCGACAAGGATACGAAAGACCCCTANGGGGTTCTTGGTTACAGCATTTTCCTGGTNGATCTAGANACAGGCCGCGAAGAAAGGATCTTCAGGGATGAGAANTTCAAGGGTGGGCATCCTATCCCGAACCCGTGCGANCCGAATCTGCTCCTGTTCAATCGCGACAGCCCTCCATTGTTTTCGCACGGCGGCGANCACGGTAAAACATCACGCGATTGGGTACTGAATATCCAGAACGGACAGGTAACTGAGATTCGTCCGGGAGATCCCAGCAAGTTCAGCTTGCATTCAAACTGGAGCTACAAGGGCGACCATGTCTACTATCACGGCCTTTCAGGCGACCAATCCACTGNAGACCGATANAGCATCGAGGGTTCGCCCTACAAAGACGGGCCCGGCACAAANCATTTTATTGGCGTGGCAAAGGCGGATGGCGAAAGCGTGTGGGAGAACCAATATCCCTATATGACGTATGGACACGTCAGCACCCATCGCCAGGCAAACGTGATCATCGTCGACAATCTGCTCGCCTACGAATATATTAGCGGGATTCATTGGGAGGACAGGGATTCAGATGACATCCCACGCGTCGAGCTGCTGGCGAAACACAACAGCACTTACGCTCAGAACGACCAGACACGCCATCCGCATTGCACGATGACGTCTGACGGCAAATGGCTCTGTTACAATGCCAAGTTTGACAACCGATCAGATGTTTATGTTGTGAAGATGAAGTAGCGACAGGCCGCCAAACATCCTGCTTCGTGTTACGCCGCAACAAGAGCGAGCGCGCATACCCCACAGCGAGGATACCACGTGGGTTTTCGAGACCCAATAGACTCAGCTGACCTTCTCGAAACGTAATAATAAGCTACGCCTTCTTGGAATGTTGTTGTATTC
>PAXL01000046.1 GCA_002714465.1 Gemmatimonadota bacterium | reverse complement strand
TTTCGAAACGGCACGTTGGCCGATGTGGAATAGGACCTAAAAACAGCGGACCCAGACTGGTTCGCGGCTTGAATGTCAGAATCGGCTTGCGTGTCGCATGGCCTATATGACGAAAGAAAGGCACGCACCTCTGGGGTTCCTACGCAGCGGCAGTCACGTTAATACAGGATCATTCATAGGGTCACCCTCCCACGCAGAATCGGTGCAATTTTCTGCATTGCAGTCAGTTTCGGAGCTAAAAAATGGTACAGTCTAGCCCCTTTTCTGCCCGTTTTAGCTGAGGGACGTGACCCATACGTGACCCAAAACAAAAAGGCAGGGTCACAAGCCGCATAATTTCCGGCGTAAGTGACTCTGCCCCTGTGTGTTATGGTCGGGGCGACTGGATTTGAACCAGCGACCCCTATCACCCCAAGATAGTGCGCTACCGAGCTGCGCCACGCCCCGACCAAACTCTGCTTTCGAACCACATAAATTCATTATTTCCGGCGATTTGAAACCTACGTCTTTAACGACTGCGCGTCAAGAAAACGGCCATTTCAGAAAAGCAAAAACCGACAGATGAGGTATCTGTCGGCAGATGGAACAGCTTCTGGATCGCATCGAGAATGTCTGGAAACGCTCTTTTTATACACGGCAACGTGCCCACGTTCATCTGAGAGTTCAGCCCGCTGCTGCAGTTCGTCGATAATCGTCCTTCGCAACCGAGACACGCCGAACGACGACCTACTCATCCCGTGCCATATCCTGTTCTTCCAGGCAAACTTTTTTAAATCGGCAACGCGCGTGCCCGAAGTCCAGTTTCACCTTGTTGATGCGTTTATGCAGTTTCCGTGTTCCCGATTCCGTGTAATACTTTGAGAACAGCTTGCCGTTGGCCCCCAAACCATCCAGAACATCTTGCTTGCTTAGTAAGGCTTGGCCGATGGTGCAGAATCGGAAATGACCATCTGGTCTTCTTTCTCTCCGCCCGCCGTGGTCAGGCGAATCTCCAAGTCCTCAATTGTTTCTTTGATCCGACGAACGCGCTCCTCGAAACCGTTCTCGTTCTCCTGAGCTTGCTCTGTTTCGGTCTGGGCGGCGGACAGCTTCCCCTTGACCTGCGTGAGATCCTCCTTCACGCGCTCAAGGCGTCGCTCCAGTTTCCTCATTTCCACAGAGGTGTAGTATTTGATCGCGAAAACGCCAAGAAGGCTGAACAGCAGCCAATAAACCATTGAGTCCTCCCGAGGCGAGAGTGTCGGAGGTTCGTTGGTTCAGCTAACGAACAAAAGCGTCCTAAATTACGGAACCGCGCAAAATTATATGGTGAACCTCTTGGCAAGTCAACTTGGCTCACTCGTCGCCCCTATGAGGCGATATGTAAAAACTAGTGCCATACAGACGCTGCAGGACGATCCGGACAATGATATTGACCACAGCAGCGACTGGAATCGCGATCAACATCCCTAGGAATCCCCAGAGGTGTGCTGAAACGACAAGCGCGAACATCACCCAGACGGGATGCAGCCCCACCCGCTCCCCCACGACCCTTGGGGACAAAAAATTCCCCTCCACCCCTTGCACCACAATAAATACACCCAAAACCTTAATACACTGAGACACCCCACCCGAGTCCATGAGAGCAACTACCAGAGAGATTGTCAGCGAGATGGTCAGCCCGACAAAGGGTATCAGGTTCAGTGCGCCGGCCATTATGCCCAGAACAAATGCATATGAAATTCCGGAGATCGACAGCCCGAAGGCGGTCAAAGCGGCGATGAAGGTCGAAACAATCATCTGACCCCGGATATACTGGCCGAGCACGAGATCTACCCGGTTGGTGAAGTCGAGGACGCGCTCCCTCTGACTGACCGGGATTGCTTTAGTTACAATGTCTCCGATCCGGTCGTAGTCCTTGAGGACATAGAAAGTCACAAACGGGATCATCAGGAGATTCAAGAGAGCGGCGATCCCCGACGTCAGTCCTCGCAGAGCGTTTGTCGTTTGATCGGCGAACAACTGGCCGACTTCAGGTAAACGGTCGACAAACCTTTGCTGGATCTCTGTTGCATAACCGGAGTAGCCCTCGTAGTTCGACAGCCAGTCAGTGAACCGGAGATACAAATCTTTCATATGCGCGCCATAGACCGGCAGGGAGACCACAAGATCCCGAACTTCTCTTATAACCCGAGGGATTATCGCGTAGGCAAGGAGGGTCAGTAGTCCGAGAAGGCCGAGCACCAGAAGCAGGATCGAGATAGTCCGCGGAAGGCGCTTGGAAAGAACTCCGACCAAGGGGGCAAGAAGATATGCCAAGACAAAGGAGATGACGAACGGCCACAAAAGCTCGGCGACGCTTTGGAACACGTAGACTGAGAACAGAAGGGCTGCCACGATCCCGATCCCGAGTTCGAGGGTGGCCCCGCGACGCGACATCACCAGCAGAATCAGGATTCCGCATCCGGCGACGTAGGGCGAAAGGTGATCCACTAGAAGATACAGCAGAACCCCCAGGAACCCGAGGAGGGCCGCCTTGTAATAGGGCCTGTCTGGATGTATCTCATCCGCAGAGACAACTGTGTTGGCGTTTGTATTCGACACGGTGACCTAACGTTCTGAGCTGAGAAAATTCTCTGCTTGCAGGTCGACGTCGAACACCCGGATCGACCTACGTGGCCGTGTAGTGGCTCTGTATTCTCCGATCAATTCCGGGATCCCGTCGCCATCCAGATCAGCGAACCCGACCGACTGACCGAAGCCATCCGGCCACCGCCACTCAACCCGCTGAAATGCCGCATCTACGACGAATCCCGTGTTGAGCGCGATTTCCAGAATCCCATCACCATCGAGGTCCGCCACACAGATGCTTTCCGCCCACAAGCCCTGTTCGGTACTCCACTCCATGAACAGGTTTAGGCAGTCGTAAACGTAAAGCCGGGCTATCTGGCTCTCCCTGTCACGTTCTTGGTCCCCCGCGGACCCGCCCCGAAATCCAGGCTGGTAGCTCGCTGCATCGGCCACGCTCTCTGCAGTGAAGATCATCTCAAGCTGGGGGTCGTCGTCGACGTTCTGGATAGTCATTCCTGATATGGTCTTGAACTCGTCGTCCGTGCTGCGCCAGAGCTCCTTGTAATCCGATGCGCTTAGAATGATGATTTCACCCAGATCCGTGTATGCCACTATCTCGGTTTCGCCATCATCATTAACGTCGTCGACAAACACCTCAGATATCGGACCTCGGAGCTTCGAACTCACCCACTCCTCCTGGAATCTCTGGTTCTTCAGACGAACCGCGTGGATCAATCCGAGACGGTCCCCGTAGAAAATCCTGAGACCATACTCCCCCTCCTCCCGGAGGACCCGAATGCTATGCATTTCATCGATAAAACCGCCGAATGTGACGTCTCTATTGTCCTTTAGCGTATACCACTCAAGTTCGCCGGCCGTTATCGGACTCATCAGGATAAGGGAGATTCCGAGTGCTTTAAGCATGTGGAGCCCTCTGGGCTAGAAGATGGTGAACTTAAAGTTCAGGTAGCGACCGGGATCCTGCTTGATCGCCTGAACGAGGCTATCGACGTTCGTGAACGACCGCGCCATCCTCTCGTAGGCCCCGGGATCATTGACGAGCTTACCAAGCGTGCCCTGCCCGTTGTTGATCTTTTTGGTGATACTCTCAAGGTTGCTCATCGTGGCCGGGAACGAAGACGAGGCACTCTCGATGTTCGCGGCGGCCTTCGCGAGATCCGCCGAAGCCGCATCCAAGTTCGCAATCGAACGCTCGAGCTTCTCTTTGTTCCCTTCGACTAGGCCGCTCGCTCCCTCTGAGGCGTTGGCAAGGTTGTCGATTGTCGACACCAGCTTGTCCTCGTTCGTTTCGAGCAGTGTGCGAAGCTTCGCTGTCGTGGTGTCCACATTAATCAGGCTGTTCGTCATCCTGGCGAGGTTATCGGGAGAGGTAATACTGTCTATAACGGCCTTGAGCCGGTTCGTCATTCCCACCGCGTCGGCCGTCAGGTCTTCCATCCCGAGTTCGGAGCTGCCAATTGTCCGATCCCCGTCCCTGAAGACCTCGCTCGCCGAGCCTAGCCTGACCTCGACAATTCGCTCACCTAGCATGCCGACGCTGCGAAGGATGATCTTGCTGTCCTTCGGGATATCTCTCAACGTTCGAAAACCGATCAGGACGAGTGGTTTGCCATCCACCATCTGAATCTCGAGCACCTTTCCGACACGCACTCCTCGAAGGGCAACCTCGTTCCCCTTCTTAAGGCCCATGACCGACTCGAAAGAAGCATAGATCTTGTAGCCGCCAGCCGGACCCCAGTAGTTCTCGGACAGCCAGGTCGCGCCTGCTACGAGGATCGCAATCCCGAAGAACACGACCGCACCGAGTATGATTTCACGCTCACGCTTCATCTTCATTCCCTAACTCACCATTCACGAATTTCTTAAAGGTCACGCTTTGCTTGACCTCCTCGCACGTACCGGAAGCCGCCACCCGGCCTTGGTCGATCAACGCAATCTTATCAGATATCCGCATCGTCAGCGGGATATCGTGTGTCACAACGATGGACGTGATGTCCAGACCCTTCTGTAGCTTCAGGATCAGGTCACCCACTACGTTGCTCGTTCGCGGGTCAAGTCCCGTCGTCGGCTCATCATACAATATGAAATCCGGCTCCAAAGCGATCGCTCTGGCCAACGCTACACGCTTTCGCATGCCACCCGACAGATCGACAGGCATCGTCTTCTCTGATCCACCCATATCCACCTCTTCAAGGCAAACAGCCACACGAGCTGCGATCTGCTCCTCCGGGTCCTTCGTGTGCATTCGCAGCCCAAATGCCACGTTCTCGTAGACATTCATCGAGTCGAACAGCGCAGCCGACTGGAATAGCACACCGACCCGCTTCCTGAGCGTCAGTAGGTCGTCCCCCTTTGTTTTCGACATGTCGTTCCCGTCCACAACGACACGCCCGCTATCTGCGTGGAGGATACCAATAATATGCTTCAGCGTGACGCTCTTCCCACACCCGCTCGGTCCCAAGATCGTCGTCACTCGCTTCCACGGAATGCCGAACGTCAGCCCCTTGAGAACCTGGTTGTCCTCAAAGTGTTTGAAGACATCCTCGAACTCGATCGCCGACGTTTCTTCCGCTATCCCCATCACCACCCTACGTGAGCATCGTATGCGTCAGGAAGTAGTCGAGGATCAAGATCAGCGTGGACGAGATTACACACGCCGCAGTGGCCGCGCGTCCGACGCCTTGTGCACCGCCCTCTGCAGAAAGGCCGACAAAGCTTCCCACGAAGGTGATTGCCCCACCATATACAACGGACTTGGTCATCCCAACCACCACATCGTAGGGCATGAAATCGAGCTTCATCCCCTTGATGAAGTTAAAGACGCTTATGTCCATCTTAATGACCGACATCGCAAAACCTGCCCCGATCGAGAGCGCGCAAGAATAGGCAACGAGAACAGGAATCATGATCAGTCCGGCCACGAACCGCGGCATCATCAGGTATCCGACCGGATCAACAGCCATCGACGTAAGGGCATCCACCTGTTCTGAAACCTTCATCGTCCCGACTTCCGATGCAATCCCTGCTCCCACTCGGCCCGCCAAGACCAGCCCCATCAGGATCGGTGCCAGCTCAAGAACGACAGACCGCACTACGATGCTCCCGACCATATAATCCGGGACGTAGACCTCCATCTGATAGGCCATCTGGATCGACACAGCCATCCCGCTGAAGACCGATACTAGGCACACGAGGGGGAAAGACCCCACACCGATCGTGTAGCATTGATCGATAATCTGCTTCCGGTAGAAGTAGATGTGTCTCAATTGGAGTACGGTTCGCCCAAAGTAGATGCTCATCGCATACGTCTGCGTGAGAAAGCGGACGATCTTGGCCGTGATGGCCTTAAAAATACGTTTCAACCTATCTCCGAGGAGGATTCTTTGCAGTAGATCAGCTTGCTTGGCTGCCCAGATCCCGGTCGAGTTCGGCGTTCAACTCGCCGCCCAGGAGCAGAAGGAGGGCCGTAAGGTAAATCCACAACTGGAAGATGATCATTACGCCCAGCGTGCCCGTCACTCGATTATAATAACTGAAATTCGAAACGTAGGTTCCGAAAGCCTGTGACAACCCGAACCAGAGGATCGAGAAGGATATCGCTCCGGGCAGTACGGTCAGGAGCCTGGGCCTGCAGTTGGGTGCGATGCGGTAGATGATCGAAGCCATCGCGATGACACCGAGGAAACCCGCCGGCATCTTCAGCAGCGAAACCATGTAAGGCACGTAATCTTCAAGACCCAGTCTCACGAGGAGTTGAGTCTCGATCCATGTACCCATTATCAGCAGGTTGAACGAAACGACGAGCCCGAGGCCGACTCCGAACATCAGCCCTACGGACAAAAGACGCCGATACCAGAACGACCGGAACTCGGTCAACTCATATGCACGATTCAGGGCTTTGATCGTCGCATTGATCGCACTTGATGCGGCCCAGACGGCCCCGAGAAAACCAAGCGTAAGGAGCTGCTGCGAGCTTGTCGCAACCAAAGCCCGAACGTTGGACTCCACCATGAACCCCAATTCATCGTGCAGAAAAACACCGATGACTTCTAGAGAATTAGCTACAGCTTCAGGAGAAACGTTGAGGAGACCGGCGAGCGTCGCTGCGAACAGGGCCGCCGGGAAGATCGAGAAGGAGAAATCGAATGCCATCTCGCCTGCCACTTCCGTGCAGTCATGGCGTATTGCACGGACGGCGACGTTCTTCAGCGTCCCCGACAAGGTTCTCTTTCGGGCAGGAGAAGTCACGAACCTCACCCTCGCGGACAGCGTATCCCGCTTCCTGACTTCTGGTGCCCCCATTTCCACGTTGGAAAGGACTCTTCTGGCGACCGTGATCTAAGGAAATTGGTCTAACTTCGCGAGAAGCGGGAGCTAACCGTAATTTAAGTATTTACAATACCTGAATCAACGGGAAAGCCCTTATGGGGTTGGCGTAGAAACAACAGAAGAGGCGAGCACCAAACCCCAGGTACTCGCCTCTTCCAACTCGATAATGTCGATGGATCTATACTAAGTTTACTTGTCTCCCCTTTACAGGAGATCGTGCCAGTTCTCTCCGAGCATCCGCTGCTTCAGGTGCCGTTTCAGCTTGCCCAGCGCCCGATTCCGGATCTGTCGAATTCTTTCGCGGGTTACACCCAAGTTTCCGCCAATCTCGCCGAGCGTCCGTCTTTCGTTCCCGTCCAGACCGAAGTAAGCCCTGATGACCTCACCTTCGCGGGGATCGAGACAGTGTGTCAACGATTCGTTCACGAGATTGCTTCGTTCCAAGTCGTGAACCATCACATCGGGCTCGGGACCACCCGTCTCCAAAACCTGTAGCAGGGTCCGCTCCCCTGAGGGCTCGATCGGTGACTCAAGAGACAGGTCCGTGCGGAAGCACCGAAGTGCGCGATCTGCGCGCTTCGGACTGATCTTCATGTCCGTCACCACTTCCTCCAGAGTTGGCACACGACTAAGCTCTTGGGTCATCTGTCCCCAACGGCGGGCCATCCGATCCATATCCTCTTGACGATTAGCAGGCATCGTGACCGTGGATGTCTTCTTCAGGGCGTTAAGGATCGCCTGACGGATCCACCAGACAGCATAGCTGATGAACTTGAATCCCCGTTTCTCGTCGAAGCGCTTCAGAGCCTCGATTAGGCCAACATTCCCCTCGGCGATCAGGTCGGACAGCGGGATCCCACGACCTTGGTACTCGAATGCTACACTCACAACAAAACGCAGGTTTGCGGTCAAGATGGATTCGACCGCCTTCCCGTCACCCTTGCGGGCTCTCAGAAGGGTCTTTTCCTCCTGCTTCCGAGTCATAGGGGGATAATTTCGGAGTTCCTTCAGATAACGCTGGACAGACGCCTCGTTGTCGAATCGTCTACGATCCCCATCTCCGCCGTTCTGGTTCAACAGCCATCCTCCTGTTACGCGTAGTCGGGATTCTGTTGAGGTTGAAACGCGTGAGGGCTGTCAAGGTTCCCTCCCCCCAGACTGGCCGAGGAGGCCCGAACAGCGCCGACGCCCCTCTTAGACAAGACCGTACAAAAATTTGTATCAGTGATTGTCCGGGCAGTCTGTTGCCACTTATACAGGGATATCGGCAAAAGCTGCTTTAAAATCTAGTGATGCAATGAACAGGCGATCACCGGCCGGCCTTCCTGAGCCACAGGGGAAGAATCTCTAAGGGCTCTGGGCTGAGTCGGAAAATTATAAAGCGATGGAGCAGAATTCATAGAGATCCATCGCTTCACTCAGGATGCTCCCTTTTTCTCAGCATTTCAAAGCAGTATACAAGAATAGCCCTGCGGGGCCATACCCCGAGGGCTATTCGACTAACACAAAACTACCAACTAGCATCGGAATTGTGTAGAAACGGCTATCCGAAAACAAGGTTCACCCACGCATTACCGTGACCCAAGACAACTATGAAACGTGGGTACTAAGTGATGCAGCGAAAAAACCCCGAGGCAACAAAGCACACGTTCGCAGAGTTGGGATAAAGCTCGCTAGTTTGATGGTACTCCCGACAGGATTCGAACCTGCGACCTACTGCTCCGGAGGCAGTCGCTCTATCCAGCTGAGCTACGGGAGCACACTCTCAACATTTCGCACAAGGACTTCCAAAAATCCCTGAAAATCCTTGGAGACCGAACACCCAAAACCCGTGTAAATCTTATCCCTGCCCACACGGGCCTACGCTCCGGAGACAAGCGATCTAACCAGCTGAGCTAACTACCCGAAAAATCGGCCCCCGAGAACTAAAGATTCACTAGCGACTCTTCTTCTTGTGCCTATCTCTTCTGCGTCTTTTTTTGCGCTTGTGCGTAGCGATCTTCTGTCTCTTCCGCTTTTTTCCGCTCGGCAAATCGCGACTCCTTTAGAGCTGTGAGGAACGATCCCCGTGATCGTTCTCGACCGCGGTTCTGAGTTCTTTTGAAGGCTTGAAAACAGGGAGGGTTCGTTCTGGAATCTTTACAACGTCACCCGTCTTCGGGTTCCGGCCCGTGCGACTCGCTCGCTCGACAACTTTAAAAGTGCCAAACCCACGAATCTCTATGTGATCTCCAGACTGGAGCGCATCGACGACAGAAGAGAGGAAACCTTCCAAAACAGTAGACGTATCGGTCTTGGTCAAACCCGTTGCATCGGCGATCCGATTGACGATATCTGCTTTGGTCACACTCCCTCTCTATCGAGCGCTCAACCTCCAAGGCGCCGGTTTAGAGACACCTCTCCCGTAACCGACGCAACGCTGTAAGCTATAACAACGCCAAGAGGTTGTCAACACATCCGCTAATCTACGGCCTACGTTCCGCCTTCAACAAGATACTGCAGATGGTGAAGCCGATGATAGATCCCCTCCTTCTGAATCAGGTCCTCGTGTGAGCCGCACTCACGGATCACGCCCTTGTGGAGAACGATGATCCGATCCGATTTCCGGATCGTCGAGATCCGGTGCGCGATCACGATCGATGTTCGGTCCATCATCAACCTTTCCACTGCACCCTGAATCAATTGCTCGGTCTCCGTGTCGACGCTGGAGGTAGCTTCGTCCAGAATCAGGATATCCGGGCTATGGGCCAGGGCGCGTGCAAAAGCGATCAGCTGTCTCTGCCCCGCGGAGAAGGTCGATCCCCGTTCGGTTACCTCGTGCCCATACCCGTCCCCTAGGGTGCCAACGAATCCATCCGCATTCACGTCGGTTGCGGCCTGAACGAGCTCCTTGTCCGTGATCTCTTTGTTTCCAAGCCTAATATTCCGCTCGATGTTGCCCGAAAACAGGAACACGTCCTGCTGGACGATACCGACCTTCTTTCGCAGGTTTTCCACGTCCCAATCCTCGATGTCCACCCCGTCGACTCGGATCGAACCTTTCTGGATCCTGTAGAACCCATTCAACAGACTGATGATCGTAGTCTTCCCCGACCCGGTTGCGCCCACGATCGCAACCCGCTCTCCTGGAGCGATCCGGAACGAGACGTCCTTCAACACCCAGTCCTCGCCCTGGTAGGCAAACCAGACGCTATCGAACTCGATCTCGCCAGTTGCTTGGTCCTGTGTGTGTGACCCACCGATCGGCTCCTGCTCCGTATCCAGAAGCTCGAAAATTCTCTCCGATGAAGCCATCGCAGCCTGGAGGATGGCATATCGCTCGGAGATCTCTAAGATCGGACGGAAGAACCTAGGCACATACTGGAGCATCGCCACGAGAACACCCCACTGGATCGAGGAGCCAACGACCTGGTTCCCGCCATACCAGATGACCAATGCGATGGCTGAGGCGCTGAACATCTCCATAATAGGGAAATAGAGCGAGAAATAGAGTGTCGATTCGAGGCGTGCGTCCAAGTAACGACCGTTGATTTCAGCAAAACGCTCACGATTCCTGCGTTCCCGGTTGAAGAGCTGAACGACCTCCATGCCAGAGATGTTCTCCTGCAGATAGGCATTCAGTCGGGCAAGACGGCTTCGGGCACGACGGAACGCGCCCAGCATCCGTCCCTGGAACCAGAACGTGGCCAGAAACATGAAGGGTAGAACGAGACACACGACCGCCGCGAGCTCCGCGTTCATGGACGACATGAACACGATGATTGCGATTAGCGTGAAGATGTCGCTGAACACAACGACGATGCCATCAGTAAACAACTCGTTCAGCGCGTCCACGTCATTCGTGTTGCGTGTCATCAACCGGCCGATTGGTGTGCGATCGAAATAGCTCAGAGGCAGACGCTGGAGATGCCTGAAGATGTGGTGTCGGACGTCGAACATCGCCCATTGCCCTGTCACCTGTGTTATGTAGTGCTGGACGTAGCTCGCAGAGAACTGGAGGATAAGAAGTCCCATGAAGATCAGGACGAGACCGTGCAGACCGGCGTAATCGCCCACGAGAATGTGGTCATCCACCGCGATCTGGGTGAGAAAAGGACCGGCTTGGCGTGTCACGGAGGTCACAAGGATCAGGCAGAAGGCGGCCCCCACCCACTTTGCGTAAGGCTTCAGGTAGGCCAGGAGCCGGACCATCAGCCGTGCGTCAAACGGCTTCTCTTCGACCTCTTCCTCGTGGATGTCTGCGAAGTCTGGCATCAGATCTCGTCCAGTTCCCGACGAAGCTGCTGACGGCGATACGTGTCGGCGTACACCCCGTCTTTATCGACCAGCTCTTGATGTGTCCCCTGCTCGGCGATGCGGCCTTCGTCGAGCACTACGATTTGGTCCGCGTGCTGAACGGTGGAAATTCGGTGCGAGATCAGGATCGTTGTACTGTTAGCCATCACGCCTCTGAGCTGACCGAGAATCTCTTCCTCCGTATGGGTGTCGACTGCGGACATCGCGTCGTCGAGAATCAGAATCGAGGGCTTTCGGATTATCGCCCGTGCGAGCGCAGAGCGTTGCTTCTGTCCACCCGAAAGCGTCACCCCACGTTCCCCCGCAACCGTCTCGAAGCCATCCGGGAAGTCTGGCAGATCCTGACTAAGCCGCGAGACTTCCGAAGCCCAATCGACAAGCTCGTCCCCGCCCTCCACACCAAGGGCGATGTTTTCACGGAGCGTATCTGAGAACAGAAAGCTGTCCTGAGGGACAAACCCAATCTCACGCCGGAGGGCATCTAGGGGCCAACACTCGATCGGCAATCCATCGACCCGAATCTCACCAGACTGTGGCTCGATCACTCTCGGAATCAAACGACCAATGGTCGTCTTCCCCGCACCTACCCTTCCGACGATAGCCAGCGTGCTTCCCGCCGGGATCGTGAGCGAAAGCCCCCTGAGAACATCGCCATCCCCGTAGGAGAACGTAACGTTGTCGAACACGATCTCTCCACGAATCTCGTCAGGTCTTTTGGGACGCTCCCGGTCCTGAATCTCTGGGTGCTCCTTAAGGACCTCGTTGATGCGGACCATCGATGCGAGCCCACGTTGATACCTGTCGACCATCCAGCCCAATAGGATCATCGGAAAGATCAGCTTCGTGAGATATGCGTTAAAAGCAACGAACTCTCCGAGCGTAAGCCGCCCCTCAATCACCGATTCACCCCCGAGCCAAAGGACGATGACCAGGGAACATCCGCCGACAACAAACGCCATCGGACGAACGGCGCTTTGGATCAGGATCAATCGCTTGTTCTTGTCGAGATAGGCCCGGTTCAACTCGTTGAAGGCACGCACTTCGTGTTCCCTCTGGACGTACGCCTTGACTACTCGCACACCTGCCAGATTCTCCTGCACCCGGGCGCTGATTTTCGAGAATTGATCCTGAACGTCACGAAATCCGTCGTAAATTCCTCGGGCCGCTCTGTTCATAGCAAGGGCGAGTATGGGAAGCGGGATCAGGGCCATCACCGAAAGCTTCCAGTCGATCGTTGACATCACCACGAGCCCCATCCCAACGGCAAGAATGCCATCGAAGAGCATTCGAATTCCGAAGCCGAGAAAAAGCTGGACGGCATTCAGGTCGTTTGTCGCGCGGGACATGAGGTCACCCGTCGGGGTCCTCTGGTAATAGCTGAGAGACAGCTTCACGAGATGCGCGAAGTAGTCTTCGCGAATGTCGTACTCGATGTAGCGGGAAGCGCTGGTGAAGATCCAGCGCATCAACATGGACAGCACCATCGCCAGAACTGACAGGCCTACGATCAGTCCTGCATAGGCGAGCGTATCCCCTCCGAAGATGGCTTCATCCGAAAACGGCACTCCGTCGAGATCCGCTTTGATGGCGTCGACCGCGACCTTTAGGATATACGGCACCACTGTCGCCACCGCTTGCGCCAGGGTCAGCAGAACCAACCCGCAGGTGATCCGTAACTTGTAGCGGCGGATGTACGGCCAAAATGGAGCGACAGGGTTTCTCAGGGTTTACTCTCCATCCTCGGACCAGCCATACACCTCAAGGTCTACACGATCGTTCTCGAGCCCTATACCTTCCTGTTCGAGCAATTCGCGTTGTCGATCCTTTGATAAATGCTCAGAGACTTTGCCGGCGCTGTTGATTACACGGAACCAGGGGACGGATCGCCCGTCCGGGCATGACCGCAACGCCTGGGCGACCTGCCTAGGTCCCGTTCCGACTATCCCGGCGATCTGACCGTAGGTGGCAACACAACCTTCCGGGATCGATTCGATCGCCAGAAGCACCTCCTCGAAGAGCTCACTTGGATGATGCGTTCTGTTCAAGCCATCGCTCCAAGAATGCTTCAGGTTCAAGTTCCTCTTCACACATCTCAAACACGGCAATGGCCTGCCGAAGCTCCCCCGTTGCCAGCAGGACACGTTCGAAGATATCCGTTTCCTTGTTATAGGTCCTGAACAGGGCTAGTGTCGCGTTGTTGATCGTCCAATCCTCAGGGGTATCGTAACCTTTCGTTAGCCAAGCTCTTTTACCTGAAATTTTCCGAGTCGTTTCGATTTGATGCGCCTTGGCGGCCAGCTTCTCTTCCCGCGACACATCCAAGCTGTATACCGAATCCAAACGTGTCGCCAGTCCGTGTAACAGGTCACCGTAGGCGACTCGGTCCTTTCGGAGATCGTCCCGCGCCGCTAGTGAGTCAGCTCCCCCTTCCAGAAACTCCAAAGCCCAGCGCTTCGCGCCTTCTCGTCCAACGAACGTCGCGAGGCTCTCGTTGAAGTCCGCATCCCCCTCGATCCAGATCGACGCGTGCAGCAGCTCGTGTATCAGGACATCGGCTAGATCGATTGCCCGATACTTTAGCATCGGAGTCAGAATAGGATCACGGAACCAACCTATCGTACTGAAGGCGCTTACGCCCCTAAGGTGAGTGTCATAGCCCCTCTGCTCGAACTTATCGAGTTCTGCCTCACCACGCGACCGCACGAAAAAGCCCCGGTAGGGAGCGCTCCCTATCACGGGGTATGACCAGCGATGTGGTTCCAGAGCATCAGCCGGTGCGACGCTGAGAACCCAGACCACTGGACGGTCACCGATCTCGCAGTACGTCGTGTAGTTATCCGACCCCTCTAGGCCGAGGGTATCGATCGCATAAGCCCGAATCTGTTTCGCCAAAAGAAGCTGATATCGTATATCGGGGTCGGTCGCTTCATCGGCGATCACCTCATCGATCGGTCTCTGGTTCCAGATCAGCTTCCATTGACCGACACCAAGATGCAGGTAGTAGCCGATATCGATGCCAAGAAATCCTGCCGCGAGCATCACGCTCGTCACAAGGGTCAACCGCACGTCAGCTTACCAGATACCAGGTTGCGCAGGAACGTTATCACTCAGCCAGAACTGCCCGATGGAAAGAACACCAGTCCTCAAGGTCGTTAAGATCGGTGCCGGTCCAGGTCGTGTCATCCTCCGGCAAGGCAAGCGCAGCCAGCTGCTCGGATCGCATCGGCTCCGGCTTCAAAAACGAGAGAACCTTCTGGTTGAACGCCTTGATCGCTGACTCTGTCAGGCTTTCGGGTCTGGCGTTCTCCTTGACCCAGTTCTCGAAGGCGAGATAGTCCGGCCTGGACTCAGACACGAAAGCCCGGATATCCTTGACCGCGACCCCCAGTGTATCGAGCAGCAAACCATCAAAACCACCTTCACCGGCGCGGTAGCCATCCTCAAGCATTCCCTTGTCAGCCAGGAGAAGCTTCAGCCAAAGACGCGGCAGATGAACAACCCCAAGAGGACCCGTGCTGCTCGTACTAATCAATGGTATGTATGCATCCAAATCTGCCTCCTATCCTGACCGGTATGATGTTTCGCTCCCGGTTACTCTTGGATTTATTCGTTGTCCATAAACCAGTAACACACAATGTGCTGCAGAATCAGATGCATATCCTCCACTCGCCCCATATGATCGGAGTCGACCACAATCGAGAGTGCCGCTATATCCTTCAGCTTGCCGCCACCGAACCCGGTGAACCCAACCGTGTGGCACCCGATGGTGTTGGCGTAATTAACGGCGCGAAGGATGTTCTCTGAGTTGCCGCTTCCACTTATACCGAACAGAACATCCCCCTCTTCAGCGTGGTTCTTGAGCTGCTCCACATACACGTCGTCATACGACAGATCATTGCTGAGCGCAGTCATCCACTCGACGTTGTCGGTCAGCGGGACCATCTTGAACCGTTTATCCTTCCCGACGGACGCACCCTTGCCCAAGTCGTTCACAAAATGGGAGGCCGTGCTCGCCGACCCGCCGTTTCCGATCGCATAGATCCGTTTGCCCTGCCCCCTCGCATCACGGACGAGATCAATCACCTTTGCGACAAGCGCGGAATCGATGGTCGAGAGCAATCGTCTGTTCTCTTCCAGATAGGCTTTTATGAAGGCTTCCAAAACACTCTCCTTGGGTGCCCATCCAGAGGTTCGCATACTATCGATGCACGCATACACCGACCATCCCGCCTCTGGGACAGGATTCTAGTCGATACCGGCGGCATCCCATGCCTTCTGCAGGCCTGCCTGGGTTTCCGCCACAGCTCGATCGTCCGGCAGATCTCGAACACGCTGGCTGAACGGTTCTGGTGTTACTGGTCCGTCATATCCGATCTCTTTGAGAACCCTCAGAAACGCAACCAGATCGATAACCCCCGTTTCAGAGGGCAGTGCACGCTTGTTGTCGACTTGGTCCCCGATAAACACATCCACGGGGGCGTCGTTAACGTGAACATACACGACATCCTCGTTGGTCAACGCACGTAGGTCAGATTCTGTCCCGAGTCCCGTATACCAGTGCCACGCATCTAGGAGCAAGCCGACGTTTCCTGTGCCGATGGCTTCGCTCAAAGCGAGCATGCCCGCTTGCGTGTAGATAAATCCATATTTTTTTCCATCACGGAGCGTCCGCGGACCGATGTGCTCCAGCCCGAGACGGCAGCCGTGGTCACCCAGGATCTGTGCAATCTCTTTAAGTCGTTTGACGGTGAATCTGAAGTTCTCCCGGAAGTTCAGGCCATCGGAGGCCGGTGGTATCCACTGTGTCACGCGGTTTGACCCGATCGACTGGCCAACCGCCGCCAACCGAGGGAGCGCTTTCAGCCCCTCGTTGAAATCTTCCTGACTGCCATTCCACGCGAACCCAAGTCCCCAGCCACCCATACGGAGTCCGCGGTCGCTGAACAACGCCTTCACGTGATCGACGCCCTCCGACTGGACCAGATCGGCTGCCTGGCGGATGTTCACATCCAAACCGGCAAACCCGCCCTTATTTGCATAATCCAGGCCCTGTTCTAGGTCTGCTTTGACACCGATTGCGCCCGGTGCAAGACATGTAAACATGCCACCGCTCCTTGTCATCCAGTCACACCTCGATCCGGTGCGCCTCGACAACCTCCTGATTCAATTCGACACCCAACCCAGGTCTCTCGGTCAACGTAACACGACCGTTTTCGATCTTTTCTGCTGGCTGCACCAGATCGTGTCGCCATGGAACCTCACCCCAACCATACTCCAGAATCGTCGAACTCGGGCAGGCCGCCATCATTTGCAGATGTGAAGCGATCACGACCGGTCCGAACGGACCGTGCGGAGCAGTCGGGATTCCCCAAGCTGATGCAGCATCGGCTACAGTTTTCAGTTCAGATATACCACCCACAACCGTGACATCGGGCATAATGATATCCATCATCCGATGCTCGAACACCTCGGTCCAGTCTTCCCGGAACATCCTCTGTTCCCCCCCCGCAGTCGTCATTCGGCACCCTGCTTTTACCTTCAGGCAAGCTTCTTGATTAGATTCCGGTGTCGGCTGCTCGAACCAATAAATGTTCAAGGGGCGCAAAGCATCGGCGACCTCGAGAGAGCCCTTGACCGAGAAATGATTGTGGCAGTCGATCAAAAGATCGGCCTCGGAACCGATTGCCTCACGAACGGCCTCCACGCAGGCGATCCCGTCCATAGCCTCCTGAACACTGTCAACTTCTCGTGGTAGGTGGTCAAATGGGGCCAGCTTGACAGCATTGTAACCTTCGGAGACCGCCTTCGCTGCATTTGATGCGAATCCCGCGGGTGTTCTATCAGTCGTCGCCCGGTTGATATTCGCATACAGGCGAATCGGATTGGCGTTAGATCCGCCAAGAAGCCGCCAGACAGGAGCATCGAGCGATTTTCCCAGAATATCCCAAAGCGCGGGTTCGATGCCAGAAATGGCGAAACCGTCTGCACGGTCCGCAGCTAGACTGCGAAGGTCGCTGTAGATCGCTTCGATCTGGCGAGGATCCCGACCGACGAGACTGTCCAGCATCTTTCTGGCTGCGGCGATCTGACATCCGTAATTCTTCCCTGCCCTCATCTCGCCCACGCCGGTGATGCCCCGATCAGTCTGGATTGTTATAAACACCCAGTCGCCTCGGTGGTTCACGTGAACGGCGTCGATCCGATGTCCTGTGATTTTCATTCTTTTCGGAGGCTAACCGGTTAATGGTCTAGCAACAACAAGGAACGCCTGGCTGGCTGGCGTCGAATATAGACCGCCCGGGTGAAGGGATCAACGTTCGTTGCGGTAGATTCGTGCAGTTTCAGTGGCGATCGACTTCCAGTCAAGAGACTCGGCCTTCTCCCGCGCAAAAACTCCCATAGCGCGGACATCTCGTTTGCGAATGTCCCTGAGCGCACCAAACAGCCCCTTTCTGTCCTTTGCGTCGTAAAGCACCCCGATACGCTCGTCGATCAACTCAGCGAGACAGCCCAGCTCCGGAACAATGACAGGGAGCCCAAAGCCGAGAGCCTGGATGGTAGATCCCGAGGTCATGACCTGCGAGAAAGGAAATACACCAACATCTGCAGCATTCAGGAAGTTTTGAAACTCCGATACAGCAAAGTATTCGGATGTCTGGACCACGACACGATTCCTACCTTTCGACTTCTCGACAATCTCTTGACCGTAGGCCTTGTTGAAGGAATCTCGCATTGCCAGAAGAAGAACGGCATCGGACTCGTCAATCTCGGAGAATGCCTCAAGCAGATCCTCGATACCCTTGTAGCTTCTAGCATTCCCGAAATACAGGTAGACAAAGTCATCTTCCAAAAGCCCAAGTCCTTCGCGGGCATCTCGCCGGGAAATCTCGTTCGGAAAAACATCGATGAAGTTTCCATGCGGCAGGACGGTGATGTTCTCCTGCCGGAAGAACAACTCTCGAGCTTTCACTGCCCCATAGTCACAATGGGCTATCATGAAGTCGGCCAATCGACTGACAAGAAGCCGCGCCAGATGATCGATATCGGGAAAAGGCCGCTCGTGGGGATACAGGTTATGGAGTGTCCAAACGATTCGGTAACCGAGGGACTTAGCGTATGTCAGACTTTCCGAGAAGAGTGCATACTGCCGAACCGTCTCTTCGAGAGTCTCGCGTCTATAGAAAAAATGGAGCCAGTGTAGGTGGAGCACGTCCACCCTCTCCCTGTTCTTTTCCAGCCACTCCTTCGTGAGCTCGTAGTCGCCAAGCTCCAAATGGACCCCGAGCTTTTCGAGTTCGATAGCAAGCAGCCCAGCGTAAGGGTTGCACTTGTGCTCCAGTGTCAATCCACCTACGGGCTCCCAGAAAAATGCGACGTTCAAGTTTGTTCCTAGTCAGAGAAGTTTTGCTGTGTCCGTCGCCTTGGGACCAAACCACGCCTACAGTAAAGGAGATCCCGGCGCCTTCGAAGTGTCTTGCTTGGGTTTCTCAGGGCTTTTACGGTTTGTGCTCATTCACACAAAAAAACAGGGATGCCGGTATACCGGCATCCCTCCCTTGTTCGCTCTATCCGTGAGGTCAGCTGATCGGCGTTCCGATGAGAGAGTCGATATCTAACCCAAGCTTGCGATTCTCGATCTCTTCGATACGATCCCCCCGGAACTTCTCGATGCCACGGAAGCGCTTGGTACCCCATTGCCCCGATACAACGAAGTAGATAACCGCTCCGAGCGCGAGTATCACGATCGCGATGACAATCGTACCTGTTTGGCTTTTCCCAGTTTTCGGCATAACAACTTTAGACCTGTTCGTTGGAGAGCTCTATAGGTCAGATAGCTGCTGCAGTATACACCTATATTCTATAAGTAGGCACAATATCACAGGATTTCAACAGGTTATTGAATTTCGAACACTAGAATCATTTCTTTTTCAAGAGTTCTGGGTATGAAGGTGATCCGCTGAATCGTCTGATCAGCCCTCCCTTCCCTCGACTCCTCGACGAGAGCCTCAACAGAGAATTTGCCCTTCTCAAGGGCCGAGAGCTTGATCCCATCCCCCTTGGGACCCACCTGAACAACTCGCCCCCCTGGCAGAACACGGGCCTTTTCGAAGGTTATGAAAGCCTCTTCAAGTGCTCGAGGCTTGCGACCGAACCGATACGAGTCTTTCAACGTCAGACAATTTTGCCTTGGATCGAGTTCGAAAGTTCGAACGAGAGAATCGACCGTGCCTGCGGGATAGGCCCGGGTCATGTCGACAGTAGCCGTTTTCAGACCTACCTCATTCAATCCCTGAACCCTTATTTTGCCACGATATTTGGCACCTGGCTGCTGCAGTTTCCCGTTGATGACCGGCACAGAGTGTCCGCGAGAATTGCAGAAAACGATGTCATATCGATCGGGCCCGAAGGTCTTGCGTGTATAGACCGGCCCACCAGGGTCGGTAAGCCAGAGCTTGCTCCCCCTGTGAAGAATGAAGCTGCCGATGTCGTTGTGGTTGTGTGGAACACCGTTATGTCCTGCGATGGCCATCAGCGTAAGCGATTTTCGGCCAGGCTTGCTACGCATCTTCACCTGGCCTAGGCCGGGCAGGAAATAGTCTTTCGGGTCGGCCTTCCCGATCTGCTTGTAGCCGGTGTATGTCGCGAGCTCGTGCGGGCTTCCAGGCTTCAAGGTTCGATCCCTGTGTGCCTCACAGAGGTTATAGAGTTCCGGAAGTTCCTTGTGTTCGTTGATTATCTGCGCAGCCCGGAGCGGGATGTAACCGTGGCTCGAGTCAGCGAATGTAGATCTTAGGTGGTCTTTGATGTGCGCAGCCAAGGGGTAGCGACAGATCGCGTCGATCCAATCCCCCTGAAATAGGTCAAGGGCGCCATTCGTCTTCTGATACAATGCCTCAGCCACATACAGGTAGTGCCCGAAACCGTATCCCCAGTAACCCGGCCCTTCCTCGCATCCCCCGTCAGAAGCGAATCCGTCAAGCGCATAAGTCAGGTTCTGGATTGCCGCATGCGTCAGACGAGCCAGGTGCTGAGGATTTTCGACCTGATACAGGGCCGCTCGGATGATCTCTCCGTTACACACGTGGTTCCAGTTCATCCGAACCGTTTCCCATCCGTCAAGATGCTGGTATTCCGAGAAGATCTTGAAAGTGCGGCGGTCGATCTCCTGTGATATTCGATCCACGACCTCCGACTCAAGTCGATCACCCAGTACGTGAAGAATTTCGGCGAACGTCGCCGTGAGTGACGCCGAACCGAGGTCGATCTGCCGACCTTCGTGGGCAGCCATGACCCATGTCCACTGATCGCAGTAGGCCCAAAGAAGGTCTTGGAGGTAGTCCACATCAGCCTTGGGATGGCCCAGCCAAAGGGCGAGGAACGCCTTTTGCAGTTCCTGGCGGCGCGCACCGTTGGCCGCCTGAGGAACAGAGCGATCCCCGATCCGCTGGTAATTCCTGTAAGCGGACCGCTTGATCGCAGGAATCGGCTGATCCGGATTGAAGTTCCGGCTGAGGTCGTCCCACTGCCCATTCCGTTTCGCATTCCGTCGAGCAACCGCGACAGCCTTTTTATCGAGAAGATAGGGCGCGGGTGAGCGCCTTCTGTTGCGCCGGTACATCTGCGCCAACTCCGGCATAGTGATATTTCTGAGCAGCATGTCCATTTAGTAGCCCTTCCGCTTGTCGATCTCGCTGAGTAGCGACTCGCCTTTCCGAAAGCGATCGATGTTCGCCGTGATCAGATCGAGGAGCCGATCGTCTCTGTTGGGTGAGCCCCCAGCCGTGTGCGGCGTGATTACGACGTTTGGGAGTGTCCAGAGTCCGTGATTTTCAGGTAGAGGTTCGTCTGGTGTGACATCGAGTCCGGCTCCGCCGATCTGTCTTTCCTTCAGGGCATGAAGCAGGGCCTCTTCATCGACAATTCGCCCACGAGTCACGTTGATCAAAATAGCATGCTCTTGCATCGCTTCGAATGCTGCGGCATCGAACAAGCCCTCGGTGTCCGGTGTCAACGGAGCGCAGATTGACACGATGTCTGATTCCCTCAACAGGTCGTGCAGCCGATCCATCTTCCAACACGACTCCACGCACTCCGGTATGTCAACATCCTCCGGGTCCACCGCAAGGATTCGGGTTCCGAACGCCGAAGCCCGAAAAGCGAGATCTCGTCCCGTGCCACCAAGGCCAACGATCCCCATGGTCCTGTCAATCAGTTCCCACGACGCTCGACGGATCTGTGTGCGATTATCCCACCTGGACTCGCGGATAGCCGTTGCGACCCCTCGGGTCAGACTTAACAGAAGCGCCATCGCTTGTTCGGCAAGATGAACACCAACCGTCCCCTTCGCGCTCGTCAACCGGATGTCACTTTCGACGAATTCTTTGAATAGCACCCCGTCAACACCGGCACCCCATGACTGTACCCAGCGCAGACGTTCAGCCCGGCGATACAGCTCGAGGTTAAACCCGCCGACAAGAATTTCCGCCTCAGGTATGCGATCGAGGGCATCCTCCTTCGACGTAGCAACTGCGACCTCCACATCCTCACCCGCATTCCGCAGCCTTTGAAGGTGCCTATGCGCTAGATCGATTGTCACAAGGATCTTCACAAGACCTCACATCAACGGGGTTCTGACAACCATCGACAGCGTGTGGGCTTCTTTCGGCTGCTCCAGTAGAAACACGACCGCTTGAGCAATATCCTCAGGCTGGGTGAGGTGCTCCAGAATGTCGTCCGGATGATTCTCTCTCCTCATGCGAGTATCCACAGGTCCAGGGCAGACGACGGAAGCCTTTACGCCGAACGGCTTACCCTCGACATCAGTGACTTCCGTGAAACCGACGACGCCGAATTTCGATGCGCAGTAGGCGCCACCATTCTGGTGACCTCGCACACCCGATACCGATGAGACATTGATGATGTGTCCGGCACCTCGATCACACATGTGCTGAAACACAGCCTGTGTGCAGACGAAAGTACCTGTAAGATTGACGGAAATGTTTCGTTCCCAATCCTCCATCCGGATCTTGGGTATCGGATTGTGAATCGCCACACCAGCATTGTTGACCAAAACATCAACCCCCCCATAAGCCCGGACCGCCCCACCCACAGCTCCTTGAATTTCTTCAGGACTGGTCACATCCGCAGGCCAGGAAACGGCCTCGCCTCCGGCTTCGCGAATCTCTTCCGCCACGCCCTTTGTCTCTGCGTCTGATCGAGCGACAACAACAACACTCACTCCCTTTTCGGCCAGCAGAAGAGCTGTATGGCGGCCGATCCCTCGACCGCCTCCGGTCACGATCGCACATTTGTTCGCCAAGTCCATACACACCTCGAAACGGGTAAAGCAGGTCCACGTGTACCCGCCTTGCAGTATAGAACAGGCCTACGTATTAGATACCGTCTGCCTATAATCCCTGCTCAACGGCTGTCTTTCGCTTCCTTCGATGAAGCGCCACGTTCGGATCAGAATCCGTATCCGCTGGCTCTCCCGTCCTTCGATCCAAGAAGAGTGGAAAATCATCGGCTGGTGGCTTTGTTCTCGCATACCCACTGTCGTAGGATCGCATAATAATCCGCTGCTCACGATTCAGGGTGGCCAAGTATTCAGAGTCGCACTTGTGTCGATCCGCTTCGCAGATCCAAGATGGGCAGTAGGCCAGGAAGATGTTCTTCCGAACCGTATTCGAGCAGTTCGGCTCCACCCGATGCCACGTGTTGCAGTGCATCAAGGTCATCGTACCCTTAGGCACCTTCAGGACCATCTCGCCAGGCACGCTGTCGTGTGTGTCATAATGCGGAAAGGTCTGCCGGCGGTGGCTGCCCGGCATACAGACGAAGTTGCCCATCTGGGCTTCGGGCAGACCGGTCAGCCAGTAAGAAACCTTGATCTGCATCGGCAATTCGGCTGCAAAAACGCCATACGGCACAGCTCGTGCACCATCAGGATGCCACATATTGTGACTCCCGTCTTGGGGCCTAAGGAAAATCTGTGAGATGTGAAGCTTAAGGAGCTCTCCGTAGACATCATACATATACCCCACGTGCCGTTCGTGATCGATCAGCTCGGCAAACTCAGGATATCGCTCTACGATGTTGTTAGGTCCAAAGTGTTTCGTCGAATCATACTTCGGGTCGTCCGCCACCGCCCGGTCAATCATTTCGACGTAGCGGTCGACCTCCGCGTCCGAGAGGGCATTCTCGATAACGAGAATGCCCTTCTCCATGAAGGTGTCCCATTGCTCGTTCGTAAACCCCTTCGGAGCTCGCCTGTATTCTGTCCCTTCCATTTCAGTTCCTTCTAATTCAGTCACGGATGTTCACAAACTGCAACGGGACATCGTATCCTCCAGACTTCAGCAACTTGATCACGCTCTGCAGATCGTCGCGCTTCTTGCCTGACACACGAAGTTCATCCCCTTGGATTGCTACCTGAACCTTCAGCTTCGTGTCCTTAACATCCTTCACGATTGTCTTGGCGATATCCTGCTCGATCCCCTGTCGGATATGCACCTCTCGACGCATCGTTTTGCCGCCGGCAGCCTCCACGTCTTTAAAATCCAGTGATCCGGCTTCGAGATTCCGACGCGTTGCGTGATTAATCAGGATCTCGCGCACAGCCTCCATCTTCATCTCGTCTTCCGTCCGAACGACGATATGGTTGGTCTTGCTGTCCCACTCTAGCTCCGTGTTCGAGCCCCTGAAATCGTATCGCTGGGTGATCTCTTTGCTTGCATTGTTCACAGTGTTGGAGACTTCCTGCATATCAACTTTGTTAACCACATCAAACGAAGGCATACTCTGCTCCTAAATGTCGCGAAGCCAGCGGTCGAACCAGTCGAAGGCGTCCGCCTGCATCTCGAGATCGAATTTGTGAGGCCCAGGATAGAAGTTACAGCAATAGCGATCGAGCGCACCGGCCTTCGCATACACCCGTTTCAGTGTCTCGTCTGCACGCTCCATTTCTGAAAGCGTGAACAGCTTATCATCGCTGTCGTTCAGGATCATCGTCGGGAGAGGCACACGACATCCAAGAATCTCGCAGTAGTCTAGATCACGTGGGAGGAGCGGAACAAACACCATCCACGTGTGGATATGACACTTATCCAGTAGGTAGTCACGCCAGGTGGACATCATGCCCACACAGACGGCGCACTTGATCCGGTCGTCGAGCCCTCCCAGAAACACCGTTCGCATCCCGCCGCCTGAGAGTCCACCGCACCCGAGTCGATCGGGGTCAACATCATCACGAGCACTTAAGACATCGAGTGCTCGTTGGTCTTCCGCAAGAAAGACACCTGGCCAGGTTGTTCCACCGCAGAAGAGGGATTTTGCAACAACGCTCTCGTGCTCAGCTGCCCATCCATCGTAGGCAGCAATGTTCTTTGCGTCTTCTGAATTATCGTCCGTGAGACCACCACGAAGTTGCTCGGACACGTCTTCGGTACGAACTCGACGGCTCGCAAAGGGGAAGGTGTCGTGGACGAGTACTGCGTAACCCCGTTTCGCGAGCTCGTTGGCCCAAGCTGTTCCCCCGTAATAATGTGAGTGGTGATCTTCGAGTAGGGGATGTACGTCATCTGACCATCGTGCAATCTTGCGCTTACCAAAGTACTTCTTCCCTCCATGACAGTGGAGACCGAGTACTCCGGGCAGCGGACCCTCGGAATTCTCCGGCTTCAGGAAAACGGCCTCCGTTCGAGGACCCCCGTCGAGTTGCCAAGACAGATGCTCGATGTGCAAACCCTTATAGGAGATCTGCTCGTCTACCCGGACATCTCTGGCTGGACCACACTCCGGCTGCGCAATACACGTCAGCGCCCGACCTTTTGCGTGTCTACGCCAGGCGTGGACATCGGTGAACTCGGGTTGCAGGAATGATAGCCGGCCGGACTCTTTCCCGGCAAGCCCAGAAACCCACGGGCCATAGGCACCAATCACATTCTCTGGGGCAGCCACTAGCCCTCTTCCAGATACTGCTTGAAGTCCACGACACGACCTTCCTCCGACGCAACACCACACCCTTCAACCATTGCGACCGTCGCCAAGTTGTTGCGTCCTGAGAACTCGGGCTCGATGCCCTTCCTCAGGTAGTCGGACCATTTGTTCATTATCACCGTGGTCGAGTCAGGGCATTCATCGAGCGGTATCTCTTCCGCTTCGTCTCGCTCGCGATGCTTAAGCGTCAGTTTGCCTCCTTCGAGCTCTAGCGTTCCACCCTCCACATCGATACGGCTCATCCCGGCCTTCTTGTGAGACTCGAAGCAGCAGAGGTAACCGCAGGTCGCTCCACCTTCAAACTCGATCCACGCGTGAGCCCCTGCGCCAGCCATATAGGGGCTCCAGGGTGGGTTGAAGTCGTGTGCCCACATGCGCTTTGGCGTGTCGGCGAACCTGAACCTCATGGTGTCGAAGTCGTGGATCCCTCGCTCCCAAAGGTAGCTGTGTGTGTCTTCCCCAGAGTGATGTACACCTTTCTTCCGCCAGCTCAGTGCAATGTGCATCCCAAAGCAGGCCTTACCATAGGCCTCTTCGCGAATCAGTCGGTTCATAGTTACCGAGGCGGAGTTGTATTTTGCGTTCTGCGACACGCAGATGGTCACACCGTGCTTTTCGGCCTCATCGACAAGCATCTTGGAATCCGCAAGACTCTTAGTGAATGGTTTCTCGACAAGAACGTGCTTGCCTGCCCGGAGCGCCATCAGGCAGTGCTCTGTGTGAAGTGCGGGCGGCGTTGCCACAACGACCGCGTTACAGGCAACCTTATTCAACGCCTGATCTAGCGTCCTGAAGCAAGCCGACTCCCTCAGGCCAGTCACGCCCATGGCGGTTTCCAGATGGTCCTCTCGAATGTCAACGAGACCGACGGTATCGAAGTCATCTCGATTCGGGACCATATTAATTGGCCACTTTCCTCTTCCCCCGACACCGATGTGAATTAGCTTCTGTGACATAAAATCTCCTTGGTGTGCTCAATTTCAGCTGAGACCGCAAATAAGCAAATCGGATCGCCCAAGCCAAGGCTTCATCGGCTTGGGCGTGGCGAACGCCAGATGCACCGCGCCAGCCCTATGAGAGGAGGCCAACATGCGCATAGAAAACATTGAATTCATCTATCTCGATATTCCTTTCACCGCACACGCGGGATTCCATCTCCAGTATTGGCTGCCCCACTGGAGGATTGTTCAGATCTGCACCGTCACCCTGACCGGCGGCGTGAAGGGCTACGGTGAAACGATCCCGAACTACACCTGGGCAAAGGTCCCAGAGGACATCTATGATCGTGCGCTCGGCAGGCGCGCAGCAGAGGTCATGTGGGACGATTCGCTTGGTGCGGGCGTTCAGATGGCTCTTTTCGATGCGGTTGCCAAGATCCAGTCAGTCCCCGTTCACGCATTGCTCGGCTCGAAAATCCGAGACTGGTGCCCGATCTCTTGGTGGAACATGGACATGCCGCCTGAAGGATGGGCGGAGGAATGCAGACAAGCTGTCGACGCGGGATACACGAGCGCCAAGCTAAAGGCCAGGCCCTGGTTCGACCTGGAAGCGGCTGTGACGGCTATTCGGAAGGTCGTCCCGGCCGGCTTCCATCTCGATCTGGACTACAACGGCACGCTTGGCAACTCGGCAAACGCGATCCCTCACCTCAGACAAATGGAAGTGTTCAAGGAGATCGCCATGATCGAAACCCCGATTCCCCAGAGCGATGTTGCCGGCAACCGACAGATCCGCACCCAAACGTCAAAACCAGTAGCCATGCATTACGGCAATCCGCCGATCACAACGACCCTGAAGGAGGATGTTGCGGACGGTTTCGTGCTATGCGCGGGGGCAAATCGCCTAACGAGGCAGGCAGCTGTGTGCGACGAGGCGAACAAGCCGTTTTGGCTTCAGCTGGTGGGCACAGGCATCACCACGGCGTGGGCGGCCCACTTGGGTGCGGTGTTTTCCCAAGCCAAGTGGCCAGCAATCACGTGCATGAACATCTGGGAGTCACAGCTCATCACGATGGATCACGAGATTCGTGGTGGATTCGTCCCCGTCCCGAAGCGACCCGGACTAGGCGTTCGGCTCGACCGGAGTGCCATAAGACGATATGCGGTCGACTACTCGTGGGTTAACCCTCCGCGCCATATTTATGAGTATAAAAGGCAAAGTGGCGAGGTGACGCGGTATGCAGTCAGCAAACAGGAACTGCATAACGTGTATACAAAGGATGCGCAGCCGATCTCTGAATTGGGCTCCTCACTCTCTGTTAGCGAGGACGACGGGTCTGCAACCTTTGAAGCCATGTGGCATCGAGCCTCACTAGACACCGCCCGTGAGAATCCCTCGAAAGTATGAGCACCCCTTTCTCACCCAGAGAAAGAATATCGGATGGGGAGAGACAGTCGGCTTGGAGTAGCTCGGTGAAACAGATCAAGGCCAAGTCCAGTTGCCACGTCGATCGTTATTCCCGAAGGCTTTCTGGCGCTGTTCGTCGTTCACTATCACGATTTTCTCCCGGAAGAGGTCGTGATTAAGTTCGTGTCTTCCGCACCCCTCCTGCCCTCACCTTCTCCTCTAATCGAGCCCCAAATGGTCGAGGCGTCGCTTAGTGTAGGTGAGCCAAAGGCAGGGGGTTTACCACGCAGCTCTGAACAAGAATCCAGGAAAGTCCCGCTGAGATTCTCAGATTTTGCCGTTTCATCGTGCGTGTGTAGAGTCCTGATACGCTCATTTTCTGAGCCCGAAAACACTAATATAAAAAACCTTCAACCCAAGGCGCCCATACTGCCAAAGCGACGACAGACGTGATACGTCCTGCGATTGCGCTCGCTGTCCGCACGAGACTCAGATCATTCTTTGTCTTGAGGGATTCCCAGTCACCCTCGATGATTCGCTCTGCAAGATCTTTAGGCTTGGGATATATCACGAATTGAATGTCTGTGTCCGGAGCGAGCCCAAGCAAGTCCCTAGCTGCCTCGATGGCTGCCGCATAGCCGCCGATCTCGTCAACCAGGCCAACTTCCTGAGCTTGCTGACCCGTCCAGACCTTACCCTGCGCTAGCGCCGACACCTTCTGTCTCAAAAGGTTTCGGCCATCCGATACCTGAGCGACAAAAGCGTCGTATACCCGATCGAGCTGAGCCTCAAAGCGCATACGTTCCGACTCGCTGAAGTCCGTGAGAGTACTCGAGAACCGGGCCTGGGGGCCAAAGTGCACGGAGTCGAATGTAACACCGATCTTCCTCCACATATCCCGCATCACAAACTTGCCCCCCCAGACACCGATCGAGCCCGTAATCGTGCCGGGCTGGGCGATCACGTGGTCGGCGTGCGTTGAGATCAGATATCCACCTGACGCAGCGACTGAACTCATGCTCACGATCACGGGAACCGAACTCTCCTGTGCCAATCGGGTGGCACGCCAGATCGCATCTGCCGCAGAATAGGCCCCACCCGGGCTGTCCACCCGGAGCACGATTGCCGGGGCACCCGAGTCCAACGCGTCCCTTATGGCCTCGACAATCGTGTCGCTACCGACTGTGTTGCTTTCCCCGACAGGGTCGTATGTAGACTTCCCTGGCACAATAGTTCCAACCGCGTGGACTAGGGCAACTTCCACACCTTCTGCGCTAGAGTGCTGGGCGTAGTCGGCCAAATCCACAATTGTAGGCTCACTAGCGCCGGCGAAGGCGCTCCGCACCTCATCGAGATAGGCCAGCTGATCGACGGCACCTTCTGACAGCGCTGCTTGCGCCGAAAGGGGTGCAGCATCGATCCAGGACCGTACTTTGAGCTGGTCGACATCTCGTCCGTTGGCAACACCCGCCACGAGCTGCTCGAAATGACCCGAGAGAAGTGCCTCGGCCGCCTCCCGGTGAGCCTCTGTAAAGCCCGCCTCTGTGAACAGGTTGGGACCGGTCTTGTAGGCCTCACGTTTTCCAAATGATGGTATAACCCCAAGGCTGTCAAGACTGCCCCTAAAAAATGGGTGCTCTACCGACAATCCAACCAATCCAACGCTCCCTGAAGGTTGCAGTTTGATGTTCTCGAAGGCTGTTGCGAGCAGATACGATGCGTTTGCAGCAGCCAGGCCTCCAATAGACTCTGCGAATGCCACGCTCGGTTTGTCGGACTCCCTGAACACGCGGATCGCATCTGAAATCTCCTGGACGTGCGCTAGGCTCATCCGAGCTCCGCCGACCCGACCGATCAACCCGACGACACGGTCGTCGGCTGCCGCTTTAAGGATCGTCTCGACCTGTCGTCGTATGTCAAGCCGGTTACCCTTCTGAATAAGCGCAAGCGGATGGTCTCCGATATATTCGGTTGTCCCATCCCGGAAGTCGACCTGAAGAACCATCTTCTCAGGAAGAGACTCATGTATCGAAACCGCCAAGACAACGATCAACAGGATGAACGCCACTGTCAGGGCCCCAATCCATTTCAAAATCCTGCCGACGACTGCAATCATCTCTACCTCCAAGAGAAACAGGCCCCCAGCGATGCTGGAGGCCCATCGTGAAACGTGATCTGTGACAGTCTAGAGTACGACCTCGATAAGCGCCTTACTGCGCTTGTCAAGCTGAGTGAGATCGCTGAACTCAAATCGATTCCCGTCCACATCGAGGATGAACAGCCGATTATCACCAAGCCACCGAGCGTTCTCTGCCACGTTCTTTGCGACAAACTCGCGCTGTCCCCTGTCCGTTTCGACATCCCAGTAAGACACGCCGTACTCGTTCCGCAACGCATTCACGCTTGAAACATATGCGGTCAGATACCGGGTGTTAAGCTCTTCCCGAATGATCATGTGATTGTCCTGGCAAAGTTCGTGCAGATCCTTCACCATGCAAATCGCTTCATCCTTAATGTCGAGAAAGCAGATGTAGCGATTGGGCTCTGAAAGCGGTGCAGCTCGCACGACCTTTACGCGAGTGTAGGAACGGTCACCTTCGATCGTCATGCGGAGACGCCAGGCGGGTTCCCTGAACAGCCTAATCTCGGCAGGATCTACGAACTCGGGATGATTCGTCTCGATCGGCGAAGGCATCCAATCGGATCCGGATGTCTCCCCCCCTTCCACTTCGCTGTCGAGTTCTGGCTCATTCACCAACGAATCCATTCAGATTCCTCACTTACTCATCAAAGTGTCGGTCCGCAGTCTTTACCGGACAAGACAGAATCACGTTGTCTCATTCTTCCCAACACCCATTATGGCAGTCACATCCTGCTGTGTCTTCACGAGCCGATAGAAGATCCCCTGTCTCTCCATCAGCTCTTCGTGAGTCCCGACCTCTGCAACACACCCCTCGTCCATGACTATCAGACGGTTCGCACTCCGGAGCGTCGACAGGCGGTGAGCGATCGCAAACGTCGTTCTTCCTTCGACCAGCCTGCCGATCGCCCTTTGAATCTTCCGCTCCGTCGATGTGTCGAGTGACGACGTTGCTTCATCAAGGATCAGGATGCGCGGGTTGTGCAGGATTGCTCGGGCAATCGAGATCCTCTGCTTCTCCCCACCCGACAGGCGATTGCCACGCTCTCCGACACGCATATCGTATCCGTCCGGCTTCTTGACCACGAATTCGTGTGCTTCGGCAGCCACGGCCGCACGAATCACATCATCGAGCGTCGCGTCCTGCTTACCGTAGGCAATATTCTCCGCGATCGTCCCATCGAACAGGAACGGCTCCTGGTGGACCATCCCAATCTGTGACCTCAGGTCACGAAGACTCACATCCCGCATGTCCATCCCGTCGACGAGGACTGAACCTCGATCCGGATCGTAGAACCGGCAGATCAGATTGATCAGTGTCGATTTCCCGGCACCCGACTTTCCTACAAGACCTATCATTTCACCCGGCTGGACATCAAACTCGACGCCCTTTAGTACTGGCTTACCGGGATCGTAGCCGAAGTTTACCTGATCGAACCTGATCCTTCCCCGCAACGACGGAAGGGGAGTCGCGTTCGGGTTATCGAATGGCTCCGGATCGTGGTCGATGACCTCGAAGATCCGCTTTGCCCCCGCAAAGGCTCTGAGCATGAAGTTGTAGAAGTCGCCGAACCATCGCAGCGGTTGATACATAAGCCACATATAAGAAATGAAGAGCATCAGCTGCCCAAGCGTCAGCTGCCCCTCAAGGACCTTCAGTCCGCCGAAGTACCAGACCATGAAAACGCCGCAACTCATAAGGAAGTTAGTCACCGTGAAGAAGACGAACCAATTCCGTTCACCTATGACCGACACATCCCGGACGGCATCGTTGTTCTCGCCGAAACGCTCGCTCTCACGATCTTCCTGAGCAAAAGCCTTGACGACCCGGATGCCATTGATCGATTCATTTAACTGTGAGTAGAGACGCGACCACTTTGCACCCCAACTGTTCCAGTAGCGCATCATCCTCGCCCAAATCCGACTACCCGCATACACGATTGGCGGTATCGGGATGCAGATCAAAAGTGCCAATTCCCAGCTCGTGTAAAAAAGCATGCAAAGGATGCCGAAAAACGTGAGCGTGTTGGACAGGATAAACGGCACGTCGACGATCATATAGTGTTCGAGCCGGTCGCTGTCGTTCGTCATCCGAGATATGAGTGATCCGATCCGTCGACGATCGTAGAACTTCAGCGGGAGCATCTGAAACTGCTGGTATAGATCCTCTCGCAAGTCCGCAATCGCCATGAACCCGAGCCGTCGACTAAACATCCGCGTACCCACATCTCCCGCCCACATAACCAACCGAACTAGCAGCAGTGCACCAACAAACCACGCCAGAGTTTCGGCACCCGAGCGCGGTGTCAGAACATCGTCGATAATGTGCTGCGTGATCTTCGGTGGCAGAAGCGCCAGCACCGTTGACAACACTGTCAGGATACCGGTTGCGGCCGCCAACCCCGGGTAGGCAAGCATATACTTCACGATGCGCTGGAAGGTATCCCACTTCTTCATGCATACGGCGCATACACCGTTTTTCTCAGGAAGAAGTCGGCCGCAAGACTCGCACTGCGTATCGTCTATCTCTTCTGGTAGCACCAAGGCCTCTCCGCGAGTCATCGCCTTCACACTCTCGGCGATTTCGGCGAACTTCGGCCTCATAGATTGGCTGAATCCGATCCGAATAGGCGGACCGTCCAGCCGATCGAATTCGACAACACCTCCGCCTACAAAATCGTCAATGCGAACATCCCGCAGATCAGCAATCGACGCCTTGTCCATACCGTTGACATCGTTCTCCGGCACGACAAGGACCTCGTCCAAGGTGACAACCAACCATTCCGATCCGAAGATCCGGGCGTCGCTCAGATCGCCCTGCACTCGAACACACACATCGCTTTTAGATACATCTGCGATTTTGCGCTCGATATCGGTCGGTGCACTTTCGATATAGGGTGACGACACGTTATTCTCTAACTGCGATGATTTCGGCGACCTCCTGCTGTAGCTTCACGAGATTCGCGAAGGTGCCGTTCTTATCCATCAACTCCTTGTGCGTACCAACCTCAATGATTCGGCCCGAATCCATGACCACGAGGCGATTCGCATTTCTCAGAGTCGACAGCCTGTGTGCTATCGCGACCGTCGTCCTGCCGGCGACCAGGTTTCCGATCGCATCCTGAATCCGCTTCTCCGTCTTCACATCAACAGACGAAGTGGCCTCGTCAAGGATCAGGATCTTCGGGTTGTGCAGAATCGCACGAGCCAGCGAAACACGCTGACGTTCGCCTCCTGACAGCGTCGCACCCCGCTCACCTATTACCGTGTCGTATCCATCAGGCTTCCCGACAATGAACTCATGAGCATTCGCTGAGACAGCGGCCTTGACGATCTCATCGAACGACGCCCCTGGACGGCCATAGCCGATGTTCTCCTGTATCGTCCCACTGAACAGGAACGGCTCCTGCAGTACGATCCCGATCTGGCTCCGCAGGTCCTTGAGTCGGATTTTTTTGATATCGATGCCGTCAATCTCAATACGCCCGCGGTCGAGTTCGTAGAAGCGACAGATCAGGTTCGCCATCGTGGTTTTCCCCACTCCGCTCTTACCGACAAGACCGATCATCTCACCCGGCTGGATGTCCACATCGATCTCGTGTAAGACAGGCTTACTCTTGTCGTACCCAAACGTCACGTTCTTGAAGGTCACGCGACCCTGGATGTCCGGCATCGGCTGCGCGTCCGAATCTTCGTAAGCTTCCGGTGGTGTATCGATGATTTCGAAGATACGCTCGGCGCCGGCAAAGGCCCGGGTCATCCAGCTGTTGACCATCCCGAACCACTCTAGCGGCCCGTAGAGCAGATACATATAACTGTAAAAGGCCAGAAGCTTTCCCAGCGTCAGCTCTCCGCTCAGCACCTCCTGCCCCCCGAAGTACCAGACGATCATCACGCCGATCCCCGTCAGCAGGCTCATCGTCGCAAAGAAGACACCTCGATTGACTTCCGCCTGTATCCCGATGCGCGTAAAATCTTTGTTACGGCTCTCGAAAACCTTGATCTCCCTCGGCTCCTGCGCGAAAGCCTTGACGACGCGGATACCAGTGAGAACCTCATTGACGCGCGCCATCAGGTTCGACCACGACTGGAACCACTTCGTGAAGTAGAGGCGCATCTTCTTCCAGTAATACGCACCCCACAGGATGATCGCAGGTACGGGAACCAATACATACAAGGTGAGCTGCCAGCTCATCGTGAACAAGGCGATCAGGATGCCGAAGATCATCAAGCTGTTGATGACCAAATATGGCAAACCGTCGACGAGGAAGTCCTGCAGTCGGCTCGTATCGCTGGTCACACGGGACATCACTTGGCCGACCTGACGCTTGTCGTAAAACTGGAGCGACAGAAGCTCAAGACGTTTGTATAGCTGGCTTCGGATATCAGCCGTGACACGTGCGCTGAGCCACGTGACCGTCCAGCCATGAATCCACTCGGCCCCCCACGTCAGGAGCCTCAGCCCGATGAGAACAACCACGAGCCATCCTAGCAGAGACCACCGATCTTCGAAGATTGCAGGTTGCTCCGCCACCGGGACGAGGACTTCATCGACCATTCGTTTCGTTATATAAGGAGGAACCAGTTCGGCCGCTGTTGTGGCAACTGAAGCAAACACCAATAGCCCTGCGTGCCTGCGATACGGAACGAGGTAGGACGCGATGCGGCCGAGCGTCGCGAATCGGCTGATGCAGTTTATACAGATTCCGTTCCGCTCTGGTAGCTGCTTTCCGCAGGTTGAACAGTGCGTGCGGTCCAGCGTTTCCTTCAGATAAAGAGACTCTCCCTTCCGCAGCTGCTCGATCCCTCTCGTAACCTCCGAGAACTTCTCGGCAAGGGTCTTCGAATACGGGACTGATACCGCAGCAAAGGCCTTTCGTTCGATCTCCAGCGAGGCCCCGCCAACGTAGGGCTCTGTCCACGCCCGAGCGATCTCTTCGATTGGAATTTCCACCGTCTCCGAAGGCACCCACCCTACCTTATGCTGCTGGCCCTGCTCCGTGACGACAGCCGGAAGAGCTCTGGTGGCGCTATCAGAATGGACCAGCACACGATCTGTGGTGACAACAACCCACTGCGTCCCGTACCGTCCATCCGGGTTTAGATCTGACGAGACCCTGATCAGCTCTTCTTCCCCGGGACCCAGGTCTCGCAGCTGCTCCAGAAGCGTTTCATTTGTGTGTTCAATAAGGTTCATTTTACTCAGCCCAGTATGCGCAGAATCGCCCCATCATGGTACGTTCTCACGTCCAACCGGACAGCTTTTCAGGGGGTTTCAGCTGAGAGAGGTGTCTATAAGGATCGTGCTTGGGAAGGCATACGATAGGCCCGGCCTGACACATAGGATCGGGTCCACTCGAAGTCAACCCGAGAATAGGTTACCACGTCAGCTATCGCATCAGGATAATACCACAGTACCCCAGAGACTGGGGTCGTAGGCAACGGGAAGGGGCTCGTCAGCCGTCCAATATTGTCGTCCGAGGCGTTTGTCTCGGATCAGGTAAGTGAATCCGAATCGGTTATTGTCCTCTGGCTCGAAACCAGTCAGGATATCCGCCGGAAGGAAGGCGGAAAACCGAAATCCCTTCTTCGATATACGAGACGCAACCGTGATGCTCTGAGGTTCACACGGCTTCGGCTGGGCACGAGCCCGTCGGATTCGTGCCTGACCTGCCACAGGGCCATCCGATCGGCCGCCCGTCGGCAGAAAGTAGAAATGGTGACAGAATCGGCTTGCGCGGTGTGCGTCTCTCACGTCACGGGTATCCAGCCAGATCTGTATACCGTCTCCATTGAGGGGTCGTTTCGGCTGCACCTCCAGTCCCGGAGCACCCTTTGCATCCACGCCGAGGTAGACACCGCCTGCGTTCCAGCCGAGATAAACATCCGCAAAGGTGTCCTTTCCATCGAGAGCCATTAAATCGGGCAGGAGGTTGGCCTTGTCCCATCCTCCCAGCGTTCCGTGCAGGAAAGGGATCTCAGTAATGGAAGGTGTCGATTGTTCGAAAGAGAAGAACGACCGGACAGGGATGTTAAGGTTCATCGCAGCTTCTTCAGGCGAAAGAGATACTCCGTCACGCTGTTGGCCTTGTATTTCCGGTTCGGGCTGTCTACGTCCGCTCTGAAACGGGGATAGCGCTTCGACCGAACATCTGCCGTCCCGTAGGCACGCATCACATCGAGGATGTCCCGTTTGGCCATGAGGCCCTCGCTGTTGTAGCTGAGGAACACATACTGTGCCCGGGTTCGTTGGACCATATCCTCAAGAGCGCCAAGCGCCCTCGCTTTGACGCAGAAGTCGGATCGCTGTTCATCATATGGCCGCAACCCGGTCTTCCCGATCAATGGGGGGTTATCGTACGCAGCAATGGTCTCTAGGACGTGATAGTTCGTGCAGTACTGTCTCTGGTTGTATGGTGGATCCATATACAGGATGTCGCACGCGATCCTGCCGACCAGGTCCTGTCCATTTTTGTGGTAGACCGCGTGTCGGCCTCTGCCACCGGATGTCGGCACGCTATCGAGGACGAAGTCCCGCTGCGCGCTCTTCTTGAGTCGCTTGAGATAGGCGGCATAGACCGAGGCCGTATTCGCGACTCGATCCATCGCGACGATCAGCGAAGCAAGTAGGTAGTAATACTCGCTCTCCTTGATCAGTCCATCGCGCAGCCACTCCTCGATCTGTTGTCGGATGCCGTCGCATCTGCGGCCGTTACTGTCTGAAAAGTAGATCCGTTTCTGAGTCGAAGATCCTCCGGGGCAATAATTCTGAAAAACGAAACCTCTCCGGGGGCGTGTAGCGTTAATCGCGCGGAGTACGCTCAGAAAGCTTCTCCGCGCGGGGAGGCCAATCTCCTGCCGCAGCCGGTAGAACGCTGGAGGGCGGTTCATCCCCACATATGCTCTGTTCAGGCAGTAGGCGTAATACTGAATGTCGTTCGCGACGATGGAGAACCCTTTCTGCTTGAAGTACCATCCAACCGTTCCGGTGCCAGCGAAGATGTCGAAGAACCTCTCGGCATCCGGATGAACGAAGGGCATGATTCCCTCCTCAAGGAATCCGAGGAGCGAATATTTCCGGCCGATGTAATTCACTCGGTCATGCCGCTATGATCTCCCGAAGGAATCGGCCCGTGTGTGAGCCTGCCACCTGTGCGACTACTTCGGGAGGTCCTTGGGCCACGATATCGCCACCTTCGTCCCCACCCTCCGGTCCCAAATCAATCACCCAGTCCGCTGTCTTGATCACATCCAGGTTGTGCTCGATGATTACAACGGTGTTTCCTCCGTCCACAATTCGGTTCAAGACTTCCAGCAGCTTCTGAATATCGGCGAAGTGCAGACCGGTTGTAGGCTCGTCAAGCAAGTAGATCGTGCGTCCTGTACTGGGTCGCGCCAGTGTCTTTGCCAGCTTGACACGCTGTGCCTCTCCACCTGACAGCGTCGTTGATGCCTGCCCCATCTTCATGTAGCCGAGTCCCACGTCGACCAGGGTCTGAAGAGTCCGCCGGATTGCGCGGAAGGTGTCGAACATCTCGACGGCCTCCTGAATTGTCGCATCGAGTATGTCCGCTATCGAGTAACCCCGGTATTTGACATCCAGGATATCCCGGTTGTAGCGGTTCCCGTCGCAGTCTTCGCAGGTGACCCACACGTCCGGAAGAAAATGCATCTCGATGCAGCGGAGACCGATCCCGTCGCAGGCGTCACATCGGCCACGGCGGCTGTTGAAGCTGAAATGACCAGGCTTGAACCCCCGCACCTGGGCGTCGGGCAACTGGGCGTAGAACTTCCTGATGTGATCGAACACCTTCACGTAAGTGCACGGGGTGCTCCGAGGTGAGAACCCGATTGGTGTCTGGTCGATCCGGATCACCTTATCTACGTTTTGAAGCCCGAGCACCTCGTCGTGCTCTCCCCACGTGTGATGCACTCGGTTGACGCTTGTTGCCAGCGCCCCGTGGAGCACGTCGTTCACGAGCGTGCTTTTTCCCGATCCAGAGACACCCGTCACGCACACGAGCTTACCAAGCGGGAACTTGACGTGGATATCCTTTAGGTTGTTGTGTCGCGCACCCTTGACCTCGATCGATTTGCCGTTCCCTTTTCGCCTGCCAGGGACCTCAATCTCCATAGTCCCCTTCAGATATTTAGCGGTCAAACTCCCCTTCCCGACCGCTAACCGCTTAGGTTTCCCTGCTGCGACGAGCTGTCCACCCTGCGCCCCAGCACCGGGTCCGAAATCGACCACGTGATCGGCTGCCTCCAGTGTGTCGCGGTCATGTTCAACCAGAACAAGCGTATTGCCAAGATCCCTGAGTTGCTCCAGGGCCGACAGGAGACGTCGATTGTCGCGCTGGTGGAGACCGATCGTTGGTTCGTCGAGCACATACAGAACACCAGTCAGGCCCGACCCGATCTGGCTAGCCAATCGAATCCGTTGCGCTTCGCCACCAGACAAGGTCGGGGCACGTCGCGATAGCGAGATGTAGCCGAGGCCCACCTCGTCAAGGAACTTGAGCCGGTTTTGGATCTCACCCAAGACATCACCCGCCGCCTCTAGATCCCTTCCGCCTAGGGATACTTGTTCGAACCAGCCACAGACCTCGTGAATCGGCATGTCACATAGGTCCGGGAGGGTCTTTTCATTGAGCCGTGCGGCAGACCCAACATCTGCGAGCCGCGAACCTCGACAACTCGGGCACGGCACGTCCAGAACGAACTCACCCATGGCTTGCCTGAACCGGGGGGACAGCCTGACAAGTGACTCGACAGCTGGGAACAGACCGTGATATCTGAATCGCAGGCCGTTGGGACCTACCAGCCATTGGTTGCCGAGCCCATAAAGAACGGCCTCCAACGCATCGTCTGATAGATCGCTCACCGGCATGCAAAGGTCGAACCCGACTTCGTGGCCGACCACCGTCATCATTTCAAGAAGTGGACCATCCAGCTTTCCCCAAGGAGCGACCGCTCCGTCTAGAAGAGATTTGGTAGTATCGGGAATTAGCGATTTCCGTCCCATCCCCCGCTGCGTTCCAAGACCCTCACAGGTCGGACACCAGCCCTCGTAGCTGTTGAAGGAGAGCCGTTGAGGCGTAAGCGCGTCGAAGCTCTGACCGCATGACGGGCAAGACAGATGCTGGCTGAACCGGAACTCATCTCCGACCTCCGGATCGGCAACGATCACGAGTCCACCTGACATATCGAGCGCCTTCTCCACAGACTCCGCGATGCGCTTCCGGCCTTCCGGACGCACGATCACACGATCAACGACGATCTCGAGTCGGTGCATCTGCCGATAGTCGATCTCGGGAGCTTTGGTCAATTTAAAAACGTTCCCATCGAGTCGTCCGCGCAGGTATCCCGTCCGACGAGCCCGGGATATCAGCGTGTCGTAGTCCTCGCCACGGTCCGGCTCCAATGGCGCGAGGATCATAACTCTGTCACTTCCCGGATGAGCCAGGATACGGTCGACAATCTGCTGGGAGGACTGGGCTCCTGCCTTGGCGCCGTTGCAACCACGGTTCGGACAGTGGATCTCGCCCATTAGTCCGTAGAGCGCACGCAGGTAGTCATAGACCTCGGTGACCGTACCGACGGTCGAACGAGGGTTCTTGCTAGCTGCCTTCTGCTCGATCGATATAGCAGGAGACAACCCGATGACTCGGTCGACCTTCGGTTTCGGCATCTGGCCCAAGAATTGCCGAGCATAAGCTGACAATGATTCCACATATCGACGCTGGCCTTCTGCAAATATCGTATCGAGGGCCAGCGACGACTTGCCGGACCCCGAAACACCCGAGACCACGGTTATCTTATCGCGCGGAATGGCCACGTCCACGTTGCGCAGATTATTCTCTCGTGCGCCGACTACTTTGATCTCCTTGTACCAGGCCGTCTTCCCTTTGCGTCGACCACTTACCTGGCCATTGGAGTGCGCGAAAGGCACCCCGTCGAGAATGTCACGAAGAGCCTGCCCCGTATGGGAACTGTCGCACGTCGAGATCGTCTCCGGTGTACCCTCTGCAACAATACGTCCACCGCCTTCGCCCCCTTCAGGACCGAGATCCAGAATCCAGTCAGCTGTCTTGATCACATCCATATTGTGCTCGATAACGATGACCGTGTTCCCGAGCTCAACGAGCGTCTCCAGAACGTTCAGCAGATTCTGGACGTCCGCAAAGTGCAAGCCTGTCGTCGGCTCATCAAGGATGTAGAGGGTCTTACCCGTATTCGCGCGGCAGAGCTCCTTTGCCAACTTGATACGCTGCGCTTCACCTCCTGAAAGGGTCGGCGCTGGCTGACCAAGCTTGACGTAGCCCATGCCAACATCGATCATCACCTTGAGGATTCGGTAGACGGGCTGGATGTCCCTGAACAGCTCCGCCGCCTCCTCGACCTCCATCTCCAGTACATCGGCGATCGACTTTTCCTTGAACTTCACATCCAGAGTTTCGCGCCGAAACCGTTTCCCTTCGCAGACGGCACAGGTCACCCAGACGTCCGCCAGGAAGTCCATCTCGACCAGATTAGCACCGTTCCCGTGGCAGGCTTCGCATCGACCACCTTTGACGTTGAAGCTGAACCGGCCTGGCTTGTATCCTCGCACCCTCGACTCGGCCAACTCCGAATAGAGCGTCCGAATCGGGCCGAACGCTCCCGTATATGTCGCCGGGTTGCTTCGAGGTGTGCGCCCGATCGGCTGCTGATCGATTTCGATTACCTTATCGAGGTTTTCGACGCCGTCGATGACCTTGTGATCACCTGGGTGGGTCTCTGCTCGGTTTAGGTCTCGAGCCAGTGCTTCGTGGAGGATGTCAGTGATCAGTGAGCTCTTCCCTGAGCCCGAAACGCCCGTCACGCAGGACATCACGCTCAACGGAAGCTTCACTGTCACATTCTGGAGGTTGTTATGCTGTGCGCCCCGTATAGTCAGCCACTTCTCGGCAGTGCGGCGCGACAAAGGGACGCCTATCTTACATCGACCGCTTAGATAAGCTCCAGTCACCGAGGCCTTAGAGCGGGCAACCTGTTTCCACGTGCCATCCACTACAAGCTGCCCGCCCAGTTGTCCAGGCCCTGGACCGAAGTCCACAATTCGGTCAGCCCGACGCATCGTGTCTTCATCGTGTTCGACGACGATCACACGGTTACCTGCATCCCTCAGACGGCAGAGCGCATCAAGCAGCCTGTTGTTGTCCCGGTGATGCAGACCGATCGAGGGCTCATCGAGCACATACGTGACGCCGACCAGGCCGCTTCCGATCTGGCTGGCCAACCGTATCCGCTGCGATTCACCACCCGAAAGTGTCGGAGCGGTTCGGTCGAGGGACAAGTAGTTCAGCCCAACATCCAGGAGGAACACTAGACGACCACAGATCTCCTTCAGCGCATCTTCGGCGATCGTCTGATTCGTTTCCGACAGGGCCAGGTCGGCAAAGAACTCGTGCGCGTCCTCGACTGTCATCCGGGCCACATCGGGTAGAGATTTGCCGCCTATCAGGACCGACCTTGCCTCACTCTTGAGCCGGGCCCCCTCGCAATCAGAACACGGGCCCTCGAGCATGTAGGCTCCGAGTCTTTTGCGAACAGACCCGCTTGCCGACTCGACATATCTTTGTTCAAGCGGGGGAAGAATTCCCTCGAACCGACCTTGATGCCGGTAGATGGAACCGTTTCTACGCTTCCACTCTAGCTCGATCCGAGCCTTCACTCCTCGAAGGAGCTCTCGCCTCCCGCGAGCAGGTATCTTTTTCCAGGGCGTATCCAGGTCGCACTTGTGCCTTCGTAGAACCCCCTCGTAATAATGCATCTTCCACCGATTCCGAGGAACGCCGAGAGGGGCAACGGCTCCTTGGGCCACAGACTTTTCCAAATGGGGAACCGCGAGTCGCTCGTCCATCCGAACGTGCTTACCGATTCCACGGCACGTCGGGCACATGCCTTGAGGACCGTTAAAGGAGAAGAGCTGTGGGCTTGGCGGCGTTGCACTCAGACCGCAGGAAGGGCACGAGAACCTCGCACTGACCAGCAGGTCTTCACCATCTTCCGGGCTGACAAGAAGCGTGCCCTCGGACAGACGAAGCGCGGAATCGACAGCCTCTCCGATTCGCGCACGAAACTCGGGCTTTGCGACAAGCCGATCGATGATGACTTCGATGTCGTGCCGGATGTGCCGCTCAAGGTTGGGTGTCTGCGTCAGCAGGACCGTTCGGCCGTCGACTCGTGCGCGGATGTAGCCTTGGCGCTGCAAATCCTCAAACAGATCCTGGTATTCACCCTTGCGACCCTGAACAATCGGTGCCAAGACCGAGAATCTCGTACCCTTTGGCAAACTGAGGATCCGATCAACGATACCGTCCCGAGTCTGAGACCCAATGGGCGTGCCGCAGGCGACACAATGCGGTTCACCTACGCGCGCGAACAGAACCCTGAGATAGTCGTAGATCTCCGTCATCGTGCCGACGGTAGATCGCGGGTTCCTGCCAGCGGCCTTCTGCTCGATCGAGACAGTCGGCGAGAGACCCGTGATGCTGTCTACATCTGGCTTCTCGAGCTGTCCGAGAAATTGTCGAGCATAAGCCGAGAGGGACTCTACATATCGTCGCTGACCTTCGGCATAGATGGTGTCGAAGGCCATCGATGACTTGCCCGAACCGGAAACACCCGTGAAGCACACGAGTTCTCCCTCTGGCAGCTCGATGTCCACATTCTGCAGGTTGTGAACACGTGCGCCCTTGACGACGATACTTCTGGATTCCATCGACCTGAAATGTTAGGAAAGAGGTTGGCTAAGCTTTGCTGCGGGGATACCACCCAAAGATACTGGAGTATACCTTACAAGTTCGGGGCTTTCAAGATAAAGACTTAGCCTCTCGTAGAGAATATTCAAATGTCTTCGATTTTCTCAAACTGAGAATCCCCTTATTCGTGACAGCTACTGAATTACAGGTCTCGTCTGAGGAATTGTGGCGGCATTGACAATAACCTGTTTACCTTGACAAAGCCATGGACGACAAATATTGTTGGCCACTCGCCCCGAAATCAGACAAGCGGAGGTAGAATCCAGATGGAATTAGGTTGCAGCACAATCCTTTACGGCGGACAGGATCTGACGGTGGCACTGGACAAAATCTCAGAAGCAGGATATAAAGCCGTTGAAATCTGCTCGATTCAGGGAGCGGCTCCCCACCTTGAATTGGGTAAGGATGGATCTTACTATGCGGGCGTGAAGCAGGCTGCCCTAGACGTGGATCTTGTGATCGAAGGTGTGGGAGGCAGCGGCAACCTCGGCGACCGCGATCGTTTTCTGCAGCTTCTTGATGCCACAGCAGCCATCGGCGCTACCCTCGTAACAACGGGACCGGGAGGGACCTCGGACGACGAGGACTCTTTCAAAACGGTTGTCGACAACATCAACTCAGTAGCGACGGAAGCGGCTTCCCGAGGCGTCAGGCTGAGCATCAAACCCCACGTCAAGAACGCTGTCTACAACACTGAAACAGCTCTGCGCTTCATCCAGGAGGTCGACCGAGATTGGGTCGGTATCAACTACGATCCGACACACATCTGGCGGACCCCCCAAGAAGAGGTCCCAGAGGAGACCATGGACTCGCTGCTCGAACACATGCTCTCAATTCGAATCCGTGACGTCAAAACCCGTGAGTTGAACATCTGCCCAGTCGCACAGCAGATTGCTGGTGAGGGAGACCTCAACCTTCCCGCAATCGTCGCAAAACTCGACACGGCGCCGAAAATCGAGTATGGCGTCCTTGAAATCGTGGGTACAAAGGATATGGCTTTAGACGAAATCGATGATGTGGTTACGCGGTCCTTCGACGGTTTTACTGCTCTGCTTAACTAGGACCCGTGCTGTCGGAGATATGAGGAGACTATGGGACTAAACATAGCGGTTGTCGGACTCGGCGGCATAGGGAACCGACACGCCACAATTTATAGTGAGCACGACGAGTGTGAGCTCGTCGCTGTGTGTGACATCATCGAGGAGAAGGCGGACAAAGCAGCCCAGAAGTATGGCACAAAGGCCTTCTATTCTATTCAGGAAATGGTTGAGAGCGGGATTCAAATCGATGCCGCAAGCGTAGCCAGCGCGGGGACCGAAAACGGCGGGGATCACTACAAGCCGACCATGGAACTGCTCGGGGCGGGGATTCCCGTTTTGGGCGAGAAGCCGATTTCGAACAACCTCGACGAAGCGCACGCAATGGTCGGATTGGCGAAAGAAAAGGGCCTTCGCTATGGGATAGACCTGAACCATCGCTTCACTCCGGCCGCGGCTCGCGCCAAGGAGTGGGTCGAGGATGGCCGGCTTGGTGAGATAAACATCATCAACATGACCATGTGGATCAACAACCCGAACGAAACGTCAGAGCACTTCCATATGCGAGCGCTTCATCCACACTCGATAGATGTGATGCGGTACTTCTGCGGTGACGTGGAAAAGGTCAACGCGTTCTTCAAGCGGGGCATCGACGCCAAAGGCGAGCGACGACACTGCTGGTCGAACGTGCAGGTCGGCATGCTGTTCACCAACGGTGTAGTCGGCAATCTTACAGGAAGCTATGACGCCACCGGTCCTGGCGGTTCCTACGGGTTGGAACGTTTGGAAGTCGTCGGATCCGATGCCCGGTTTATCCTTGACGATGCTTGCGAACACCTGCACTTCCATCCGCGTCGTTCCCGGGAAACGGAGACCTACGACTACATCGACGGGATGATGGCCTTTGGCGAGACCTTCGAAAGCCGTATCGGAAAATGGATCGAACAGAACCTCGCAGACGTGAAGCCGGACGAAATAGAGGGCTCAGGCGAGGAAGCCTTGAAAGCTCAGATGGTGATCGAAGCGGCAATCGAGTCTTGGAAAACTGGCCAGGTCGTAGACGTTCCTTCTGTCTGAACTCAAATGCAACGTGTCTGCGTCATAGGCCTTGGTCCGATTGGGAACCGTCACTCTGACTGCTACCAGCAGGACGATCTAGCCGAACTTGTCGGCATTTGCGATCGTGACGAAGTGCGGGCCAACGCCGCCTCTGAGCGTCTCGGAGTCCCCGCGTTCTACGACGCTCAGACGATGATCCGCGAGCTTCAGCCAGATATCTGCAGCGTTGCAACAGGTGGCTACGAATACGGCTCGGACCACTACCACCCCACGATGCTAGCGCTCGATTCAGGGTGCCACGTCCTCTGTGAAAAGCCGATCAGCAACGAGATTCCTCACGCAGAGGAGATGGTCGCCAAGGCGAAAGAGAAGAACCTCTGCTTCGGAGTTGACCTTAACCATCGCTTTACCCCTGCCGCTAGGCTGGCCCGCAAATGGGTTGACGAGGATCGACTCGGCCACCTGCTCTTTGTGAACATGAGTATGTGGATCATGAACCCGAACGAATCTTCCCCCTACTTTCAGCTCAAAGCTCTTCATCCGCATACGGTCGATGTAATGCGCTACTTCTGCGGAGACATCGAAGCAGTACAGTGCTTCGCGACCAAGGCTCCTGGGCGGTCTATCTGGTCAACCGCGCAGTTCAACATGCGTTTCAAAAACGGGGTCGTAGGCTCACTAACCGGCAGCTACGACATCGCGCGAGGCCACCCAATGGAACGCTGCGAGGTCGCCGGGACCGGTGGACGGTTCGTCTTGGACGATATGTGGCGTGAGGTGACGTTATATCCAGCGGGACAAACAGAAAAGACAGTTTACACGAACCCCGCCTTTGGCGGTGGCTTCCGTGATTTCACAGACACGTTTATCGACCGTCTTCACACATTCGTAAAGCAGGTCAGCGACGGTGTTAATCCTACCGACATAGATGGCTCCGGCGAAGACGGCCTCGCCGCACAGAAGGTCTTGGCGGCCGCCATCGAATCGCTCGAAACCGAAACGGTCGTAAAAATCAGCTAGCCCTTCCCGAATGGACCGAATCAGAGTCGCCACCCTCTCCCACGCACACGGACACATTAACACCTACTGTCAGGTGATGAGGGATTTCGAGGACGTGGAACTCGTTGCCTGCTGGGATGACGTCTCCGAGCGCGGCGAGAAAGCATCCAAAGACTTCGGTATCCCATTCCTGTCAGACGCCGAAGAGATCCTGGCCAACCCCGAAGTTGATGCCGTGACGATTGGCTGCGAAACAAATCGCCACGCCGATCTAGTCGAACGAGCTGCGAAGGCCGGAAAACACATCCTCTTGCAGAAACCTATGGCGACGACACTCGAAGACTGTGACCGGATCACGCGGGCTGTCGACGAGTCAAGCGTCAAGTTCAGTGTCGCGTTCCAGATGCGTCAAGATCCAGTGAACCGGCATATAAAATCACTTGTCGAAAAGGGCGTAGCCGGAAAAATCGCAATGGTTCGGCGACGGCACTGCATACCCGTACTCTTGAACCCATCATTCTACGAGGGCCTCACCAAGTGGCACATCGACGCAAAAGCGAACGTAGGGATGTTCTTCGATGACGCCACTCACGCCGCCGACTGGTTCCTGTGGATATTCGGAATGCCCCTCTCCGTGATGGCGGAGATCGATAACGTCGTCACCAACGTCGCCCCAGACGACAATGGTGTAGCCATCTTTCGGTTTCCTGATGGCATGATGGGCTCCCTGTTCAATGGCTCGACTACAGTTGCGGGCATTAACACAACTGAAATCTACGGAGACGAAGGCACAATCCTTCAGGACTACGGAGACTCACCCTCTACCACCGCACCCAGACCTACCGATGCCAAACCGCTTCGTTACATCCGCAAGGGCGACAAAGAGTGGACCGAGATTGACCTACCCATACCCAATTCTCAAGGTGAACGTATCCGAGCTGTACCGCGTCCGTGGATCGATTATCTTCAGGGCAAAACTGACGAGCATGTCTCAGCAAAAGAAGGCACGAAATCGGTTAAAATGGTGTTGGGAGCGTACGAGTCTGCACGAAAAGGATCCCGAGTCAACTACACATAAGTAGCCGCTATCTAGCGCAACACTGCCTGCATTGCGTTAAAAGAAGTGCTTTCAAAACGCATCACAGAAGAAACGCGAGGAGAGTAATAGCTGTTTGCGCATGAACCTTGCCGGGTTTTTCTGACCCATACTCCAGGCTCCGTGTGGTCTAACCAGAAAGATGAAAAATTGCAAATCACATCCATCCGAACCCTCTGCCTTTCTCGTCTCCACGAACCCGAACGCCAGTGGTTCACCTCCAAGTATCTTACGATCAAGGCTGACTGCGCAATAGTCATCATTGAGACGGACGGACACCTGCGAGGCATCGGGGAAGCCTGCGCATATGGCGATCCGCCGAAGATCAAAGAACGTGTCGCGGAGCTTGGAAAAAAACTGATAGGGAAGGATCCATCTGATCCCAGCATCGTACCACGTCCTGTGGGTGGAGACCGGGCTCCCGACATAGCCATAGCGGGAATAGACTGTGCGCTATGGGATCTGCGCGGAAAGATAGAGGGGAAAAGGGTCGCGGAACTGCTGACCGCGAATCCGCTTGACAAGGTTCGAGTCTATGCCTCGTCAGGCTGTATGTACGACTGGGACGAGGACCCCGAGCAGGTAGTGCGGGAAGCAACCGGATACGCCGACGAAGGATGGACTGCCTTCAAAATGCGAATCGGTACGCACTGGGACTGGTCGGGCGTCACGGTGGATCAGTTCATCAACCTAGCTCGGAAAGTGACCGACGCTGTCGTCGACCGGATGGAACTGATGCTCGACGGAAACTGTCGGCTAACGGAGGACGAATCGCTACAGATCGCAAAAGCGCTCGACGAAATGGGTTGGACGTGGTTCGAAGAACCGATGCCACGCGAGCCGGAAGGTTACGCGCGACTGAACGCAGCTGTCGACATGCCGATCACGGGCGGCGAACCCTTCACACGGATCGAGCAGTTCGAGCCTTACTTCGCGAAGAATGCTTTCGCGATTGTCCAACCGGATGCAGGTGTATGTGGAATAAGCGAGTGTTACCGTATCGCTGAGCGCGCATCCGAGTTTGGCGTCGACTTATGCCCGCATTCCTGGCACAACGGCCTTATGGCCATGGCAAATGGCCATCTTGTTGCAGCCCTGCCAAATCCGCGCGTCCTTGAGATCTGCCGGATTCAGGGCCCTCTGCAATGGGACATCTTGGAGAAGAAACCCGCGATCGTAGATGGCCATCTGATCTTGCCCGATGCGCCCGGTCTGGGTGTAGAAATCCCAGACGATCTTGAGGAACGCTTCCCTTTTGTCGAAGGCCATTACGGCGTTACGGTCGATCGGTGAGGGCGTCCTGATGACAGCGAAGGATGCCGGGATTCTTGACGATCTTGAGGAGTTAGCCGACGCCTGACACACCGGAAAGCCTTCCCCACAGGCCTTGGGCATCCCCAAACCTCGAGGTCCTGAAATCTGCATCTGCACAACCTGCTCTCTTCGCGAATCTGCAGGAAACAACGCTGGCCATCGACGATGGTGGAATCTCGTTTATTCCTGATCCTGCAATAGGGTATTGAAAGTGAGCGTTCACGTAACTGGTGTTCCCTGAACTGCTGATGTAAACTTAGCCTCTGCTGAGGGCTAAGCGGTGTGGACTCCGTTCCTGTGTGTATCCCCGGGCCTCATCCTTTTCTTCTATGGTTTTCGTATTTAACTCCTCTACGAGCACCCACCCCTCAAATCCTCACTGAAAACTTAGCCAAGACCTAACCACCCCAGCCATCGCCGAAGCGCTCAATGGTAGACTGCGCTAACATCAGCGCACTGTGGTGACGCTTGACCGAGTGACTTTCTCGATTGAACCCGGATAGCTGGTCGGATACATCGGGCCGAATGGCTGATGTGGTTCTCCCCCTCCGTCCGTCTCCGCTTTCTGGCTACTTGCCCTCGGATCTTACAGATAAAAAGTCACCAACACAGCTCCGCAGGCAGCTGACCCTCCCCTCGCCTTGCGCTCGTCTACGGTGCGTAATACGTTTCTGCCGAGGACGCATACCCGGAACGCACAAGGAGCAGACATGCGATTGCTATCGATCGGCGGAAGCGGATTTGTTAGCGGAACATTGGCCAGGATAGCCACGAGTCATGGACATGAAGTTGAGGTGGTCACCAGAGGCCACCGACCACTGCCGGATGGAGTCAAAGGGATCGTTGCGAATCGACGCGACCGGCAGGCATTTGAAAAGACAATCGCGTCGCTTGAAGGGAACTGGGATCTCGTAGTAGACTGCATAGGATTCGACCCAGCAGATGCCGAACAGGACGTCGAATGCTTCAGAGATCGAGCTGCCCAGATCGCTTTCATCTCAACCGACTTCGTTTTCGACCCCGCGCACAGGACCTTCCCGCAGCCAGAGGAAACCGATCACTACGCATCTGAGGGTTATGGCGGAAAGAAGCGAACTTGCGAACGAATCCTGGAGGCGGCAGACCTCGGAGGTACACAGTGGACCGTGTTGCGCCCCTGTCACATCTACGGACCCGGGTCCAAGCTAGGATGTCTGCCTCTGCACGGTAGAGATGACGAGATCCTGGCCCGAATCCACAGGGGTGAAACGCTCAAGCTTGTGGGTGGCGGTTGCTTCCTCCAGCAGCCTATCCTGGCACGGGACTTGTCTGTGCTTCTTTTAAGTCTTGCTGGAAACGAGGCTACCTACGGGCGAATCTTCAGCGCCGCAGGCCCCGATATCATTGAATCCAGAACTTACTATGACGAGATCGCAAGAGTCCTCGGCGTTGAGCCCGCCCCGATCGAAGAACTGAGCGTGCAGGCTCATCTCGCAGAGAACCCGGGTGCAGCTCCCTTCATGTGCCACAGGATCTACAGTCGGAAGCAGCTCCAGGAGTCCGGAGCCAAGGCTCCAGAAACACCATTCGCGCAGGGCATCGAGGAACATGTCAGAAGCCTAGTCTAGGATGTAGTGACGTTATATTCCTCGTCGCCGCAGGCTCCCGTCTCTCTTCGTCTAACAGTGACGAGCGAAGAAAACCTGGACGCTATGCACGATCTTCGATGACTGCTTACCACCCGAACTGGGCCACTTCCAGAGTCTGCAGGCGGGCTGCGTGCGCTTGTAATTGCTTTGAACAGCATTAAAGGGAGTTCTGCCGGGCAATACTGAGGAAAAGCGGCGAGGAGGCTTCTTCCCGTCGAGGCGTGAGATAGCTGAGCCGGCCAAGACCGGTATCAGCCCATAGCCAGCATAATACGGATAGAGTGACCCTTGTCCGTCGTGCGGAATTGCCTACTATTTGACAACGTGAACCGATCTACAAATTAGACAAGGAGTTACATGAGCAGCAGCTCCCTCTTCAACACCTCATACGAGAAGGAGAAGCGACCGCTTCTGAACAGACTTCTCAAGCTTCTTAGACCCATCTACACGTCCGAAGAGCTGGACGCACTTCGGATTGATCCTGTCAGTAGAGGTATCCTTTCCCAGCGATCAGGACGCGGCTTCGTGAACCGTGATCTCCTGGAAACAGTCTTGGGCAACCTTCTCGAATGCGCGGCTCCGGGATCACACAATGCTACCGAGTCGGGTGATGCCCTAGATTTCGAACACGGCATCGAGGAGATTGGCGACCAGGTCTACGCGATGATCGCCCAATCCCTGCTGGCTGTAGAAGGACCCAGCGCAGACGTGGAGTCCCGCGCAATTCAGACGACTTTCTCCTTGCTTGGTGACCTTCCATCGTTTAAGGATCGGGCAATGTGGAACAGGTTCGCCTCACTCAAGGACCCGGCCGTGTGGGATGCCTATGTCTCCTTGAGAAGCAATCTTGACGCCGATCGGCTATCGTCGCTCGGCTTCAAGGCCTCGATCGATGAAGCCATCCGCGAACGCACGTTCGATGTCTATCGTGATTACCTGAAGACACAGGACCTCGACTACGCCTTTGACTATCAGATGCAACTCGTCGTCAGCTCGTATCCCGGTTGGCGCGTGCTGTTCTATCACGACACAGCTCACGCACTCACCGGTAGCCGTCCGTCCGAATCACTCGACGGCGTTTCTGGCGAACCCGTCCCCTTACTCCCGAGAGCGATCGCAGAACTAGGTGGCCGATACTATCAGGCTGACCTGCATCCCGAGACTCGTATAGGCGACGCAAACTTCTTCGAGCACCCTCACAGGGGCCTGACAACGGGCCAGACGGGCGTTATCGGCCAAGGCTGTGTGGTCTACCCTTGCACACTCGGCGGGATCAGCGACAAGGTCCGCCAGCGACATCCAGTCATCGGAGACTTTGTGCAGATCGGAACGGATGCCCAGTTACTGGGCCCCGTGCAGATCGGGAATCGCTCCAGCATCGGGATCAACAGCCAGGTCTACGGATATGTGGAGATAAAAGAGAACTGCCGCATCGCCTCGACCGTCGTTATTGGCACGGTGTTGAGCGGGGCTGCGGCCCCCGGACAGATCTGCCTTGGCGATGGCGTTCGCGTCGGGGATGGAACCGTCATCGAGAACAGCACGGAACTTAATCTGGTGATCCCGGACAACTCTGAGATACCGGCGCGAAGCCACGTGGTGAATGACGGGTTTGGGAATCCGAGATATCTGAGAGACTAAGAGCCAGTAGAGAAGACCGGGAAAGGTGAGTCGGCATTGGTATGCCGGAACCCGCTTCGATTCGGACATACCGTTTAGCTCTCCTGCCGCATTTTCTATTTTTCCAATTGCCAATTTCCATTTGCCCACTCTCTCACTGCCTCCGCCGCTATCCGTTGCACCTCTTCCTCGGTGATCCCCGACCGCTTGAGCACCTTGAAAGAGTGATCCGCCATACCGATGACTTGCAGGGTCGCCTGATCCAGCCCATCAACGACCGGCTTGAGAAGGTGCATCTCGGCGAGCGCGTCGCGTTTTCCTGACAAAAACAGGATAGGCAATCCGACGTCTGCAAGATGTTCCGCCCGATCGATCGACGGTTTCTTCGCCGAATGCAGGGGGAAGGCGTAAAAGACAATTCCAGACAATCCCTCGATTGGTTGCTCCGCGACGGCCATCGACGTCATCCGGCCACCAAACGACCTGCCTCCGGCAAGTCTCGGCAGATCCGAGAGCTCTCCAGCCTTGGCAACAGCTGACCGGACCGCCTCGTAGCACGTTCTCCTTCCGTCGAGACCGCCTCCACCCTTCTCCATATATGGGAAGTTGTATCTAAATGTTGCAATGCCGACTGCATAAAGGGCTTCTGCTATCGCGACCATCGATGCGTGTTCGATGTTCGTGCTTGCTGCGTGTGACAGGACCAGCGTGTGGGTCGCACCAACCGGATACGCCCACAGCCCCGTGACTTCTTCCCTCCTCTCCGTGGCCCTGAAACTGAGTCGTTCGATATTCACATCACTCTGCCCCCTTGAGTAACCGTTTAACGGTCTCGTCTTCTGACCAAAGTGCTTTGTGCCTTCAATTCTTCACGAATCGGGCAAGAATGATCGGGTTGAGTTGGGATTTCAGAAGATAGAAAAGATGGTCAGGGCCTGCAGCTGCGAGAATCGCGTAAAAATCTGCTTATCCTTCGCATCCTCGTCGTTCAAAGGGAAGTATGGAGGAAGATGCATCTGAAGCCGCGAACGAAAGCACGCGGTCATCAAGAGACGGAGCATTGAGCTCCCGGTAGTGGGCAAATAGATACTCGCCCCAGTATCCGGCGTGTCGTCCACCCCGGTTCTCTGCCCAGGCACAGATCCGCGCATCCGTACCCTCGACCCCGTACCAATCCGCCGCCATCTTCCTCACCCAAGTATCGACCGGGACTGCGTTCAGACGCCCGAGGGAGAAGAGATCGATACACTTGGCGACCTTCAGTCCGATGCCTGAGTTCGGCGTATCGACCAGTTTATCAACCAATGAGCGCCATTCTGCCAAACTGAGATCCGGTGTCTCCTTGCGATTCTTACGCGCCAGATCCCGGATAAAGCGTGTGCTCGTGGGCAAAAACTTCGACCGCCAGCCGAATCGCTGGTGTCTGTAGTAGTCCTCGTCCAGCAGGGCTAATGCATCCACATCCGGAAACGACCAGTAGTCCTCTTCTCCGAACCTGATGGGTTGACCCAATATCTGGGAAAGAAACTGTATCCGCTGTTTGGTCAGACTCATGTGCGCCTGAACGCTCAGGATGTAGGATACGATGCATTCCAACGGCTCCTGACGGACGAACCGGAAACCCCTCATGCGGTCACGTGCTCGACGCAGATATCGATCCCCCCTCGGCACACGCACCTTCGGATCCTCATCAAGCCTTAGATACCAGCGCAGGAAATCCTCAATGTCTTTTTCGCCGTCATAAGTCGAGACCTTGTTCGCCGAGGCAAAGTAATGCACGACATCATCTTGCTGCTTCAGGCGCAAGACTACTCCGTAAGCGATTCCTTTCCACCATCCGTCATGGTCACGTCCCCAGCGGAAAGTTTGGCCGCTGTAAAGCGTCAGAGCCAAGCTGAATCTAGAAGTTTCTATTCTTCCCTCAAGAATCTGAGGCACAACAAGTTGCAACATGTCCTCTTGTTTCTCTCGACTCGCCTGCGCGCACTTTTTTGAAGTGTAGCACGACTGACATAGCAGTTTACCTGACGCGTAATTTCCGTAACATTCAGGAGAGGCCATACGTCATAATACCGGCAGTAACGGGGTGCGACAACCTAGCCCAGCAGATATCTAGCGACAACAGCTTGAGGACCCCCAAAAATGTGCCCCCCCGACAGACATCGGACTGAAACCTCGATTTCAGATCGCCAGACCAGATATCCATTGCGGCCACCAGCCAGATCTCGCCGGAGCTTCCTACGCGGAACTGCATGTTCGACCTAGATACACTACTTTCACGAGTGCCGCGTCGATTCGAGCTTAGCTGGATGGCGTCGGCCTGGATTCACACCCGCCTCCCGTTGCCCCACTCAGACGGAACTCGAATACGCCGGCTGACAACGGCCTGCGACAGCCCACGGTTACCGGCGTCATGCCGCATCATCATCAGGACCGGAAGGACTAGGAAGATGCCCCAATCTAAGCGCCGAGCGCTTCAAAAGCAGCGAGTCGCCACGGGGCAAAGCCTTCCGATCTATCCGCCGGAGCCGGGCGTCGACATCGAAAATCGCCTCAAGAATACGGCAGATCACATAGGTCCTCATCAGGCCGGGCCCGAAGGGAGCTTCGAAACTTTGATAACCGCGATTCGCCAGCGCAGACAGCCCTCCAAGACACTGAGGCGACTTCTTTACCGGGACACATCACTCAACTCAGAGTCGGCTAGCTAATCAGATTTCGCCTCACATCTTGATCGAGACCACGCTAAGCCTATATATTAAAGTTAGTAAACACTATTTTATATCTCTGGGGTCTACGTGAACCTTTCCGAGTCCGCAATAAGAAAACCGATCACCACGACCATGGTCGCCCTGAGTGTGATCGTGCTGGGTGCGATCTCCCTCTTCCGCCTCCCCCTCGAGTATCTGCCGGACCTGACCTTCCCGGCCATCTATATAGAAGTGAATTACCCTTCGTCGTCTCCCGAGGAAATCGAACGAAACATCAGTCGCCCAATCGAAGAAGTCTTGGGCACACTGACCGGCATCAAGGGCCTCAGCTCGAGCTCATACGGTAGCCGCTCGTCCACCCGAGTCGAGTTCGACTACGGCGCAGACATGGACTTGGCCTCGGTCCACGTCCGCGACCGGCTTGATCAGGGACGGAATCTCCTCCCGGATGATGTCGAACGCATCGAGATCCGGCGTTGGAACACTGAGGACTGGCCAATCCTAGAGTATTCGGTCACCTGGGCGGGAGAGAATCAAGACGAATTGGCCAGTGTATACAAGCAGATTATACACCCACGGCTCCAGCGTCTGGATGGCGTCGGGAGCGTCGAGCTGGAGGGTCTGGATGAACGTGCTCTGCTCGTCCAGGTTGACCAGAACAGCATGAACGCTCACGGTCTGGACATGCGCCGGCTCAACAACACGATCCGCAACAACAACACCAACATTTCCGCGGGATACGTGAGCGATGGCGGCAAGCGCATCGCCGTCAGAGCCATGGGGGAGTTCGAGCGCGTCGATGACATCCGACGCTTACCTCTTTCGGATGAGATAGAGGTACAGGACGTGGCCTCCGTCACCTACGACTACCCGGAAAAGAAACGGTTTGAGCGACTCGATGGCCGTCCGGCAGTTACCTTGGAGGTCCGCAAGGCATCGATGGCGAACATGGTGACGACCTCCGCCCTGGTTAATGCCGAGCTCACAGCCATCATCGAAGAGGTCGGCGCTGAACGTTTGAAAATGCAGTTGATCCGTGACAGGGCGACCGACGTGACCAAGGGCATCTCGAGTCTCGCCCAGTCAGCCATCATGGGTGGCCTGCTCGCAATCGGCGTGATCTTCGTGTTCCTCCGAAACTTCAGAAGCACAGTCATCATCGGCGCAGCGATTCCCGTGTCCGTTTTGTGCGTCTTCGTGATCATGTATCTCTTCCGTCAGTTTGCGGAGGCAACCATCACGCTGAATCTCATCTCTATGATGGGAATGATGGTCGCGATCGGTATGCTCGTCGACCCAGCGGTGGTGGCTCTGGAGAACATCTTCCGAAAACGGTATGACACCGGGATCTCCGCCTTTCAAGCCGCCATTCAGGGAGCCCGAGAGATCGGGCTCCCTGTTGTAGCAGCTTCGCTCACAACGATTTGTGTGTTCGTTCCAATGATCTTCATCACAGACTCACGTAGCACCATGTTTATGCGTGACTTCGCCATAACGGTCGTCATCTCAGTGATGGCCTCGCTCGTCGTCGCCCTCACAATCGTTCCCCTCGCAGCTTCGCGTGCATTCGCCGAGGGAAGCGAGCGAATCGATCGATTCCTGAAATCATTACTGGCCGCCGGCGCCTTTTGCATGATCGCCTGGGGCGTATCGATCAAAGGAGCTGGGGAGACAACAACTTGGTTGATCGACGGCGTAACCTGGGTTCTGGCAGGTTTTGGCAGTCTCGAGTGGCCGGCTTGGGCAGGCCTTGCCGCAGGATTTCTGACACCCGCAGCCCTTATCCTGAGGTTCCGGAGGCTCGGTCTCAAAGGGTTCTACGAGAGAGTCATCAGAGTCACACTTCGATACCGCTGGACCACAGTAGCCTTAGCGTGTTTGATCCTGGCTGCCGGTTTCCACGTCTACGGCTTGATTGAGAAGTCACCCTACCGCTGGCAACCGTCGCGCAGAGTCACATTCACGGTGGAGGTGCCACGCAACTATGACACAGCGGCCGCGCTCGATCTGTTCCAAAAATGTGAAGAGATCCTTCTCCCCATGAAGAAGGATATGGACATCAAGGCGATCAGTTCCCGCTTCAGCAATCGGCGCAGCAACAGACTGACGCTCTACTTGGTCGACGCAGAGCAGGGACAGTGGACGACTGATCAGGTAAAACGCAAGGTTGCCGCGGTGCTTCCCAAGGACATACCCGGGGTCCGGTTTAAGACCGGACGATCTTGGGGTTCCAGCTCTACCGGAGTCGGTGTCGAAATCAAGGGACGCAGCCAAGACATTCTCAACATGATCGCCGAGGATGTAGAGTTGAACATGCACGGGCTTACTGGTGTGCACGACGTGGAGTCGAGCCTAGAGAGCGGCACTGAGGAGATTAGGGTTTCTGTTAACCGTCAAAGGGCGCAGCGCCTGGGGCTCTCGCCACGCCAGATCGCAACAACAATCGCTACAGCGTTGGGCACACGAGGAAACAGTAAGTTCAAGACTGACGACAGCGAGATCGACATCACCGTTCAGCTCCGCGAGGAAGATAGAGCCACGCTAGACCAGCTAATGAACGCGCAGTTCGAAAGCGATCAGGGAGAACTGGTCTCTTTCTCGAGCCTCGCGGATTTCAACTACGCGAAAGGACCGAACACGATCCGAAGGGATGACCGCATGTCCACCGTGACTATCTTTGCCAACACGGAGGAATCCGCAAAGTTCCGAGCTGGCATGCAGATGATGCGTCGCATGAACTCCGTACCGCTTCCGAGAGGATACACCTGGCAGATGGACAGGAGCTTCCGGTGGATGCAACAGGAGCAGAACGAGGGAAACTTCACGATGCTCTTCGCGGCACTCCTGATTTACATCATCATGGCTTCCCTCTTCGAGTCCTACGTTCACCCGTTCACGATCATGTTCACGATCGGGTTTGCCTTTATCGGTGTGGCGGTAGGACTCTACTCTTTCAACGTAACGATGGACAGTAACGCCTCATACGGATTACTGATTTTGTTCGGTATCGTCGTGAATAACGGGATCGTGTTCGTAGACCACATCAACAGGTATAGGCGGGAAGGTCTTCCTAGGAGATTCGCGATCATCCAAGGCGGCAAGGACCGTCTAAGACCGATCCTGATGACCGCCACAACGACGATCTTGGGGCTCGCACCACTCGTCATCCCAATGATATACGGTCAAGCTGAAGGCAACGCCCGACGCTGGGGACCGATCGGACTTGTCGTCATCTCCGGTCTCTTCGCATCGACCATTCTGACACTGATTCTGCTGCCAACGGTTTACAGCCTGATGGACGACCTCAGCTTCTGGATCAAGCGGACGATCGCGACAGCACGATACTCCTCGTCGGCAAAAGCCGCGAGCTGATGTCCAAAGCAGTCATACTCTTGAGCGGCGGTCTCGACAGCTGTGTCACCGCCGCGGTCGCCGCTCGGGAGCACGATCTCGCCCTTCTGCACCTTCAGTACGGCCAACGCACTCAGCATAGAGAGCACCAGGCCTTCCTCGACATTGCCAACCACTATGGTGTCGCATCGAGGAGCCGCCTAATCGTCGACATGGCTTTTCTCGCCCAGATTGGCGGATCGGCCCTGACGGATTCCAATATCCCCATACCCGATGCGGACCTCAATTCCGATCACTTACCGATTACATATGTGCCATTCCGAAACGCACACCTGCTCGCGCTCGGTGTCTCTTGGGCGGAAACGATCGAAGCCGAGGCCGTCTACATCGGAGTCGTTCAGGAAGACAGCTCCGGATACCCTGATTGCACAGAGGCCTTCGTTCGGGCTTTCGATGCGGCCGTTTGTAACGGCACCCGTGACGGCAACATAAAGATCGAGGCACCCCTGATTGCTCTCGACAAGCCCGGAATCGTAACCTTGGGAACCGAGCTCAAAGCACCACTCCACCTTACCTGGTCCTGCTATGCGAGAGAAGACAAGGCGTGCGGCACCTGCGACAGCTGTGCACTGCGGCTTCGCGCGTTTGAAAAGACCGGCCGACAAGATCCGATCACTTACCAAAACGCATAGTGCGGGATAACCCTTTCGGCCCGTCCCTTCCTATGAGTCAAGACTTCCGTCCTCAGTTCTTCGAGATCTCCCCCTCCTCCTCGTCAGAGAGTCCGGTAGACTTTAGCAGTTCGTCCTCCGAATCGGTGTTGCCCTTTAGGAGTTCCTTCCAAGCTTCGATGTTCGCTTTCTTCAGCTCCGCCCACTCCTCATCCAGCCGCTTCATCTCTGACTCAAGCCCAACCTGCTGACCTGTCAGGTTCGTCTCCTCCCGTTCTGCCACCTTTCGCTCGCCCCGTTTGCGCTCAAGGAACGACTCGTGACGCGTGGACATATTCTCCGCGTCTCGAAACTTCTGATTTAGTTTGACGATCCGACTCACCGCGCCATACTTCAGTGCAATTACGAGTCCCAGCATCACCAATGTCATCGCTTCAAAGTACATGTCGCCCTCCACATCCACGCTAGGCAGAACTCAAAGGCTCTTTGCGTTTGAGGCGCTTCCTGAACACGGCCATTTCCAACTTTTGCTTCCGCTCCCGCTCGCAAACCAACCTGCTGTAGAATGTCGTCTTCTGCCGACGCAACTCATCGACCTCGGTCCGAAGCCTGTGGACTCGCGACCTAGCCTTTTCCGCCGCTTCTTCCTCAGATACGAAGTCCAGTCCGATATCAACCACACCTCTTTCAATACGCTGGATCCGCGGGGTTATACCGTCCCTGTAATTCACGTAATCGATGACGATGGCACCTGCATACGCGAGACACCCGACAATGAGCGTTTCATAGACCCAATCCATGTCTTCCTCTTTTCTTTAGGCCTGTTTGACCCAGGGTGGTGAGTGAACCAGGAGACAATATCAGCCCCAGCAGACTCAAAAGAACACGGGCTACACTTTCAGGACTTATGGCAGGCAAGACACGTGCCACTACCCTTTTTTGACCGTAAGTCATTGTTTATCCGCGCGTTGAGATCTTTCTGGTATTTTACGTGTCTCATTCCTTGTAACGTTTTATTAGACACAAAAAACGGGCACCCCGGAAAACCGGCGTGCCCGCTCCAAAAACTATATCGTTTCGATCTATTTGGACGCTTTCTCTATCTGCTCCGACAGATCTTTGTCCCGCTCTACTGCTCTTTCAATTCCTTGATCTACTCTCGAACCTCGCTGCTTCGCTGGGTTTCCTTGAGAGCCTGGCCCTCAAACTTGTCCGGTTCCTGACTGCTGCTGATTGGCAACTTCGCGAGGCTCTTCCGACTCAGTTACCTGGATCTCACCACCTGCGTCGCACTCAGCCTTGAAGATCGCGCCCTCTTCGACGATCAGCGTTCTGGTCTTGATACGCCCAACAAATGCCGACAGAGCCTGCAGATGGACCTTATCTTCGGCCTCGAGCGTACCGACAATCCGACCGCTGACCAGCGCATCGTTAACCTTCACATCAGCTTCGATCACGCCCGACTCCCCGACGATCAGCGTCCCGGAAGAGATTAGCTCCCCTTTCAGCACGCCATCCACACGGATTCCGGTATCCACCCTGAATCGGCCTTCTGAGACCGAACCGCGACCGATTACCGTGTTGATACCCTTACCATTGGGACTCATCTTCAGTTTCTTGAATTTGCTCTTTGACTGCATTACCCGACCTATCAGAGGACGTTAAGATGCACCTAAGTTATTGTTATCGATAAGAATGCAAAGTAGGTCAGCCTGATTTGGTAGTCAACGCTTTTGAGTTCAATGGGTTGACAGTCCAAAGCCCCCCGGGTATTTTGCGCGCTAGAGCGAGGAAGAACAGGCATGCCACTCACAATAACAAAAACGATCCGCCCGAACGCGACCTGGCAGGAGATGTATCTCCAGGTCAAGGAAGATCAGCGCGTCATCATTGCTGCCGAGGGCCTCTGGTCACCCGAGAGCCGTCCCGCGACGATTGTCTGGTGTGGGGCAGATGGGATCGAGGGGCGAATCGCGGATGAGAATTACCTAGTCCCAGGGGCAAACGTTGCGTGCCTAGTCGGGCGGATCGGGGACTCGGCAGCAATAGCGGTAGGGAATTACTTCGATTTCTACTCCCCCTTCGAAGGCGCCCTCTGGCTTTGCATGAACGAGGTCCCTGATTATCACAACCAGGCAGGATCCTTGAGCGCCCAGATCATCCTGTTCGACGCGTGATCAGTCGATTCCTACGTAAGGCGGTCGAGGACTACGCCGTCCCCGTTTGCTTTATCCTCCTTATGCTGTGTATTTGGGAAGCAGCTGTTCGTACCCTCGACATCGCCGACTTCATCCTTCCCGCTCCCACCGTGATCTTCGCAAAACTTGGCTCTTCAATCCCCCTTCTACTCCGCCACGCTCAGGTCACATTGATAGAAGCCGTGCTGGGTTTTCTGCTGGGGGCTTCGACAGGGATCACCGTCGCGCTCGCGATGGCTCGTTCCCGGACGATCGAGAAAGCGCTTTCCCCCATCGTCATCTCATCTCAGACCTTCCCGAAGGAAGCACTGGCACCTGTGTTCGTCGTCTGGTTCGGCTTCGGTATCCTTCCCAAAGTCGTGATCGCCGGGCTGATATCGTTCTTTCCCGTCGTGGTGAACACTACAAGAGGCCTGATCACCGTCGATCCGCTCATCCTCGACCTTATGCGTTCTCTTTCCGCAACCCCGCGTCAAGTATTCACACAGGTCAGAATTCCAAACGCCGTGCCTTACATCTTTGCTGCGCTAAAGATGTGCGTCACGCTGAGCGTCATCGGCGCGGTTGTGGGCGAATTTGTAGGGGCCAGCGCGGGATTGGGTCACCTCGTACGTCTCGCAAATTCAGAACTGTCAACCGATCTCGTTTTTGCCGCATTAATCGTCCTTGGGGCGATGGGCACGTCCCTTTATCTAATCGTGGAGCGAATCGAACGAAGCGCCCTCAAAAGATGGGGTGGCTCCTTCGACACTTTGAATCGTTAGGACCTTAGAATGAAACGTCTTCTCATCCTGTTGATCTGTTTCACAGCCTGCTCGGCTCCCGAACCAGGTAAGCAGAGAATAGAACTTCTTCTCGACTGGAAAGCGCAAATGGAGCACGCAGGCTTCTTTGTTGCCGCAGCCAAGGGGTATTACTCGAACGCCGGACTGGAAGTCACGATTCTGGAGGGAAGTGGCGCCCCGACCACCGCACAGCTTGTCGGGAACGGGACATACAAGGTAGGCGTCTCCAGCGGGTCCGCGACCGTCATGGCAAGAAGCAAAGGAATTCCAGTCGTGTCGCTAGCGGTGATTAATCAGCACTCTCCCGTGGTAGTCTATTCACTCGCGCCGAAGGGCCTGACGGAGCCGTCTCAACTCGTCGGAAGACGGGTAGGCGTAAATATCGGTGGGACGAAGCACCGCGAGTTCCAGGCGTTGCTCAAGAAGCTCGGGATCGCGGAAGATACGATCCAGCTTATGGGTATGACCGAATCGAGTCCAGCGCCACTCCTTGCAGATCAGGTCGATGCGATGCTCGGCTACACAGAGGATCAACCTGTCACTGTCGAGTTGAGGGGCGAGAAGGTCAACAGGATCGCACTATCCGACTACGGGATCGACCCCTACAGCACCAACATTATCGTGAATCAAACCTACCTAGCCAAGAACCCGGAGGTCGTTCGACAATTTCTCAAGGCAAGCCTAGAAGGATGGGTCTACGCGATCGAAAACGCCTCTGAGGCCACCGACGCCTACATGGCAGAGAGACCGGAGAGCAATCGTGCGTTCAATGAAGCAAATCTGAGACAGCTGATCCCGATCCTGCAGAGCGAAGACGTCGCCCAGAACGGCTTCGGTGCCCAGAACGCGGAACGCTGGACCTCCACACAGGACATCCTCTTCGACCTTGGGATGATTGAGAGAAAAGTCGACATATCTACCCTGTTCACGAACGACTACCGGTAGCCTAAAGACCTCCCCGTTCTTCGACGAACGCCTCGACTTCCTCAAGTGTCGGCATCGAGACCGAGCATCCGTGTCTCGTGACAACAATCGCTCCGCAGGCGTTTCCGAAACGGGCGCACCTCTGTAGATCCCAGCCTTCAGCCAGCCCGTAGATGAACCCTGCGCCAAAGGCGTCCCCAGCGCCGAGCACATTCAGGATGTCCACCGGAAACCCTTCAGCTGTCCGGACATCAGAGCTCACGCCCCGTCGTTCATAAACGCGAGCACCTTCTGGCCCGGTCTTTTCGACCACAGCGGTCGGTCCCAAACCCATGAGACCCTGAACGGCCCGCTCGATGTCCCCTTCGACTCTCGCATCCGATACCTGTGAGTGTGAAACAGACAGCCGGCCTGGGTCTTTCAGGCCGGCTGCACGGACCTCATCCGCAGTGCCTAGGACGATATCCACGTTGTGTAGAGACGAACGGATCGCAACCCCGAAAGACCTCAGGTCCGCCCACTGATCAGCCCTAAGATCTAAGTCCAAAACAACGGTTTTCGCCGCTTTGTGTGCGACTTCCGCAGCGTAGAGGGTCGCTGTTCGACAGGGTTCGATACTCAGGTTCGTCCCTGCAAACTGGAAGACGTCTGCATCCCTGATCGGACTCGCATCGACATCGTCAATCGTCAACGCTGCATCAGCACAGTTCTCTCTATAGTAGATCAAGGGAAACCGATCTGGAGGCTCGATCGCGAGCGCAGCAGCACTGGTGCGACGACCTGGTTTGGTCGCAATACACCGGGTGTCGACACCTTCCTCATCCAGAAACTTCATAACGAATTCCCCAACCGGATCATCCCCTATCGCAGTCAGTAGCGCGGTTTGCCGTCCCAAGCGCCGAGCGCCGACACTTATGTTCGTGGGTGAGCCACCGACATAGGCAGAGAAACTCTTGATGTCGAAGAAGGCAGCCCCGATGTCGTTGCTGTACAGATCGATACAGGATCGTCCCATGTGGAGCGAGTCGATCAAGTAGTACCCCGATCATAATCTTCATTCAGCCGGTTACGTAGTCGTCCCTCAAGGCGTACGAACTCCGGCTCTTCGCGAAGATCACCCTGTCGTGGCCTCCTGAACGGCACCTTCAGATCTTCCACTATCCGCCCTGGACGAGGTGACATCACAACCACCCGGTCCGACAGTAGCAAGGCCTCAGGTATGCTGTGCGTCACGAACAGGACAGCCGCCTGCGTCTCCCGCCAAATGCTGAGCAGCTCGATCTGAAGACGCTCCCTCGTGATCTCGTCTAGAGCGCCGAAGGGCTCGTCCATCAGGAGAACGTTCGGTCTGTGGGTCAGAGCGCGCGCGATAGAAACTCGGGACTGCATGCCGCCTGAAAGTTCGCGAGGGTATGCTGCTTCGAACCCGTTCAGCCCGACCTTTCCGATCATCTCTTCGGCGCGATCGATCACCGCCTCGTCTCCAAAGACTTCTCCGGGCAGCTTGACGTTGTCCAGCACCGACCGCCATTCGAGAAGCGCCGGCTTCTGAAATACCGCACCGACCTGACGCCGTTCACGGGCCACAGCAGGGGTAAGCCCATTTACCGTGATCGTGCCGTTTGTCGGTATTTCGAGGTCGCCGACCATCCGAAGCAGAGTCGTCTTCCCGCAGCCAGAAGGCCCCAGAAGGCTGACAAACTCCCCTCTACGAACAATCAGGCTCGCATCGTGCACGGCATCGACGCGCCCCCGTTCTGACTCGAAAACCTTGAAAACAGACTCGATCCGAACGACCTCGGCGCCCTGTGGCTCAGTATCTGTGGATATAGTGACCTCCAATGGGGATCGTGACGGAGAAGCCGAACTCGTCGATCGTGTATGACGTGACGATCTCGGTTCCGCCCGTCCCACACGCCTTTAGGTTGAGGACCGCGAACGTAAGGAGGATGAGGTTCAAGGCGACCTGAACAAGTAACCTACGCCGAGAGTTACGCGAAGGGCTGTGGCGCCCTCAACGGTACCGAGCAGCCAGCGGACCTCGAAGATCCCTTTGGCCTTCTTCTGGAAGACATGCCGTTCCATCCCCAGTAAGATAAAGTGTATCGAAGTATCCAACTGCGTACGGAAGGAGCCCGCCAGGAAGCGCTTGTAGCGGTTCACGCCGAGTCCGCCGCCCGTGTAGGCATACGCTGTCTTCCGCTTGTTCACCCAGTAGTATTTGAAGATCGTGCTGCCTCCGACCACGTTTACATCGCGTCCCCCCAAAGCTCGTCCGGACCCGGTCTCACCCGAGATCTCCCACAGGACACGTGGGCTGAACAGAGTGCCCACATCGGCGTGGAAGCTGAAGAGTGTTCGGGTGTCATCTCCCTGCACTACATCTTTACCGACCCGTGGGCCGAACGCGTGTAGGCCGATGCCGCCATGGACGGGGGTGCTTACACAGAAGAGGCAAACAAACAGAATGGAGGCTCTCAGACGATACAAGGGGTTCCGTTTCCCGACACCGTCACGATGCAGTCGTGCCCATCGATCGCAGGTAGTCGTATGTGTAGATGCCGGTGTCATGGCCGTCAGACCATCGGATTTGAATAGCATACCGTCCGACAGGGGTGATGTTCACGACGCTCGCCGAAGCACTGAGCTCCGCCGAGCTGATCACGTGGAGTTCGCTCGACTCCTGCTTGGCGCGGGTGCCCTCACACACAGCACACGGGCATAGCCGACGGAGATCTTCCAACCGGATCCTTTGCGCTATCTCGTCTCCCCAGACGAGATCTAGCATACCGGTCTCCTGCCGAACGTCGATTTTGGAGAGCCTCGGACTCGTCATACCCCGGTGAACCTTGACATTTCGGACGCCGGACCTAAATTCAAGAGGCAGCGTTTAGACGCCCAAGCCGGGTCGAAGTTCACTCCTTCGACCCGGAACTTTTTTGCGCTCAGAGGGTCCAAGCCCTTGGAGGAACAAGGGCTTAGGCACGTATGCAGATTATTCACCTCAGATACCACGGATCACTCCTCAGTCAGCTCGCCGCGCAGGACGATCGTCGACGTCAGTTCCGCAGACTTCGGTCCGACAGACCGATAGATGTCAAGATCACGCACCGCACCAAAAATTTCGAATTCGACCTAGGAGCCCAATATCTGCGCCGGATCGGGCAGGCGGCAATAGCTGCCGCGATACTGATCGGGTCGAGCTTTCTCTACAATCCCGAGTCGGCTTTAACAGTTGGCACGGGGAAACGCACAATCGTTATGCACATGGAGCACATCCCGGAGACAATTCAGAAAGCATTACCTCCGGCACCACCACGGCCTGTCATGCCTCTAGCCGTCGAGGGAGAGGAAGTCCCGGACAGCGTTACCATCGAGCCGACCGACTTAGATCTAGACGCGCTTCCCATCGACCTCGCCTTGGTCGGCCCCAGCGGGCTTGTCGGCCCGATGTCCGAAGAGCCCATGAATATCGCCGATATCGATTACAAGCCACACCTTCTGACCCTGATTATGCCCGCATTCCCGGAGCAGGCTCGAAAGGTCAAACTCAAACAGGGGTCGGCAAAGGTCAAGCTGCTAGTGGACAAGAAGGGGAATGTCGAGAGGGTCGAGTTCGTGGCCGGGCCCCCGCAGTTCCGAAACGAAGCAATCTCGACGGCATACCGTTACAGGTTCCGACCGGGGAAACATCAGGGTGAAGCACGTAAGGTCTGGATGGAAGTCTCAATCAACTTCAAATACGACTAGGACTGACTGCTTATCAGGTCGGCGATCTGTTCGTTCGCAGCTCTCAGCCGCTTCGATAGAACACGGGTCATGTTCAGGATTATCGTGAGGTGCACAGTCCGGTTGTCTTCGAAAAAAGCCCTTAGCGCCTCCAGTGGGAACTCTATCAACCTCGCCGCAGGGTCCGCTCTGACCGTCGCGGACCTCGGCAGGATATCCACAAACACCATCTCGCCGAAGAAATCCCCCCGACGGTGGAGCCTTGTCAGCTCAATCATATCTCCCCCATTCGCCTTCTTCTCGATCACCACCTCTCCATCGTGGAGGAGATACATCGCTTCACCCGGATCGCCCTAATTCACGACGATGTCATTGTCTTCTACCTCGTGCATCTCGGCCGCTTCGACCAAGGCAACCAATTCATCCTGGTTCAGCCCGACAAACAGCGGAGACAGGCTCAACGAGTGATAGTCGATGTCTGCTTGGCTCATAGTTTCTCAGCGACCCAGGCGATATCGAATAGTAAGTTCCTGCAACAATATCCCATACCGCGCTCGGAGCGAAGGATCCAAGCTGAATCCTCTCCGGAACGCTCTCGCCGCCTCCTTGTAGAAGCCCTTCACTGTCAGAACCCGACCGAGCAGAACGTAGTTGGGTGCGTAATCCGGAGCGAGTTCGGTGATCCGTGTGGAAGCTTCGTGCGCAGCGTCTAGGTTCCTACGATCGAGGTTAATCCATCCCAGACCGAACAGGGCGCGGTACAGAGTTGGATCCTTGTCGAGCGCCAAAGAATAGTATAGCTCAGCATTATCCAAATCGGCAGAAGCCTGATATAAGTATCCCAGAGCGACGTATGCGCTCGTATCGAAGGAGTCTTGGGCCGCGATCTGAAGACACGACCCGATCGCAGCTTCGTGATTCTTCAGGCGTATGTAACAACTCGTTTGCAGACGAAGGGCCTGAATGTGGCCCGGAGTCTGGAGAATGATGTCTTCGAGCTCAGCCACCGCACCTTCGTTGTTCCCGGCCTCCATCGAGGTGATTGCCCCCGAAAGAACAGGATCCACGATCGAAATGAGCGAGTCTTCCTCACCCAGAATCAACTCGAAGATGTCGACGAAATCCGTCTCTGCCACCGGATCCCGAGGAACATCCTGTGCACCCACTCCAACAATGCCGATCATCAAAGTAGCGATGAGCAACTTGATCACGAAAGCAGCTTTCCTTTGTGAAGTAAATACCCACCTCCGACGAGCGTGACCGATAGTCCTCCGATCACATACCAAATTGTCGCGTTCGAAAGACGACCGACTTCACTCAACAATCGTGAGTGCAGCTTGACAAAGGCGTCGTTCTCGGGTTCGAGCTCCATCGCCTTCTCGATCGCCGCACGTGCCCGGTCTTCCTCCCCATCTTTCAAATACAGCCGCGCGAGGTTGTAGAAAGCGGTAGCCACGGGCTGCTTCGCCTTGGTCGCAAGCACATAGAGCTTTCTCGCTGATTTCACACGGCCCTGCCGTTCGTAGACTGTCCCTAGGTTGTTATACGCGTCCGAGTCCTCCGGGTTCAGTTTGAGCACCTTCCGATAAGTCTTGGCCGCAAGGTCATAGCGCATCTGGATGAAGTAAAGATGCGCGAGGTTGTATATCGCATCAGTGTTGCCCGGACCCTGCCTGATCGCAGTCTTGTAAAACTGCTCGGCCTTTTTGGCATCGCGGGGACGGTCGATCCCTAGGTGATACCTCTGTGCCTCCGTAAACGCATCTCCTGAGGCCGTCACTTGGCCGCTGCACGGCGCACACACAGACAGCGTGGCGATAAGGACCCCACAAGTTAGGCTTGCGCGAATGTGGTTTCGAGTCGACACGGTCAGAAGGGATACATCTCGTTAATACGACAGACGAGTGCCTGCCGGGAATCCTCCCGCTCTTCCACGATCACGACGATCGGGGTCCGATTCCGCCAAGCATCAAGACATTCCTGAACAGTCAGATCCAGACGAGTGCAGACCATCCGAAACGAGAGAACCCACGCCATCAGGGGCTGCATAGCCTAACACCTCTCCATTTTATAAGTATCGGCAACGATCCTGCCCTGCGTCCAGTCAATTGGGTATCGGTTGTCCAAGGGGCCCTTATCCACAGCCGAAGATCTATAGTTCCGCGGGAGACAGGAACGGACCTCCCACGGGCATCCGATCCGCCGTGATCGACCCACCAGCGATCTTGCTGACCAAATAGCTGCTGTCGAAAAAAGCGTCTCGACTCGAATTAGGTTCGAGGCCTGCGGACTCGCAATACCCACAAGATAACCGTATGATAGTCCGGCATCCGGGACGAGACCCGCACCCAGCCGGAACTGATTGCTCGTAGCATGATATCAAAGAAAGGCACATCCCTATTTGAAAATGGGCTATGTCTCTGTCACAAAGCTTATCAAGGGCATCGCGTCACCAAATACTCTACGGCCCGCAGGACCCATACCCTCCATCTTCCGACGAGCAAACTGTTGTCCGGATCACCCGGCACGATCTGAGGACCATTCCTGCTTCGTGTCGCATCCAGCATCTCAGCACACAAGGCATTTGAGGTCTTGTCGAGCCCCGCCATAAAGTCATCCGTCCGTCCCAATCCATGACATTCTCCGGTGCAGGACCGATCGAAAACACGCTGCACATCGCGATCCTAGAAAGCCGCCACACCTGCCGATGCATTCACTATTTCATAGACGACCGGACCACCCCATTCACACAATTCCGTACACCCCACGAGCGCTAAGACAAAGGTCCTTTTAACCAATCGGCTTGTCATTGGTGACAGTAGCCACAGAACCCGGCACCCGATGTCGTCGTGCTGGTGTGGCATGTGTAGCACAAAGAGCCTGGATTATCGTGAAAATCCCCTTCGCCAACAAAGTCCGCATACCTCGGCGGATGAGTCTGGGGATCCGTCCCTCGAACGCCGTCCAGATCGACGTGACACTGCACACAGCTAGGGTCATCTCCTTCGACATCGTGGCAGGCAATGCATCTTTCAATGTCTCGACGCGCCCACTCACCGTGTCGTCCACCACCAGAACCCACCGCACTCAGAATCCAGGGTAAGACCTCACCGGGTACGGGCCCGTGCCAAACGGGCCTGAACCTCTCCTCCTGTCCTTCCGTGCGGTGACAGTCGACGCAGAAGTCTGGTTCGTGACAGGTCTGACATTGTTGCGTCTTCCCGACGGCATCGATCGGATGCGTGAACCGGTAGCTCAAATCGTGCTGTCGCTGCACGGTCTGCACGACACGGCCGCGGCTCGAGGGTGCTGCCACGAGAACCTGCTCGGAGGGGGCCCTAGCAATGCCCAGAAGCGCACCCGAATGGCAATCCTCGCACCAGGTGTCCTCGTGGCACTTAGAGCAAGGCATGTCGACTGCCCGCACGTGCTGCTTGTGCTCATACATCCAGTCCTGCTGGTGAGTCTGCGGCCGAATGACTTCGACCTTCGGGTGACAGGTCTCACAATCGAAGGGCGCATCTCGATCCTGATGGCAGGTCAGGCAGTCATCCATCACTGGCCAGCTCGCCCTTGATGCGTAGTCCGTCCGATCCATGCCGACATGGCAGGACTCGCAGTCGAGCTTCAAAATTTCCGTATGATACTGGTGGTGAAAGTCGATCACGCGCTCCGGGCTTGAGAACGCCACATACTCGGTGTTCGGCTTGTGACACTTCCCGCACTGATCTTGGCTCACCACTTCCTGAGCGTGGCAGGGCTCACAGTTCTTCTTCCGTGCGAGCAGGTTGTCCGTCGCCAGCTCGCTCGTTGCAGCCGTCACGTGGCAATCCGCACAAACCACACCGTAGTCGTTCAGATGGGCGCGATGGGAAAAGTGGATGTAATCAGCGCGCGGCTGTTCGGGGATCGTGACCGGGATCTCCTCGGCACACAGACTGCGGAAACAGAGAATGATGGCCAGAACAGCCCAAAGGGTGGGTCGGCCGATCATTCCGCCCCCATCCGGAAGAACCACGTTGACGCGCTGAAGAATATGCGGAGATCGTGACCCGCTCCCGAAAACGAGTCTTCGGCCGTTGTTTGCAGATCCTGACTCAGACTCTGACCTTGGATCGACACCGTCAGCTTAGAACTCGGCCGAACCGTGACGCCCAATGTGTTAGCAAGAACGCGGCTCCGAACATCAGACCCCAAATAGGTCCTGAACCGAGTCAGCCCGATCGAGCCACTCGTCGATATCCTAGGTGTCAAACGGTAGCGGAGGACTCCTGTCAGGCCATCAGCCGACCCACCGAATCCCGTTCGTTTGACATACCCGACATACCCGTTGAATATGTTGACGCCTAGATTCGCTCGATATCCGTCCTCCCCATCGTAGGCTACCCGGGAGACCTCGCCGAAAAGACTGAAATGCCGGCTGAACCTTCTATTGGCCCGTATCGAGACCTCCTGATTCGAGCTCTGCGTGAAGACGGCAAAGATACTGTTCCGATCGACATACGGAGTACGATACAGATACGAACCGGAGAACGACCACCCAGCCTTCCGATACCGCAGGTTCCCTTCGAACCGACGCGTTTTCCAACTTTTCGGGGTGTTCAGATCCCATCGCATGTTGAGCGAGGTGGGCCCAACTCGCCGGTTCAGGTCAAGTCCGATCATCTGCTGCTCGACCTCGCCCGGCCGGATTTCGAGAGGTTGCAAACCGTATAGTTGCCTGATACCGCTCGTATACGAGTCGACTTCTCGACTTCTTCGGAAGAGACTGACCCCGACCGTGGATCCCAAAAGGTCCGACAGGAGCAAGTGGCCACCAAACATGGCGGCCCTATCAAGTGAGCGGAGGCCTTCCTGACCGCCATATACCAGTGCCCCGCCGTAGAGCTCCAGACGGATACTTTTGCGTGGCAAAACCCTTAATCGGAGCCCATCTATACGTCCCACCCCGACGCCAGAAAAAACCGTCTGCCGGCCTAAAGTCAGACGGTAGCGATCACGGGCATCATCCCACCGAAGATAGGCGTGATACAGTCTGTAGGACGGGTCAGAGTCCCAGTCATCTTGAAAATCGTGAGAGAATTGGCCGTAGGTCTGGAAGGAGAGTTCAGGCCTCGCTCCTAGTTCCGTAGCCTTTAGCCTGACGGTCTGGTAGCCACGCAGAGACCCGGAGGTTATTGTGTCCTGGAATGCTCGCTCGAAGGAGTAAACAGCTGTTGTGAAGCGCCCAGTGGTGGCCGCGTTGACTTCGGAAGGGCTAAACCAAGCAGCAGAGAGAAGTAAAAGAAGAAGCTTCAAGGGCGAATTAGGGCGTTGGGGACCAACTCCTGCAGACAAGGTACAAAAAATCCCGGCCTGCCGAATAACGTCGATGGGGAACCCACCGACAGCGTGGGGAGATCCGTCAGCGAGGATCCTCGACGGCCAAAGACGACAGACCGGGCAACAATCTTTTTTTCAACCACTTAGAAATTAACAAAGTGCAATACGGATCGCAAGTCGCCTTCCAATCCATCTCGGTCACGTAAAACGCGATGAGCCCTCCTCCAGCTTGAATCTGCCCTTCTGGAAAGCCCCCATAACCCAGCTTGACAGCATTTTTCCCTTGAGGCTCCACTCGCCCGGCGCCTCACAGAACAGTTATGCGTTTCCGGTAAACCCTTGCTGTGCAGACCGAAGCGAAGACCCTTAGTGCTTGCGCTGTCTAAAACTCTCGGAATCGATACACCAAAGAAACTCACGAGCGGATCAGCTGCCTACGGACCTCCATGCCGAGGTCCGAATGCACCTCGGTCTCGATGACGTCTCCAAGTACAAAGATGTGTCGCGGACGGATCTTGGTGTTCTTGGCGCTCTTATTCAGTAGCTGCGTCTCCCGCAACATCGATCTAACAAAACGCCTATGTGGTAACCCAGAACGTTGGCCTAGGCGGTTAGCTGGCCTTCGCCGCGCGCCCTCAGCAGCCACCTCCCCTACCACTTCGAGGCTCGAACCACCGAAGTTGATCTCCCCATCGACCGTCGTGACCTGATCGACGACGAGGAAATCCTCCTGGAGGAGACCCTTGGGATCCTTATCAGGAGAGGCTTCAGACAACGACGCACTTCATTGTTTCTGGTCACCTGCAAGCCGCCTTACCATTTCGCGCTTGCGTGCGAGGTCTTTAGTCAGATCTACCAGCTTCTTCAGAAGGTCCACCCGTATGGGTTTTGCGAGAACGATGTCGGTTTGGTCGAGAGCCACGTCGGGGAGCTCTTCTGTATACGCAGACACGATTGCAATAACAGACCAGGGCATCATCCCACGAATCACGGAAAAGATGTCGATCCCACCCACACATGACATCTCGTAGTCTAATGTCACCAAGTCGTAACGCATCTGGATCGCCTTGGCCAGTGCTTCTTCCCCCGTTTCTGCGGTGTGTATGGTGTCAGCCCCCATAGCCTTGATCCCTTCAGACAGGAATGATCTGACATCGGAATCATCATTGACGATCAGAACCTGCATAAAGCCTCTACCTTGAACACATCACCTACCGAACTGATTGACAAATACCAGAAAGTCCGTAAACCCGACGACACCGTCCGTGTCCAGATCGAATCTGGCATCGAACCCGGGGTCTGCTGAAGTTGTGCCGAAATTCTGGGCGAAAACGAGAAAATCGGGGAAACCTACCAAGCCATCCCCGTCGAAATCAGCCGACCCGTTACCAGAAGAAACCCGCAGGAGGTGCAGCACGGCGATGGGCGACCCTCCGTCGGGATCAATCGAACCAACCAGAGTCGCAAACTCCCCCAGAGGCACATCTTGGATGAGACTGAGCGTGTCGCCGGAAACGGTATAACCGATTGTGTCCATTCCGGCCGTGTTGGCTAAGATCATCTGGGTGCCCGAAAGGACGTACTGGCCCGATTCACTGACCGTGTCGTTCAATGCCACAGCGATAGGGCCGCCCATGAACGCTAATGAAACATCGACACCGACAACATACTCGAAACGATGCGTTCCTTGGAACTCCATCGATATCTGACCGTCCACAAATCCTTCCAGAAGGAGGTCGGATACCGATGCGAGAAGGGTCGGCGTCGCGTAGACATCGATATCAAGTGAATCTGCGTCCCAGATGCCCGTCGGATCGCCTCCAGCGGGCACAGGTCTTTCACTCAAAGTTCCGGCGTCAGATAGGCCGGTACCGATAACCAGACAAAGCAGGATCGGCATCATCGTCAGTCCTGCTTTCTCCCGCGCAGACTTCACGCGATCAGATATCGTCTCAGCCATTCAAATCCTCCCAAGGATTTGGTCGTGTCTGTGACACTTTGAACGATGTGTAACAACTTATAGCTACCGCTCAAGATAAGTCAGCAGAAAACCTGAAAACACGTTCATCACTGGCTTGATAGGCTCTCCGGTTGACACTTCCCCCACCCCCCAATAACTTGGCCGACCGCACACAAGAGAGGTGAAGGAATGCCCTATCACGTAATGATCAGCGACACCCCACCGGATTCGGTAACGAGTGCTTTCGAAGGCCGGTGTGACGTGCAGATTTGGCCCCAAGAAGGGCCTTCTGACGAGCAACTGAACCCGATTCAGGGTTTTGTCACGTACGGTCACATGCGAGTAAATGGCGCCCTGATGGATCGCATGCCGCACCTCAAGGTGATCAGCGCCTTTGGCGTCGGCGTAGACCACATCAACCTGCAGGATGCGGGCGACCGCGAAATCCTCGTCGGCAATACCCCGAACATTGTAAACGGCGCGACCGCTGACATGACCTTCGCGCTACTCTTGGCAGCCACACGAAACCTGCTTATCGGCGACGCGTACGCCCGTGGCCCCGAATTTACGGTCTACGACCTCAACATCTTGCACGGCGGTGATGCCTTCGGCGCAACACTAGGAATCGTCGGGATGGGCAAAATCGGCAAGGAGGTCGCTAGGCGGGCCCGGGCATTCGACATGCGGATCCTTTACCATAATCGAAACCGGGACACGCAGGCAGAGAGCGATCTGGGAGTTGAATACCGGACTCTCGACGAGCTTCTGGCCGAGAGCGACTTCATTACCCTAAACTGTCCGCTGACCGAAGAGACACACCACCTGATCGGTGAGCGCGAATTCGCTCTGATGAAGGAAAAGGCCGTGCTCGTGAACGTCGCCCGAGGAGGCGTAGTCGACCACGATGCGCTCTTCGAAACGCTTCAATCGCGTCGCATTGCCTGCGCCGCCGTAGACGTGACGGAACCCGAACCGCTGCCGCGCGATCACCCTCTGCTCGCTCTGGACAACATCATCATAGCGCCTCACCTGGGAACGGCAACGCGGCAAACGCGACAGCGCATGGCTCAGCGGTGCGTTGACAACCTGCTTGCTGGATTGGAAGGCAAGCCCTTGCCGTCGGAGATCAAGGCATAGTCAGGGCCATCTTGTCTCGAAGGCGTCCGTCCCTTCCCCGTAAACGAGATCCCCGTATTCCGACCACGCCTGCAGATTATCCGGGGACATCTGTTCGCCCACGGTTCCGCTAACATTCTCTTCGAGCTTTCTGATAGTCTCCGGAGCAGTCATTGCTATTCGCACAGACCGATGCGAAAGAGCGAATTGATAGCATTCTGAAGCCGTGGGCCGTCTGCCCGTCCAGTCGGGGTGCCCCTTCAGGAGCGAGCCCCATCTCGTGCACGTAAACGCGACGACGGGCACATTTGCCGCCTGTGCCTTTGGTAGCGCCGTATCCTCAGACTTCCGATGAGCCATGTTGTATCGGTGCATCAGGACATCAACCAGCCCTGTCTCCACTATTTTGCCTGCCAAATCACGATCGTGCGCGCTCGCGCCGACGTATCGAACCAGCCCTCGAGCTTTCCACTCCGACACCTCGGCCAGAGCGCCTATGACCGCATCCCACGAGTCCTTCGGAGAGACATACTCAACGTAGAACACGTCCAATTCCGGTGTCCCGAGCGAAGCGAGTGCGTTGTCTCGCACATTCACCATCTCCGTCGGTTCCCTTGACTCGTCACCAGTCGCCACAAACACGCCCTCTCGATGTCTGCGGCACAAGGACGCCACTCCCTCTATCATACCCTCGAATCCGAGGGAATAGAAGAAGAAGTAGTCAATTCCGAGGCGAAACGCTCGGTCCACAATTTGTGGACGCGTATTCGGTGTTCCTCCGAGACCAAGACAGCCGACTTCCTTTCCGTCTATGCGGTGCAAATCAGGCATCGATCAGTTCGACGTGCCGACCTGTATGGTTGGATGTGTAGGCAGCCTCGATAACACGCGCAACCCTGAGAGCATCCATACCATCCGCTGGCATCTCTAAGGACTCATCCACGGTCGCATCGAGAAACTGGTCGACAAAAGCCAGACCGTGCGCCCCCCCATAGGCGTCTACCTGAGGCAATGAAAAACGGATCTCCCGAGATGGACTGTCCGTCCAGGCCGCACTCTCAACCGTCAATACGCTCTCCCCGCTGGAGGGTTCCCAGATTACACGGCCCTCCGTGCCTCGCACAGACATGTAGGTCTCGTAGTTGGGACCCATATAGCCCGACTTGCTCAGTGACAGCTGGTAGCCCGCCTGCAGGCTCCCCAAAAAGCCAGCGTCGAACCGCAGTGTGACGGATGCGACGTCCTCGACATCGATCGATTCTCCGCTCAGCGTATCAACCATCGCCGACACTCCAGTGATCTCGGCCCCGGTCACATATCTCAGAAGATCGAGGTAGTGACACCCTAACCACGATAGAATACCGCCTCCTGAAACGTCTTTCTTGAACAGCCAGTGGCCGGGGTTCCGAAACCGGACCTGTGACGTGATCAGACGGGCTTCGCACGAGGTGATTCGGCCGATCGCGCCGCTTTGGATGATCCTTCGGGCTTCCTGTGACAGAGGATGAAAGCGATTCTGATACATTACACCGATCCGTCGCCCATTCTGACGAGCCGCATCTACAACACGGGCAACATCCTCTGCCGTTGACCCGATTGGCTTCTCGCTAATTACGTGTTTCCCCGCCTCGAGGAGCCGGACACAGAGACCGGCATTCGTGTCATTTGGAAAACAGGCGATGGCGGCGTCCAAATCACCTTCTGATATCGCGCTGGCCTCGTCAGTATGAGTAATCGTGACACGGTCGTGCCCCGACGTCGCCGCCGACAATGCCTCCAGATCAGAATCATACACACCGAGTGTCTCCACCCGATCGGAGAGGACCAGCGTCTTCAGGTGTGCCTTCGAATGGGGATGCGTAATCCCGAACAACATCACACCGGCCACGGTCAACTCCTCTCGCTTTCGAGTGACTCCCCACACGCGTAGCAGTAGGCCGCTTCCGGAGAATGTCCCTCCGCCGTGCAGCTCAGGCAGCACTGTGTGGAAACAGTAAGGTATTTCGGATTGGTCAACTCGGCCGTCACGATGCCTGTCGGAACGGCGATGATACCGTATCCCATAATCATGATCACGGCGGCAATCGCCTGACCAAGCTCCGTTTTCGGCGAGATATCCCCATAGCCAACCGTCGTGAGCGTCACGATCGCCCAATACACGCTCTTGGGGATACTGGTGAACCCGTTCTCGCCCCCCTCGATCACATACATCACGGATCCGCAGATCACAACGAGCGTCAGGACGGTAAAAACAAACACGGCGATCTTCCGCCGGCTTGCGCGGAGAGCATCCAGAAGCTCGTTCGCTTCCCCCAGATACTGCGCCAGCTTGAGAACCCTGAAAATGCGCAGCAGACGAAGCACCCTGATCGCTAGAAGATATTGACTTCCCGGCAGGATGAGACTGAGATAGGTCGGGATGACCGCAAGGAGGTCCACGACCCCAAAAAGGCTGAGGGCATACTGGCTTGGCCTGCGAACGGCATACAATCGAATCAAGTATTCGGTCGTAAACATCGCGGTAAAAAACCACTCCAGACCTGTCAGCAACTCGCTATGTTTCTCCCTGATGCTGGCCACGCTGTCCAGCATCACGACGACGATCGACGTGATGATCGAAGCGATCAGAAGCACATCGAACCACTTGCCCAGGGGCGTATCGGCCTCGAAAATAATCTCGTGGAGTCTTCTGCGATGACCTACTTCAGGGGCCTCGCGCCGACGGGACCGGTTCATTGTGTTTCAACTCCCAGTTCGGACATTCGAATCTTGTAATCGAACACGACAATTCCAGCCTCGTTAAAGCCGAGAAAACGGACCGTGCCAGCGGCAAAATTGACAGCCAGCCCACCGAAGTTTTGCCCAGTTACCGCATCACCCACTCGCTTCGAGTTCATTGCCAGATGCCCCTTATGGGCGACCTGCGTAAGTCCGCTGGCCGTGAAGTCGTAGATCGGATAGCCGTTCGTTCTTATCTGCCGGGACAGCTCCGTGAAGTGTCGATCACCGCTCACCACGATCACGCCCTGAGCACCCGTCGCACTGATCAGGTCCAGCAGCTTCTTCCGTTCACTCGGAAAGTTACCCCAGGATTCCCATCCGTGTTCATCGTTCACGACCTGGATGCTCGAAGCAATCACGCGGAGATCAGCGGGCATACGGAGTTCCTCCTCTAGCCACCGCCACTGATCTGCACCAAGTATCGTCTTCGACCCATCGTAATCAACGCGATACCTACGCTTTCCGGATGTGTCAGGTGTCCAGTCGCTCCTGAAGAATCTCGTGTCGAGCAGAATGATTCGAACGGAGTTCCCAGCTCGTTCGATCAATCGGCTCCCGTAAACACCCGGACGATCCAGACGACCCGGATCGCCCTGATCCGTCCAGAACTCAAAGAACAGACGTTCCGCGACACGCCGCATCGGGTAAGACGACCCCGCATCGTTCTCCCCGAAGTCGTGATCGTCCCAGGTCGAAAAGAGCGCTACCTTGTCTCGAACCCGTCCGAATCTGGTGTTGGCCCAAGCTTTCTCGTAGTCCGTGCGCATCTTCGTCGAGTCTCGGGTGTCTGCATAGATCGCGTCACCAAGATGTACGAACAGATCGGGTTGCCAAGCCAGTACGCCATCCCACACACGTTGAACGCTGTCCTGATGGGCACAGGATCCTATGGCGATGCGTATCGGCGTGGCCTCTGCCGAAGCCACGGTGCAGACCAGGAGCAGGTTAAAAATCATCGTGAGGAGTTGGTCTTCTGAAGGTGATACAGCGCGAGGGCTTCACCGCCGACCTGGATGTTCCGTCGCTCCGAACAACTAAAATCTGAAGTTGTTCGCTCGAGGAACCGCTCTAGATCTCGATCTCTCTCCGTGACCAGAACGACCCGTCCGTGGGGGCGGAGAACACGCGAGTATTCAGAAAGGCTGACTTCATCTATCGCGATTTCGCTTCTTCGGTTTACACACGCGAACAGACCGTCAACGACCGCCTCGCGGACCGGCAGATTGTGTCCCTCCCAGAGCCCAACCCGATTCCGTCCCCCGAGCGTGTCCACCGACACCCCGGCAAAGTCGGGGTGAGTTTCCAGCCCCAGAGGAACGATGTCGTGAAAAGCCTCGAAGCACGCAAGAACCGAACCGCTCCGTGTTGCCAGGTCGAGCCAGACCTCTCCGCTTTCGGGACGGATCAGGAGTCCAAGTGCGCATATCGTCGTAATCGGCAGGTCGGAGGATAGTCTCTTCGGCAGGCTCCGCTCCGAGAGCCTGAACCCAATCAGTGCTCTTTTCCCTTCAATCCGAACCTGCAAGTAGTAGGGTCCCTGTTGCTCGGATTCATCGAGGTCATATGATTCGGCGAGCACCATCCGCAGCACTCGATGGAGTTCGCTAGACGAGAACCGATGACCTCTACCCACCGTACAGTTGACCGCGACACCTGTCGTCTGAGGCTGACCGTTCAGGATGTTGTATAGGGCGATCCCGGGGCCGATATCAACTTTGGACACAGCCTCCGCGACCCGTAGCAAACCTGGCCGCCCAGCGGTGACCCCTCCGACGACACCTAGATCCGCGAACACACCCTCGACCGAAGTCAGATCCAGCAGACGTTTGGGGCTTCGTGTATACCGGAAGTGAATCCGTCCCTGTCGATGTCGTTTTTCGACCCGTACCGAGGTCAACCCCTTCAGTACATCCCGCACCTCTCCAAGCGCAGCGTCCTCGAGGCCGCCGGCCGCAGTCACAAAGAAATTTCGAATCTTTGGAATCTCCGGGTCTGCGACAGAAGATTCGATCTCGATCATTGGACTGTTCTCTCCTCCCAAGACCGCCCCCTAACACCTCTGGATGCGACTATCCACGGCGCCTTTGACGCGATCCTGGATACGGATGTGCTGACCGAGAAGACCGCTTTTACCGACACCTATGTCCCTCGCCCTACCCATCGTCGTATTCGCGAACGCCCTCTTTCCGCCCACAATCTTACAGTCGACCCGCGGATCAATCGGACGCCCCCCAATGCTCGATTCCACCAGCTGGCCGCCTGTCTCAGAAGCAGGGTAGACGGCCTGCATGTCAGTTGCACAGGGAAGAAGAAAGGCAAACAGACTTAAACGGCTTAGCATACACCTACTTGGGGCAGTAAGAACCGAGCTCGAAGTATTCGCGGACAGGCTGGGCGTGAAACTCAGCTGCCACCTGCATCAGCCGAGTAGTAGCCAACTCAAACACTCGCCCTCCTTTTTCAGCGGAAGCGGAGAGTGCACTGCCCATCGTGCCGGTGACATCGCGCGTATCGCGTCGCCTCTCCGAGAAGCCGGCAAATTTCTTCATCTCAGGGCTGAACGGATTCAGGAAGACATCGTCATTCATCAGATCTTTCTGGATCAGGTGTTCACGAAGATGTAGTTGGACGGATGTTTCCCACTCCCCACCGTGTCCCACAGCCCCTTCGTCCGCATCGCCCCATTCGAGCATTTCCGGTTCAACCATCTTCCACCACGAAAAACCGACAACAAAGCAGTTGTGTTCGGCAAGCGTGTCGCGCACCACGCGAACCGGCGCGTCATTCCCACCGTGGCCATTCACGAGAATCATCCGCTTGAACCCATTTTCGTGGATACTCAGGCAAACATCCTGGAGCAAGTTCAGAAAGGTTTCAATCCTCAAGCTGATCGTCCCGGCGAAACCTTTGTTGTAATGGGTAAAGCCCGACCAGACCGGCGGGGCGACGATCACAGGGAAGGCTTCTGTCCGTTTGGCCGCCTCGACAGCCATGTAAAACGGACCCACGATGTCCACATCCATTGGGCAGTGTGGTCCGTGCTGTTCGATCGAACCCACGGGAACGATCACGACAGGATCGCGCTCCAAGGCGTCTTCGAATTCATCGCGCCACATCTCCTGCCAGAAGATCTTCTTGTTGCTTCCGTTGTAAGAGTCTCGAAACATGGCCAACCTACGACTTCCCTAGGCGACGGTCTTCCGCCCGCAGCCAGTACTCGTAGGGCCTCGGCGTGGGCTCGGGACTGCCCAGGCCGTGATCCCGGCGCCATCGAAGGAGGGGATGATCACGTCTTTCCTGAGGCAGATTGACTCGAACACCGTATGCAATCGACTCGAACACCCCCATCAGGACCTCCAGCACGTGCCGGCCTTCGACACCACTGCAGACATGATGTCGTCCTTCGGACAACGCATTCACATATTCGTCAACGAATAGTAGATCGTCCAACGCAGCATCACGGATCGGTAGTTCAGGCAGATCAGGAGTCAACTCGAGCCACTTCGTCTTGTCTTCTGGTGAGGCGTGCGGATCAGGAAGGTGCCAAGCTGTATCGCGTCCCCAGTAGAGTCGCCCCTCCGATCCGAAGAACTCTGCGTGGTAGGCCCGTGAATCGACGGTCTCAAATCGATGCTGTCGAAGCGTCCCTGTCACACCTCGATCGAAGGTAAAATCGGCAGTGATGTTCTCCCCACAGATCATCCCCATGCCGTTCGGTGACGGAAGCACATCGTCAACGGCCGAAGTCCTTCCGCCCGTAGTTGCGACCGCGTTGACCGCACGGCATTGGCCAGTGATGTCGAGGATCGCGTTGACGGCGTGTGTCCCGATGTTCAGCAGACCATACCCTCCATAGTATCCCTTCCCGCTGGCCGCTACATACCGAAGATCACCGATTTTGCCGGCACGGTATGCAGAAGAGATTGCACGCATCGCGGAACCCGTGCGTCCCTGATGGTGTACTGCGATTTGGACGCCCTTCTCTTCCGCCTTCTCCAGCAGCTTGTCTGCCTGCTGGAGATCTACGCAGATCGGTTTCTCGATATCAATATGAGCGCCATACTCTAGAACCCTCATTCCTAGGTCGAAGTGGTACTCCGTCCCGACCGGAATGGCGACGATGTCGGGCGCTTCTGACCGCATCATCTCATCCAGATCCATGAACCGCCCGGCGACGCCGAGTTCGTCCCCCAGTGCAGTCAGCCGCTCCTTGAGCAAGTCACAGAGAGCGACGACCTCCGTCTCGGGGTGCTCGTTGTAGGCACGACCGGCGGCAGTTCCCCGCCCACGGCAGCCAAGTATGGCTACGCGATACACATCAGCCTGCCAGGTTTGTGGCCAGACCGCAAATCCCCTCCGCGGCCTCGTCTACGTCAGCTTCTGTTATCCCCAAATGTGGGATCGCGCGTATCAGTGCCGGTCCGGGAGCGCTGACTCGAACACCGGCAGAGGCGATCAGCCGCTCTACAAAGTCCACGGACGATATACCCAGATCCTCGATCGTAAACCGGACCATATTGGTCTCCACCGCATCCACATCAATCCGAATACCCGGAGCATCAGAGATGCTGGCCGCGAGCCGCTTGGCGTTCGCGTGATCCTCGGCCATCCGGCCAACATGGTGTTCGAGCGCATATACCCCAGCTGCCGCCGCGATACCTGCCTGACGCATGGCGCCGCCGATCCGTTGCTTCCACTGCCACGCCTCCTGGATAAACGAACCCTCGCCCGCCAGGACGGCGCCGATCGGTGCGCCAAGCCCCTTACTGAGGTCAATCCAGACTGAGTCGAAGGAAGCGGTGTATTCAGCAGCCGCAACACCGGTTTCGATAACGGCGTTGAGGAGCCTAGCCCCATCCATATGCGTGAGCATGCCGCGTTCACGTGCGATCGACTCGACTTCTCTGATCTGTTCAAGGGGCCAGATCAGCCCCCCGGGCTTGTTCGTCGTCTGCTCGATCGAAAGAAGCCTAAACGTGGGCTTGTAACGTGTCGCAGGCTCGACGATCTCCGCGACCTGCTCGGCCGTGAATTGCCCCCGAGCCCCATCAATTGGATACATGGTCGCGCTCGCGAGCACAGCTGCCCCACCGGACTCCGAAATCAGGGGATGTGCCGACCTGTCGAGCAGGATCAGGTCACCGGGACCACAATGGACCGCATAAGCAATCTGATTGCACATCGTTCCCGACGGAAGGAACAAAGCCTTTTCCTTTCCCAGCAGGTCCGCCACGATATCCTGTAGACGGTTGACCGTGGGATCTTCCCCCTTCTGTTCATCCCCCACTTCGGCGGCACACATGAAGGCCCGCATCTCTTCTGTCGGTTTGGTCGATGTGTCGCTATAGAGATCGATCCGGATATCATTCATGCTGTTATGTCCACTCCCCCTAAAGTCCTTTTTATGCTTAACCTAGTTCGCATCAACAGATTGGACAACTCTCCACCGGCAGGAACGCCAAAGGGCCCCGACACCCGGTCAAGGCCCTGATCCTCATCAACCTATACAATGCCCTACTGATCGCGGAAAAGATTCAAAAAGCGATCCTCATACACCCCATAGAGGTTCCACTTATCGAGTTCCTGCTTCAGCTGTGCAGCCATGGCTTTCGACTGCTGAGAGGAAGTCGAGTGGCTGACCTGAAGGAACATCCGTTCGATCTTCTCCATCACCTTCTGGGGCGCTGCCTCTTCGTCCACGTCACCCAGTTCTTCTGGCGGCTCGACACCCTCACCCTCCATCGATGAAAAGGCTGAACGGATCTTTTCTTCGATCTCCTCCAGAACCTTCCCCATCTCCTCGACAGCCTCATCCATCTCGGCCAGGTCGATGTGCAGATCGAGCAAGCTCGCCAAAACGTTGACGATCCCGCGAGATGCCTTGGGATTCGGCATCTGAACCACGTGGTGAGGCATCGTAGCCATCAGACAGGAGGCAGATATGCTCCGCGTTCCAGCGAAGCCTAGGAGGAGCCCGTTCAAACCGGAGATATGCCCCTGATCAAGCACCTCCACTCCATGGTTCGAAATGTGGTCCCTGAGGGTCTCCCTATTCGAGATCCCCAACACCTGCACATCGTCTCCAGGGCGCATCGGAATCGCGTATGCCGCGGCCGTGTAGATCGTCTGCACTTCCAGATCTTCGGCGAGGTCGAGAACGCAGTTCATCAGCGATATGCCCCCCTGCCCCGGGACCTGCGCCTCACTCTCAAACACGAGGATATCCGTGCCCTGTAAGTGGTAAAACACGTGAGCAGGCATGTCGGGAAGCTTGGCGATCCCATTCTCGACCACAACTTCTTCGTGACAGAAAAACTCTGTCATGTCGATGTCGGCAAAGGCCACCGCCTCTGCGTGCCGCCGGATATAGTTGATAGCGCCTACACCGACGCTTCCCATACCCGGCCAGCCGGCTAAGAGGGTTGGTGATTGAATGTCTGCGGAAATATCTGTTCGAATGTTTAGTTTCATGGCAGGCCTAATGTTCCGTCACTCAAAGATATGCAAATCCCGTTCATCCGCCCCGCTTGAACACCTCGAGGGGGTGCCTTCGATCTGCCAGCGGCAGTGATACGCGTTCTCCCGCAATCTCGGAGGCGTAGACACCCAGAATCATCTCGAGAGCCATACGGGCTCCCCTTGCACTCGAAATCGGCTCCCGGCCGCCCTCGACCGCCTCGACCAGATCCTCGATCGCCAAGGCGTTCCCCGACATCAGCGGCCCTTTCTCGAAATTGAGCGGCTTGCGTTCCTGGTCAGCCTCCCACGGCGCGTAGCTGTTATCTTCCAGCAAGGAGATGTCGCTTGCGCTGGCGTCGAAGGCGATCGTCCCGCTTTCACCGACGATCTCCATCCCGTAGGGTCGCCCATCCCGAATCTGACGCTGGCGCGACTCGAAGGTCGCAGTCACACCGGACTCGAACTCGTAGAACGCGTGGACACGATCGCCCGCGATCCAGCCGATCGGTTCGCCCGCTTCCCGAACGTGCTCGGGCCGCAGGTGGGCACCCTCATGCGTGACACACGCAAAAACCGTCCTCGCATCTCCCACCACAAGCCGCATCAAATTGAACAGATGCGTACCCAAAACGAGAAGGTCCTCACCGCCACCCCTGTGATCCTGCTTTCCGGCTGACCGGACTGAGATGACGTCGCCAATTTTGCCCGACCTGATCAGGTCTATCGCCTGCTGGATCTGGGGGAGATAGGCCGCCTGATGAGCGACAGCAATCCGAAGCCCCCTTTCCTCCGCTCGTTCGATGACGCGATCGGCGTCCTCCGGCGACGCCGTCATTGGCTTCTCCGAGTATATATGACACCCGGCGTCGAGAGTTGCCAGAATCATATCGAGATGACAGTCGACCCACCTTGGGCACACGCTCACGATATCCAGATCTTCCTTCTCCAACATCTCGCGGTAGTCTGCATAGGACCGTTCTGCGCCCGTGTCGGCGACAGCCTTGGCGCGCCCATCCTCGTCATCGTCAGCGACAGCTACGAGATCGACATTCGGAACGTCGGCATAGCACGTGTGGAGACCATGCCCGAAGTTGCCCCGTCCCGTCCGTCCAATCGCGCCGGCTTTGTAAGTCTTGGCCATCAGTCCTCCTGTGGCAGAACAACGACGCCAAGAGCCTCGTTTGGCGTCTGAATAAGAGCCCCGCACGCGTCGGGCACATCGGTCAGTTATACTCGGTGCCTGATCAGTGGCTCCACCTGAAGGTCACCGCGAGTGATGAAGTCCAGATAGGTCTCCACGTTATGCTACGTGGTCGACCTAACAAAAACGGCGGGAGTCCGTTCCATGCTTCCACGCTTCATCGTGAAAGCTCGCCCCCGTTTTGGCCACGGACCGTACGACGAGGTTACCGAGCCCGCTGCGAATGTGTCGACAATTCGCACGACGAAGAAGACCACGACATGGCCCATCTAATGGGTTTCCGGGGCACGTCACGCTGGCGTGAGTGGCGTGCTCTGCGTGGCTGTCCCCCACACAGGCCACACGATCACGGACGTCCAAACCGGTGACGCCGTCGCCGAGCTCAGTACCCAGACTCACCGTTTTCGCTGTGACCTCGACCAGAAGCTGACCAAGATCGGACTTCGGCCTCGCCTCTTCGATCACTTTGAGTTTGCCGGCGTCGGCGCGTGCCAAGACACATCGCAACTCGCTCACAGGGCGATTATTTTCCGCATACGCCTAGCCATCTCGGCCTGCAACTCGCGGTCCCCGCCCACTTCGTGGATCACATACGACTCATAACCAATCGCTCTAAGATCCTTTACGATAGTTGCCCAGTCCGTGTCTCCGTCCATCAGAGGGACGAAGTTCTTGTCCCTCCGGACGAAGTCTTTAAAGTGTACTCGCGAAATCCGATCACCAAGACCCCGGATCCAGTGCTCCGGGTATCCGTACAACATCATGTTAGCCGTATCCAGATAGGTTCCGACACGAGCGCTGCCTACGGCATCGACGAAGTCTCCCATCTCTTTGGGACTCAGGAGGAACTTATTCCATACGTTCTCGATGCCGACTGTCACCCCCTTAGCCTCCGCAAGCGGGGCAACCTCCTTCATTTCGCCGAGCATCCAGTCCCAAGCTTCCTGATAGGTCGCCTCAACGGTAAGCTGTCCGGGATGTAGAAGAACAGCGTCAACCCCGAGAACATTGGCAATCTCTATCGCTCGCCGCAGACACTTCTTCCCTTTTTCTCGTTCCGCCTTGTGCGGACTGATAAAGCATCCTCTCTCGGCATACCAGGCGAGGCAGCTTCCGATCTCAATGCCAGCATCATCGAACAGCTTTCGGACACAACGAATCTCGTCGTCGCTCATATCCACATCGGGGTCTCCACCCTCACTGAAAACGAGTTCGACGGCGTCATAATCCGCATCTACACAAAGCTCCAGTACCTGTTGGAGGCTGTAGTCTTTCAGGATGATCTGAGTCACACCAATTTTCATCTCCGGTTCCTCACTTTTACTGGGGAAAGGCCAAGTAACCTGGCTCAAGGCATTTGATACTGTAGACCGACGTCATCGCCGTCACACAGAGCGTTTTCAGATCAGTTCCTCCGAAAGTGCAGTTGGTTGGCGTTTCGGGCATCTGAATGAACTTCAGATGCTCTCCCGTGTCCGAGAAGACGTAAACACCACCACTCTCACCATCTCCTGCCGTTAGGTAGACGTTACCTGCGCGATCCAACACCATGCCGTCCCCACCTCTGCCCGGGGAGAAGTCATACACCTCCGCCGTCCTCAGCCATTCTCCCTCGTCAGTCAGACCATAGGCCAGGAGAGTTCGGGCGCCCCAGTCTTCCGGGTTATTGTCGACCAGATAGATCGTCTGCCCATCCGGGGTCATCAGGATCCCGTTGGGCGTCTCGACATCATCGATCACACGCGTCAGTTCACCCGTGTCCTCAATCCGATAGACGGCCTGTCGGTCTTGCTCGCAGTCCTCCTTATCACCATATCTAGGATCCGTGAAATAGATGCGACCATCTGGGTCAAAACATAGGTCGTTGGGACTGTTCAGCCGCTTTCCCTGATATTTTGATGCAAGCGTCTCGTACTCGCCATCCTTGTCGAACCTGACCACGGCGCGCAAGCCTCCCTCTCCCTGAGCGCAGCAAGCCACCAGCCTGCCTTCGGGGTCGAAGTTCATGCCGTTCGCCCGTCCACTCGCTTCACACCAGATTTCTGTCGCTCCCTCCGCTCGCAGAACCATGATCCGATTGTTCGGTGAGTCCGAAAAAAAAAGGTTTCCTTCGGAGTCAGAGGCAGGACCTTCAGTAAAGTGGCATCCTGTCGAAATCTGCGTTATCTGGTGTCCTTCACACACTCGATCACCACTTAAGTTTGAGAGCTGTTTTCAGCGCGTAGTCCGTCTCCGCGATCCCGTCAACCGGATCTGCATCGTGATGGATTGACAAGTATGTATCTAGAGAAACCGTCTCGGTAACCTTCACCTCTAGCCCCGTCTCAACAAGCACACGGACGTCCGAGAAGTCGACCATGTCAGGCTGCACATACACTATCGCAGACCATTCTGCCGTTGAACTTAAAACAGCGGACGCAGAAAAGTAGTTGGCCCATCTGCTCACAGACGTCGACGCCGGGTGGGCGTTTGTCAAAGCGACCTCGTTCTCCTCGTGCTCGATCATATAGGCGCTGCCTGCCCAGAGCGCCCCACGATCGTTCCGGCCAAGGCGGACACGGAGACCGCCTCCTGCGAGGGTCCTGATGTCGAGCTTCCGGGACTTGTCGTAGTTTGCCTGCACGAATGCTTCCGGCTGGATGCGCGACTTCCACAGCAAGACCCACCGGAGATGCCCTAGAAATTCGTTTGCAAAACGCTCCCCATTCTCCCATCCCAGGTTTCCTGAGCCGATCACAAGGAATGTGTTCCGCCCCCTCGTGAAATTGACGGAAACCGTGGGACCAAACTCCACGAGGTCGACGTTCCCGCCTCTTAGTGTAAAGTCGATCTCGATCTCACCCGTATGCGACGCACCCTCGTCCAAACGTCGACTCTCTATATCGACCTGTGCGTTGGCAGCGCTCGCGCAGAGGAGAAAACTCAGGAAAACCGTGAACCAGCTCACGTCTTCGCGATGGCCTCAGCATCTACCTGAATCGCACCCTCTCGGCGTCCGCTTGGCCCGATTCTGTAGTACCCATTGTCTTTACCTTCGATCTCGACTTCAATCCCACCCAGAGGGTGACCCTCAGGATTGATCGATGCGCGGACGGTCACAGCCCTCTCGTCCCATTCAACCCGCGCGCCCCGCACAACCCCATCCGAAAGAGATTCTATGGGCACCGGATCTTGGTCGATTCGACGGGGAGCCAGCACAGTAACAAGCACATCTCGCCTGACGGGCATGATCGATGTCACGTCGAGGTGGTATCTCGCCGCCTCCTCGGGTATCTCTGACTCGCTTTCAAACCCGAACGGAGGATACTGCCAGCCTTCGAAGGTCCTCAGAGTCAGTTCGTTCTCGTGACATAACACGACGTCCAGGGCCGCGCGATCATACACAAGCCTGACCGTCTTTAGTTCGGCAAACACCTTCATCGGCTTGATCGAGTGCAGATGCCACGTCCACATAGCTTCTGATGAGGGAACCATCTCGTCGATCACGAAAATCAGACGTCCGCCAACGACAATTACCGAGCGCGTAGACCTCGATACACGACTTCCGTAGGCCAGCGATGCATCACCCCTCGCGTAGGTCAGGCGATCGTCCGTATAGAAACCCGTAAACCGACCGACAGCTTCCGCATCCCTTGCGATCTGGCCTGCACCGTCGAAAGTCACGGCATTGTGTGCCTTAGTCTGGCGAGTCCACCCGTGGTGGTGAGGACTGCTGTAGAGGTTGTATAATCCGCTAGGAACAGCAAGGGGCTCGCCGTAAGCCTCTATGACGAAAGAGTTCTGATCGGCGTGAGAGTGTGACTCCGACCCGTATGTCGATGACCGCATCATGAACCGGACATCATCGTCGGGATCGAGGAGGTCCGCCCTTGTCGCGAGCCATCCCACGTCCTCGAAGAGGCTCGCCGCTGACTTCGGAAGCGGAGCCTCGGGAGCCTTTACCTCGTCAGTCAGGAATGATAGTGGCGCGAACAGACCACGTGATTCGATGATCGATCCACCCGCTGCCTCCAGAATCTGGTCAGCGTGATGGAGGAATCGTTTGTCCCCGTAGATCCTTCCCAGATGCCGTTGGATACCCCAGCTTGATATGACAGAGTTCCGCCCTGCTGTGCGTCCATCACCGAACGGGACGAGATAGGCGTTGGGCGGGACACACATCAGCCGCCATTCCCCGTGATTTCGGAACCAGGCCTTCTTGTAAAAGTCTACGTTCCCGATTTCGCGCAGAGCAAAGATGAAGTGGTAATAGAGGTAGCAATATGTGGACGAGTATGACACACCCTGTGCCCATCCACCTTCCCTGCCACCCCACCAAGGATACATGGCCACCGTAGTCGGTAGGATGAAGTCGAACCAGGCCTCTACATCTTCACACTCACCAGCAAGGACGATCCCGGCTTCCCCCAGGAAGCCGAGCAAACGGCCGGAGTGATTGTCAGTACCCGTTACACCGTAGTTGAAGCGCCGGAATCGTTCCAGAGTCTGGTTTCCGCGCAGACGTAGGGCCTCCCGGACTAGCCCCCGCTCCTCAACGGTCATAAACTCGTAAATCCAGTCGTATGCTCGAGGCCCCAGGTTGATCACAGACATGTGGGGCTCGTTGTTGTGGAAAGTCGAAGTGGACCCGTCCACATCCCAGCGAGCGAACTCGAGAAGACGATCGGTTGCTGCGCGCCCGAATCGTTCGTCCTGATCGATCAGATACACGAGCGCAAACAGCTGTGCATCCTGTCCCATCTGACGCGATCCGGACATGGCCTCCTTGAAGATTTGACCCCAAGCATCGTGTTCTTTCGACCGATTGGGCAGAAAGGGCGGCTCGGTCATCGTGAAGTCTAAACCGAGCCGGCTTGCCGCTTCTGTCTTCAGCGCTTCCCATTCCGCTTTCCGACTCCCACTGTGGCAGTCCTTCCGGAACGAGTCCAGCCGTTTCTCCGTGATCAAGTGTCGGGGCCTCCCCGACAGTCGCCCGACCAGATCCTTCCCCGTGGGGATTCGCATTTCAGCGGTCTGGTCCGAAACTTGGAAGGTGAACGGCTCGCTCCAAATATCGTCCTGTCCACCACCCAAGGCACGCCAGCGCCAGACGTATGTTCCTCTCTCGAGCGGATCAGGACAGACCCACAGACATCGTCCTTCCACTCTATAAACGCGGTCGATCCCGCCACCCAATGGGGCAATTATGATCTCATAATGCTCGGCCCCCTCAACGGGTCGCCAGACAAACCCGGGTGGATTGAAATCCACATGAGTCCCGTCTAGGGGTCGGCGCGTATCGACCAGTGGACTATTTGAGCGGTGTTCTTTCATCAGATCTCTGGGAGTTAGGATGTCCAAGCGGCAAGATAGGGGTTCGCACATGTCCCGGCAAGCCGTCGCCCTGAAGTTGGAGGCCGGCTTGACTTTCGTTTCTGAACCAATTATTAACCTGAAGTTCAGGTATGTATGTACGTGAGGATGAGCCAGCGGAGGAGCAATGAAGAGATTCACGAACCTTGTCGCGGCAATTTGCTTTGCCGTCCTGATGCCTGCTTGCAGCAGCGAGAAATCGATCAGCGCAGAAAAATCCATCACGATCTGGTGGGCTCAGTGGGATCCGGCAGATGGGCTACAGGAACTGGGAGACCGCTTCGAACAGGAAACGGGGATCAAGGTCAAAGTACACCAGATCCCTTGGAGCTCATACCAGGACCAAGTCTTCCTAAACTTCGGCAACAGGAACACCGATTTCGATATCGTGGTCGGTGACAGCCAGTGGATTGGACGCGGGGCTACAAAGGGGCTGTATGTCGACCTTACCGACTGGCTGCCCAGTGCTGTCGACATGAGTACCGTACACCCTAGAGCTGCACGGTATCTGTGTGAGTATCCACCGGGTTCCGGTCAATTCTATGCGGCCCCGTGCGAAACAGATGCAGTCGGGTTCGTCTATAGAAAAGATTGGTTCAAAGACCCGGCGGAGCAGGCAGCTTTCAAGGAACGCTTCAACAGAGACCTGACACCGCCTGAAACGTGGAAAGACCTTAAGGAAATCGCCCAGTTTTTTCAGAGGCCGGAACAGAAGCGATACGGCGCCTCTCTGTTGACCGGACGAGGATACGACTCATTGACGATGGGTTTCCAGATGTTCCTCTGGTCTTTTGGAGGGTCCTGGGGAGATCCGATGACGCGACAGGTCGAAGGCATCCTAAACACACCCCAGGCCGTCGAGAGTCTGGAATTCTACAAGTCGCTGATATTACTGGGTCCTCCGGGTGCGACCAATTTCGACTATGCAAAAACGCTCGAAACCCTGACCAACGGATCAACCGCGATGGTTATGGACTATTTTGCGTTCTTCCCGGGGATCGTGAAGCAGATGGGCGACCAGGTTGGTTTTTTCAAGATTCCGAGTTACGAGATTCACAACTCGCTCAATGAGGTGATCGGTCACCGGAGGGTGGTCAGCCTGGGTGGACAAGGCTTCAGCATATCTACAAAAACATCGCAGGCGAAGCAGGAACTTGCGAAGCAGTTCATTGCCTGGTTCATGCAGAAAAAGATCCAAGAGGAGTGGATCACAAAGGACGCCGGGTTCACAGCTAATACGGCGATCCTAAGCAGCGAGGCCTTCAAGGCCGCATCACCCTACAACCGGGCTTTCTCGGAGTCGCTCGACCTGCTCCAAGACTTCTGGAACGTGCCGGTCTTCAACGAGCTTCTCTCTGCTTCACAGCAGCACATCGGAGAGGCCTTAGATGGCGTGAAGTCCTCAAAGGAGGCACTTGACGAGCTGGCGAAGGCCCAGCAGCAAATCATGAAGGAAGCGGGCCTGCTCCAGGGCAGCTGACCAGCACCGTAGAAGGATGACAACGATTTCCCGTGTCCCTTTCCCTGATCAGTCGGCCGGTTCCGACCCCGCGTTCACACCGAGCTCACGCCGATATGCCTCGAACGAATAGAGGTCATCGGGCATAACATTCCCCACATTCACCTCGACACCGAACCGATCAACAAGCCCTCGGCGCAGCTTGTGGATCAACGCGTCATCAACACCTTCGATCCAGGGACCCGGAAGTTCGAACATAATCTGTTCGACACCCACCGCTTCGACTGTCTCTTCTACTTCTCTCTCTGTCTCAGGATCCGCGTTAACAAGTTCGGCCGCCTCAACAAGGATGATCTTCGCACCGGCATCTAAACAAGCCTTGGCATCGTCCGCAAAGCTCGTTGAGTGATCCAGCCCTTCTTTCTTGCCGATCTCGCCGAAGACCTCCATCCCATAGTTTTGGACTGCATCCTGGATAACCCGGACCTTCCACTCTAATCCGACCGGCGCCACATTGTCGGACACTTCGATCCAGCGATAACCTGCTTCAAAGCACGCGGGAAGATAAAGGTCCAGCTTTCCCTGCATCTGTGCATACTCCAGATACTGGCCACCAGGAAATGGTTCAATGTCTAGGGCTCGGTAGCTGTTGATCTTCCGAGTCAGGATTTCATTCGTGTATAGTCGCGAAAGGCCGACCGCAATCTTGGCGAAATCGAAATGGTCTGCCGCCGTAACCTGCAGATCCTGCTGCTGTGCCGGTCCAATGCCCCAATCTACGACCATGGTCAACCCGGTCGACCGGGGCTTGCTACTTCTGGGCCTGCCGTCAAGTCCCTCGAAGAGATGCGATTCCATGAAAAACCTCCGTTAGTGTTCAAGCGAGAATATATGTTCACAGGATCGCTTGGCAATGGCCTGAAAGCCGTGGAAGCTCGGAGTCTCCTAACCTATCTTATGTGACGTGACCCACGACGTGCCAGACAACCTTCGCAGCGCCTTCGAGCACTGCACCCGCTTGACCCGCGCGCACTACGAGAACTTCCCCGTCGCGTCGTGGCTCCTACCGGCGGGGATTCGCCCATTCGTCGGCAGTATATACGCCTTCGCCCGAACAGCCGATGACTTCGCTGATGAACCGGGTCTCGAACCTCAAGAACGCCTGGCGAAGCTGGATGACTGGAGAAAGCGACTGGATGCATGTCTTTCGGCGCCGGAGGGACCGATCTTCGAAGCGTTAGCTGAGACAATTCGTCAGTTCGACATTCCGATGCCGCTCCTGGAAGACCTGCTTGATGCTTTCTGTCAGGACGTTCGGCAGTCAAGACACGCAACCTTCGAAGAGCTGATAGACTACTCAAAGCGATCCGCGAATCCGGTCGGACGACTCGTCCTCATCCTATTCGGCTACGCCGATGACCAGTTGTTCGAAGAGAGCGACGCCATCTGCACGGCGCTTCAGCTGACGAATTTCTGGCAGGACATTGCCGTGGATTTCACCAGAGGCAGAATCTACCTACCCCAACAGGAGATGGCTAAACACGGGGTCACAGAGAAGGACCTTGAGAAGGGCGAAACGACACCCGCATTCAAAAATCTGATCAATGACATGATAGCACGAACGCGCCCCCTCTTCGAACAGGGGCGCGTGCTCCCAGAGCGCGTTCACGGTCGCCTTCGGTTCGAGCTTCGCATGACCTGGCTGGGCGGAGTCCACGTTCTGCAGGCAATCGAGGCAGGTGACTACGATTTATTCCACCATCGTCCCACTGTTGGCAAAGCAACTGGGGCGTATTTGCTGTTTCGCGCTCTGCGCACCCTCCCAACTTCTGCGTGAACAACCCGATCTACAAGATCGTCCGACGGGCGCGCTCAAACTTCTTCTGGTCCTTCGTGTTTCTGGATAGGGAGAAACGGAATGCCATCTTCGCCGCCTATGCCTTCGCAAGACACACCGATGACCTCGTTGATGATGCTCCGTCCGTGGACGAGGCGCAAGAGAGACTGCAGTCGTGGCGCGGGGAGTTGGATGGNATGTACGAGGAGAACCCGACCCACGAGATCACACGTGGGCTACTGCCCGTGGTCCAACGTTTCTCTATACCGAAGGAATACTTCGACGAACTGATACACGGCGTCGAGATGGATCTGACAATAACTCGCTACAGAACGTTCGAAGACCTCGAGATCTACTGCTATCGGGTAGCCTCCGTGATCGGTCTGATCTGTATCGAGATTTTCGGTTACACCAACCCGATGACGCGCGAATACGCAATCAGCCTGGGTAAAGCGCTACAGCTCACGAACATCCTCAGGGATGTCGGCGAAGATGCTGACCGGGAGCGCATCTACCTACCGCTCGATGACATCGAGGCACACGGATGCTCAGAAGCATCCATCCTGGCCAAACATTCGGGACCCAACTTCCGGGCGATGATGGCGGGCCAATGCGATCGCGCACGCAAGTTCTACTCTGAAGCTGCGCGAATCCTCCCCAAGACCGATCGAAGCCGGATGTTCCCTGCGGAATCAATGGGACGAATCTACTTCGCGATCCTTGAGAAGATCGAGCGGAANAACTACGAGGTCTTCGAGAGGCGAATTACGCTGTCGACACCTTGGAAGGTCATGATCGCTGCGAAGAACTGGCTTTTTAGATGACTACCCACGACTGCGTGGTCGTCGGAGGCGGATTCGCCGGTCTGTCGGCAGCGGTTCGGCTTGTCCAATCTGGCAGCAGACCGCTCCTGCTTGAACGTCGACAGAATCTCGGCGGACGAGCATACAGCCTGACCGACCCCATCACCTCCGACACGATCGACAACGGTCAGCACGTTTTGATGCGATGCTGTCACGCAGTACAGTCTTTTCTCAAGACTATTGGATCGCAGGACCTCCACTTCGAACCTGGTTTCTCGATCCCGTTTGTAGACCTCNATGGTGGCCGATACACGCTCCGCGCACCCGGATGGCTTCCGCCATCAGTCGGCCTAGCCTACGCCTTCCTCCGCTTTCCGCGGGCAGGCTTAGCCGACATCCTCGGACTTAACCGGGTCAGACGCGCCTTCAGTTCACCGCCCGAAGGCATCAGCTTTACCGAGTGGCTCGACCAGATCGTACAGTCCCCCGCTATCCGGGAGGCCTTCTGGACACCGCTTTGCGTCTCTGTCATGAACGCACACCCCGACAAAGCCTCGGCCCGAGAGCTCGTCTCGGTTCTGGCCGAGGCGTTTACTCATCCGAGAGGCTCGAACATGGGCTGGGCGACTGTCGGTCTTACGGAGCTCTACACAGACAGNGCGGCGGCATATCTGGAGCAAGGAGGCGGTTCTGTTCGATTAGGCGCGACCGCCGTGGGGATCATTCAAGACGCTGACCGATTCCGTCTGGATCTGAGGGACGGTTCAACAATCGAAACCGATACGATGATCGTTGCCACACCGCCGCCACGCGCCGCGGAACTTATACGCAGAATTGCCCTAGATGGCTTGGTTAGCCGACTCGAGCGGTTCACTCCCTCACCGATCCTGGGGATCAATCTTTGGTTCGGCAGGCGCGTGTTAGAAACGCCCTTCGTCGGGCTCCTCAACGGAACGATCGAGTGGGTCTTCGAGAAACGTGCTCTATACAGGGAGACAGCGAAGGGCAATCATCTGGCACTTGTGGTGAGCGCATCGGATCGGCTTCTGGGGGCGTCCGACGACGAGCTCGTGGAGATCGCCCTGAATGATTTGAGGACCGCCGGACTGATCGGGCAGGATGACGAGCCCCTGCACTCCCGCGTCATACATGAAAAACAGGCCACATACCTCCGACCGATCGCGGACCCACCGATCGGGGCTGCGACTGACCTGCCCGGCCTGTTCCTCGCCGGTGACTGGACCAACACGGGACTCCCTCCCACGATCGAGGGTGCGGTGCGAAGCGGGTTCAGGGCAGCAGAACTGGTCGTGGAGTACGCAGGACGAAAAAAAACGCCGAGATCATAGAATCTCGGCTCTCCAAAACCTCTTTCCCCTTTCACAATCCACACTATCCCACGCGAAAATTCGATATCCCTTCATCAATAAACGTCCGGGTCTCCAGATTCAGCGCGTGTAGCTCCTCGATCCGATCCGACCCGTTCTCCGCCTTCACCACGAATGGCAGCGAATCAACCTGATAGAAATCATTCCCGTCTGTGGCTTGAGCGCTGAGATCCGGTGCACCTTTGTCTCGTGCGCTGAACAGCCTGAAGAACGTGTCCGGATCGAGGGCATACAGGTGTTTGCCCCGGCCAAGCCATTCGCCGGTCTCCTCGTGCTGTTCAAAACCGCTTTCCTTGAGTAGATCAGCGTGCTGATCGTGGTTGCCCATGATGACCACGAGATCTTCAGGTTCCACGATGAAGCTCTTGTAGCTTCCGATCTTCTTTTCCCGCATCGCGAGGTCACCTCTGGTTTAGATTCTCCTTAGTTACGCACAATATACCAAACCTCGCTCTGCGATCGACCGTCACGGGCTCGTTTCTCAATTTTCAACCGATCGCCGTCTTCGATGATCAGCCCAGTGTAGGTGCCAAAAGTGAGGTGAGAGTAGAATCGGAGGGTGTTACCCCACCGGGCGAAGTGTCCTCGGTCTGTTCGTGGAGCAGCGGTCTTCTGGGGTACATAGGTCACCATCTCCCACAGGTTTCCACTCAGACCACCGGTTAGCTTGAGGGATCCCGAGACAAGCAGGAATCGCTCGGTTCTCGCGTCCGGGTCGTAAACACGTTCGGTCTTCACGTATTCCAACCCGTAGACCGCCTCTTGAGCTGCCTTCACTCCATCAACAAGAGACAAAAGAAGAAGAAACGTGTGGATGAGAGCATACATATGAATATGAATCGGCGATCAATGGCCAGGCTTTGACTTAAAAAACCGAGAGCCACCTTGGCTTGTCCTGATCATCAGGGTCGACCAGCTCAAAACCTCCGCGAGGCCCGACACGAAGAGACTGTCCTGCTACGACAACCACGAGGTCCTCATCACCCACCTTCGACTGTACCCAGACCGTGCCGTTCTCGACACTCACCGTCGTGGCTGAGCTGAGAACGACTCGAAACCGATAAAAAGCGCCCGATGCCGCAGTCACGGACACCAATGGTGAGTGGACTTCCAGGGAGGGGTTCTTGACAAGGACCCAGATGTTCCCAATCCGTAGGTTGAGCTTTGGGGGGCCAACGTGCTCTTCTTCCTCATCAATCTGGAGCGCCGTTTTAGAATCCATCTCCACCTGAGACCTCTCCCCGCTCATCTTTATCAAGGCTCGGCCCTCTTCTCCAGTTTCGACCACGTCGCCCAGCTTCAGGTGGACCTCGTCGATCGGCTTCTTCTCGCGTCCCGAGATCACAAAAACATCACCATGGGTCGCCGTCACACCAGATCTGCTGGTCATTCCACCGTTCTGACCCGGATCCGAAGGATACCTGCCCCCCGCAGCCTCGCCCTTATCGGGAGTCGAAAAGTCCGTTACCTTTACCCTCGCTCGGCTGGCTCCGGAGCCGGCTCGCTCGACGCCAAGTAGCCAGATCCCGAAGATGACAGATAGCCCGACAGCCGCGAATGCAATATTCTTGTAAGACCTCCTGGCCTTCACACCCTCGACTTCGCCCTGCGCTTTTCTCGGTGCCCGCCGGACCTCCTCTTCCTCCTTATCTTCATCCGGGTCTAGGGGTTCCGACGACACGGAGCCCAAGTAGGTCTGCACGTGGCCAGTCTCGTAGAGCAATCTGGCCCGCATCAGCACGCGACCGCAGGTCGCTTCGATGTCTTCCTCGTCAGAATCCCGAAGGTAGTCAACGTCCTCCTGAAGGAACACCGCTCGTCGCTGGGAGACGTTCGATAGAACCCGCCGCTGGAGGCCGTCAGAAAATCCGAGCATGGCGACTGCCAGGTCCCAGTCGTCCAGGCCTGTCGTAACGGCCTGAAGCTCGCGATCCGTCAGCCGTCGTAGGTCTTCTATTGAAAAGAGCTCAGCCTGAATCGCCTTCGCGACTTCGGAATCCCGATGATGAATGACCGTGAGGAGTGTGCGAAGTTGACGAGGAGACCCTACGTGCCGAAGCATGTCGGTTGCCTGATCGGGACGGGGGCTGCGGGCGGGCGCCCCAAGCCAAGCATCCAGATCACCGAGAAGGGCTCGCTCTTCGGCACCCAAATGGTTCTCAAGTGCTGCCCAATCCTGAGCGGCTGTGGCCTGGACGCATTCGGCCTGGACGGAGTATGGGAGATGGGACAGGATCGAAGCGGCCTGACCGGCCGGGATCTTGATCAGGATCAGGGTCAGGATATCCGCCACACGAATCGGATAGGATTCGAGGAAAGCTTCGCGAGGACTGTCGCTGTCGCCGAAGAGACGATCCAGCTCTTGCGTGAGGGTCTGCTCGACAATGGACATCTGGGATTGGGCCAGACGGTCTACATCATCAAGCGCAGATACAACTTCCTCCCGGCGCGAATGCGGAAGAGCGTCCAGGACACCGAGACTCGCCTGACCACTGAGACGTGAAAGCACGAGGGCAAGGGCGCGACCGGGACTGAGTGCGTTCACCCCTCCTGCCGCCTGGTGTCGAAGGCTTCCAAATATTTGAGCCCTGTCCCGGTGTTGAACAGAACGACGCGTTCATCGGCTTCTACAAGGCCACGCTCTAGCATCTTCTTCAAGCACGATAGCGTGGCGCCACCCTCAGGCGCGGCGAAGATACCCGTGTAGCCCCCGATCTCCGCACAGCCCTGCAGCAACTCTTCGTCGGTCACCGATATGGCACATCCTCCGCTGTCGCGAATGGCACGAAGCATCAGAAAATCGCCGACCGCACCCGGCACCCGCAATCCGGAAGCGACTGTCTGTGCATCCTCCCACATCTCGGCGGACTCGTCACCAGCTTCCCACGCCCGGACGATCGGAGCGCATCCCGCTGCCTGAACCGAAACCATCCGAGGACGCTTCTCGCCGATCCAGCCGAGCTTACCCATCTCAGCAAATGCCTTCCACATGCCGATCAGACCGGTCCCTCCTCCGGTCGGGTAGATGATNACGTCGGGGAGCTCCCAATCCATTTGCTCTGCAAGCTCGTAGCCCATCGTCTTCTTGCCCTCTACCCGATAGGGCTCCTTCAGGGTGCTGACATCAAACCACCCCTCTTCCTCTTTCCTCTCCGCGACCACTCGACCGCAATCCGAAATCAGTCCGTCGACAAGCTCAACTTTGGCGCCTAGGATCTTAGCTTCCACAAAGTTCGCGATCGGCACGTCTTTCGGCATGAACACGTTAGCTTTAAGCCCTGCTCGAGCGGCATAGGCTGCAGTAGCCCCGCCAGCGTTGCCAGCCGAGGGTATCGCGATCTCCCGTGCACCGAGCTCTAGGGCTCGCGATACGGCAGCGGATAGTCCTCGCGCCTTGAAGGACCCGGTTGGGTTCGCGCCTTCATCCTTGATCAGCAGATTCGGTAAACCGATCGACTTCCCCAGAGTGCTGGCACTGATNAGTGGCGTGAAACCCTCGCCCAGGCTGACTCGAAAGCTAGGGTCCTCGACGGGCATCACCTCGGCATANCGCCACATTGTGGGCTCTCGGGCTGCCAAGGATTCCTTTGGCAGTGCCTCCCTGACCGCGTCGAGATCATAGCGGGCAAACAATGGAGCCCCCGCCTCCGAGAGGTTGTGAAGCTTTGTTTTATCATAGGAATCTGCGGTCTTAGTGCAGATGAGATCCGTCAGAAAACTCATTTGGACTCCCAATCGAAAGTAGTCTTGACCGATGGATCATGGGGCGCCAGACCTGTCCCGTCAAGCTGCCAGTCCCTCACCGTTCTGCCGAGGCGCACTCACTTCAGACCGAATTCTTGCAGCGAACAAGTATGGTTGCATTCGTCTCCGGAACCGCAACGGCTGCTCGGTAAGCCTGAATCTATGGTGCAGGATCACCCGCCGATCACCATCGCCACGATCCTATCATTCATATCCATCGGACTCCAGCGNCCCTTCGGCGTCGCTCTCTTGAAGCACAAAGTTCGATCACACCCAGANANCTAGCGACCACTTTGGCTTCAAGAGGCNGTCATAGGCACCCGATGCGATAGAANGAAACGCGGTCGACCAGCAGGACATCTACCATTTGGTGCCTCCTTGAATTCGGGTTCCAAACTTACCCAAGAACAATCCGTGCCAGTCCTTGCATACAGCGAAGCGCGCGCTCCNAATCGATTCCACCAAAGATATTTACAGAGATTGTTTTGATCTTCACGACACCCTGAAAGCATATAGCACTGTTCGCTGATCGACGACATTTTCTCCTTCTGGTGCCGTTGCCAGTTAAAAAAAGGCGCCCCTCCGGCAGACCGGAGAGGCGCCTTTCACATCTCCGATGGAGGCTGCTACGGCACAACCACTGTCTTCTCCTCCGAGGGTTCGCTGAAGTCATTGTCCAGACGTGTCAGAACACGATAGGTGTAGACGACGCCTGAACTAACGCTAACGTCCTCGAACGATGTTCCAGTCACCGATAACGCCACAGTGGTAAAGGAGCCTGAAGACGAGTCGCTACCCACCTGTTTCCTCTGAACGCGGAAAGATGTGAACTGAGACGGTGCGGCCCAGCTGATCGTCACCATCGATGCATTACCCGCCGCGACAACTTGGAGGTTTGTCGGCGCGGAAACATCCGACGCCGACTCGGTTGTCCGCGTGACCGGCGAGGAGAGCGAGCTCTCGTTGCCGAACTCGTCGACCGCACTTATCCGGTAGACGTAAGTAGTGTTGACATCCAGACCTGTGTCGTTGAAGCTCGTTGCGGTGGAAACAGGTGAGGAGAGAAGAACAAGCCCCGCTGACTCTGAACCGACCGCGCGATAAAGCCTGTATCCCGCAAGACCGGTCAGATCCTGACCGTTCGAATCCTCGGTTGGCGCTGTCCAGGAAAGCGTGATGACCGCGCTTCCCGTCAGCTGTGTGGCGAAATTCGACGGCGTGTCGGGCGCCCGATCATCCAAACCAACATCGGCCGCCGCGAACAGTGACCGCNCGCTCTCGATNCCGCCTGAGCCAAGGGCCTGAACACGGTAGACGTAGGTCTCCCCCGCAACAAGCGGTGAGTCTATGTAGGTCGTTCGCACGGTCTCGAACGTTGCCTCTGCAGTATTCTCTGATGGCGCTCTGAATCGAAGCACTCGGTATCCCGTCAGCTCGGCCTCTGTGTTCGCGGTCCAAGAGACCGTAATACGGCCGATCCCACTGGTCGCACGCACGCTGCTCGGTGCCTCAAGCTGGGCTTCTACCGTGGCCGACAAAAACGCACTCGGTTCGCTCTCGAGTCCGCCGGTTGCGATTGCGACTACGCGATAAGAGAGCGTCCGGCCGGCTACAAGAGGCGAATCGACAAAAGTTGTGATCGCAGTGTCAAAGACCTGCTCAGGAACGGTGTCGGACGGATCAAGGAACCGCAGAACACGGTAGCCTGTGACTTCCGGCTCTGTGTTCGCATTCCACGTAACGATCAGTTGCTGTGGGCCGGTCGAGATCCGGAGCCCGGCCGGCCGAGCCGCGCCCTTGGTCGATACACTGATAGCTGATGACCTCGGCCCGGCGTTGTCGACGACATCAACAGCGCTGATCGCGTAGAAGTAGACTGTCAGCTGGTCGACTGTCGAGTCCTGGAAAGCTTGGGCAGTCGCCGGGACCTCGCCTAGGAGAACGAAGGAGCTGGCTGATTCACGAGACCTGAAAACCCGATAGGTATCCAGCCCCGTGAGATCGCCACCGTCGCTGTCGGTTGTCGGAGCCGTCCAGGTCAGGGATACCAGCCGCAAGTCGTTGTCGTCGAGGCTCACAATTACGTCTGTCGGCGCTGCCGGCGGCGTCCCGTCGGCCGTGGACACACCATCCACAAAGACCGATGGCGAGCTGCGCAACAGCCCTAGCTCAGGATCGACCGCGACCGACTGCACTTTATAGAACATCACCTGCTCGGTCGCGATCGTAGAATCGACGTAGATCGTCTGGGCTGTCGTAAGCAGCGTATCGGACGTGACCGGCGTAAACGCGACCTGCGTGTCAACTGAACGAAGGACAAGATAGCCGATCAGGTTCGGATCATTCACCGGATTCCACGCCACCTTGATTCGCCCGATCTCCGATGTTGTTCGGAGGCCCGTAGGGGCGCTAACGCCTGTTGCACCTGTGGAGATCGAGGCTGCGGCCGATCGAGCACTCTCGTTGGCGGAGGCGTCTGTGGCGCTGACCCTGTAGACGAAGACGGCATCGATCTCCAGATTTGAGGAATCCGTGTAGGTGGTTTCCGTGGACGAAACAGACGCGATCTTTATGAAGGAGTCTTGAGAGTTTTTGGCACGGAAAATGTTATATTCATTGAGGCCAGTGAGGGACTGCCCCTTAGAGTCCTCTAGCGGAGCATTCCAGATTAGAGTCACGAATCCGCTCGTGACGTCAGCGACGGCCGACAGATCGGTCGGTGGCGCTGGAGGACGGTTGTCTTCNAGGGCCTCGCTACTGACGAAAGTGGATAACTCTGACTGCCGATCGAGGCGGTCGACCGTGCTGATCCTGTAGAAGTAGACGCGGGATAGGCTGAGATCGACTGTCGAATCGACAAATGTCGTCCGCCCGGTGGTCACGAGCGAATCCGNAACCTCTCCCGCCAGCCTCTGGAATCCTTCTATCGCAGCCTGGGAGCGCCAGATACCGTAGCCTTTCAGATCACTGTTGACCACAGCATTCCACTGAAGCGAAATCCTCCCGATGCCACCAACTGCTTGAATATTCCCCGGCGGCGTCAGCGCGTCATTCCCCGAAAAATTCGGATCGATCGGGTTTGTTCTTTCCCTGCCGCACCCGAGCGTAANTACCGCCAACAACGCAATCGCCCAGCTAAATCCTAGACGAGAAACCCGAAAACTCATCTCACACTCCCCGTGAGGCCGGCTCTCCGGCCGTCTAACGCCAAACATCTAGAATCCCTTCGTTATGGCCACACCCACGTGCCCTGTGTGGGGGTGGGCATTCAGCTGAACGGCCAGGTCTTTCTTCTGAGGCTTCAGCCCTCGCTGCATCTTGGAGATGCTGTCGTCGGCCCCACTCGACAGCAGAAGCCGAAGCCCGCTGACTAGGAGAACCGCGGAGAGACCGGCCGACATCTGGCTCTTAGTATCCCGATCGCTCGCCCGCTTGAACAGATCTTCCGCCTGTCTCGCGCTCGATGCCAGCTCATACTGCTCAAACGTCTTGTTGGCATCGCGCCGGAAGTCTGCCGCACGCTTGGCCAGTACGCCACTCGTTCCGAGGAACAGTGCCCCGAAAGTTCGTCTGACGGTGAAAAAAGACTCACCATACACCGGCCCGGCAAACGAACAGACCGACAGGTTGGCAGCGAGCAGCCCACAGGCCACTTTCTTCAGCATAAGAGCACTCCTAAATTCCATTACTTTTCATTGACTTACAGTCGCTGGACTGGAGATCAGCGCACATTGTTTCAGCCGATTTCATTAACCGAAAATCAATCCCTCGCGGGGCCGGCCGCGGCTCACAAACTTCCATNAAATATGCATTTAGCTACAGATTCTGGTGCANAAAATAATGTTAGACATTCCATTATCGACGGACAACCTCAGTCTTCGAGCAATCTCTGCTCCGGGCTTTTCTCCCATCCCCTCGGGACCCTGACGGCCCGAGTCCCTGCGACACGATCGAATAGCGTCTGCCCGCCCCGGTCGATGAAAGTCCAGATATGGCTGATTCCCAAGGTGAGGAAACCAAGAACGTATGACAGGACAAACCGCAATCCGACTCGTCGCCAAGTCACCCTCCCNCCCGAGACCGACACTACTCTGAAACCGGCTTCGCGCCAACCAGGCAGCGTTCCCGTCCGCACAAGCTGAGGCATGGTTAAGAGACCCCGGTAGACCATGAAGCCGAGCAGATACGGACCATACGTTTCGACGGTAGACCAGATAGCCTCGGGTGAGGTAACGTAGTCTACTACCTGATCCAACAAAGTCGGCTCTTCTTGATTACCCCCAAAACCACCCCGTCCACCTCGACCACCGCCACGCCCTCCCCCACCACCGCCGCCTGAAGCGGCCAGCATCCGGAAGCCTAAGTAGATTACCAGCGGTAGGAGCGAGACGAACACATCGAGAGCGGTTCCCCAGAGCCGTCTGAGCCCTCCTGCTGGCACTATTCCACCTATGTCAGGTTCGTGCGCGGCCATCTGATCGATCCGGCTGTTCATCTCCTGCCGAACGGCCTTGATCCGGCCAGAAAACCGATCCCTATCAAGATGACCGAACACATCCTGCAACTCCGTCAGCGACATCGCGGCCAAGGTCTCCTTGAACCCACTGTCTCCATCGGGCGGGCGAGTGTCGTGCTGATCGGTCAAGGCTTACGGTCCGACAGTGAGTAGATCGTCGGGATCAGGATTAGCGTCACAAGCGTAGAGAATCCGAGACCGCCTATCACTGTGATCGCCATGGGGGCACGGATCTCGGCCCCCTGCCCCATTGGGAAGACTAGGTTCAGGAGCCCCATCAAGCCCACGTGCAGGATGTCAGGGAGATTCGGGGCGAAGGTTTTGTCAGCGAAGGTCACGATCGGTCGCAAATTGAAGATACCGAGAGCCATCGGAAGGAGTCCAAGGATCGTGGTCGAGGTCGTCATCAAAATCGGGCGAAGTCGAACACCACAGGCCTGTTCGATCGCCTCAAACTTCGGGACGCCCTGCTCACGTCTGAGCATATTGATGTAGTCGATCAGAACAATCGCGTTGTTGACAACGATACCGGCGAGCATGATTAGACCGATCAATACGACGACGCTGACCGTCTGGCCAGTCACGATCAGCATCAGCACGACCCCCACGAGACCGAAAGGGATCGAGAACATGATCACAAAGGGATGAACCAGTGACTCGAATTGGCTCGCCATCACTANGTAGACGAGGAAAACCGCCAGGGCGATGGCCATCTGCATGCTCTTGAAGGACCGCTCACGCTCTTCATTCTGCCCTCCGACTGTAATCGAATAATCAGGCGCGCGCACAATTAGCTCGAGTTCTCGCTCGATATCGACCACCGCGTCACTAAGGTCGCGTCCTTCCAAGTTGGCCGATATTATCGCGACTCGCTCCTGATCAATCCGTCTGATCTCGGCCGGGCCCATGGCCACGTCCAGATCCGCAACAACCGCGAGGGGGATGGGTGTGGGCGCGCTTGCCGGGGAGATGATCAGTCGCCTGAGATCGTCAACATCGGTTCTATGCTCCTCTGATGCACGCACTCTGATATCAATCTTCCGGTCACCCCTTGTNAACTCCGTCGCAACCTCTCCCTGCACCTGATTCCTGATGATCTGGCCGATCGACGAGATCGTCGTCCCAAGCTGGGCGACCCTCTGACGNTTGAAACGAATCTGCACCTCCGGATTCCCACCTTCTGCGCTGGTCTTCAGGNCGGTCAAACCGTCGACGGTCGCAAGACGNGTCATCACCTCGCCAGAGAGCTCCTTCAGAGTCTGAAGATTGTATCCGGATACTTCGACCTCGACAGGAGTACGCGAAGTGAACAGCGAGGGTCTCGAGAATTTTGTTTCGACGGACGGGAAGTTCGAGAAAGCATCNCGCATCCTATCCATCACGCGCTCTTCTCCATCGCGAATCACACCATCGACAAGAGCTACGTTGATCTGGCCGATGTTCTCTCGCTCTTCGCCCGACGAGCCCCCCGACGAGCTCGATGACCCGATGATGCTGTAGACCATTTCGACTTCGGACATCTCGTCTGCAACACCCTCTAAATCTCGGATCATTGCCTCCGTCACAGCCAGCGGCGTCCCAACCGGCATCTCGACGCTGATGATGAACTCGCCCTGACTCATCTCAGGAATCAGCTCACTCCCAAGAAACCGGGCCAGACCGCCCGCTCCGATTAGGATCACAATTGCGATACATAGCACGTAGAGTCGGTGTCTCAACGCCCATCGGATAATCGGTGGATAGATTAGATATACGGCATCCATCCCTTTGTTGAATGCCCAGACAACGGGCGAGATCAGACTTAGAAAGCTGCGCCCGACACCGGAGAATAGACTGCCGACCGCAGCAGCAAGACGCGAGATCCCCTGCCCCGAGGCCTGTCCACCTGCCCGTCTCCGGTTTTCGATCTCCGCGACCTCTGACATCCAACCCATCTCAAGAGATGCAAGCATCGGGATCAGAGTCAGGGCAACGAGCAGGGATGCGACGAGCGAGAACGTGACTGTCAACGCCTGGTCGCGGAAAAGCTGTCCGGCGATACCCTCCACGAANACAATCGGAATGAACACGCAGATTGTGGTCATAGTCGCTGCCACAACCGCTTTCGCGACCTCGCTCGCTCCGGTGTTTGTCGCTTCAAGCGCCCCTTTGCCCTCATCCCTGTATCTTTGGACGCTTTCCAGCACGACGATCGAGTTGTCCACGAGCATTCCGATTCCGAGTGCGAGACCACCGAGCGACATGATGTTCAGGCTCACGTCAGACACGAACATCAGGAAAAATGTGGCGACAACGGAGATCGGGATAGACAAACCAATGATGGCGGTGCCCTGGGGGCTGCGCAGAAAGAGATACAGGATAACGATCGCGAGGAAACCGCCCATGATCGCCGTGTTGAGNACCTCGGCAACGGACTCGCGGATGAACACGGATTGGTCGAAGACGATTTCCATGCTCGACTGGCCGAGCAACACGTCGGCCGCCTTCTGAAACTCTGCGAGCGCCTCGTGAACACGCTGCGCGACGGTGACCGTATTTGCGTCGCCTTCTTTGTAGATTGCTAGCTCGACGCTTTCCTTGCCGTTGATCCGGGTAATGACTGCTCGCTCGCGATGGCCGCGGAAGACCGTTCCCACATCGGCCAACGTGATAATAGCACCGTCCCGATCCCCGACGACGATATCCTTGATCTCGTCGACCGTCTGGAACTCATTCAGGGTTCGGACCAGATACTCGGCTTCACCATCCTGAAGCTCACCACCAGTCAGGTTGACATTCTCCTGCTCGAGCCTAGAGACCACCTGATTCAGAGGGATCCGGAGCGCAGCGAGCTTTGGTCCGTCGACCTCGATCTGAATCTCTTCTTCAAGCCCACCGTTCACCCGAACTGCGGCCACACCTTCCAATGCTTCCAGTTCGGGTCGAATCTGCTCCTCAGCGAGTAAGNGGAGAGCGATCAAGCTTTCCTCCCCGTAAAGCCCAACCCGAATGATCGGGTCCAGAGACGGGTCAAACCTGAGCAGAACGGGCTTTTCCGAGCCCTGAGGAAGCCGGAGACGGTCGAGCTTCTCCCGAATGTCGAGAGAAGCAAAGTCCATATCTGTTCCCCAGCCGAATTCGACCACGACATCAGAGACGTCGGGCCTGGAAGTCGACGTCACCTGAATCACGTTGGTCACCACACCGACAGAACCTTCGACGGGTTCTGTGACCAGACGCTCCATCTCGGACGGGGCCGTACCCTCGTAGTTCGTGCGAACCGTAACGGTCGGATATGTGATGTNGGGCAACAGATTGATCGCGAGTCTTTCGAANGCGACCAAGCCAAATATCAGTGCCGCGACAACGAACATCGTCACAGTGACTCTTCGACGAGTCGAAAAGGAAACCAGCTTCATTCCTCGCTACCGACCTCTCTGGCCAAACGTAACAATACCTTTCTCGCGCATCTCTCGTATAAAGGCCCTGAACTTGTCGACGTCGGTCGCGAGATCCGGCTCGGTTTTGACGCGTTCATCGTAGACCTTCTTCATCTCGGGGAAGCGTTCGAACATTCTGGCCTGCATCGCCTTGATATCTCCACCACCTCTGCCCTGTCCGCCNCCGCCCGAACCTGCTTCGGAAACCGACGCGACACGTCCACCCTCTGAACCAGGATGCCCCTCAGCGCCACTTTTTTGGGGGGCATTTCCGCCTTGTCCACGACCGCCACCTTTGCCCTTGGACGCTGAGGCCGCTGCCGTTTCACCAACGATCCTGACGTCAGAGCCCGGCCTTAGCCCATCCTGACCCACCGTGATGACCTGATCGCCCTCGTTCAACCCGGACAGGACTTCCAGACGATCGCTGTCCGTAAACCCAATATCGATCCGTGTCCTAGTCGCCTTGCCCCCTGATTCCCCTCTCTCAAATATGAACACCTGGTTGCCCTCACCTTCGAGCACCAGAGCCTTCTTCGGGATCACCAAGGCGTCATTCCGAGTCTCAGTGATGATGTAGACAGAGGCGAACATCCCCGGACGCAGGAATTGCTGGTTGCCCGGGATTTCCACGGTCACCTTGATAGTTCCGCTCTCCGGATCAACTACTGGGCTAATCATCTTGACTCGGCCGCTGAACTTCTGCTCATCACCGGTTTCAACTGAGATTCTGGCTTCCTGACCGACCGCTATCTTTCCGATTTCCTTCTCCGGGACGCGGATTCGCGCGAGAAGAGGGTCGAAGTCGGCCACNGAGAAGACTACCTGGTTGCTCGCGACGACGTTGCCGATCTCGACGCTCCGGAGTGTGACGATCCCTCCGATGGGTGATGTGATTCGCGTGTAGCTAAGGTTAAGCTGTGCCTGTTCGAGTTGTGCGCCTGATCGGTCGAGACCGGTTTTTGCTGTTTCGAACTGCTCTTCGCTTACTAGGTTCGACTTAAAGATCTTCTCGACGCGCGCAAAATTCCGCTTCGCCTCGAGATGTGCCACCTCCATCTGCCTTACCTGCAACCGGGCATCGTCGGAGTCGAGTTCTGCGATCACATCACCNACCTTGACCGGATCGCCCTCCTCCTTCAGGATCCGGACGACCTGCCCCGGTCGACGGGCGCGCACGTCAACCCAGCGTTCAGCCTCAAGCGTCGTGTTCTTCAACACGCTCTTAGAGATTTCGGACTTCGCGGCAGTCTCGACCTTGACCGGAATCGCTGCAGCCGCCTGGCGACCACCGCGCCTACCTCCCGGTTCCCCACCTCGTCCTCCTTGCCGCTGTGCTTCCTCTCCGCCACAACTGACGAGCAGCACGCCCAGAATCACCATACCTAGTCGTTTCAAGGNCCCTCCCTTTAGGTGCGATCCGCTCATCTTATCTATGTCGGTCTTGCCTTCGTCGATCCCACGACGTGCAGATGGCCTTGAATGTAGACAACTGCTTCGCATCCAGAATCTCCCGAATCTGGCCACGCACCTTCTGCTTGATCGCACCGAACCGAGGTTTCGTCTCACGACTCAGGGTCACCATATCCTGTCGCGCATCCTCCACAATCTCATCCAGCCGGAGTCGCTGGCCTATAGAAAGATCNAGTTTCTTCGAAAACCCGGCATAGAGCTGCCCTCTGCGGCCTTCCCGGCTACCCCGGGCGACNCCTTCATAAACGGTAGCGGATATTGCACCTGCTCCAAAACAAACACAGGCAAAGAGAATCAACTTCCAACGTTTCATGACTCGAACCTCAGTGGCTATTCGAAATCACCATACCAACAACCTGATCCCGCGACAGGTCTTTCTCGACCATTCGGGTCACCTCGTAGACGTCGCTGTCCAGCGCAGCTTCAAGGTAGCCCTCAAATTGCAGCCCCTCTTCCGAAAGCCTAGAAGAGAGTCCCAGCAAAGCCCCGACCCAGAGAAGGACCAGAGCGGCGACAGAAAGAGTAGGGCGTATCCAAGGCGACAGTTTGGGAACCAGAAGCTCCTCCTCACTATTCTCCGGGACAGCCATGCGCCTGATAGGGTCGAACATGGCCGATATCTGCTTGAACGAATCGCGCTCCTCCTGACACATCGGACAGTCANGCACGTGGCGCTCTAGAGCCTCAGACCTTGTTCGAGCGAGCTCCCCATCCAGCCAAGCGGAAATCCGCGGAGTATGTGGACAACGTCCCACAAGCTATCCATGCCTCTTGCTGTAGACCAATTACCAACTCTAACAAGGTGTTTGACGGTGAGTTGCTTGCCAATGTTCCCGAAGCGTGCAGTATCCGATCCTCTGGACCGGATACGGAAAGAGCGGTAGGAATAGACCGTCCTCGACACCTCGCCGCTGAACCTTCTCACGCCGGAACAGGGCCTATTTGCCCTGCTCATCCGTAGCGATCACAAATCGCTTCACGCCTGAGCCTTTGATAAGATCGAGAATACCCATCACATCCCCATACGGCAATCCCCGGTCGGCTCGCAGGATCAGGCCCCCACTGGCGTCCACGTCTCCTGCTGAGTTTGAGAGCAGCGGCTTGAGATCCTCGGAGGCGATCGCCTCACCATTGTAGACCATCCGGCCATCCTTGCTGACGTTTAGGATAAACCGCTTTTCCTGCTGAACTCGGTCCGCATTCTGCATTGAAGGCAGCTCCACCTTTAATGCCGACTGCTCGATAAACGTGGTCGTCACCAGGAAGAAGGTCAGCAGGAGAAACAAAACGTCGATCAGGGACGTGATATTGATTGTCGGGTGACGCTTCTGCGTATCCCTGAACCTCACTCCGCCACCTCCGAATCACGAGAGTATCTATCTGCGCGAAAACCGCGAAGTTTTCTGAGCAGAAGAGACGAGTGCTTCTCGATCTCTAGGATGAGCGATTCTGCCTTGGATGTGAAGAAGTTGTAGAGCACAAGCGAGGGTATTGCGACAAACAGACCAGCCGCCGTCGTCAGGATCGCTTCAGCGATTCCACCGGCGAGCAGATTTCCCTGTCCGACACCTACTTCGGAGATCTCTTGGAAGACCTTGATCATGCCGATCACAGTTCCAAGCAGACCGAGGAGAGGCGACACGCTGGCAACGGTGTCCAGTACCACGAGACCTTTCTCCAGGTCTCCAATCTCCTGACGACCCTGGTCCACGATGTTCTCCCGGATCTCCTCCGGTGCCAGATCCCGGCTGCCAAGACCGGCCATGATCACATTAGCGAAGGGACCTTCGAACCGCTCGCATACAGAGACAGCTAGGCCAATGTCCCCCTGGCCCTTGATATTCTCAATTACGCTCACGATCTCCGGTCGAATGATCTTGCTGCGACGGAGGCTGAACGACCGCTCGAGCGCGATCGACAGCGCCATCACCGAGCACAGGACGATCGGATACATCATCAATCCTCCCTGATCGAACAGCGCCGAGTATAGGTCCCAGTTCATTAACTGCTCCTAGATTAACTGCCATTTCTAAGCAGGAGGTACGCGAAGATCCCNGTGATCTCCAAAAATGGTTCAGGAAAATCCTCTGGCAACGGCTTGAACGGAGCGGACAACTCGACCGCCTGGGTGCTCGTCTTTAGCAGGAGTTCGCTCCCATAGCTATCCAAAACTTCAAGCCCCTCCATTCCGCCATCCGGATAAATCCTAAATCGGACCTTGGACTCGCCGTCGATGAGACCAAGCCTCGTAAATGCTGCCGGCGGGAAGATGTGAGACTGTATCCGCTTCTTCAGGTAGTTCAAATAAGGCGCGAAGTTCCAGTTGTAGGTACTGAGCTGCAAACCACCCTGCTCGAGTGCCTGCGACTNCGTGTTCCGTGCTGCGACGGACTGCTTCGCGTGCGACGGAGCGCCGAAGACGGACCGCTCACGCTGAGCACGCGTCATTAGACCCCGCCTCTTCAGGAGAGCCATCGATTCGAGACCCTTATATATCTGCTCGGCTTCCGAAGTCTCTGCAGACTCGATCTCCAAAACTTTTTCCTGTCTCCGAGATAGATCCTGCGATTCAGCCGACTGTCTTGTCTCGAAGTCGCCCTGGATATCGACGAAGGCTTCGTTGTAGGCCAGTTCGCTGCGAGGAAGATCTGCATTAGACTGATCGGCCGATCGTACGTTGCGATCCGACACTAGACGGGTATCCGGCGGCTGTTCCGCAGGTATGGCGTTAGATTCGACGAACTCGAAGGCAAGCGGGTCGGGCTGGACACGTGCCGAACTCGAATCAAGGAAGATCTCACGAGCAGGGGTCAGAAAAAGCAGTAGGAGCAGGTGGAGCAGGACAGCGACCGTGCAGGAGGCGGTATGCCGATTCGCGATAGGGTGGTTGTGCGGTCTTTGGGTCAGCATACAATTGGGCCTGAGTGGCACAGAAATATAGTGCTGCACATCGCTTGGACAAACCAAAACCCCGCGCAGGTCCTGACCAACCAATAAAAGAGAAGGCGCGGCGATGAATCTCCGCGCCAAAGCTCTGTCCATTCAATTAAATTCCGCGTATCTGAGGTTACTTTCAATAGACCATCTTCCTCATTGCCTTGGTGTCACCNGGTATAAGGCCGCAGATGTAGAGACCTACTACTTGCTGCACGGAACCCTCACTAATCGGCTATGACGACACCTTAGGCGTGCTTAATGGCCTTGCGGCGGCGGTCCACCATCCCCTCCAGGAAGGAGATTGTGCCCACATAAAGAAACCCGACGCAGAACAGAAGAAGGAAGGGGAGTGGAAAATAGACGTTCATTGAAACGGAACAAACAATAACTGCTATAAAATATACTCCTGCAGCCACTTCTGCGAATGACATAATGCTATTTGTAGAAGTGTATCTCTTGCCAAGCCATTGATCAGCGCGGGACACGACGCCGAATTTCGGCGTACGGTTGAACGGGGATTTGTGGCCGATTAAAGCTTCGAAGACGGCGCATCCGTTATTGAAAGAGATTCCCATACCCATCGCGAGGCACAAAGGAATGTATCTGAGTCTAGACTTCCAGTCTGCATAGATTTCACGTTGCGAATAGATATAAAACCTTGAAAGGACTGCTGTTGCGGACACGAACAAAGGCAGATCAACAAGGACAACGCGAAGCCACCCCAGATCCTTCCGAGCCAGCNCAGCAGGAAAGATCAATACCGCCAGTAATGCCAGCATGAGGTAAGACATGTTCGCACACAGATGAAGGATGGCCTCTGCTTTGACGCCTCGACGCAGGTCTGAGGCCAGAAGCCTTGGGAGCAGCTTCCTTGCCGTTTGGACAGAGCCTTTCACCCACCTAAACTGCTGAGNTTTCCACCCAGTCACGGTAACCGGGACCTCCGCGGGAACACTGTGGTCGTTCAGGTATACAAATCTCCAGCCATTCATTTGCGCCCGGTAGCTCAGGTCGAGATCCTCGGTGAGTGTGTCGTGCTCCCAGCCACCAGCCTCTTCGATGCACTCACGGCGCCAGATACCTGCCGTACCGTTAAAATTAAAGAAGAGCCCGGACCGACTCCGTGCACCGTGTTCAATCACGAAGTGCCCATCCAGAAACACGGACTGAACCTTCGTGATCAGGGAATAGTCCCGATTCAGGTGTGCCCATCGCATCTGAACCATCCCTACGCCGGGGTTGTCCACAAGATGAGGAACAGTCCTGCGAAGGAAGTCCGAATTGGGCACAAAATCAGCGTCGAAAACCGCTACAAGATCGCCTTTAGCGACCTTCATCCCTTCTTCAAGAGCCCCTGCCTTGAACCCACACCTGTCGGTCCGATGAAGCAGTGCCGCATCGATTCCCAAACCCCTTGCTTCTGCTACACATCTCTGGGCAACGGCCGTCGTTTCGTCGGTCGAGTCATCTAGCACCTGGATCTCAAGAAGATGCGGAGGATAGTCGAGAGCACAGACCGCCTCGATCAGGCGCTCCAAGACATACAGCTCATTGTATACTGGTAGTTGAACCGTAACGGGCGGCAGATCTATATCAGCGACGACTGGCTCAACGGGGACGTTCCCTCGATTCTTTAGGTAGAGATGCACCATCGCGAACCGATGAAAGCTGAAGACCAGCAGCGAGCCAAGGGCAACGCAGTAGATCGACAACAGAATGATCTGCCAGAGATTCATTNGAGCATTTCCACATCTGCATCCGAAAGATAGCCCGGACTTCCTCAGCTAAGGCGTTCCGAATAAACTGGGCTTTCCTGAATGTGTAAGGAAGACCCGGAAAGCAAAAGGACTCCAGCAGGTCGCCGAAGCCCTATTGAGCCGGAATAAAAGTAGGTAATTGAGTAGTGGTTGGTAACTGCTCTTGTTGGAAGTATGCGNGTAGCGAGCTAAATTCCTCTGCCAAACNGCTACACCAAAAGTGAGGCCTATTTTCCGTGCAGCTTGAGGAGGGTGGTAAGCGGCGATTTCCGGGCTGCTAGGCCCCCCAAAAAAGCCATCGGCTTCTCTCTAACTGAAGGAATTGGCGGTCAGGTTCAACTACAGGCACCGCGACCGGTTTGAGCTGCTGACTGAATTGCTCACAAGGAACCAAGCACCTGAAATCAAGCATCAACTAATTACCCATTACCCAAAAGTAAACCTAAAGCTGNTAAACGTATGCAACAACGTTGACTAGCCGTCGATCCGACAGCCGACCCTTCGAAAAACTCGGCATTTTAAGGCCATTCAGCCCCTTAGCCGACAATCCACGGACCTTCTTGGCAATCTGATACCGGCTATAGCCGTTCCTGACTAGTGAGGGAGCCGGACCCGTCCCGTCAGTCTTGTGGCAGATCCCACAGGACGACTTGAATGCCGCCCCACCGAATCCCACATCTCCTAAGCGCAACATCCGATCGCTCGGCATCTTGTCATCCCTAATCGGCTCAATAGGTTCCGACTTCTGTTCAGGCGAGACCTCGTCAGACCGCAAGTAAGCCCGCAACTGCCGAACACGGTGGGCAGGAGCCTCTTCCCCATCGTATCCTGTCGTCTGGCGTTTCGTCAGCCAACGCGTCATACAGCTNGCGATCGCCTCGTCTAGACTGCTCAGTAGCTGGCCGTCCCATCGATTCCAGGTCGACCGCCACCCGACATTATACAAAGGGTAACCGGGTCGGACGTGGCCGTCTGGGGTCTTCTTCTCGTTNAAATTGGCGTGACAGTGCCAGCACGTCAGACCGGTCTCCGAAATCTCGGTAGACCTAAAGAGCATCTTCCCGGCGACCAGATCAGAATCCTGCGCGGGCACACTGATCGCAAGANCCAGAACGAGGAGCACCCAGCCACCTGCAACCGCGTGTCTCAGCCTTTTCTTCATCATATAGTTTCTTCCAGATCTCGCGCGCACCTGAAACCGACATCCCGCCGCCGCCGATCGGACCTTTCGTAGGCACGAGTCGTTCCCATCAGGTTCTCTTTTGGGCTCGCCCAGCTCCCTCCCCTCAGCACCTTCGCATTTTCACGATCCGGAAATACGTTCGTGNTCGTCCATTCCCAGACATTTCCGCATAGGTCGTAAACTCCGTACTGACTGGCTCCGTTTAGATAAGCGGTCACCTCTGTTGTGTCGTGGTTGGACGCTTCAACATTGTTGCAGTTCTGCCCGTTAAAGTTGTCGCCCCACGGGTAGACCCGCCCGTTTGGGCCACGAGCCGCCTTCTCCCATTCCTGCTCGGACGGCAGTCGCTTACCCGCCCATTTCGCATACGCTTCAGCATCCCCGTGGTTAATGTTAACCACAGGATGGTCCGCCTTGCGGACCGGATAGGCCCCGTCTTCCCAATGCTCGGGCAGCGGCTCATAGCCGGTAGCGTCGCGGAACCGCTGATACTGCCGGTTTGTGACTGGATATCCGTCGATCTCGAACGATCTGGAAAAAGCGGTCCTGTTCGTCTCGCCGACGAGAAACTTCCCCTTTCCAATTGTGATCATACCATCAATCAAGTCGCCGGGAGCGGCACGAAAAGCATCGATTGTTGGCCGTCTCGGCTGGGTCGATTCACTGAGATGGGTATAGACCGAGATCTGCTCTTCATTCGGAGGAAAGGGCTTTCCGTGCTTGAGCAGACTGACGAGCCTGCGATCTTCGAAAAACTCAAGCAGATGCGGCGGGATGCTATCGGTATCCGAGGGCATCTGCGAATCCAAGTCCATCTCCCTCACAATATCCTGAACTTCAGCAATAAGCAACGGCCTCTGAATCGCTCGTTCCGAAAATTTCTCAAATGAGAACGAGATAATGATCCACTTGGCAAGCAGATCCTCGTCCATAACACCATCCTTAAGGAATCCTCGGCGTTCTGCCAAGCTACGCTGGATAGCGAAAGTGTTAAGGAAACGCTTCACCGTCCTCGGATTCGCTTCAACAGCCTCNGAAACTGTTTCCAGATAGCGTAGAATCGGATTTTTCTCGAACCGGTCATCGACCAGGTCTTCTCGGATGTATCCCCGGATGTGCTCAGGACGTAGCGGCGGCAGGTTGAACTGAAGCTGGACGATCTTCTCCATGTAAGCGTGCTCGTCGAATCCCTCAATCCCTCGATACTGGGCCTTTATTGATTTCTCAACGATCTCGCAGTCCATCCCAAGCACAAAAACACAGCCAGGGCGATCCATGAACAGTTTCACAGTCTCGAGCACGCGTGCGACACGAGTTGGCTGGCATCGATCCAGATCATCTATAAAAAAAACGAGTGCGCCATCCGTGTCGCTGAAGGACTCGGGACGGCAGTGTGTAGACGTCCCCCCCGTGATCGACCAGCTGATCAGGCGATCCAGAAACCGCTCGAACTCCCTGAGTAAAGGCAGGTTCTTAAGGAGAGACGCGTCGGATGCAACTATTCCCTTTAGGCTAGAAGCATCGACCCCGTTCACCAAGTCGGCTATAGTCGTCGAGATCCGCGACCAGTCCAACCCGCCTTCCGACAAACGCATCAGGTCGAGTCTCTGACGTGGAAACTCTTCGGACATCATCTGCCCGACGATCTCTTCGATCAGGGCGACGAGCATCGCATCCTGGGAGGAGTATTTCCAAGCATTGAACCACACGGTGCGACAGGGGCGGAACACGGGATCGTTGGTTCCCCCGATTTCGCGAGTCGTGTCGACCAAAAGATCCTGAATCGAACGCATCAAGGAGGTTTTACCGCTTCCCCATGCCCCGTTGACCGCGATTGTTAAGGGCGTCTGGTTCAGGCGGTCGGCGATGATCTTCGCAAACGTCTCTGCATAGACCGAGAACCCGAAATGGTGGGCACGCTGGGCAGGCGAGTCGTTGTGTATGTGAATCCGGTCGGTCTTTTTCAGAAGTTCAATCACCGNAGCCTCCCGAGTATCTAAAGGGCTCAAGGAGGACGGGAGACGCGGCTTCACCGGCATCTGTCTTGTGTTCCACGTTCGAAACCGACAATTCGAAGGGGTCTCCATCACAAAGAAACACGGTCATCTCACTCGAGCTGCCAGGAGAGATCGTTTCGCTGTATGAGACGGGAAACGTATGCGTAAGCTTCCTGTAAGAAACACTCACCCGAAGTCGCACGTCGTTCACTGGCCCTGCACTATTGTTGTGCACGGCNAGAGACAGGAAGTCCGGACGGTTCTGGTAAATGCGATCGACAACACCGACCATCGCCAAGCGGCCCTCCACTTCCATCTTTTGAAGCCAATCGAAGGCTGAACCGCAGTGGCGATTGGACAAGAACAGTCGGTTTTGCATCCAACTCAGCGCCACGGTCGAGGTTTCCGGCATTCTTTGAAGTGGCATTGAGCCACGCGATGCTCCGAACTCCACAAACTCCACCCCATCGTCTTCGCGTCGTAGCTCTCTATCGCAGGCTAGGGCGATGGCTTTGCACGTCGAAGGTCTGATACGTGCTTCTTCGGTCGTTCCGTTCAGAATGTTGTATATCGCCCCCTTGGAGATCCCACTGGCTTTGGCGATGATGGCGACTGACAAACCCTGTAGGTTAATTTCTGCCTGAAGGGCCTCTTTGAATGTCACGTTTGTATCTCGTCTTCCCTTGTTGGTTGCGGCCTACCAATCATACTAGACACAGCTACACAAAAAGGCAAGGGCCCTGTCTAGTTTTGTCTATTTCCTTGACTCTCAATCCAACACCGCTGTATATTTCGCCCGAAGGGTCTAGGACAGGGGGCACAGCAAGCAAGGCACTGAAACCTCTGTTTTTATGAACCTTATTCTTCCCCAAGAAAACTGAACACAGACCGATCAAAACTGGAGCAGCTCGTGTATCTAGAGCACTGGGGGCTGGACGAATTGCCGTTCGAGAACCTACCGGACCCTCGATTCTTTTTCCCATCGGCTGAGCACCACGAAGCTTTGCTACGCCTTTTATATGCAGTCAAGAGCCGTAAGGGTGCAGCAATGCTAACGGGTGAGATCGGTTGCGGCAAAACGATCCTGAGCCGTACCCTGATCCAAGATCTGTGTCCTGACCAGTATGAGGTTGGCCTAATCGCAAACCCTAGCCTCTCACCTGTTGAATTCCTAAAAGAGATCCTCTATCAGCTCGGCGCCGAAATCCAGTCGGACTCAAAGCTNGATCTTCTTCACGCCCTGAACAGCCAAATCACCAACAGCCTAAACGAGGGCAAAGACACGGTTATCATCATCGATGAGGCACAGGCGATCAACGATCCCGCGACACTCGAAGAACTTCGCCTTCTGCTCAATTTTCAGCTAAACGATCAGTTTCTCCTGACCCTACTCCTGATTGGACAACCTGAACTGCGCGAAAAAATTAACTCGATCAAGCAGCTCGAGCAGCGTATTTCGGTCAAATTTCACCTCGGCCCGCTAAAAGCGGAAGAAACCCAATCCTACATACGGAAGCGGCTCGAGAAAGTAAATTGCAGTAAGACGATCTTCACAGATGACGCTTTGGCGGCGATTCACAAGGCTTCCGAGGGGATTCCGCGGTCTATAAACAACATATGCGACATATCTCTCCTCCTCGGTTTCGGATCCAAGACGCTGCATATTGGTCCAGGCATCGTGAGCAAAGCAGTCAGCGCGAACAAGCAAATCTAGCGAATGGCAAGGCTATCCGACTTGGTCCGCAGTGGCAAGGCTGCCCTTCAGGACAAGAACCGTCTAAAACAAGGAAGGGATGAAAGCACTTTTAGTTCGCCTTCAAAGTCCGAGGCGCCCAACTCGCCTACCCTGCAGAATTTCCCAATCCTGGGTCAGATATATCAAGAAGTTGGAACCGTGGCTTCGGTGGTCGACCAGATCAGGCAAATCTTTGAATTTATCCAGAGCCGCACCACTGCACCACTCACGCCCAAGACTACCAAACAGCCCGCTCCCCAAGAAACGGCTCCCTCGCAGGAACAACACGCCGGCGGTTCACCGCAGACGACTGCTCCTGCACAGGCAACACCGGCTCAGCCACCTCCCCGGGCTGAATCGGCACCTGCTGCCTCGGCGACTCAGCTAGAGACCCGCACCGTGGCTTCGGTAGTCGACCAAATCAAGCATATCTCTGACTTTATTCAGAGCCGCGCCATTTCACCACCTACTCCCAAGGCCACTAAACAGCCCACTCCCCACGGAACGGCTCCCTCGCAGGAACAACTCGCAGATGGTTCCCCACAGACGACTGCGCCTGCACATGCAGCGCCGGCTCAGCCACCTCCCCAGGCTGAGTCGGCACCTGCTGCCTCAGCGACTCAGCCAGGGACCGGGACCGTGCCTGAGGCTGCTAGGACACCACCATACTTGGGCAGGCTTATCGACACGATCGGCACAGAATCCAGAGANGAAATCGGCCAATCACCGACGCGCCATTTCGGTCGTGCACTTGCCTTGCTCTTACTAGCGGTCTTTGTGATTGCGAGTCTTTACTGGTTAATAGGTTTTACAGAACGTGCAATGAATTCGGAATCGGCCCTAGCAAACAGCGATTCCCGCCCTGTAGAGCTACCCAATACCCCCGACACAGAAAGTCAGGCCCTCCGGCCTGACACCAGCACTCTCGGCGTGCCCAGCANCATAACCAGAGAAGGTAGTCCAGCGATAGCGGTTGCACCGCCCCCAGAAGTCACAAAGATCACATCCCCTGTTACCCAAGGCTCGTACTATTTACACACCTCGTCCCACGCCTCCAATTACTCCGCCCGANCTGCGCTGAATAGGCTAACCTCGAAGGGCCTGCGAGGATTAATCCGTGAAGTGCATATCGCCGAAAAAGGTCCGTATATCAGAGTTCTAATAGGACCATACGAGACGCGTCTGAAGGCCCAAAGACAAGGCAAAGAGATACGAAGCAAGGGCTGGGCGAGCTATACCACAACAGTGAATCTATCGAGGCCCCGATGAAATGGCTCTCCGACTGACTCACCTTTGTGAGATCACACGCACCTGCAATAATGCCAAGTATTGCCCCCTCGTTTTGGAGCTGTCCAACTAGAGGGTGTCCTATCTCGGCTAATAACACATCTTCTGNAGCGATCGGCACGATGGTGATGATGGCACTGAGCTCTAACCTCTTCGCAGCCTTGGTCTCGAATGTTTACCCACTCATCAATACTGGAATCGTCCCAGTGGTAGTGGTCTTACTATTAAGCTTCTTGAACAGCGCCCCAAACCATATGCGACCACTCTCGAACTTACTTTCCATGGATCCGGGTGCGTGACCAACGTGCCCCCCTATCGTATCCTGAATGTGATCACGCGAATAGAACAAGGCGGTGCACCGCTCGCGCTTTTGGAAACAGTAAAGCGGATGGATCGCGGACTATTCGACATCTCGCTCGCAATCGGCCAGGCAGAAGATCGGGATCGGGACTTGGACCCTGTGTCTATAGACGTTGGGTTACGCATTCATCAAATCCCGGAGCTTCGGCGTAGCGTGCATCCTGTCCGTGACCTCGTTGCCCTAATCAAGCTGATAGGTATCATTCGGGCCGGAGAATATGACCTCGTCCATACACACACATCCAAGGCGGGTCTACTTGGCCGAATCGCGGCGTCATACTGCGGGGTCCCAGCAATAGTGCATTCATCGCATGGGTCTATCCTGGATGGTTACTTTTCGCCGAGCCTTACAAGCATATTCGCGCAGTTTGAGAAGTTCGCTGCTTCGATTTCCGACAAAATCATCTGTTTGACTCGCGAGGAAATCGGGCGGAATCTCGAGGCGGGTATCGGCTCGGAGTCTCAGTACACTTATATCTTCAACGGGATCGATATCTCTGGCTTCGAACACCGACGCGGAAACCGGGATCTATTGAGGAGAGAGTTCCAGTTCGGACCAGATGATCACGTGTGCGTGACAGTTGGCAGGCTGGTCCCGATTAAGGGACAGTCGGACCTCCTTGAGGCCTTTGCTATTGCGCACCGCAATAACCCGAGATTGAAGCTTCTGCTCGTAGGCGATGGTGAATTGCGGACAATACTCGAGTCAAGGATCAGAGACCTACACATCACAGAGGCAACCCATCTCGCAGGTTGGCGCAATGACGTAGCCGAGCTTCTAGATGCTTGTGATCTGTTCGTCTTGACTTCTCTCAATGAGGGCCTAGGTCTCGTGCTCATTGAGGCAATGGCCAAAAAACTCGCGGTTGTAGCGACAAAAGTCGGAGGCGTTTCGGAGGTCGTGGAAGACGGCAAAACAGGCCGCTTGGTATCTGCGCAGGANACTGAGGCAATAGGATCCGCAATCGCAGAGCTCACCTCCAATAACGAAACCAGACTTAGGATGGGAGAAAGTGGCTACGAGAGGGCAAAAGCCTTCTTCTCAATTGACCAAACGGTCAGGAACACCGAGAACTTATATCGCGATCTCTTGGCATNGAAATCCTTATAGTCTTNGTAAGATAGGCGCAGTTTCTACCTCTGACTCAGCCATTTACACAAGATCGCACAGTGATACTGTACAACGTCCTGTTCAAGAAGCAGGTCTTGGAACAGCAACAAGATCAACCACGGGGGCAATGAGCGGCTGACCTTACTTGTCGTATGCAAGCTCCCGATACAGATTGATGAGGTAATGGCCAACAACTAGGCAAACAGATGACGCAAACAATCAGTCAGCACTGGCGAACGACAAACGGGTGCCTCGCTTGCTCGAACAAGGGCACGTGTTCAGCCGATGTACAATTTAAGTGGCAGCAGCTTGCAAACCTGAACACGGGTTGCGTGGCGGAAGTGCGCAGAACGCCCTATAAAGAATAGAAATCCAAGCCGCCTCTACCTTCGCTTCAGCAGTATGACTTTACTGTTGGGTGCGATTCTAGTAACTTTCGAAATCTAAACCAGAACCTGCAATTCAGCGATCAGGGAGAAACATGAACAAGTATGACGGCTTTGATGCCGATTATGACAAGGAAGCGGTGCCCGAAGTCGAGTCGAACAGCAGCTACGACACGGAACGCGAGTATCCGATCGAAAAGCGCTGCTGCGTAACAGGCGAGGCGGTCAAGCACAGCTTCTGCCGTTACCCAGACGCGGACCGGGGCACGATGATGGTGCTCTCGAAAGAAGTCATGCTGTCGTATTCGCAACATAGTCGGAGTCTGTCCGACGAGTTCGAACGCGTGCTGGAGTTGCGACGCAAACAGGAATCGCGCCGGCGCTGATCTATCGTACATCTAGAACGTCTAGAGTGTGGGGATGCTGCGGAACGGTGCATCCCCCATTTCTTTAGTCCTGAACCGAGCGCGAATACAGCGATTGGACTGGAGATTGATCCGANCGATCGCCTAACTGCCGTTGATCGTCCTAACGTGTGTCGATGACAAATGAGCGGGAAAAGCGTAGATCGAATAGACCGGTGAAGAAGTGGGCCGATTGATCGATCAGTTGAACGAACCCTACTACGTGACGAAGGAAGCAAAAGAACGCGCCACCAAACTCGAAAAAGAGACTGTCGGATACGAACAGGCGATAATCGATCTGCATTACAAGATCCGCCACCTCTACCCAGCGCACCGAGCGGCTGATCAGTGGCGCCAATGGCCTAGAAGCGCAAAGTAGTCATAGATATGCCCTTCCCGTTCGCCTGGAACGACTCGCCGAAGCCTTACTCTCCTGCTGCTGGGCCAAAGGCTGTTGCGACCGGCATCACATCGGCCGGACAGGACAGGCAGTCACCATTCAGATCGCCTGACGGATCTGCAAGAATCGGCACAACGGCCAATCCCGTCATCGCGCGCCCTCGCCCATAGCCGAACTCACAGATAAACGTATCCTAGTGGAGATGTATCGAGACGGTCACGACATGCATAAGTTCCAACTCTATTCCGGATTTTCTGCGACCACGTAACCTTTCTCTTTGTCGACGACATTCAGGAGAGGTTCCCCGACAGAAAANCTCCTGGCATTCTCTACGATGACGCCCTCTCGTCTTCCTTGNACCTCCGGCGAGATACCGGCGACGTGAGGAGTCAACAAGACCTGCTCCATCTTCCACAGGGGGTGATCAGACGGAAGCGGCTCCTCTTCATAAACATCGAGCGCCGCGCCACCGATGTGGCCGGACTCAAGATGTTGCGCCAGCGCCATCAGGTCGACAACCTTGCCTCGTCCGATGTTCACCAGAANACTCCCCTCCTTCATCTCTCTCTGGCCGTCGTCGCCGAGCATATACTCAGTTTCGATCGTATGCGGCACACATACAACGACAAAGTCGGACTCGCCAAGCGCCACGTGCAAGTCAGCTGGGTCGTATATCTTCGCAATGTATTCAGGCCGCGCCTTCGGTGCCGGATCGACGCCAACGACTCGCATCCCGAAGGCTTGGCCCCGCTTGCAGACCTCGAGCCCNATCCCTCCCAAGCCTATCACGCCGATCGTCTTGCCTGCGAGATGAATGACCTCCGCCCCCTTCTCCCATCGTCCTTCGAGTTTTCGTGCGTGATAGACGTGGAGTCCACGGGCAAACATCAGGATAAACGCGAACACGTGGTCCGCGATCACATCGCTATAGATCCCCCTGAGATTCGTGAGAGTCAGATCGCTCCTGCGAAGCTCCGGGAAGAAGTACCCGTCCAACCCCGCGCTCGTCGCCTGAATCCACCGAAGCTTGCCGGCGTTCTCGAGGATCGGCGCGGAAATTCTCCCATAGAAACACTCAGCCTCTCGGATCGCGTCAATCGCNTCCTCCTCACTTGAACAAGGAGCCACATCGTAGCCGAGTGCTCGAATCTGATCGACCACGTGGTCTGCCAAGGCAGGATNCATCACCATCTGGGGCATGTTCAGACTCAACTTTCCGCTTATGTGATCAAACCTATTTTCCTCATAGACCCATAATAATCAACAGGATAAAGACATCAACCCCAAAATGGCAGCGTTGACACCTATGTAGCACAACCCTATTATCCACCGTCAACAGGTCCTCGGCACCACGATACCATCTCGCATTGAACCAAAAACACCTTAAATACACATTTGTCGGCCCGGCGCTCATCGTGCTAATCGGGCTGAACATCTTCCCGCTCTTCTACAACATCTACCTTAGCTTCACAGATGCAGAGCTGAGTGGCGGGCTCATTCGCTGGATCGGGTCNGAGAACTTCACCCGTGTTTTCGACGACCCGCGATACGCCACTGCGATCCGCACGACTGGTGTGTTTGTGTTTTCAGCCGTTTCGATCGAGCTGATTCTCGGGTATACCCTGGCCCTTTGTCTACACGACGATTTCAAGGGCAAGTCANCANTCCTGACCATACTTTTGGTCCCGATGATGCTTTCACCCGCAGTGATAGGTCTTTATTGGCACGTCATCCTTAGCGGGCATTTTGGTGTCCTAAACCAGATTCTATCGCTGCTCTCCGCAGGTCAGCCGTTATGGTTGACCGATCCGGACCTAAAGATGATATCGATCCTTCTGATCGACGTCTGGATGTGGACGCCCTTTATGATGCTGATCTCACTTGCTGGCCTGAATGCCATCCCCAAGCATTTGTATGAAGCCGCGGTGATCGATCGAGCCACGCCCTGGACGATCTTCAGGAGGATCACACTGCCCCTGTCTGCCCCGATGATCTTCCTTGCCGTTCTGTTCCGGGCAACAGATGCCTTAAAGCAGTTTGATCTCGTCATGGCCCTCACGGGCCCCAACGACGGCGCGACCCAGACGCTCAGCGCGCTGCTCTACCAGGTCGTGTTTCGGAGCTACAAGGTCGGATTGGGAGCCGCCTACGGGCTCGTGATCCTTGTCTTCGTGATCGCACTCTCTAGCGTGTTTATCCGGTATATTCAGCGTGTGCAGGCAAGTCAGGGGCGTGCGTGAGAACGCTGCGCCTCCTCTTGATCGCGACCTACTTCCTGCTCGCTGCGCTTCCGCTCGTTTGGCTAGGGATGACGTCGATCAAATCGAAGGCGGCGGCAATCGACCCGACAGCGCGCTTCGTACCCTCCCTGTCGATCTCGGGATCGCACGACTTCAGACCGACCTTCGAGGCATACGGAAAGCTGACGACACCCCACGTCGGCAGCACCCACGCCTTCTTCCATTTCCTCAGAAACAGCATAGTNATCGGCCTGCTCAGCACCTTGGCTTCNGTCGCTCTTGGCACAACCTGCGCATACGGATTCAGTCGGTTCGACATACCTGGTGCCAAAGATTGGCTGTTCTTCATCCTAAGTACACGGTTTCTGCCTCCCTTAGCCGTCGTCGTGCCCGTCCTCATGATGTATCGAGCCTTCGATCTTCCGAACACACACCTCGGGCTGATCATCCTCTACACCGGCTTCAACCTNTCGCTGNCCGTATGGCTGATGAAGGGTTTCATCGATGAGATTCCTCACGAATACGAAGAGGCGGCTCTGGTGGACGGCTACACACGCCTTCAAGCTTTCCGGCACATCATTCTGCCTCAGGCACGAACAGGTATGGCAGTAACCGCGGTCTTCTGCCTGATCAGCGCCTGGAACGAGTATGGGTTTGCCATGACCCTGAACAATGCGCAGGCGGTTACAGTCCCGGTCTACTTCGCTGGCCTGCAGGGCAACATCCAGGGCGTCCCGTGGCCGCAGATCGCTAGTGGTGTGCTCATCTTCGCGACCCCAATCGTGGTCTTCACGATCCTCGTGCGTCGCCACCTCCTTCGCGGTGTTACCTTTGGCACAATCAAACAGTAAGCTCGACGTGTTAGGAATCCTTGACCGGATCGCTCAAATCGGTTTGGCATTCGGCATCGCCCTGGCGCTGCAGCCCTGGTGGGATCATGGGCTTCGAGTCGGCTTTTTCCTGACGCTTTGGACCACGATCCTTCACATCATAACCTCGCACACTANCCCGGAGCCTAAGGAAGAACTGTGAAACTCGACTCTCTAGCCAAAACGTATCCGGACGGCACAGTGGCCGTCAATGGGATCGACCTGATCCTCGAGGACGGACGGTTCATCGTTCTGCTCGGTCCTTCCGGGTGCGGGAAAACAACAACCTTGCGAATGATTGCCGGACTGGAGACTCCAACTGCCGGGCGGATAGAGTTTGCGGGCAGGGATATCACGCACCTCGGGGCCACAGAACGCGATGTGGGCTTCGTCTTCCAGTTCTACGCCCTGTATCCGCACATGACGATCCGGGAGAATGTGTGCTTCCCGCTCGCAAACGCAGGTATCCCGCCTATGGAGCGCAACCGACGGGTCGAAGAGACGGCCGACCGGCTGGGGATCCAATCCTTTCTCGATCGNCACCCCAACGAGCTCAGCGATGGTGACCAGCAAAGGGTTTCGCTTGCGCGAGCAATCGTAAGGGATCCGTCCATCTACCTGATGGATGAACCGCTTGGCCAGCTAGACGCTAACATACGTCTCGACTTGAGGGNAGCGATTCGGAGTCAACAGCTGGCCACNCAGGTNACCACTGTCTACGTGACACACGACCAGGAGGAAGCGCTTAGCCTAGCTGACACAGTGGTGGTAATGAACGAGGGCGAGATTGAGCAGGTGGGCACACCCGACGAAGTGTACAACAATCCAAAAAATCTCTTTGTCGCGAACTTCGTCGGAAGTCCCGGTATGAATTTCATTGAGGGCGTGATCGAACACCGCGATGGCAAGACAGTGTTCTGTAGGAATGGANACTCCTTCGATGTCCCGGACGGTCAGCCATCTGCATCTGTTACGCTTGGCATTCGCCCAGAGTATATCCGCTTTGANGAGAAAGGAGGAGTAAGGGGCGAGATTACCGTATCCGAGTACTTTGGAGACCATCACATCGTACACGTCGAGACCGAATTGGGAGGTCTTTCGATCCGTACATCCGACTCTGCAACGCCAGGAGATCGAGTAAAGCTGTCGCTCGACNCCGACCGGATAAGGCTCTTCAGTTCAAGGGAATAACTTTTGAGTAGCACCCTGAACATACGCGGCCTGTCAGTCTCCTACGGGACTCACGAGGCTTTGAAGAACGTCAATCTTTCTCTTCAGTCAGGCGAGCTACTGGTTGTTCTCGGCCCAACCGGTGCGGGAAAGACGACTCTCCTCCGCACAATCGCTGGCCTTGTGGTGCCGGATGCGGGAAGCGTAACGATTGAAGGCGCAGACACAACCCACCTTCCTGCTAGAGATGTTGCTATGGTATTCCAGAACTTCAGCCTCTATCCGNACCGAAATGTCAGGCAGAACCTTGAGTTTCCTCTCCGCTCTCCTACCGCTCGCCTTACTCAGGAACAGATCATCGACCGAGTCGAATGGGCGGCAGAGCTCCTCAGGATCAGACACCTCCTAAATCGTCCCTCTACCCAGCTTTCAGGAGGCGAGATGCAACGTGTTGCGATCGGCCGCGCGATCGTTCGGCGCCCCCGCGTCTTCCTGTTTGACGAGCCGTTGACGAACCTTGACGCCAAGCTCCGAGAGGTCCTCCGCGTTGAACTGATCAAGCTCCAGAAGGAGCTCGACGTGTCCACGATCTACGTGACACACGACCAAGCAGAGGCCCTGTCAATGGCCGATCGAATCGCTGTATTGGCTGATGGGCGGATCACGCAGACCGGATCGCCCTCGGATATCTACGAGCGTCCGGACACGCCCGAAGTCGCTAGGCAGTTGGGATACCCTCAGATCAACCTGATGGATGCGACTCAGGACGACGGTTTCTGGGTGAGCGCGACGGGCGACCGGTTCGCGCCAGCGCAATCAGACGCCAAAACAGCTCNGCTCGGNATCAGGCCCGAAAACATTAGTACACANGGCGGAGAGACANCCGGTACNGTCCGAGTTGTAGAGGAAATCGGACCCGCACGGATTCTGCTCGTCGACATTGCTGGCACACATCTACATATTCTGACCGACCGATCCGAGAACCACGCACCCGGAGACACGATTCTTCCTTCCTTCGACTCAGATCAGCTGCTGGTCTGGCCGAACACGCACACCATACCGCAGGGATAGCCATGGCATCACCCGTTCGCACCATACTTATTGGATGTGGCGGCATGAGCCGCCGCTGGACCCAAGTCAGCAAATGCTCGGATCAGATCGACCTGGTCGGTTTCGTCGATATCAGCGCAGAGGCGGCTCGAGCAAGGTCACAAGATTACACCTCCGACAGCGCGTATGTCGGGACAGATTTGGCCAAAGCGCTCGACGAACTAGCCCCTGATGCCGTCTTCGACTGTACCATCCCAGAAGCGCACACGGATGTCGCTATTGAGGCTTTCTCGCAGGGCTGTCACGTGATGAGCGAGAAGCCGATGGCTGATTCGATGGAGAACGCGAGAAGNGCCTCAGCCGCAGCGGTGAACTCAGGAAAGGTCTATTCGATCATNCAGAACCGGCGCTACGACCCAAACATCCGCCGTTTGTCACGAACCCTCCGTGAAGACACTATAGGTGACCTGACAACCGTGAACTGTGACTTCTACATCGGTGCCCACTTCGGCGGTTTCCGAGACAGAATGAAACACGTCCTGNTGCTCGACATGGCCATCCACACGTTCGACGCAGCCAGACTGATCACGGGGGCGGATCCGGTGTCTGTCTACTGCAAGGAGTGGAACCCGGAAGGATCCTGGTACGATCACCACGCCTCTGCGATCGCGGTATTCGAGATGTCCAACGGCATCATATACACCTACAGGGGATCATGGTGCTCCGAAGGGCTCAACACTACCTGGGAGTGCGACTGGCGCATAATCGGCCAGAGGGGCACGATCACCTGGGACGGAAGTGACGGGTTCGTCGGCGAGCGAGTCGTGAAGACCGGGGAATTCAGGTCTGATTGTGAGGACCTAGACGTCTTCGGGCCCGATCCATCCGATAGAATAGGTGGGCACGAGGGCCTCATACTCGATTTCATCGATTGCGTTCAGAATGGCGGNGAGCCAGAGACAACGCACACGGACAACATCAANAGCCTGGCCATGGTCTTCGGCGCGATTGAAAGCGCATCTTGTAATAGTGCTGTCCAGATCGGGATATAGGCAGGATGCGATTCATCGACGCATATGACGTCATCCTTCTCGACCAGGGCAAGACGTTCATGTTCGAGAATGATCGCTTTGGTCCGCAGGAGGACTACGCGGATACATATCGGAGAGTCGGTGGCACAGCTCTCTCACCAACTCAAATCAGGGACGCGGTCGAGCATGTCTACTCGACTCTCTTAAAAGCATACCGCGACCGTTATTGGGACGATGACTTCCCGACCGTCAAGGATGTGNTCAAAACTCAAGATCCGTCGTTTCCGAGTGCCGAGGCCGACTATATAGACGACGTCATAGCTGAACATGAAATCGGACCATATCCAATTCGCACCGGTCTGCGATCCATTTACTGGCAAACACACATCAACTTGGTATCATCTCTAACATTTGGGGGCAACCCTCTCGCTTCGAGCACAA
>PAXL01000045.1 GCA_002714465.1 Gemmatimonadota bacterium | reverse complement strand
GATGGTCGTCGGAGCCGTGGAACACCTCGATCTTCCGAGCCTCCACTTCACCGTTGTCCAGGATCTCACCAAAGACCACGACGAACTGTTGAGGCTGGATGTCCTCCATACCCCCGGGACGGCGCTCCTCGGAAGAAGGCTCGCCTTCGGGTCCGGGAGGACCGTGGATGATGACTTCGATGGGGATGTCGCCTACACGTACCAGACGCACACCACCGTCAGGCAGCGTCACCGTGAAGGTCCGACCCTCTATGTCCACCGACTCAACGGGACCTTCGGCTGCGGGATTTGGATCTGTCGAGCCTGGAGGAGGGTCGGTAGGACCAGATACAGGAGTGAGTTCTCCTGGGCCAAAGAAGAATATATCTCCGCTGATATTGTCCCCAGATTGTGCGAGTTTTACGATGATTTCCTCGTCGGGATCGCCAAACGGGTCTCGCCCTCGCCACTCGCCGTCTGGCCCTGAGCCGGCGTCTCTCCTCCTTACGACAAAATCGGCTCGTTCACCGTCATATTGGGCTGTCAGGATGGCTTCTAAACCGTCTTCAGATAGTTTTCCGGTTATTCGTACGGTTTCGCCGTCAGGGCCTGCTACTAAAAGATCAAAAAGCCCGTTAATAAATGTTCCTGAGATGGGCAAACTATCAGGTCCATCCGGATCTGTCTGACCGGGAGGCGGTGGCGGTGGAGCCAATCCAAAGGCTATGTCAAAATCATTCCGATCGATCCTCCCGTCGCCATTTGCATCGAACGCCGCCGGATCACCAAACCAAATCGTGGCATCTGCATCGTTAACGGCACCATCACCATTCAAATCTCCGGGCTGTGTCGGACCTGGAGGTGGCTGTGAAGGACCTGGAGGCGGCGGCGTTTGAGCAGCTGCAGTCTGGAGGAAGGCAACACAGATGCCTGTAATTGCAACACAACCCCCCAAACTTTTTGCGAACTTAAACATAATTTTCCCTTTTTTCTCTCACACTTCAGTTAAGGATGCATGGAGAACACAATTTGTCGAAGCTAGACCGGTTTCTGGGATTTATGGCGGTCTCTAAGCTGAATTCTTAAAGATTTGCCGCCGTTCAATATAGACGTTCATCTAAAAAACGTTACGCAAAAAACCTCTTTGTTTCGGTGATTAGAGTCACCGAAACGACCACAAAGGGTCCAAAATGCTGGTATTCCATGATCTCTCGACTAGCCACCAACGGAACCTCCAGTTGACTACCTTCAATGTTAGGAGGTAGCGCTCAAGGCTGTCGGGTGAACCGCCTACTTTTTCTTTACTTTCTTCCACGCTTCGAATTCTATGAGGGTGTTCTCGTCTGCCGGATATGTGCCGACGATGCTGGCACCATCCTTGATCTTCTCTGTGATAAATTCCTCGCGTAGCTCCATTCCGGCCGATTGCTCCGCAATTTCTGAGGCGAGATGGCGTGGCACAACGATGACACCCTCGCTATCTCCGACGATGATATCGCCTGGGTAAACAGCCACGCCTCCACAAGCGACAGGTAGTTGCAGATCGACAGGGCTGTGGACCGTCTTGTTTGTCCGTGCATTCATCGAACGAGCGTATGCGGCGATGCCCAGGTCAGCGATTGCTGGACTGTCCCTATATGCCCCATCTGTCACGATTCCCAGACACCCCCTAACGTGGAGACGCGTTGCGAGGATCGAACCCATCGTGCCCGCACTGTCGTCGCCACGTGCGTCGATCACGAATACCTCTCCAGCACTGATCTGTTCGATCGCGATACGCTGGATGTCGACGAGGTTGTCGACAGGAATCCGGTCGACGTCTTCTCGTGCCGGAATGTAACGCATCGTGAAAGCAGGACCGGCCATCTTCATTCCCGGCTTGAGTGGCGCCACGTTGTACATAAAAGTGTTCCAGAGACCGTGATTATTCAGGATCGACGTCAGCGTAGCCGTGCTGGGAACCATCAGCTGATCAAGGGTCTCCTGGGATACGGGGATGTCCTGCGGATCGTTGGGCATTACATACTCCTTGCGTATTTAGATGACTTCGCGCTCGAACTGCCTCGATTTAAAGGGTCGGAGCAGACGATGTCGAGAGAAATATGGATGAATACTGACATCGGTTGTTACTTCGACCCGTTAGCCGCATCCGCCCACTGCAAGGGCGTCTTTCCCTCATAATGCTTGAATGTACGGTAGAAGTGAGCCAGGTCACCGAACCCACAGGTATATGCAGCTCCCGCTATCGTGTATCCTCCCGACCGAAGCAGTTCCTTGGCACGCTGCAGGCGAACTCCGGTTAGATGCTCGACGAAAGTGCGCCCTGTGGCACTCCTGAAAGTTTTCGTGAACTGGCGTCTCGAGACACCGGCCCAACTTGCGGCCCTGTCGATGGTCCAGGGCTCGAATGAAGTGCGCTCGAGTTCTGATACCAGCTCTGAGATGCGGCTGGTTTGCCTAACCGTTGAGCTGTCATCAGACCGAGCAAGTCGGACAAGAAGTTTCAAGGACTCTGCCTTCAAGAGCGCCCGGCTGCCGAGGTCGCTTCGTTCCTGCTCCGCAAGAAGTCGACGCCACAGGGTAAGAAGAGTCGACTCCAGTGGAGGGTCGGACCACATTCTGACCACGTCTCCAAGCTCAACTCGAATGGACTCCCATTCGTCGAAGCCTTGCCCTAGGGCGTCCGAAAAGCAGAGAAGAAAGAGCGTAGATGCCTCGATATCTTCGATCTTATGCTCCAACCCTCGGGGTACGAAGACGGCGCTTCCCTCAGTGGCCCGAAGCCGATTCGCCGATGACGAGGCAATTTCGATCGATCCCCTGCCGACCAGGAAGAGCTTGTCGAACGCGTCGGTCCTGAGCCTCATCATGAATGTCGGTTCGTGGATGCTCTCGACGACACGGATGCCATCTTCGGGTAGTGTAACTTCGACCGGTGCCGCGTGTTTGGTCATAGCCCGATTCTCCAGTTCTTATTTGCCCGATATGCAAACACGTTTAGTGCTGTTAATGATACTCTATTCATGTTGTAAACCTATAGCGCAATTCCAAACAGGTGCCTGAATGGGTAGAGAGAGCAGATATATCCTGCGCGTCGAATGCCCCGATGCGAAGGGGCTGATCTACGGGATTACAGGCGTGATCTTTGGACACGGGATGAACATCGTGTCCAACGGCGAGTTCGTTGATGAAAAGAGGTCGCGGTTCTTTCTGCGTGCTGAGCTCGAAGGTGAGTGCGATCCCGAGAAAGTGATCTCGGATCTCCAAGCTGAGCTGCCGCCCGAGGCATCCGTTCAGCTTGGCCTGTCGAGACCTAAGGATATCGTCATCCTTGCGACTCGCGAAGCACATTGTCTTGGCGACCTGCTAGTGCGCCAGGCGGCGGGGGAGTTCGACGCGCGCTTACACGCGGTCATCAGTAATCGTCCGGACCTGGAATCCCTGGTGAGTCGGTTCGACGTCCCGTTCCACTGTGTCCCGCATCAGGACGTCGACCGAGACGAACACGAGGCGCAGATGCTCGCGGCAGTCGAGCAATACCCAGCAGACATTCTGGTTCTGGCCAAATATATGCGGATCCTGAGCGGCGCTTTCGTCTCTCGCTTTCCAAGAAGGATAGTGAACATCCACCACTCCTTCTTGCCTGCGTTCGTCGGAGCGAACCCTTACGGCCAGGCCTTCCAGCGTGGTGTGAAGATCATCGGCGCGACGGCGCATTTCGTGACGGACGATCTGGATGAAGGGCCGATCATCGCCCAGAGCGTGATCCCCGTGGATCACACCCATTCCGCTGCGGACATGGCCCAGGCTGGCCGTGACGTCGAGAAGACTGTACTGGCAAAGGCATTGAACCTCGTGTTGGAAGAACGCGTCTTCGTGAGCGCTAACCGGACCGTGATCTTCGATTAGAAGAGACCTTCAGCGAAGAGAGTAGCCACGGAAGATATGCCTCGACTCCGCTCGGGTGGGCTACCCTAAGTGATAGGAAGTGGGGAGGTGGCGCGCCGCGATGGGCGAACGAAGACGGCGGAGGATATCCATCGGCGCGCGAATCGAACTGGGGAATCGGACATTGCTCACCGTACACGCCACAACAAAACGACACGGAGAGAGAAGTATGGAAGAGTCTTTAGAACAGAAGCTGAAAGGCTGGGCGAACCCGGTCGAGATGATGCGAAATGCACAGACCGGGCCCTACATCTTCCCGATTGCGCCTGAGTTTAGTAACTGGGCAGACGAACAGGAGGCGTGGTTCACGTCGGCCGTGTTGTTCGATCTGTCGAAACACATGACGGACATCTACTTTGAAGGGCCGGACGTCCGAACGCTGCTTGAAAGGCTGGCGGTCAACAGCTTCAAGAACTTCGGTCCGAACCGGGCAAAGCAGATCGTGTGCTGCAATGAAGAGGGGTATGTGATCGGAGACGCGATTCTCTTCGGGCTTGAAGAGAACAAGGTGAACATCAGTGGCCGGCCATCCGTGCCGAACTGGGTCGCATACCACGCAGAGACCGACGACTACGATGTCACGGTGAGACGCGACATCCGGTCGGTCGAGGGTGGACAACGCAAGATCTTCCGCTATCAGATCCAGGGTCCTAATGCGATGGCAATCATCGCCGAGGCGGCAGACGGATCGCTCCCCAGAATCAAGTTCTTCCACGTCGGGCAGTTCTCGATCGCGGGTTGCGAAGTGAACGGGCTGGGTCACGGTATGGCCCGGACGCAGGGGCTGGAGATCTTTGGCGCTGCCGAACACGGTGAGAAGGTCCGAGAGGCACTGACGGAAGCCGGAAAGGCGCACGGGTTGCGCGAAGTGGGGGCCCGAGCGTATTCGACCGTTTCGCCTGAATCGGGCTGGATTCCGTCGCCGATGCCTGCACTGTATACGGAGTCGATGCAGGGTTACAGAGAATGGCTTGCAGCGGATGGTTTCGAAGGCAGCCTGTCACTCGGTGGCAGCTTCAAATCGGACAACGTTGAGGACTACTACCAGACACCTTGGGATCTCGGCTACGGTATGCACGTGAAGTTCGATCACGACTTTGTCGGCCGCGCAGCGCTAGAGGAGAAGGCATCGCAGTCACATCGTGAAAAGGTATGGCTAGTTTGGAACGATGACGACATCGTGCGAATCATGCGGAGCGTGCTTGGCACCGGAGATCGCTTCAAGTATCTCGAGGCACCCGGTTCACAGTATTCTGCCTGCCCTTTCGATTCTGTCCTGAAAGACGGGAAGCTCATCGGGCTCTCTACTTACAACTGTTACACCTCGAACGTCAGGGCCTGGTTTTCGCTAGCCATGATTGATGAAACGGAGGCTGTGGACGGGGCAGAGGTGACCGTCGTCTGGGGTGAGGAGAACGGAGGTACGGACAAGCCGGTGGTTGAGCGGCACGTGCAGACTGAGGTTCGTGCGGTGATCCGGACAGAAAGGCCGGTGGGCTAGGTCATTTCCGTTTCGATAGGCTGGCCCCTCGATACACCCGCTGCCGCACTTATTCGGGGTGACCGATGCTTAAACCTATCTTTATTGTATCCGTGTTTTTGAGGTTCCTGATTTGATCTACGAAATCGAAAAATGGATCAAAGAGAAGCTTTTCGACTGTCAGTCTTGCGGGCAGTGTGTGCTGTCTCATACGGCCATGGTCTGTCCAATGAACTGTCCGAAGGGATTGAGAAACGGGCCCTGCGGGGGGACGCTCGAAGGGAAGTGTGAAGTCCTGCCTGAGAAAACGTGTGTCTGGACGGAGATCGATCAGCGCAAGAAGCCGTCGTTTGAAACGCTTCACCTGTCGCCTCAAAAAGAACTTTACAACACGGCCAGCTATGTCAACCTGGTCAACGGGAAAGACCGAAAGACACGCCTGCCGCAGGACGTGGTTGATTTGGGGGATATACCGGCATCCTCCAGCCTCTCCGAGAAGATGTATGGTGAGGAGTTCGTCGTGACGCTGGAGATAGCGTCTCCACGCACAGAGGACGGGCTGCGACGTGTAGAGCGGATCATGCGTCGCGTGGCTGATCACGTGGATGCGGTGAACACGACGACCAACGCGGGTGGTGTCCCGTCTCTGCACTCGACCGAGACGGCAAAGGTCGTGAGGGCGCACGGGGTTGAGTCCGTGATTCAGTTCTGCGGGCGAGATCACGACGAGCCCGACCTGCTGAGAGAGATCGAGTCGGCGCTGGATATGGGGTATAGGAATTTCCTGCTGCTGACTGGAGACTGGTTACCTAATGTCGAGCGCGGGGTGAGCCAGAAGACGTGGTTCCCGATGGACAGCTTGCAGATGATCCACGCTGTCAACCGGAGGCTTCGGGACTATCAACAGAGGTTGGGTGTCGTCCCGTTCATCGGCTGTGCATCGAATCCCTTCTCGACACCGATAGAGGTGAGCCTTCGACGGTTGCATAACAAACGACATGCGGGTGCTCGGTTCAGCCAGACACAGGCCGTTACGAACGTCGATACGTTCGCCAGATGGTATGAAGGTCTCAGAGAGGGAAGGGAAGCCGAAGCCCGGTTGACGATTCCGTCGATCCCGCTTGTCGGAAGCCAGAGGATGTTCGAAGTGTTGTGCCGGCTGCCGGGTGTCTACGTGGACCCATCCCTTCACGCCGTGATGGACAACAAGGACCACCAGCAGAACGCGCTGGAATGGGCCTTTGGTATTGCCGAGGGAGTTACCGAGAATGGGGCTGCTGGTGTGCACGTCATGAATTTCGGAATGCCCCCTGAGTTGATCGATGCGTTTCTTGTAGAGATTCGTGAACGCGGGAGGGCCGCACGGTCCAGATACGAGAAGGCGTCGGCCTGACGCGGTGCGAGTTATATTGCGATCAACGTAGAGTCAGGGCTACGCTGCTGAGCAGGATGAGGAGACGGCTTTGAAAATCGTCGATATCGAGGTGATCCAGTTTCGGACACGGACACGGAACCATCCAACGCGGTACGGATATTACTACTGGGGTTCTGAGCGCGATGTGACAACGTCTCTGACCCGGATCCTTTCGGATGACGGAGGCGTTGGCTACAATACTGGAGGTGATCCCGCGACGATAGAGCGTGTCGTGAAACCCCTTCTCGTGGGTGAAAATCCGTTCGACCGCGAGAAACTATGGCACTGGATGGACCAGCATCCGGGTTTCTCCGAGGGACTGGCAGGACACATAGACTGTGCGTTGTGGGACCTATATGGCCGCCATGTCGGGCTTCCCGTTCACAAGTGTCTGGGTGGCTGCAGGGATAAGGTTAAGGCGTATGCGAGTACCTGGCCGAACATGGGCAAGCCCGAAGACTACGCGCGACACGCGCTGGAGATGAAAGCGCTCGGATACACGGCCTACAAGGTTCATGCCTACATCTACTTCAACCCCAGGACGTGGGAACACGCCCCGCAGTTGCCAGGGTTCCCCAAAGAGGATGTGGAGGTTTGCCGAGCCGTACGAGAAGCTGTCGGGCCAGAAATGGTGCTGATGCTGGATCCCTTCGGGGTCTACACTTTGGAGGAGTCGATCTGGGTTGCCCGCGAGCTCGAGAAGCTGGATTTCTACTGGCTCGAACACCCGATGATAGAGACCCGTCCGGAGGCCTATCGACGGCTGGCTGAGTCTGTGGATATCGCTATCTGTTCGCCCGAGCACGCATCTGGCGGTCCGTTCTCTCGGGCCGAATGGGTGCTCCAGAAGGGTTCGGACATGAGTCGGATCGACGTGCACTACGGAGGCATTACGGGAAGCCACAAGCACGCGATGCTCTGTCAGGCCTATGGAATCCAATGTGAGATGCACGGGGGAGGATTCACAAATAGCCATGTTCTTGGAGCGACACCGGAATCCACGTGCGAGTATTTCGAGCGGGGGTTGCTGCGGCCCGACTTGGATTACGATCAGCCGGCCCCGTATCTGAAAGCGATCTGTGATCCTATGGATGGGGCCGGGAACGTAATCCTTCCCACACTACCGGGACTTGGGATGGAATTCGACTGGGACTACATCGAGGCCAATCGCGTGTCGGATTGATTGTACACAATATAGTACGGACAAAGGGGCTGCGACATCTGTCGCAGCCCCTTTGTCCGTACTATACCCTATCGATGAAGACGCTTCGCGACTTCGTCGCCGAATGTGGCCGTGTCGAGGGGCTCCATACCTTCCCGAGCGAGGTCCTGCGTCGCATACCCGTCCGCAAACACCTGCGTGAGCGCGGACCAGATCGTTCTCGCCTCTTCGTGCATCCCAAAGCTCGTTTCGAGCATCATGGCTACGCTGCCGATCATGGAGTAGGGGTTTGCGATGCCTTGACCCGCTATGTCCGGAGCGGATCCGTGCGCCGGCTCGTAGTAAGCTTTCCTTGGCCCGACGCAGGCCGAGGGCATCAACCCGAGAGATCCCAGAATGCCTCCGGCTTGATCGCTAAGGATGTCACCCATCATGTTTTCCATGACCATCACGTCGAATTGTCGCGGGTCCAGGCACAGAGCAGCCGCTGCCGCGTCGACGATCACGTGCTCGACGGTCACATCCGCGTAATCCTCGGCCACCTCGTCCAGAACCTGATTCCACAGGACGCTTGAAATCAGGACATTACTCTTGTGAACGTTGTGAAGGACTCCCTTTCGCTTTCGGGCCTCCCCGAAGGCGACGTGCAGGATTCGAGAAATCTGCTGCTCATCGTATTCGAGCGTTTCACGGACATATCGGTGGCCGGCCTCGTTCGTCCCTTGGTCCTTTGCTCCGAAGTAGAGGCCGCCGACAAGTTCCCGGATCATAAGGATATCGATTCCGTCCCCGGTGATCTCGGGTTTGAGCGGTGAGAAGTGGACGAGCTCCTTCGGCAGGTAGACAGGGCGGAAGTTGGCGAACGTGTCGTATCTCGCCCGCAGCGGGAGGAGTGCGCCACGCTCAGGCTGTTCCTCTACAGGGATCTTTTTCGCCTCGTCCAGACTCAGTCCGATCGGTCCTTTCAGGATCGCGTCCGACTGGTCGCATACGGCTTGTGTCTCCTCGGGGAAGGCCTTGCCCGTGTCGAAGTATGCCTGCCCGCCAAGCGGCGCTTCCAGCCACTCGAACTCCACATCTGTCTCAACCGCCGCTAGGACCTTCTTCGCTTCGAGCGCGATCTCCGGTCCGATCCCGTCTCCGGGCAGAAGCCCGATCTTGTACTTCACCACATTCCTCCTGCGTTTTGGCCGAAGACGAAAAAGTCGGCTTTCGGTCAGGATGTGGCAAGCATGGAGTTCGATCGGGCCGGCCGTAATTCGATCGCTACACAAACCCTGATCCCCTTCGTTGTCGCTGTGTCCCTGCTTCTGATTACTTACAGGCTCTGCCTGAGATGGTTCTTGAGCGTCTTTTTGGCCTGGTCTAGCCGGAGATTCAAGATGTATCCATTGCGACGGGCAATGGAAATGGATAGCTTTAAGGCCTGTCCGTTTGCGGGCCCTTGGCCCGTAGCTACAGTCGATCCGGGCGGTCGACGCGTGTTGAGCCCGGATTTCCTTTTCTGGTTGTAAGGAGGACATTTTGGCTGAAGTGAAGGCAACGAACGTCGTTTGGCACGAGGGACACGTCAGTCGAGACAAAAGAGAGAGCCTGCTGAACCAGCAGGGGTGTATGATCTGGCTGACAGGTCTTCCGAGTTCGGGTAAGAGTACGATCGCGTTCACGGCGGAACACATTCTCGTTGAGCAGGACCGCCTTGCCTACGTACTCGATGGAGACAACGTTCGGCACGGGTTGAACAAGAACCTGGGATTCTCGGCAGAGGATCGCGCAGAGAACATCCGGAGGATTGGGGAGGTCGGTAAGCTGTTTACGGATGCCGGTGTGATCACCTTTACGAGCTTCGTGAGCCCCTATCGAGCCGATCGGGACGCGGTCCGCGAGTTGATGGCCGACGGCGACTTTGCAGAAGTGTTTATCGACACGTCCGTTGAGGTTTGCGAAGCGAGAGACCCGAAGGGTCTGTATGCGAAAGCGCGCACCGGAGAGATACCGAACTTCACGGGTGTCTCGGACCCTTATGAGTCACCGGAGAATCCGGAACTCGTGATCAAGACTTCAGAGTGTACGCCCGAGGAGGCAGCGAGTCAGATCATCGACCTGATGAAGAAGATGGGCAAGCTGAGCTGATTGCAGCATAAACTTACGGAGGCCCGGGTTGCGCAAACGCGTGATCCGGGCCTTTCCTATGCGGTCCTATCATTCGATGGTATTCGCCTTTCTGTTTTCGAGAGACATCCGAACTGTTTCTGGAGCAGCCGGATGTTGAATAGGGCGTTCTGGACGGCTTTCGTGTTGTAGTGGTTGTTCCACGCGATTGCCACCGAGCTGACCTTGAGTCCCAGTTCCAACTGCGCCGCTGTTCGCTCACGGACCTCATCCTCGGAATACAGGTAGTCATACCGGGCGTTGCGCGCAACCGTCCGCTCGCGTGAGGTCTTCTGTTCGTGGTTAGGATACCAAGAGGCGAGGTTTCGTCCGCTGTATCGGGCGTATCCCTTGTCCGTCGTGGCATAGGTTTTTAACGGGAATGCGTGCCGAATCGGCGGAATCTCCGTGTTGCAGATCCCGATCCCGCTGTCCTTGAGTGCTTGGATCGGGTGCATCTCGTGCCACGAGACGTGTCTGAACTCGACATGAACATCCAGTCCCTCTCGTACGGCCTCTGACCCGACAGCGAGCAGGTAGTCCAGACGCTTCTGGCTCCTGACGACCCTGTCCTCGAGCTGAATCAGGAAGCTGTAGAATCGTCCTGTTTCGACCAGTGGACTCACAGCCGTGACGTGATCGCGAACGAGTGCTTTGCCGTTTTCGGGATCCCACGTCTTCGTGTGTGAGATCGAACGGTGCATTTTGACGGCGTATTGCATCGAGGGTTTGCTGCGTCTCTCGATGTCGAGAAAATTTCCGATCAACGGTTCTCGGTAGAACGTGTTGTTGATCTCGACAAAGGCAAAATATTTCTGGTAGAACCGGAGCCGATCGTGATCCTGCCTCTGGGACTCCGAGAGATCTGCCATCTGTCTCTTCGTCGCCTTGGGCGGGTTGAATCTTCCGATCCAGTCGTCGAAGTGGTAGCCCGATGTGCCCACAAGGTATCCCGAACGAGAGATGTCGATCGGGATAGGGAAAGGAGCCCAGTTCGCGAATTTGGGTTTTGGGATCGATGTCAGTGTGAGTTGTTGCATTTTTGAGGAGGGGAGCGGGGAACGAGAGATTGTCGCCCGTTCTTTCGTTCCCGATCGGTCTTGTCCTTTTCTGAACGGTGGCTATGACGTTTGGTGTTCCTGTTCGATGTGGTTCGTCGCTTCTGTCCGGTTTTACGGTCAGCGCTGATAGCCGTGTCCTTCGTCGAACAGGTCGAGATGATCGATTAGTTCGGCGGGAGGCGATTCGGAAGTTTGTGCCGAAGGTTCCGTGGAGACGTAGTTAGCTGCGGGCATTACGGCATCGAAGCCGAGCCGGTCTCTGATTTTTGTCATGACGTGACCGATCGTGCGCTGTCGTTTCTTTTGCGCCGACTCGAACAGGTCGATCTGGTTGGTGTCCTGATGCAGTTGACGCACGACGAGCCGGATCGATTTGATGGCGACGCGTCTCTGATACAAGTCGCCGAACAGGCCCAGTGCCCTGTCGGTGATCGCATCCCACTCGTTCGTCGGAGACGTGAAGACTGACGTTTTCTGCGTCCGGCGATTGTCCGTATACGTGAGGATGAAGGTGACACGGGATGCCCAAACCGATGCACGTGTCAGTTCGTGCGCGAGTTTGTCAGCCGTATACCGGACGTGCTGCCGCAGTACCTTCTCGTTATTGATATCTCTGTCGAGGATCGTCTCGGCCTCGATTGTTTTCTTCTTCTCGATTTTCTGCTTTGCATCGACACCGATCGACAGGCTGAACAGCCGCTCTCCTTCACCACCGAGCCTCGCGATCAGCGCATTCTTCCCGAGATGCTGGATCTGCCCAATCCGCTTGATCCCATACTGACGGATTCGCTCCCTTACCTGTCCCGACACACCCGGCAGCATGTCAGCCCCCAAGGCAGCCAACGTTTCAGACTCCGATCCGGGGATGCAGACACGGGTGTCGCACGGTCGAGCGAGCTTTGCGAGCATGCTGGCGATCAGTCGGGATGACGCGATCCCGATGGCGTTGTCACACAGCCCGATCTTGGTCGAGATGTCGTCCCGGATCCGGCCAGCCACATTCTCGACATCGTTCTCCGCGACTGGTGTTCCGGAGAGGTTGAGCAGGCATCGTCCGAATTCGGTGACGTCGAACTCCGGTGTATAGTGCTCGGCGATCCAGCCCAGTTCCTCGCGTGCTGTTTCCTCGATCAGATCGTCCCGCGTGACGATTTCAACTCGAGGGTGCTTCTGGAGCACCATCTGTACCGGCTGGCCTCGTCGAATCCCGAGATGTTGCGCCTTCGATGAACACGCCTGGACAGTACACTTGTGGCTGTCCGTACTCTGACGGACGACGACAAAGGCGTGCCCCCGGAGCGTCGGGTCGTAGGCCGACAGGGCCTGCGCGGAGAAGTGATCGTGGTCGATGGCGAGGAACATTGCAGGGTCAAGTGTCAAACTGGGTTGCAGATATAGAGATGACTAACACCAAGGCCACCAAGAAAGGCGGTGGGTTTTTTGTGGAGTGAGTGCAAGGGGCTTCCGCTCTTCTCCTGAGCCCTATAAATCTGTGTCGCCGTCTTAGGGACGGCTCCTGCAATCATGCCGCTACGATATCCGAGTAAGGCTCAAAGCTTGCGAACGAGCACTCCAGGCGCTTCGAGGCCAGTTCCAAGTCCACCATGTTGGGTGACCAGGAGACGGCCTTTATCATGTCCGCTTCGACCGTGTGGGTGTCCCATTCCTCTGAAACAATACCCCACATTTCGAACGGCCCGGGTTCGGCCATAACGTCGGCAAAGCGGTTGTAAACGTCTGGCCAGAGCATGACGTCTATGACCTCCGTTTTGTCTTCGAGTGTGATGAACAGCATCGGCTGACCGCTGTGTTCGACGTGGTGAACACGTCGGGTGACAGGCCAACCGAAGACCTTGATCCGCTGGCCCTGGTAGTCGGATATACGGCTTGCCGGAACCGCGTTCTTTGCCGCCGGATGCAGATCCAGAATCTCTAGGATGTTTCCGGAGAGCATGAAGCCGAGCAGGTGGAGCTCGTTAAAGCAGCGCTCGGCGAGCGTGTAGTTGTCGAGGCCTGGATGCTCGTCCATCATTGAGGCGTTGTCAGGCCCGAAATTCGTCTGGAAAAGCGTCGGCTCGCTGGGTCGCAGACGTCCGTAGATGCCGTCGAGCTGGTAGAGCATTTCGGGCTGTGTCATACCGTATCCGTCGAAAGCTCCGACAAGGATGAGTTTTTCGATCTCCTTCCGGCCGATGTCGACTCGTTCGATGAAGTCGACGAGGTTCCTGAAATCACCGTTCTCGCGTCGCTCGTGTAGCAGGTTGGCCAGACTCTTCTGCGTGAGGTTTCGGACTTGCATCATGCCGGGACGGATCCAGCTGTGTTTGCCCCAATATTTGTCGCGTGAGGCGTTGATGTTCATCGGCAGGATCGAGATTCCCCAACGGCGCGCTTCGTTGAGGTATACCTCCTTCGTGTAGAAGCCGTGCTCGTTGCTGATGACCGATGCGATGAACTGTGCCGGGTAATACGCCTTCAGGTAGGAGCACTGGAACGAGAGCTGCGCGTAGCTTGCGCTGTGTGACTTGCAGAAGCTGAACCCGGTGAACGAGCTGACACGTGTCCAGAGCTCGACGGCCTGTTCCCGTGTGAGTCCGCTGTGCTCCATGCAGCCCTGCAAGAACTCTTCAGCCGTTTTTTGGATCACGGCCTCACTCTGCTCACCCTCGTGCAGGCTGTTCATCATTTTTCGGATCTTGTCCGCCTTCTTGAAGCTGAGCCCTGCGACTTGGTGACAGATTTTGGTGACGTCTTCCTGGAAGGCGCAGATATCGTGGGAATCCTGCAGGATCGGTTCGAGTGAGGGATGGAGATACTCCCAGTCGACGATGCCCGCTTTCATCTTGCGATGGCGTTCGATGAACGTGGCCGTATACGACGCACCGGCTGGGCGTATGAGGCTTGAGGTGATCGCAAGTTCTTCGAACGATTCGACCTGGGATTTCTTGTTCAGGCGTGTCTGAGCCGGGCTCTCGATGTAGAAGATGCCCTTGGTGCGGCCCTTCCGGACGATATCGAGCACGCGTTCGTCGTGGTAGCATTTCTCAAGATCCCACACTTCCGGGTCCGGGTAGTTCTGCTCTTCGATTTGGTCGAGTGTGTCCCGCAGGACCGAGAGAGACCCGTTCCCGAGCAGGTCGAACTTGACGAGTCCGAGGTCGTCGAGCCCATTGTGCATGTCGATCTGCGTGATCAGCCGGTTCTTCTCTCCACCCGAATACTCGCACGCCACGTGACGGCAGATCGGGTCGTTCGTGATCAGTAATCCCCCGGGATGCTGGCCGAGAAAGCGCGGTTTGCCCTTGATCTTAGTAGCGATTGTTATGATGCGTTCGAGCTCGTCGTCGTGGACGCGGCACGTCTTCGTTTTTAGGCTCTTCTGGATTTCGGATAGTTCTTCTTCCGTGTAGCCCATGACCTTGGCCGTCTCGCGGAAGGCGGCTCGGTCGCGAAAATGGTTGGTCGTGCACGTGAGCGCGACACGCTCGCGACCCCAGCGATTGAAGACGTGCTGGAGGATCTCGTCCCGCTCGTCCCAGCCGAAGTCGAGGTCCGCATCGGGAGGCGAGGCACGATCCTCGTTCAGGAACCGCTGGAAGTAGAGGTCGTATCGTATCGGGTCGAGATCGCTCGCACCGATGTTGTAGAAGGTGATCGAGTTGGCTGCACTGCCACGCAGGATTGTGCAGTCCTTTGGGTGTCGGTAGGTGCGTCTGAATCGCTCGTTGGCCCAGTTCCGGACCTGCATGACCATCAGGAAGTATGATGAGTAACCGAGCTTCTGGATGACCTCGAGTTCCATGTTCTGGACCTTTTTTGCCCGATCATACTCGGGTGTGCCGGCGTAGTTGTCGAAGAGCCCGTCACCCGCGACTTGGGAGAGGTAGGAGTCGGGTGTGTGCCCCTGAGGCACTTCGATCCGTGGAAGAATCCATTTCCCGAGTTCGAGATCGATCTGGCAGAGGTCGGCGATCAGTTCGGTGTTCCGGAGTGCCTCGGGGTTGTTCGGGAAGAGTCGCTCCATCTCGTCGGTCGTCCGGAGGTAGCCGTTGCGCGACGTATACTCGTTCGGTTTGAGGCGGGACAGGGTCGAGACGAGTCCGATCGCTGTGAGCGTCTTGTGTGTGTCCCAGTCGTCGGGGTGGAGAAAGAAGCTGTTGTTGGTGGCGACGAGGGGGAGACCGAGCGACTCGGCTTTGGCGACGAGAGCACGGCTGCGTCGGCGAGTGATCGCGCTGTTGTTGACGAGCTCGCCATACAGGTTCTCCCGGTTGGGTGTCCGGACGATCAGCTCGATCAGATCGGGGAATCCAGTGAGGATGAAAAGGTTCGGCCAAGGCTTGCTGAATGTTTCTGCGATTGAGAAGGCCGGGTCACAGTGTCGCTGCGTGGTGATTTCACAGAGGTCGCCGTATCCTGTCGCATTTTTGGCGAGGAGGACGAGATGGCCTCCATCACTGCCAGGAAACCCAGGTGGATGTCTGTTTCTCTGTGACCCCGGGTCGGTCAACTCGACTCCGAGAATCGGGTCGATGCCGGCATCTTGACACGCTCGGTAGAACAGGATCAGACCGCTGACCCGGTCAGTGTCGGTCAGAGCGACAGAGCGAAGGCCCTGTGCCTTTGTGTGCGCGACNATCTCCCGAGGTGTACAGACACCCGCGTGAAAAGAGAAGGTCGAATGACAGTGTAGGGGAATCATGTCGCCTTCCCTGTCGCCACCCGCAGAGGGCAGAGAGCAAGGAGCAGGGAGCCGTAAAGGCAGAGAGGGGTTGTGGGCAAAAGCCGGTCACGTAAGGGGGACGAGAACCGGTACTTTTACAGACATTGAAGAAGTGCACAAATGTATACTATTCGGGGTGTGTGATGTCAAGAAATCAGCGTGGGTTTTCTGCTTCGTCAAGAAGATCTCGCAAAGCAGCTGCCTTCGAATGATTGGGAGCCACCCGAACCAGCTGATTGATGCGAATAGACTACAGGAATCCCCGATCATGTCGATACAATAGGTGACGTGATTCACCACTTTTTTGGGGGGAGGGTGCTGACCAGGATGGTGGCGCACTCCACTAATGTGAAGTCCCCCGAGCTTTGACTCGGGGGACTTTTTTATGACCAGGTCAGGAGCTGGCGGGCTATCATCTGGTTAACTCGGCGAGGCGGGTCGGACACCGTGGTGAGCGTCAGGATGACGTCCANTGGTTGGCGATCGGTCAAGTTCTCCGTCGCCGTGAAGGTCAGTGTCATGACGTGACCTGTCTTTGGGAGCACAGCGAACCTGAACTGGGTGCCGCTGAAGATGAGCGTGTGGTTTGGCTTCCCGCTCATCAACTCGCGGTCCTGCCAGTCTCGAGCTGACGTGATCTTCAGCGGGATGGGTCTTCCGGGTGATCGGACGACACCGAAGCTATATTCGTAGATGCTCTTCCTGGCTGCTGCCGGTGCAAAGATCTGGATCTGGAAGGTCTCACCCTGCTGGATCATACGAGCAGAACTGGATCCGTCGTAGACGGCAGGGGACTCAACCTGCGTATCGATCAGAATTAGCGCAGGGGACTGGAATATGTTCGTCTCCGGCAGATATCTCTGTGCGAACAGGGTTGACACAAGCAGGAGCAGTTTGAGAAGCGTGAGCATCGTATGGATGGGATCGGCCCCGCGACTCGGAATCTTTAGTCGTCACGATCCTCATGTCGGCGGATCGCTTTCCAGTATGCGAATTTGACCTGAATTGTTCGTTCGAGTTAATCCCGGGATCTGCGGACACTGCGATCGTCTCTTGCGTATCGGAGGATCAGCTGACGCGCAAGTTTCCCGGATCTGTTCGGTGTTCCCGGTGGTCAGCCGTCTTCTCCTGTGTCTGAAGGTGCTCCGGTAGCCCTTCTTCGAATATGCTGATGATCTCAGCGAGGAGATCTGTGTCGTCCTGAAGACGTGCCATCAGGTCATCGCTGTCGATAATCAGACCGGGTAGAGGGGGGCTGATATTGAACTTGGCTAAAGTAGCTCGACGTCTTCTGCGTCTTCAGGTATGGGGAGGGTGTCCGGATGCCTTGGTTCGGTGGCTCGCCCCCATCCCTCTATAATTCTGAGATCCTGATCCATCCGCGAGATCTGATCTAGGACGCCCGGAGGATCCCAGCGGTTGTGGAGTCGTTCCGAGAGGTCAAGTCGAATGGACTCGTAGGCACTATTGGNACCCAGATCGAAGAGTTCATTCGGATCGGCGGCGAGGTTGTAGAGTACGGGCGGCGTGTTGTCGTGATACTCGTAATATTTCCAGTCTCCCGTGCGGATCATCCTGGACGGGATGCCTTCCTGTCCGACGTGTTCGCTGAAGGTCTCGTCTCGGTCCAGGGGCGCTGATCCGGTCATCTCTCCGCAGAGTGACAGGCCATCTAGATCGTGAAGGGGCTCGGCGTCGGAAATCTCGCAGAAGGTTGGGCCGATGTCCATGAGGTTGCATATGACCGGGTTCGTGGATCCCTCGGCTATTCTGCCTGGCATTCGGGCGATCATCGGAACACCGACAGACCCCTCGTAGTAGTTGCTCTTCCACCAGCATCCGTGCTCGCCGGCCATCTCACCATGATCGCTGCAGTAGATAACCAGTGTGTTTTCGGCCAATCCGGCCTGGTCGAGTGTGTTGAGGACCTGGCCCGCAAGCGTGTCGAAGTACTCGCATAGACCGAAATAGGCTGCACGTGCTACACGGATCCGCTCTTCGTCTAGGGGCGGGTAAAGACCGCGAAGCTGCTTGAACTTGCGGATCGCGGGAGGGGCGGATGCCCGCTCCGTATCCGTAGGCTGTGGCACGTCGACCTTGTCGTAGTAGTAGTCGAACAGGTCGTTCGGTGCGGCAAACGGGCAGTGGGGAAGGACAAAGCCAGCCACGGCCGCGAACGGGCGGTCCCGCGACGACTCGCTTTTCTCCCTAAGGTATTCGCAGGTCTTCTCGGCGATCATGTCGTCGAAGGCTTGATAGGACGTACGCCCCCGACCCGCGACTTCGACGGCACGACGGGTTTGGCCCGATGTTCCGGCTAGCTTGACGAGATGGGGGCCGCCCTGTCGACTCGCACCCGGATGATGGGCGCTGTACTCGCCGATTGGACGTTTCTCGAACCCGTGTCGGTGGTCTGTTCCCACGAAGTGCATCCGACCGATCAGGGCGGTCTCGTATCCCGCGATCCCGAGTGCGTGTGCCCAGGTTGGGATGTCGGATCTTAGCACGTGGTTGTTGTTCCATACCCGGTTGGCCGACGGACGTCGCGAGGTCATGAACGACATACGACTTGGTACACACACAGGCGACGCGCAGTAAGTATTGTCGAAGCGCATCCCTTCGTTTGCCAGACGATCGAGGTTCGGCGTCCGAACTAGCTCATCTCCATAGCAGCCTAAATGATACTTGCTGTGCTGGTCGGTCATGAGCAGCAGAATGTTGGGTCTATCGGTCATAATGTTGCCGTTGATAGGTTCGCGGGGTTACTGGATTGGAGAGAAGGTAGTCGGGTTGAGCGTCTCGGAGATGACTTCGGACACGATCGGACCGCTCGCCTCCGTTTCAGCTCTCGCGGCGACCCAGTCGGGATCGGCGCGGAATGCCTCCCATGCTGCGTCCATTGCCTCCTCGGACTCATACTCGCATACATACACGAGTTCGTTCACATCCTTCTTAGTCCAGAAGCCGACGACCTTGATCCCGTGTCGCTCGAAAATGCCGAAGGTGATGTTCTTGAATCGTGCCAGGATTTCGGGCATACGATCGTCTGGAATACGGTAGGTACGGAGTTCATGAATCACGGAGACCTCAGTGTCGAATGACAAGTGTCAAACTTGATGGATCTGTGTCACCGTGTCGATCACGGCGACGAGTATCGCGTCCTGCGTTATCTGTGGGAAGAGCCCGTGCCTCTAGCCTGGCTCTGCACGTCAGAATGTCCGCACCAGTTTAGGTAGTTGATCCCTCGTTCAGCGGCGTGATGAACGTCNTTTGGATNCAGGTGCGTGTTACCAACGAGTCGCGAGACCGAATCCGAGGTCGCAGGNCCGCTCCACGGCTATGTNGGGAGTTTGGTGTCCAGNAAGCGCCTCTCGTGACGCCGCGTGAACTGCTTGTCGAAGTNGCGACGAAGCNCGATNCGAGGCTCGGAAGGTGGCGGTGCACTGGCCAGNGCNTGNCAGAGTGTAACCATGTTCGANACATCGAAGGCGGANACATACTCCGGAGCCGGTCGATGTTTGCCTTGGTTGTGGTAGTTCCCGAGCGGGATGGCGAGCGCACCGACAGGTCTGTTGTGGATCGCGTAGAGCGTTGCCTCGCAGGCGCCACCCGACATGAGTTGACGCTGATAGGCGAAGGTCCTGTTNGANTGAGCGACCCGGCGTGCTGTCTGGTGCATGCCGTAATCCAGGCGGGCATCGAACACGCTTAGATAGTCCCCTACGCGCAGCACCGGTCCGGACCCCATGATTGCTCCGGGCAGCTCTTTGCTTGCCTCTAGCACGACGATCGGTACTGTTTTTGGAATTGCTTTCGTTCTGATCAGGCCTGTTGCGCCAGCCAGACCGACTTCCTCGGCCCGNGTGAAGACTGCACGAAAGTCTGCATCCAGCTTTCTTCGGTTCAGTTCATCGAGCACAGCCAAGAGTACTGCGCAGTTGATCAGGTTATCAGCCGCCTTCGTGTAGATTCGGTCGTCACGGAACTCGCACGGGACCAGGTCGAAGTAGCCGAAAGCGTCTTCGTCTATATCGGCCTTTCTGGATAGCTTGATCTCAAACTGTCGGTTCTTGGAAAGCGAAGAGACGATCCGGCCAGGTAGAAGGTCACGCTCGGATCGGATGATGACCCGGCTTCCGGGGAAATGGTTCGGGTCACAACCTCCACACCAGCGAGCTAACACCTTCGGTCCATCGAACGATTCTACGCTGAAGCCAGGGTGATCCATGTGGGCAGTGATGGCGATCGGCTTCGCCTTCCCGCGCCGATACCGCACGAGCAGGTTGCCATAACGATCTTCTTTGATCGGGATCCTGCGCCGATTTGCGAAGGCTCGAACGAATCGGATGACTTGGTTTTCGTGGTAAGGTGCCGTCGGTATAGAGAGAACATCGTTGACGAGTTTCTGTAGACGCTTTGTCATCAGAAGAAGCGCCCTGTGTCGACCCAGCGCGAGATTGTGACTTTCTGACGTGTGAAGAACGAAACACCCTCCTAGCCCTGGACGTGCAGATCGCCGAAGAATGAGTTGTTCCAGCCCGAGAATGGGAAGAAAGCCATCGGTGCTGGGACGCCGACGTTGATGCCGACCATTCCGGCGCTCGCCTCGTGACGGAACTTCCTGGCCGCTCCCCCGCTTGAGGTGAACAGAACAGCTGCATTTCCGAACCCACTTTCGTCCAACCTCTGAATCGCGCTGTCTAGGTCGTCCGTGTGCATGACCGAAAGGACGGGTCCGAAGAGCTCGTCTCTTGCGATCGACATGGCTGGCTCGACTTTGTCGAAGACTGTCGGGCCCAGGTAGAAGCCGTCCGGTGTGGTGGAGACCGATACCTGACGCCCATCTACGATCAGGTCTGCCCCTTCTGAGAGGCCGGACTCGATCGACTGGTGCAGCTGCTCGAGATGCTGCTGCGTGACCACAGGTCCCATTTGCGCGTTGGGGTCTCGGTCGGTCGCGCCGACCTTGAGAGATCTCGCGGCGTCAGACAGCGGGTCGAGAAATTTGCTTCCCGCTTCCTCTGCGCATACGAGAACACTACCTGCCATGCATCGCTCACCCGCACAACCGTATGCGGATCCCATGACGGCATCGATTGTGCTGTCCAAATCTGCGTCGGGGAGGACGACCATGTAGTTTTTCGCTCCGCCTGCTGACTGGACACGTTTGCCTTGACGCGTAGCCGTCTCGTAGATGTATCTAGCAATCGGCGTCGAGCCCACGAACGACACCGTCTTGACGAAGTCGTGCGTAAGGAGCGTATCCACCGCCTCTTTCCCGCCGTGAACAAGATTGAACACGCCCTTGGGGACGCCCGCTTCTTCTAGCAGTTCTGACATCCGGATCGCCGAGAGTGGGACCTTCTCAGAAGGTTTGAGCACGAACGTGTTCCCACACACGAGGGCGATTGGAAGCGTCCAGAGCGGCACCATGATCGGGAAGTTGAACGGAGCGATCGCAACTGAAACACCCAGAGGCTGACGGATGCTGTCGCAATCGATGTCTGTCGCGATGTTTTCTAGTGAGTCTCCCATCAGGAGCGAGGGGGCTCCGCAGGCAAACTCGACGACCTCAATCCCACGACGGACAGATCCGCGGGATTCCTCGAGTGTCTTGCCGTGCTCGTGTGTAACGAGAGTGGACAACTCTTCGAAATTCCGCTCCAGAAGTTCCTTGAACCGGAACATCAGGCGGGCACGGTCGATCGGGGGCGTGTTCCCCCATTCTGGAAATGCTGCGTGTGCGGCTTCGATCGCTCTCCCGACTTCGTCTGATCCACACATCGGGGTCGACGCGATCTGAACTCCTTCGGATGGGTTGTATACGGGTGAGGTTTCCGTCGCAGACGAAGAGATCCACTCGCCGTCGACAAATAGTTTGCACGTGGTAATGGCCATTCGAGTCTCCTTGGTCAGTCCGCCAACAGCGCTTCCCAGTCGTCGACGGTGTCGGGTCGCTGACCGATCGAAGGCGGTGCGAGCACACGCTTCTGCTGGTCCGTGAGCCCGTCGAATTCATCTTCAGTGTAGTAGTTGTTTGACCACGTGGAGTGTCCGGGACTGAATTTGTAGAGCAAGGCGCGTCTCTCGTGGCCTGCGGTCCAGGGCGCGGTCCCGTGAACGAGCGCTTCCGTAAAGATCAGGGCGTCGCCAGCCTCAACGGCAGGCTGCCGCACGTAGTGTGCGTCTCGTTCCCAGTCTCGTACGTCGCTTGGCAGGTCCCTTATGAAGTTGCTCTTGTGCGAACCCGGTATGCAACCGAATCCACCGTCTCCTTCGTCCGCGTGCGTCAGAAAGTAGGTGCACACAGTCAGACCATTACGCATTACGCCGTCGCGATACTTGTACCAGTGATCACCTGCCCGCCCGACCTGGTGCCCGTCCCGACCGTGCAGGCGGCCACGTTGCGCACCCTTTTTCATGAAGATGCAGTAGTCGTGGTCAGCGCGGAACTTCGGTCCTAAGAGCTCGAGCAGATAAGGGACGACTTTGGGGTGGTCGAATAGATTGACGCAGGCTTGGTCCCAATGCGAGACGCGACTCGTCCGCTTGAAGTTGGTTTCGTCGTAGGGCT
>PAXL01000069.1 GCA_002714465.1 Gemmatimonadota bacterium | reverse complement strand
CAGAAACTCGCACGAGTTGTCGACGCATGTCGGAGCTCGCCAGGTGCCCTCACTGTCCTCGCCAGATTCTGTGGTCCCTTCGCCACAGATCAGCCGCACTCGGTCGCCAGTTTGCAGCTCACCGGACTTCACTTTGACGTGGATCTGGTGGTGCCAGGGCTCGATGCCAGAGAACCAGTTGTAGGTTGGTGCCAAGGCGGCCGGTTCCTGATTATTGCTGGCGAGAATCAACTCGGTCCGCATGAAGCCGTCGGCGGTCGGGTCCTCGGTCTGCAGGTCGCTCCAGTCGAACGGCCAGCGCCAGCAGACAAGCAGCTCGCCGCCGGCAGTCACGGACTCTTCGCCAATCGTCCATTCGAATACGACCTCCGTCGGCTGGCTGACGGTCAGCTTGGTCAGCGGTGTGTGAGTTCCCTGCCCGTGACGACGGATTCTTTCTTCATCGCTCAGGTCGAAGTTGTGATGGAGTTCGGGTGTAGCGGGCGGGCGACGCTGGCGATGAGCATCAGGTGTTCCTTGAGGTGGGCTGAGGGAGGGACCGCGATTCTGGCTGCGATGGTTTCAGAATGCGAGCCAGCAGTTTTCGGCATGGGCCGAGTCGGAGTACGCGGAAATCTTTTCGAATCGCCAGGCAACGAACACTCCCTGCATCGCGATCTCGTTTATGCAGATTCAGGAATCTCCGGTGAGCCTCATAGAGGTGTGAAGAGTGGCCGCTGATGGGGCTGATGCAGGGCTCCGGATTTGCCATCGGGAGCACTTGCGTGAAACGTGGGAGCCATAAAGAGCCTTCCTGAACGTGGCGGCGCGGTGATCGAGCCTCGGAATCAGTCGATTTCGCCCGAAGAAATTTCATCTCGCGGCATTTTCCGCGTCCCGGTAGCATCTCTCCCCTCCCCTCACTCGGCGTTCTGCCGACCTCTCAAAACTTCCCCCAATTCATTCCTCACGACGTAGCGCTGACAGTCGACCCGGCGGAGCCGCGGTCCGTCCGCGTTGCAACCTGCCCTCGAAAGGATTCGACATGGACCGCAGAAGCTTTCTGCAGTTGTCCGGCTGCGCGGCGTTTGGTGCATTTTCTCTGACTGGCTGCGGCCGAAACCGGCAGTACTCGCACATCCTCGAGGACGATGACGAGGACCTGGTCGGCAGTCACGAGGCCGGAGCCGCCGTTTACGAACCGCTGGTCAAGGAAGCCGTCGGAAAGCTGCTGGGCGACGAGATTTCCGGCATCCAGCAAGTCCGCTTCAACGACGACACCGTGCAGCCGAAGCGAGTCTGCTTCATCGGCGTAGAAAATAAGAGTGCCGAGGAGCTGGGCGATTTCAAAGAACAACTCTTTGAGCTGATCGACGCCCAGGTCAAAGCTCCCCAAGCATTCGACTCGATCAGCCGCCGCTACGTCGAGGCTCGCCTGCGGGAAACTCGCATCCGACCCGAAGATCTGTTCCTTCCCCGGAACCAGCGCGAGTTCAAGACAGTCCTCGAGCAGGCCGGGCAGCCGTTTGACTACATGCTGTTTGCCACGCTCACGTCAGGCACGACGCGCCGCAACGACGACCAGCAGCGCGACTATCTGCTGACGCTGGAGCTGGTCAACATGCACAACGGCCGCAGCACGAAACAACAGGCGAAGATTCGCAAGGGTTACCACCCGAGCGTTCTGGGCCGGATTCAGAATTACTGAGGTCGATCTGACGCAGAGGCGCAAAGGATCGCGAAGAGTGAACGGTACATTACGAATCTCTGCGTCTTTGCGTCCGAGACTGATCGAAAGCGCAGCTTTGAGAAATCGCTTTTGCATCCTTGTTCCGCTGCTGGTGATACTCGTCGCCGGGCAGTCTGGCTGTGCGACGCATGCGGACCGGCTGACGTCAATTCGCGGTGCCTACTACGGCGGGCGGATCGACAAAGCACGAAACATTGTGTCGGAGGCGCTCGACGAGCGCGAGCAGGATCGTGACGTTTTGAAGCTCGAGCGCGCGATGGTCGAACTCGCTGAGGGGAATCCTCAGCAGGCTGAGCGGACGCTGCGCGAGGTACGGGACCGTTTCGATTTCCTTGAGCAGAAAGACGTTGGCGAGTCCGTCCTCGCGAATTTCAAGGACGACAACACGCTCGCGTATTCCGGTGAGGATTACGAAAAAGTCCTGATTCGTTGCTTCCTGGCTTTGTCGAGCCTCATGCACGACGGGATCGATTCGGAAGCATACGCGCTGCAGGTCGCCGACAAGCAACGACAGATCATTCACGCTGGCACCGATGAGGAGGGCAATAATCCCAAGCTCGCGTACCAGCAGGTCGCCCTCGGAGCCTACATTCAGGGAGCTCTTAAAGAGGTCACGCACAAAGACTACGACGAGGCTCAGAAAGCCATCCAGCTGGTGGCCAACTGGGAGCCACAGTTCGAATTTGCCAGCGACGATCTGCAGCGGGTCAAAGAGGGTCGCCATTCCGAAAAAGGCAACGGCGTGCTGTACGTCTTCGGCCTGATCGGCGAAGGGCCGTACAAGGAAGAGCGGGCGGAGGTCCCGGCCTCAAGCGCGCTGCTCATTGCGGACCGGATTCTCTCGGCAACGAACAAGCACTCGCTGCCACCCACGATCGCTCCGATTAAAGTGCCGGTTGTGGTGCGCAGTCCGAACCGCATCACTGGACTGCGAGTGAAAGTCGACGGGAAGAAAGTGGGCTCAACAGCAACCATCACGGACATCGGCCGGATGGCTCTGGAGCAGTACGAGGCCGTGTTCCCTCGCATCATGGCCCGGGCCGTGGTTCGGCGAGTCGTCAAGAAAGGCAGCATCTACGCGGCCAAGGAGATTGCCGATGTGGACAGTCCTCTCGCCGAGTTCGCCTTCGATGCAGTCGGCACCGCCTGGGAAGCCATTGAGGCCGCAGACACCCGGTGCTGGGGCCTGCTGCCGGACCAGATTCAGGTTCTCCGCATCGAGTTGTCCGCAGGCGAGCACTCGATCGATCTGAGTCCGCTGAGCGGTCAGAAGGCATACGGCGAAACCGCCTCACAACGTGTGCTTATCGAGGACGGCCGCAACACGTACCTCATGGCCAATTTCCCGGACTCGAAGCTCGTCGGGAAGATCGTCGTCAGCGGTCGGCCATGACTATTTGCTTTCGGTTGCCGCTTCCGCGATGGCTTTGTCAATGACAACGGGACCTGCTGAGGATTCGTCGCTTTCGGACAGACCGTTCAGCGAAGCCAGCATTCTCATTCGGGCCAGGGTGTCATGAGGAAGTTCCATGGAGCCGCTCCAGTGAGGTGAGAGAGAACGTTTTCTCCACCCTGGCTCAGAGGAAAGCCCGCTTGTCTGCAACCACCAGCAACTGGAGTCAGATTCCGAGAGATGATGAGGCGGGCAGGCAAGGCTCATCTCGAGCCGGATGCGATCACTAAAATCGGCAAATCCGGCACGACCCGGTGAACCGAATTGTGCAACATGCGGCAATTTGCCANGACTTTGTTGCACTCTTGTCGTTGTCGAAACCANGATCACAGACAACNTTGTTGAATGGNGGGCGTTTGGTTTTGACCAGACTTCATTCGACCAGAAGCCCGGTGTCATTGTTCAAGTGTTGCCTGGCTGCCACCGCTCACTTTCGGGAATGGGATCAGACTCACAAAGCAGGCTGCCGCTCGTCCTGTTTGAACTTTGGTCAGTGGAACCAAGGGTCGTTCACTGCTGCTCGAAGCGCTGTTTGAGTTTTGCAAACTGCAGCCGCGAGGTGATTGGGATCTCGGCGATCTCTTTCGATGCTGCGGGTGCCCGCTCCGGTGAGAGCCCGCTGCGTTCGGCTCGGTTGATTGGAACCGATTGGAACATCCCGTTTGTGTCGAAGCAGTCTGGCGGAAATGTTCCGATGATCGCCTCAACGATGCCTCGGTTCCAGTAGTCCGAGAGTGGTTGGATGCTCTTTAGCGACGAGAACCCCAGTCGGACTCCGGCGAGGACAAATTCCCAGACGGGCGTGTCGTTGGCTTCGAGGATTTGCCGCATCTGGCTTTGTCCGAACTCAAGCGCCCGGCGGCTTTCGAAGGCGAACTGATCCAGCTCGTACTTCAGTGCCAGGTGGCCGACCAGCAGATCGGTCCAGCGCTCCGCTTTGCGGCGGATGCGATCGATCTGGGCGAGTTCATTCATCGGTACTTGTGGTCCGTTGACGAGCAGTCGCATCGCCCGGCCTCGAGCGTCCCTGTGACCGTTGGTGGTGTGGCTGGCGATCGGGGCGGCGCGGCGCACGTTGCGGTGTCGATCGATCGCGGTCAGCGTTGCTCCCCAGACCCGGGTGAGGATCTCGGTCACGAAGACTTCCGACAGAACCGGCTTCAGAGAAACCCAGATTGCTGCATGTTCGCTTTCGCTGCTCGAGTTGATCGTAGACCGAACCTCGTCGAGACGCCGGATCCAGTCGACCGTGCGGTCGCGAGTGCACTGCCAGTACGACTGAAGGTCCTCGTCCGAAATGGGCGTCGAGCTTTCGATCAACAGCGTCGATTTGGCGGAAACCAGCGCGGCGATTTCCGCCAGCTGTCGAAGATTGATATTCATTGATGCTCCGAGGAACCGTCACGACGGCTCACGAACGGGAAGGAGAGACATTCTGTGGCCTTCCCGAATCGCAAACGCAATGCCGAAGACAGGCCGCTCGAACAGCGTTCCGGTTTGTCATGTGGTGCGCAGCCGGAACCACCCTACAGTCGTCACAGTCGCACTGTTGATCGTTTTTGAGAACTGGCAACTGTCGTCGGCGGGCAACTTCATGTTGCCTGGCAACAACACAGGCGCAAAAAGAAAGCGGCTGGTAAATCAGCCGTTATCCAGTATCAATGCGGCAGGCGAGGATTCTCGGCCAGCTGTGCCGACTCGAACACGGTGGCGACAGCCAGAGCGGCCGTTTCCACTCGCAGAGTTCTTGGACCAAGACTCACCAGGCTCGCGTCTCGCGTCAGAGCCAGCGTGACTTCCTCGACGGAGAACCCGCCTTCCGGCCCGATCGCCACAACAATGTTTTTGTCTGACGAATTTTTCTGGCCGGACCGGCTGGCTTCACTGACGATTCCCTGCACGAATGACTCCGTAAAAGGAGCGCCGCCGGGATGAGCGACCACAGTGACGTTTTCCTGCATGACCGAATCGGCAAAGTCCGCCCAAGTCATGGAGTAGTCGATTTCCATCAGCCTTGATCGACCACACTGCTTGCAGGCCGAGACGATGTTGCCTCGCAGCGTTTCGAGCTTCGATTCGCGCGGGTTCACAACGGTTCGAGATGTTTTCAGCGGAATAATCTTCGAAACACCCAGCTCGACGGCCTTTTCGACCAACCATCCGGCTCGCGAGGATTTCGGCATCGCCACAGCCAGGATAAGCTGCGGGTGGTCGGTCTCGGAGATTTTCTCGACGTTGCCGACTTTCAGAGTGGCTGCGTGGCGTGAGATGAAGGTGATTTTCGCATCCGCCTCGCGGCCAGTTCCATCGAACAGGCGAACGGTGTCGCCTACCTGATGGCGAGTGACTCGGATCATGTGATGAAACTCGGAGCCGTCAAACGACAACTGCCCGGCTTCCAGATTCTCTGGGACGTAAAAGCGTGCGGCCATGATCTGTCTTTTTAGTGGATAAATTACCAAGTGGATAAAATACTATTACATAAGTATATAATATGAGTACATGTTCCAGCGCGTACCGAAGGCAGTATTACTATTGAAGTGTGGACACCACAGGGAATTCCCGCAGTCGTAAGTCATACCATTTCTTCGGCGTTTTCGGACAACTGGCAGGATTGAGGGAATTTCTTAACGGATTAATGAACACGTATATGTTCATAAAAGTTGATCGTACATTCGTAATCAGTTTTCCACCATTCTTATGTACTCCTTCTGGTGTGAGTCCGCCCGGCGCGCTCACTCTGATTGGCAGGCATGCCCATCGACTCTGACACCGAGACCCCGAACCTGCTTCCCGAGACGCTGCTCGGCGAGTATCCGTTTAAACTGTCCCGTGTGACAGTTTTGGGCACCGGCATGAGCTATATCGACGAGGGCCCGGACTCGGGCGAGGCCTTCCTGTTTGTCCATGGTAACCCGACATGGTCGTTTGCCTGGAGACACATCGTTTCCGCGGTTTCCCAATCTGCGCGAGCGATCGCCGTCGACCACATCGGATGTGGGTTGTCGGACAAACCGCTCAACTACGACTACTCGCTGGAGCAGCGGATTTCGGACCTTTGTGAATTCATCACGCAGCTGGACCTGAAGCAAATCACGCTGGTGGCTCACGACTGGGGCGGAGCGATCGGAATGGGAGCGGCCGGACGTCTGCCCGAGCGGTTCTCGCGTTTCGTTCTGATGAACACGGCTGCCTTCCGCTCCACGAGGATTCCATTCCGCATTGCGGTCTGCCGGATCCCCGTCCTGGGTACGATCGCGTTGCGAGGCCTCAACGCGTTCAGTCGAGCCGCACTGACGATGGCCGTCGAAAAGTCAGAGCGGATGACGAAAGCTGTCCGGCAGGGCTATCTCTTTCCGTTTGACTCATGGCGAAACCGAATCGCCGTCGACGCTTTCGTGAAAGACATCCCATTGCGGGACTCCCACCGCTCGTTGCAGACACTCATCGGAGTGGAAGAAGGCCTCGCACAGTTCACCGACCACCCCATGCAGTTAATCTGGGGCGAGAAGGACTGGTGCTTTACGACCGATTTCCTCGACGAGTTTGAGCGTCGCTTTCCAAAGGCTCAGACGCTGAGGATCCCGGACGCCGGTCACTACGTTTTCGAAGACGCGCACGAGCAGATCGTCGAGCAGCTGTCACAGTTCACGGCAGAAAATCCGCTGCCAACCACGACGTAGTGGAACTCGCCAGAGTTCGCCGGCTACTCCTCCGGCGGAGGCGGCACGGATGGCTCCGGCTCGGAAGTCGCCGCAGGAGCCGCTCGGACGCCGAGGATTGTCGCCTTCGGAATCGTCCTGTCCTCGCGCGGGTTCACGCGAAGTTGTTCGGGTGGCTTCGGCAGTGTTCCGGGTCTTCCGTCGGGATTCACCGTGGTTCCGCCAGCAGCCGTTCGTCCGGCGGGCGGGCGGGTTGGGAAGATCGGGTTCCTCGGACCGCGTCCCGTGCCGGGATTTGGGCGAAGTGGATTCGGAGAGCGTGGTGGCGAGGCAATTCTCCGATTGGCTGGCTTGGTCTCGCCAGGCATCAGACTGATTCGAGTTGCACCCATTGTGACCTCGTTGGGTGAGGCCGCCGTCCACCATGGAGCCGCCGCGTGTGAACCGGTTTTCGGCAGCGGCTGCCCGAGTCGCACATTCAGGCGAGGCGGATTCGAACCGCCAGTGGGGTCCGGATAGGTGAATTCCAGAACGGTTCCGGCAAGTGAATTGCCGCTCTGAAAACCGTTTCCTTCGACCGCCCGCCGGAAGCGCAACATCAGTTCGCCGGAGGCGTGCATCGTCCGTTCGGGTTTCTGCAGTCGCACACGGCGACCGGTCACGGCGCTGACGCTGGCAAACTGAGGCTGCCAGCCGGGAGCACACGCGATGATCAGGTCGTCCATACCGAATCGCGGCTCGATGGCAATTCGAAGTGACTTGCGAATCTGCATCGCGACAGCTGGCGGAGTTCGCTGAGGCCCCAGCTTCTGCATGCACTGCACCAGGCTGAGCATCGGTAGCGCCGCTAGGATTTCCTTGTCGTTCAGTGTCTCGGCCAGCCGCATCGTTTCGTCCTGCCGGTACAGCAACCCCACTAGGGCTACGGAAGAACTCGACCGCTCTAAATCGACATCCAGGTTTCGCAGGATTGCGTCCTCGGCATCGGCAATCTGATTGTTTTGCTCCAGAACCTGAGCACACATCAGATTGACTTCCCAGACTGCCGATGACTTGGCGAGTGCTTTCTGAGCCGCGTCGACAGCTCCGGATTCGCCTAGGTGAAGCTGGATCATCGCGAGGTTTGCCAGCGACGCGGCCAGCATGTCATCTCGGCGAAAGTGGCCATCGGCAACTCGATCCAGTTCCGTGTAGGTCTTCGACGCGTCGATCATCTTGCCAAGGCCCTGCTGCGTCCGGGCGAGGTAGTACCAGTACGGCGGGGAGCACTCCATGTACGGCTTCATCCGATTGAGAATCCGCAGCCGCTTTGAGAGGTCCCGTTCCTTTGTCGCCGACATCAGCTGATCGATGTCCGTTCCACGAATCAGCCAGCGATCGGGGATTTCGTATTCCTGAGCCAGTTTCCAGAACGTGTCGAGGAATCGCGAGGACTTGGTGACGACCGCCTGAATGCGAGACTTTTCGACCTTCCACCGATCCAGCTCGCGCGTCCACGCCAGGTCACGGTAGTCCAGCCAACTGTTGACGCCAGTCCGCACCATGCCCTCCAGCGAAGCCGTCGCGAGCTGAGCACTCAGAATAAAAAGCGTGGAACCGATGCGGCGGTCGAGCGACTTTTTGTATTTCTCCTGGTAAACCTCGCGCTCGCGCTCGGCGATGTCAATCTGATTCATCTCGTCCAGCACAGACGAGTACAGCTGGATGACTTCTTCGTTCGCGATGCCGTCCAGGTTGAGGTTGTTGAGGATTTTTTCCTTCTCCTCAAAGATCACCCGCTTCGTTTGGTACTTGCGGATGCGGTGGAACGAGGCGCGGCAGTAGTTGAGCGTCACGGCCGTCATCCGTGCGAGTTCCTGCGTCTTGTCGTCTTTGGCGACAACATCGCTCGGGCCAGTCAGCATCCCGCCGACGGCGATTAACATTGCGATTCTGAAAAGAGCACTCATCCGTCACCTGCCTTGTCGAACGGCCGTGACGTCCAGCTCAATTCGGAGCCAGCGCGCAGCCGCATCGGAAACTGCATTCGCAAGTTTACGCGCCGCCAGAGCGGGTGGGTGTCAGCAGGTCAGCCAGCAAGGCACATTCGTCGCCGCTGCGTCAGATGCGACGGACTGGGTAAAATCTTCCGGGCTTGGCGAATCCCGTGCGACCGCTGTAACCGGAAGGATCGATGCTTCCTGAAATCCTGATGCCGGATAAACTCTGTCGACGGCTTCTTTTCTGCTCCCAAGCCAGACAGCAAAGACCGAGAACCTCGTGCCCGAAGAAGCCACCGCTCCTGCCGATTCCATGACCGAGGCGAACCCGCGTGGAAAGAAAATCGCACTCGGGCTGCTTGCCGTTGCACTTCTGACGGGGCTGGTGCTGGCGTACTTCTTTCTGTCGATCGACTTTCTCGCCTCGCAGGAAATTAAGTTGAGGCAGGCCTACGTGAAAGCTCCGGCGCTGGTGCTGGTAGGAGCGTTTCTGGTTTACGTGATCGCGACCGGCCTCTCGCTGCCCGGCGCGGCGATTATGACTCTGGTCATTGGCTGGTTTTTCGGTTTCTGGCGAGCCCTCCTCGTTGTGAGTTTCGCCTCGACGGCTGGAGCCACTCTTGCGTTTCTGTTCAGCCGCTACTTTCTGCGGGACTCGATTCAGAATCGATTTGGCGAGCCGCTCAAAAAATTCAACGAGGCACTCGACCGCGAGGGAGCTTTTTACCTCTTCACGCTGAGGCTGATTCCGGCGGTCCCGTTTTTCGTCATCAACGTCGTCATGGGTCTGACAAAGATTCGCACGTGGACTTACTGGTGGGTCAGCCAGGTTGGCATGTTGGCCGGCACGTGCGTCTACGTTTACGCCGGCACGACGATCCCCAGCCTCAACCAGATCGCCGATCCGTCGCTGCTGCGGGTCACCGATGTGTCCGACTGGAAGGCCTTCGCGTCGAAACTGCGAGCACCCCAAGCGAACCCCGTTGCGGGAGAACTTCGCAGCCGACTGACAAAGAAGGAGCGAGCCAGACTGGACGAGGAGCTGACCGCAGAGACAAAGCTGCGGGTCATCCGGGGACTCAACCGGATCCTGGGCGAGAGCGACTTCGCACTGCAACCTGGTCGAGACGGCGGCCTGAGCGAACCGGGGTTCTCTTACGGCAGGGAACGAAGAAAAGCCGAACGCCAGGTGACTGCGATCAACCGTTCCGTCCTGGTCCTCAACATTCCGGAAGTCCTGCCACCTCAACCCATCCTCAGCAAACAGCTGTTGCTGGCTTTTGCACTGCTGGGTCTGTTTCCGCTGATTGTGAAAAAGCTTATGAGTCACGTTCGGCCTCCGGTCGATCCGACTGCCCAAGAAGAAACCGCATGAACGAGCTCGGCCCGTTATTCCCTCGTGACGATCACAGCCGCCAGCTGGAAGCCAACTTGCATCCGCCGGACTGGGTGAATCCGACACCGAAGGATCGCTACCACCTGGCCATTATCGGAGCCGGCACGGCCGGACTGGTGACCGCCGCGGGAGCTGCGGGTCTTGGTGCGAAGGTGGCTTTGATCGAGCGCGACCTGATGGGCGGAGACTGTCTGAACGTCGGTTGCGTTCCGTCGAAGGGGATGATCAGTGCGGCTCGAGCGGCCGAAGCCGTGCGGCGTGCCGATGAGTTCGGCATCAAAGTTCCCAATGGAGTTGAAGTCGACTTTGCGGTGGCGATGGAGCGGATGCGTCTGCTGCGAGCAAAAATCAGCCCGGCGGATTCGGCCGAGCGGTTTCGGTCGCTCGGTGTGGACGTATTCCTCGGTCAGGGAAAGTTCGTTTCGTCAGACACGGTCGAGGTGTCCGACAAAAAGCTCCGTTTCAAAAAGGGGGTCATCGCTACCGGAGCCCGCGCGGCTGCACCTCCGATTCCTGGCCTAGACTCCGTTGAATACCTCACTAATGAAACGGTTTTTTCGCTGACGGAGTTGCCGAAGCGGTTGGGAGTCATCGGGGCTGGCCCGATCGGTTGCGAGCTGGCTCAGTCGTTCGCCCAGTTCGGTTCGGAAGTCTTCCTGGTCGAGGCCACGCACGGCATCCTGCCTCGCGAAGACGAGGCCGCGGCCGCGATCGTGAAAGACGGTTTGCTCGGCTCGGGAGTGAAGTTGCTCTGTTGCGGAAAAGAGCTGCAGATCTCACCGGGTGAGAATTGCAAAGTGCGGCTTCGCGTCGAGTCACACGACACCGGTTACGACGAGGAAGTTGACGAGCTTTTGATCGCCGTCGGCCGGGCTCCGAATGTTGAGGGCCTCGGCCTGGAATCGGTTGGAGTCGAATTCGATCCACAGACCGGAGTAAAAGTCGACGACCACTCGCGCACAACCAACCCGCGCATCTACGCCGCCGGGGATGTGTGCTCGAACTTCAAGTTCACTCACGCCGCTGACTTCATGGCACGTAACGTGATCCGCAACGCACTGTTCCTGGGCCGCGCTAAGACCAGTTCGCTGCTGATTCCCTGGAGCACATACACCTCTCCCGAGATCGCTCACGTTGGCCTGACTCGAGAACAGGCCGAGGCCCAGGGGATTGAGGTCTCAACCCTCACCCAGGACTTCGCCGATGTCGACCGAGCCATCCTGGAAGGAGACACCGAAGGCCTGGTGAAGGTCCATCTGAAAAAGGGCTCCGACAGAATCCTGGGAGCCACGATCGTTGCCCGCCACGCGGGAGATTTGATCTCCGAAATCACCCTCGCCATGCAGCACAACATCGGCTTGGGAAAAATCGCCAGCGTCATTCACCCCTACCCGACCCTGGCCGAAGCCATCCGCAAACTGGGAGACCAGTACAACCGCACCCGCCTGACTCCCTTCGTGGCAAGCCTGTTCCGCAAATGGCTGAGCTGGACTGGGTAGGACATCAGATTCGGTTTGATCCTCAGGCGAGGATTTTTCGTTAAAGGTTGCTCAGGCTGTCAGGGCAGCCTTTTCCGTACGGCAGACGGGCTGATCCCGTGGGCCGGGTTCGATTCCTGCGGTCCCGGGGCGGACGACCGAGTAAGTTGTGATGATGATTCAGGTAACCGGCGTTGAGTCTGCGCGGGGTGCCTCACGGCGAGTGCAGCGTCTTTTGCGAGAGCCTCAAAACGGGTTGCGTCCGGATTGGGGGCCCGTAGAATGAATCGCTTCCTCGTTTCGTAAGAAGAAAACCGGCAAGGCGTTATGTCTCCCGGTTGTGGACTCAGTGGGGTTTGTCCTTGCCGAGTCTCCGAATGGATTCGACCCACGTATCGAATACTCACACATCGAAACGGTTGAGACATGGCGAACAAGTATCTGACTCTCGAAGAAGCGGCCGCACAACTGGGGGTCCCTGAGGAGGCCCTCAAGGACGCTCGTACGAAAGGCGATATTCGAGGATTTGCCGATCGAGGGAACTGGAAGTTCCGTGAAGAGGATATTGCCGAATACGGCCGAACTCTCTCCGCTGATTCGAGTCCTGATGTTCCGCTGTTCGCAGACAAAGACAACGTCCTGGACGATGACCTGCTGGAAGTCGAAAGTTCGGACGATGCGCCGTCACTGCTGACGGATCCGGATCCGATCGCGCTTCGGTTGAGCGACGATTCGGAAGAGTCCGTAGAGATCGGACTCGAAGGAGAATCGAGTGCGGACCTGCCACTATCGCTCGATGACTCCGACAGCGACGTCAAGTTGGCTGCGGGTCTCGATGACCAACCGCTCTCTGATTCGAGCGAGGAAGTTTTCCTTGGTCAGGATTCGGACAGTGATGTGCGACTGTTGGGCGAAACGGCTCCGATGCTCGACGCCGGCAGTGACAGCGACGTGCGTCTGATTAAGACGGACTCGGACAGCGACGTTCAACTGGTCGGCTCGAATTCCGACAGCGATGTGCGACTGCTCTCTCCGGAGATTTCTACACCCGACAGCGACAGTGACGCCAAGTTGAGTCGCGGTGACACGGAGATTGCGATTTCGCTTGGCGATGAAGGTCTGAGCGAAGATGAGAGCGTGCTGTCGCTGGAAGAAGACAGCGGTGTTGCTCTCGCCGAAGACAATGGTATCTCACTGGACGCTGCCATCGACGGGCTGTGGGGTCAGGCTCACGACTTCGCAGCTACCGACTACGGAACGACGCAGCCTCGGACA
>PAXL01000068.1 GCA_002714465.1 Gemmatimonadota bacterium | reverse complement strand
CGTCCTCCGGCGGCGGGCGGATGCTGGCCGCGATCGTCCCGGTTGGAAAGATGGGCTGGTTTTTCAAAGTCCAGGGCGAAGACAAACTTGTTGCGGCTCAGGAAGAGAACTTTCTGGGACTCCTGAAGTCGCTGCGGATCGAAGGCGACAAACCGGTCTGGCGAAGTCCGAAATACTGGCACGAACTGGCTGGCTCCGGCATGCGGGCTGCGACGTTTGAGATCGGAGAAGGTAACTCGCGGCTGGAGTGCTCGGTCATTCCCCTGCCGGCTGATGACCCGACCACGATCGACTACCTGCTTTCCAACATCAACCGCTGGCGAGGCCAAGTCGGTCTCGACCGATTGAACGAAAAAGAATTCGCCGGAGACCGAAAAGACGGAACCGGTGGCGAGATTCACACACTGAAAATCGACGGCGACATCACAATCACCTGGGTGAACATCAACGGAAAACCCTCCAGTGCGAAGCCCTCTTCTACGGGAGCTGCCGGGCCTCCATCAAAACCCGGCGCTGCGACTCGCCCTAGACCAGAAGTCACCCGACCCCCAACTCGACCAGGCTCTGCGTCCACCGGTCTGGGCGTCACATTCACCGTGCCGAAGGGCTGGCAAAACGCCGCTCCCCGAACGATGGTTCTGGTCGGCTGGGACGTGAAGCGCAACGGCGAGGCGCTGCAGATCTACATCTCGAAACTGGGCGCAGCGGGCTCCGACCTGGCCCAGAACGTCAACCGCTGGCGTCGCCAGGCGGGACTCGAGCAACTGTCCGGTGCCGAACTGAAAAACACGATCGACCCGATGAAGATTGGTGGAGTCGACGGTCACTTCGTCAATCTCCGGGGAGCCAGTAAGACAATCACCGGTGCCATCGCGATTCGCGGCGGTACCGGCTGGTTCTTCAAACTGCAGGGCAACCCGAAGCTCGCGGCAGAAGAGAAAGAGAACTTCGAATTGTGGCTGAAGTCGATTCAGTTTGAGTAACTGACCTGAAACTGCCAGATGCGGAATCGGTGAGAGTCTGCCAGGAACAGCATTCGAACTCACGGCTTCCGTTAGCCGAGACCGAACAGCAATTCCAATCGGAATGACCATACGAAAGAGCGATCATGTCCGCTGAAAACGCGAACGAAAACGTCCCGGAAAACTCCGCGAGCGAATCGGCTTCGGCCGAAGCGAAGAATCCGGAAACCTTCGATATCGAATCGTCGGCCTCTTCTGGTTCCGTGATCGAGCTGCTGCGTCCCGTGCTGGGGCCACTGTCATCTTTGAAACTGGCGGTCGCGATGTTCGCGTGCTCGCTGTTTCTGGTGATGATCGGCACGCTGGCTCAGGTGGACCTCGATATCTGGGACGTCGTCGCCGACTACTTTCGTTGCTGGTTTGCGTGGATTCCACTTCGAACTTTACACCCGCTGTTCGCGCGGATTGAAGCCATTGAGCCGCTTCGCGATTTCTTCCACGGCCTTGATCCGTCGGTCGGTGTCTGGTTCCCGGGTGGGTTCCTGATCGGTGCCGTTATGACCGTCAATCTGGTCTCGGCGTTCATTCTGAAGTTTCGCATCCAGGCGACAGGGCAGCAGCTGATTGCCGGGTCTGCCGTTTCGCTGANTGGCCTGTTAGGTGTCGGAATTGCCATCGCGAGCGGTGACAGCCAGACGGGTCTGCAGGAAGCCGGCATTGACTGGGATGTGCTCTGGACGTGCTTGAAGGTGCTGACGGTGGCACTGCTGGCCATCAACGTGTGGGGGATCGTTGAGACCTCGCGGAAAAAGAAACCGGAGTGTTTTCCTCTGATCGGCTCGGCGTTTCTGCTCTGCGTCGCGGNGTACTATCTGTTCTTCTCCCTGGAAGAACGATTTAACGATTCCTCGATGCGGATTCTCTGGCAGCTCATCAAGGGTGAGGCTCCAGCTCTCGTTTTGCTTGCCGGATTCCTGCTGCTGTTCAAAAAGCGTGGCGGCGTCGTCCTGGTCCATGCGGGCGTCGCCCTGATGATGTTCAATGAAGTTCTTGTCCACGTTGAGCACATTGAAACTCAGATGACGATCGAGGAAGGCAACACTGTTGCCTGGTCGAAGGATGTTCGCTCGATCGAGATCGCGTTTGTCGATTCCGAGTCCGATCCGGATAAAAACCTGGAAGTCGTCGTCCCGAAGGAGATGATCCTCGCCGCGGCAGAAGCTGAGGGTGACGGCAGGATCATCAGTGACCCGAATTTGCCGTTTGTCATCCGAGTCGATCAGTTTCTGCAGAACTCGGACCCGGTCGATGTCAAAGCTGGTGAGAAGAATCCGGCAACGCACGGGGCCGGAACGAAGATTATCGCGAAGCCCGTCAAGGCCGGAGTCGGCACGGATACCGGTGGAGCGATCGACCTGACCTCAGCCTATGTCACATTGCTCGATCCAGAGTCAAAAAAGGAACNGGGAAGCTTTCTGCTCGGTGTTTATTTTCAGCTTGTCGAAGATCCGACGATCCCTCCCAACAACATTGAACACAAAGGCAAAANCTGGAATGTTGCGCTGCGGTTTAANCGCTACTACAAGCCGTACTCGGTCTACCTGTCCGACGTCAGCAANAAGGACTACATCGGGACGACCACGCCTCGCGATTACCGTTCGGTTGTCACCATCACCGAAGAGGATGGCACGAGCTTCGAGCGCGACATCTGGATGAACAACCCACTGCGATACGCCGGCGAGACTTTTTACCAGAGCAACTACACCCCCGCGAATCCGCGAACCGGCGCGAAGGAAACAACAACACTTCAGGTGGTCCGCAACACCGGATGGATGGTTCCGTACGTGTCGTGCATGATCGTAGGAACAGGCCTGCTGGCTCACTTCTGGCTCGTGCTGATCCGGTTTCTGCAGCGGANAGGTTCGGCGCGAGTACTCAAGGCTGGCATCATNGCCTCTATCGGAGCCGCATTTGGATGGGTGATTGTGCCGTCCCTGGGTGAAGAAGATGAGACGGAAGTTGACGAAGAAGGAAAAGTCAGTCCGTCTTCGCTCGCGGCAAAATTCAAACCGGCGAAGCCAGCCACCAATCTCAGCAAGCCGGAAGTTCCGGAATCGCGAAACGCCTACATCGTTTCCTGGATACTGGCAGTCCTTGTCGCCGGCTGGCTGCTGAGGCACGCCGCGCTTCCTCGAACGGAGTCCGGCAAAGCCGACCTGGTCGCGTTTGGCGAACTGCCACTTGTTTACGAAGGTCGCACGAAGCCGTTTGACACGCTCGCCCGAAACAGCCTGCGGGTTCTCTCCAACCGCACAACATTTATCACGGAAANNGAAGTTAAAGACGACAACGGCAAGGTCGTCAAGAAGGACGGCAAGCCAAAAACNAAAGAGGTCAAAAACCCGGCGATCCTGTGGCTGCTCGACCTGATGACGGATCCACAAGTTGCCAGCCGGCACAAGGTCTTCCGGATCGACAGCCCTCATGTGCAGAAGATTCTGAAACTGGAGCGGCGCAAGGGCTTCATGTATGCCCTCGACGAGTTCTACGAGCCGGTCATTGACGGAACGCTGGCCAAACAGGCCGAGGTCGCTCGCAAGAAAGACGAAGCCAATCGCTCCGCCGATGACCGCAAGCTGCTGGAACTGGAACGCAAGCTCGGGCNCTACAGTCTCCTGATGAATTCGTTCAATCCGCCAGGCCTGCCGCCTGTGCCGGAGAATCAGCAGGACATGATGGCCGTGCAGGAATTCTTCATGAGTCTGCAGCAGGCCAAACGGCAGCTCGACAGCTTCGACGAGCGGCAGCCACCACTGTCTGTGCCACCGATTGATCAGGACGATGTTGACGGTGAAGTCGCGATGCCGACTGACAAGTGGCAGACATATGCCCGAGGTGTCTTTACCGCGTTCGTTCAGCGACAGGTTCAAGGGCAGGAACCCAGCGATCCTGTTGTTCTGTTCATGGAAATCCTGGCCGCTCATGGTGACAAAGACGCCAAAGTGTTCAACGAAAAAGTCAGGCAGTACAAATCGTGGCTCAACAAAAACAGTCCGGAAGATGTCAGCGTCGAGATGGCCAGCTTCGAGAGCTACTTCAACCACTTCTCGCCGGCGTATTACTCGGCCTTCGCCTACCTGTTTGCCTTCATCTTTGCATGTGCCGCTCTTCTCGGCTGGTCAAAGACGCTCAACCGGGCCGCTCTNCTNACGATCATCGCGACNTTTTTCGTTCACACGTTNGCGNTGTGGGCNCGCATGNNNATNTCCGGCCGNCCGCCNGTCACGAACCTGTACTCGTCGGCCGTGTTCATCGGCTGGGGNGGCGTGCTGCTGGGAATCGCNTTTGAGGCGATCTACAGAAANGGNATCGGCAATGTCATCGCGAGTGCTCTGGGAGCCATCACGCTGGGCATTGCCTATCTGTTGTCAGGAGANGGCGACACTTTCAAGGTGCTGCAGGCGGTTCTCGACACGCAGTTCTGGCTGGCNACTCATGTGGTGTGCATCACNNTGGGGTATTCGACGACGTTTATCGCCGGGACACTCGGACAGTTTTATGTGCTGACCGGGTTCTCCTCGCGNAAGCTGACGCCGACAATGAGCAAAGACCTCAGCCGGATGATCTACGGCACGGTCTGCTTTGGNATCTTCTTCAGCTTCGTCGGAACGGTTCTGGGAGGCCTTTGGGCGGACGATTCGTGGGGGCGGTTCTGGGGCTGGGACCCGAAAGAAAACGGAGCTCTTCTGATCGTCATCTGGAACGCTTTGGTCCTGCACGCCCGCTGGGACGGCATGATCAAGGATCGAGGTCTGGCAGTGCTGGCGATCGTCGGCAACATCATCACCAGCTGGTCCTGGTTCGGCGTGAACGAACTGGGTGTCGGACTGCACAGCTATGGATTTACGTCCGGTGTGTGGACGACGCTGTGGGTCTTCTGGGTGAGTCAGGTAGCCGTCATGGCTGTCGGAGTGCTGCCTCGAGGATTCTGGACCAGCTTCCGGGCCTGGGACCGCACATCGGAAACCGGCACTGACAATGCGGACGGTGAGTCTGGCGAGACCCACATCGGCTGAAACTCACAGGCCTGAGTAAACTCCCGCTCCAGACCTGACTGCGAATGGTGACCGCTACCTGGCGTTGGCGCAGACTGTGGCTGGCTCCGGAATACTTAAGGTTCCGACGATGTCGGAGACACTCTCGCAGTTCTGTTCGTCCAGGGCTGTGCACAACTCGTCGCCCAACCGGGCAGCCAGGCCAGGGTTATAGAAGCTGGCAGTACCGATCTGGATTGCAGAGGCGCCGGCGACGAGAAATTCCAGAACGTCGTCGAGTGACTGGATTCCGCCGACCCCAATGACGGGAACGTCGACGTTCGAGGCGACCTGCCAGACAATTCGCAGTGCGACTGGTTTAATGGCCGGGCCGCTAAGGCCACCAACGACGTTGCCCAGGATGGGCTTTCGTTTCTTCCAGTCGATGGCCATGCCGAGCAGCGTGTTGATCAGCGTGACGGCGTCCGCTCCGCCATCGGCAGCAGCCTGAGCAATCTCGATAACGTTGGCGACGTTGGGAGTCAGTTTGGCGATGACCGGCAGATCGCAGGCGTTGCGAAAACTCGACACCACCTGGTGAGTCAATTCCGGATTCGTGGCAAAGTCGACCCCGCCGCTGACATTGGGACAGGAAATATTCAGCTCGACGGCGGCCAGTTGCGGGAAGTCATTCAACCGCTCGGCCAGCTGCTGAAATTCCTCGGCATTGTGCCCGGCGACGTTTGCGATGATCGGACAGTCGAGGCTCAGCAGATAATCCAGGTGCTTCTCGATGAAATAGTCAATGCCGTCATTGTCGAGGCCGATCGAATTGAGCATTCCGCAGCTGGTCTCAATTGTCCGCGGCGGTGGATTCCCGGCTCGCGGGAGCGGTGTGACAGTCTTCGGGATAATGCCGCCCAGTTTGGAGAAATCGATGAAGGCAGCTGTTTCCCGAGCGTATCCGAACGTTCCGGACGCAACGAGAATCGGGTTCCGCAGAGAGAGACGATTCAGAGTCACATTCAGATTGGCCACGGCAATTGTCCCAGGCAGGGTTTCGTGAGGCACGACGACATTCGCAAAGTTCTCTTTAACTTCCGCGAATCCCGGTGGCAAATGCGTAGATTAGGTTCGGCTAGGCCAGCGGCGAACACCATGCGTCATCCGGCTCAACCTGCTACTCTGCCGAACCGAGTTCTGCCTCTGACTCGCATTTTCCCGAAGATGAAGCTGACGATGCACCGCATCCTTCCTGCATTTTTCCTGGCGACCGCCCTCCTGCCGGCTATCCCCGAGGACGTGTCCGGCACGACCAAAGATCCCAGGCCGGCTGTGACTGCGCAGGTTGGGCTCGACAATTCGACACGAGTTGGTGAGTGGACTCCCATCACTGTCGGATTCCAATCGGGCACTGCGGATTCGAAGGGAGCGATCGTTGAGGTCGTGACGGTCGATCCACAAGGCTATCCCGTAACCGTCTCAAAGCCGGCCAACGAAGAGACGCCGGTGTTCGTGCAGTTCGGCCGGCTCGAAACGAGCCTCGAAGTCCGGCTGGTGGACAAGAACGGAAACGCTCTCGCCACAGACCGATTCACCACCGCTCCCGATGAGAATGGTGAGCCCGATTTTGTCGTACAGCGTTATTCGGTTCCGCGCTGGCTGGTGGCAGGCAAATTGCCAGCTGTGGATGAGGTCTCCAGAACTGACTCCAGCGACAGTCCGCTGGCTCGAGTTCACCTTACTCGCCGGGCCGCTAAAAACATTCCGTCCGATTCACTCGCCCTGGCGTCATACGACGCAATCCTGCTTTCCGGTGCATTTGGTCTGACGACGGAGCAGGCGGAGGCAATCGACACCTGGGTGAAGCGAGGTGGACAACTGGTCTGCTTTTTCGGGGACAAGGATCGTGTGAAGAGTTTTCAGGCGAGCCCGCTGCACGGCTGGTTTGAGAGGATCGAAATTCTTCCGAAGCGAGTCAGCGACCTGAGCGGAGTCGAGTCGTTCGTGCAGGCCGGACTGGACGACGGCGAAAGCGCTCCGCTGTTTATTGGGGCTCGTCGGGTGGCCGTGGCCTCGGTCAATCTGCCAGGCAGCGTCACGCTCGACAAAGGCGGGTTGAGCGGATCTGTGCTTACCGAAACAGCTCATGGATTCGGCCGTGTCACTTTCGCCGGCTTCGATATGGATCGCCGGCCGTTGTCGTTATGGGGCGAAAAGGGCAGCGGACAGTTTTTGCTGAAGCTCACCGGAGCCGTAGAGGAAGTCGAACAGTCCAGCCGGCGAGGCAGCCGTGTCTCGCGCAGCGGCGTGACAGATCTGGCGACTCAGTTTCGTGAGGCCAACGAGTATCTCCCCGGGCAGAGAGATCGGTCGACGCTTTTCGTTCTGGGGCTTGTGCTGCTTTACCTGCTGATCATCGGACCGGCGGACTACTTCCTGGTGCATCGGGTTCTGAAGAAGCCTCAGCTGACCTGGCTCACGTTTCCGGCGATTGTCGTCGTGGGAGCTTTGCTGGCACGGTCGGCCGCTCAGTCGGCAAACGGAACGGAATTGCGAGTGACTGTGGCGGACATGGTCGACATCGATGCCACGAATCCGGAAAGCAGTTTCGTTCGCGAGTCGGCCTGGTGCTCCATCTTCAGCCCGGAGAACGCGCGCTACCGGGTCGCTCTACATTCCACAGGCGAAGTGCTTAGAGCCAAAGGCGCCGAACCTCCCGCATCCGCGAAATTCAAACTGGGCTGGTTCGGAATGCCCGAGGAGAACTACGGAGGGATGTATCGGTCCGCGGGCTTAGAGCTGGGTAACCCCGGTTACCAGCTGAGCAAATCCGGCAATGGCGTGGACAATCTTCCGATCCCCGTCTGGTCCAATCGTTCGTTGCGAGCAGAAACTTTTCGGAATGTGAAACGGCAATTCGTGGTTTCCGATCTGAAGCGGAGCAGAACTGGCGGGCAACTTTCGTCCGACAGCCAGTTCACTCACNACCTGCCCGTTCCGATCGAAGACTGGCTGATCGTTTATGGCAGTCGNGCNTACTTTCCTCGTGACCGGAATTCAGAGAACTCGCCCATCCGTCCTCGTGAAATCTGGAAGCCGGCAACACAAACCTGCACCAGCCANGACCTTGCCAGTTATCTGAACGGAACCAGCTATCGGCAGGTCGAGGAAAAAACTTCCACAATGACACACAGCCGTGTTCAGACGACGCTGACCGATTACGATCCGCAGGACCGGAACTTGGCCGGTGTGCTGACGATGATCAGTTTTCATAAACGCTCCGGCGGCTGGGGCTACACCGGGCTGAAGAATGCGGTCTTACGGCAGATGGAACTGAGCCAGCACCTGCTGCTGAATCGTGCTGTTCTGATCGGACGAGTCCGCCTGCCTGGCTCAAAACTTGAAGTCGACGGAAAACCGGTTGAGGCCGAACGCCACGATTCACTCGTGCGAATCCTGATGCCCGTACAGGCGACTGAGCGAAGCTCGATTCTGCCAAAGCTCGAAGATTGACCTGACTCTTTCCCGTTCGCGCTGACCCGTCGGCCTGAAACTCCAACTGCGAAAACTCTCGCCGATGACTGANTGTTCTGCCGAACTGAAGACCGGAATCGCCGCTGTCCGCCACGCCGCTCGACTGTGTCAGGCTGTGCAGAGCAGCATCACGGCGGAAGCTCTTGAGAAAAAAGACAAGAGCCCCGTCACGATCGCCGACTTCGGCAGCCAGGCAATCGTCTGTCGCGCGATCGGCGATGCGTTTCCGGACGACCCGATCGTCGGTGAGGAAGATTCGGCGGAACTCAAGGAGCCTGGCAACAAGACGTTTCTGACTCGCATTCTTCAGGAGCTTTCTGCCGTCGGACTCGATGCGTCTGCTGACGATGCCTGCGCGTGGATCGACCGAGGCGGCTGGATTGGCGAAGACCTTCCCGGGGAGCGGTTCTGGGCGCTCGACCCCATCGACGGCACGAAGGGGTTTCTGAGAGGCCAGCAGTACGCGATTTCTCTGGCAATGATCGAAAACGGTCAGATCGCTGCCGCCGTTGTCGGCTGCCCGAACCTGCCGCTGGAAGCGACCGCGCGAGGAGCTTCGGTGGACGAGTCCGTCATCGCCAGCGGGGCCGGTTCTCTTCTGGTCGCGGCGAAAGGAGCCGGTGCTTTCGTTCTGCCGATCGAAGGTGATTCCGATTTCGATCCGGCCTCGACGACGCGGATCACTGTCAGCCAGGTCAGTGAATTCGCAGAGGCCCGGCTTTGTGAGTCCGTCGAGTCTGGCCACAGCTCGCACAGTCACTCGGCCCAGATCGCTGGCGAGCTGGGCATCGTGCACGAGCCTGCAAGGCTCGACAGCCAGGCGAAATACGCGGTCGTTGCCCGGGGCGAGGCGGACATTTATCTCCGCCTGCCAACTCGACCAGGCTATCGTGAAAAGATCTGGGACCATGCCGGCGGAGTTCTCGTCACGGAAGAAGCGGGCGGAAAAGTGACTGATATCGCTGGCAAACCGCTCGATTTTATGCACGGACGGGAACTCAAAGAGAATCGCGGTGTCATCGTTACGAACGGACTGCTCCATGAGCAGGTTCTAGTCGCGGTCCGCAATGCGGGGATCGAGTAGCGTTCCCGAAGTCGAGGGCTGCCGATGCACGAACCACTGAAAGTCAGGCGGCCTTGGGTTGCATGTGTTCTTCTTTACGTTCTTGCTGTGCTCTGGCTTCAGTCAGAGCCGATTCGCGCCCTTTGCAGGTCNTCTTGCCTGTTCTGCGGCGACGGTGTGGGCCGTATCGCATGGTCGCCGGCTCAACGACAGGATGGCCCACGGAATGCNGCTCATCTTCTTTTTCACGTGGCCAGTGGCCATCGNTTTCTACTTTTCGCGAATCNAGGGGCTCGCAGGATTCGGACTGGCAATCGTTCATATCGTTGGTCTCACTGCGACTTATCTGACGACTTTTTATGGCTGGTATTTCGCTCAGGTCTTCTTCAGCGTGAATCAACTTTGAATGGCAGCTCCCCTCCACAGGGCAGAATTGACACCTGCAATCGTTACCGATGAAATCTACNAGCAGTGACCTTCTCTGGTGTTGACGGTCTGCCGTTTTGAAAACTGTCTCCAGCGAAGGTTNTGTTTTCGATCCGCTCAACTTTTCAATCCACCATCTCCGATTCCGCATGTCCGCCGATCCGCCACAGATTGCTCCGCCTGAAGAAGCCGCCAAGGCGTGCCTCGTCGAGACGCGCTATGCAACGCTTTTCGAATCGCCGAACGAGTTACTGTTGGAAAACGGAGAAAAGTTCGGGCCGGTCACGGTGGCCTACGAAACCTACGGCAAACTCTCGCCGGAAAAAGACAACGCGATCTTCATCTGCCACGCGCTGACCGGTGATGCTCACGTGGCGGGAAAACACCTGCCAACGGATAAGAAGCCTGGCTGGTGGGACGAGTTTGTCGGACCCGGAAAAGGTCTGGATACGGACCGATACTTCGTCATTTGTGCCAACGTTCTGAGCGGCTGCAAAGGCACGACCGGACCGAGCAGCGCTGATCCCGATTCCGGCAAGCCATTCGGAATTCGCTTTCCGTTCGTGACTGTCGGCGACATCGTCACCGTTCACTCGGAACTCGTTCGGTCCCTGGGCATCGAAACACTTCTGTCGGTCGTCGGTGGTAGTCTGGGCGGCATGCAGGCTCTCGAATGGGCTGCTCGATTCCCCGAGCAGATCAACTCGGTTATCTGCCTGGCCTCGGCCGCGAAGCTTTCGGCTCAGGGCATCGCGTTTAATGCTGTCGGCCGTCGAGCGATCCTTGCCGACCCGAACTACAACGACGGCAACTACTACGAACAGGAAGAAGGCCCACGCTTCGGACTTGCCCTGGCCCGCATGGTGGCTCACATCACGTACCTCAGTGAGGTCTCGTTCGAGCACAAGTTCGGACGCCGCCTTCAGCACAGCGAACAGCCGGCCTACGACCACCTGCAGGAAACGGAATTCCAGGTCGAGAGCTACCTTCACTATCAGGGCAAGAGGTTCGTCGAGCGATTTGACGCGAACAGCTACCTGTGCCTCACCCATGCCATGGACTATTTCGATCTGGCCGAGGCGTACGGTTCGCTGGAAGAAGCTTTCAGCAATGTTCACGCCCGCTTCCTGATCGCGTCCTACACCAGCGACTGGCTGTTCCCGACGGCTCAGAGTCTGGAACTGGTCGAGGCACTGATTGCTCAGCGAAAGCACGTGACATTCTTGGAGCTCGACAGTTCCAAGGGACACGACGCGTTCCTGCTGGAGATCGAACAACTGGAGGAACTTGTGAAGCCATTCCTCGAGCAGACGTACGTGCCCGTCCGCGACCAGGCTCGTCATGAGGGGGCGAACTCATGAACGAGCCAGCCGAAACAGAAGCGGACATCGTTGTGCTGTGCAGTGATCTGTTCTTCGCCTCGGAAATCGAAGGTACGGCACGGCTTCATGGCCTGGGCGTGAGGCTTGTCGATACGGATCAGCAGGCCGTGGAAGCGGTCGAATCGAATCCGGCTCGGCTGTTGATTGTCGATTTGCGAAACCCCGGGCTGGATTGTGCGCAGCTGACGGCGAGCCTTCCTGATTCTCGGCCGAAGATCCTGGGTTTTTATCCTCACGTGCAAACCGAGTACCTTGAGGCGGCTCAGTCGGCGGGCTTCGACGAAGTCGTCACCCGCGGCCGGTTCTCCAACGACCTTGTCAGTTTTCTGAAGTCGCTCATCCCGCGCAGGAATGAACCATGATTCGAGTCGCCATCCTCGGTGCCACCGGCTACACGGCTCTGGAGCTGATCCAGATTCTGCTGCGAAACCCCGAAGTCGCAATCACTGCGGCCACGACCCGTCAGGAAGACTCTCCACACATCGCCTCCATTCACCCGTCACTGTCTGGGCGGATCGACCTGCGTTGTGAGAATCTTTCGGTTTCCCAGGTCGTTGAGCGGGCGGATTTCGCATTCTGCTGCCTGCCCCACGCTGCCAGTGCCGCGGTCATTTCCGAGCTGCTGGACGGCGGACTTCGTGTCGTCGATCTGAGTGCCGATTACCGGCTGAACGATGTCGCGACTTATGAAGAGTATTACAAAGTCACTCACCCCGATCCGGAGCGGATGACGAAGACCGTTTATGGTCTGCCGGAGCTTTTCGGTGATCAGATTCCCGACGAGCAACTGATCGCCAACCCGGGCTGCTACACGAGCACGTCAATCCTTGCGCTGGCTCCGCTGATGGCCGCGGATCTGATCGAGCCCACCGGGATCGTCATCGACGCAAAAAGCAGCCCGTCCGGAGCGGGCCGCAGCCTCAAGCAGCATCTGCTTTACGCGGAATGCAACGACAGCATCTCGGCGTACGGGCTCGGCGGACATCGCCATCAGCCGGAAATCGAAGAGGTCCTCACGGCGGTCTGTGGTGAGAGCGTTGACGTTGTTTTTTCACCNCACCTGGTTCCGATTGAGCGAGGCATCCTCGCCACGATCTATGCCCGTCCCAAAACAGACGCATCCGACGAAGAGCTGCGCGACGTCATGCGCGAGTTCTACTCCGGTAAGCCGTTCGTCCAGGTGGTCGACCATCTGCCCGGCACAAAAGACGTCGCCCGCACCAACTTCTGCCACATCACTGTGAAACGGACGAAGGGNTACCTGACAGTCCTGTCGGCTCTCGACAATCTCATCAAGGGAGCGTCCGGAGTTGCCGTGCAGAACTTCAACCTGATGGCCGGCTTCCCCGAGACCACCGGACTGGAACCGGCATGACTGGACNTGGCAGGTCCGCTAAGTGCGACTCACGATGGTCAACGGAAAGGTCGTGTTTGAGCGCAATCACACACCTTAANGCACCGGATTTCTGCAGGACCTTTCCCCANNATCTGAGAATCCACTTCGGCCATCAGCCGTCACTTTCTCTTTCGCCGATCGAAATCGAACGGGTCGTCTTTTTCCTGTGTTGCCGTGACGAGCAGCGGGGGAGCCTTGCCTCCCTGATCGACCTGAATTCGTTCGATGGCCTTGTGCTTTTTCCAGGGGCGATCGTGGATGTAAGTGTGCCCGTCACCATGAATGTAGAGGATCTGGCGCTCAAAATCCTCCGCAACGTCCAGCAGGCCGTCTTCGAAAAGTTTTCTGTCTTTGCTTTTCGGAGATGCATGGCCAAGCACTATGGCGGAGTCCACTTTCGAGTCGGCCAGCTTCACCTGCTCGCGAAGCCAGAGGACGTTCTGCATCTGACGCAACTTCCACTCGTCTTTGTCGTGAACCCGGCCGCCGACNAGGTTGACTCCGACAAAGAGCACTCGATTGTGAATGAAGGCGAGATTCTCCGGGCGGATCTTCTGCCTTTTCACTGCAAGTCCGTGTTTCCAGTGTAAGTCAAATTTCAGAAAGTGCTTTTCCCAGTAGCCCCACGCGGTTTTTGGAGTCGGCACGACGCAGTCATTCCATTCGTTGTCGCCGGGCAGGATGAAGACAGGTCGCTTCGACTGACGAAGCAGGGCGGCCACCCGAATGTAGGTCGATTCGACGCANGGCAAGACACCTGGCTTGATGTCTCCCACGTGGAAAACGAACTGCGTTTTTGACGGCAGTTCCTCCAGCTGTTTCTCGAGCAGACCGTACTCCTCTTCCGTGTAGGGAACATCGCCCATTACGGCGAAGGCGAACGGCTCAGCAGCCATGGCAGGGCTTCGCGCAGTCCACAGTAGTGTGAACAACAAAAAGGCCCGCACTGCGCGAGCCCTCCCGAATTGCCTGGTAGTCCGCTCGAGCCCAAACGCTCGAAACNAATNTCGAGTCATCGGGCTACTCCGTNCGGCTGGTGATTTCGAGCAGGTGGTAACCAAATTGCGTCTGCACAGGACCGTGGACCACATTGACCTCATCGTTGAAAACGACCTTGTCGAATTCAGGGACCATCTGCCCCTGGCCAAATTCGCCCAGGTCGCCACCCCGCTGACCGGACGGGCAGCTTGAGTGCTCTTTCGCGACTGCACCAAAGTCGGCCCCATCGGCAATCTGTTGTTTCAGTTCCAGACATTTGGCTTCGTCGCTGACCAGAATGTGTCGAGCGGATGCGCGTGCCATGATTCTCTTTCTTTGTGAGGTTCGNGTGAGAGCCCGCGATTCCGCGAGCCGTGACGGAGGGAGCTTGCCGGAAACAGGTGAGGGTGTCAAACGGCGGAGGGTCNCCGCCCGGGTCCTGGTTTTCCTCGATCGGATCTCNCACAAAGGCACGAAACCACAAAGACTTGCGGCATCGGTCTTTGTGCCTTTCTGACTTTGTGTGAGGTGAGNTCGGCCTCGGTTTTCGCCTGATGGCAGACATCGGGTTTTGCCGATGAAGCAGCTTATGCGGCCTCGCTGATGGGACGCTCGCAGTCTCGGTGCACCGTAACTTCCCAGATCAACCAGATTCACACTGCAGGGTGTCCGGATGCCTTTCCTTCGACTGCGAATCGAAACCGCACTGCTGGCTCTNGCTGCGGTCCTCATCGCGAGTTCGGAATCTATGGCTCAGCAGCAGTCGGGCCAACTGCCCGCAGCAGCCCAGGCTCGCCCGGCGGCGAAGGCTGACGAGAAGACCAACTACCCGGAAATGAAGGTCGANATCACGATCAAGGGCACATCCTCGAAGCAGGCTTGGCAAAGTGCTCGAAATCGTCTGCCGATGAAGTTCCTGTCTGAGCCGGAGCAGGCGCGAGTCAACGCGGTCCTGGCCCGCAACAGTCTTTTCCGCCGCCTTCCGCAAATCGACTTCGACGCCGAGCCCGAAGTTTACGCGTGGTTCACGCGGAACCCGGAAGTCGCTGTCAGCACNTGGCGGGTCCTGAAGATTTCCGAATTCAAACTGAAACCGGTTGCGAAAAACGTCTGGCAGGGCGAGGCTCAGGACGGATCGAAAGGCACGATCGAGGTCCTGCACCGAACGGCGAATTCTCAGCTGCTGCTTTGCGAGGGGGAGTACAAAACGTCCCTGCTGACTCGCCCGATTCGAGCCTCCGCCGTCATGCATCTTCAGACGCAGTTCTCCCGCAAGCCAAACGGTGAGGGGCACGTGACTCATGGAGTGGATCTGTTTGTGGCGTTCCCGTCGCAGACCATCGACACGGTGGCGAAAGTGATTTCGCCGGTGAGCAACATGATCGCCGATCGAAACTTTAAAGAGCTGAGCCTTTTTGTCCGCTTCATGTCGATCGCGATGCAGAAACAGCCAGGGTGGGTCGAGCAGCTTTCGACTCGACTTAGCGACATCACCCCGAGGCAGAAAGACGAGCTGCTCAACATGTCGGCTCGATTTTTCATCGCCAGCCGCAAACAGGAGCTGAAAACAAACGGAATCCGCCAGGCAACGCTCGAACAGATTGTCGCTCCGTATCAGCAGCCAGCCGGCAAGTAGCTCGCTTCTCGTTCCCGGTCTCCTCGCGATAAACTGGTACCTTGGGGTTTCGTCCGTCGCACTCGGCATCACGAGGCCTCCGATGAAACGCACTTTTCTTGCTGTGATGATCTTCGCTCTGCCGGTTTTTCTTACCGGTGCCAGGCCCTCCTCTGCTGCGGAACTGACCACGAGAATCGATGAGAGCGTTGTTGCCGTCTGGAAGCGAGAGAAAGTCGTACCGGCTCCGCCGACGAACGACTCGTAATTTCTGCGGCGGGATTACCTCGATCTTTGCGGGACAATTCTCAGCTTCGAAGAAGCGACGGCGTTTTTGAACGACACGGTGGCGGACAAACGCGAGAAGCTCATCGATCGGCTGCTCGATGATCCACAGTTTGCTCAGCACTAGGCGGATGTCTGGGATCAGGTTCTGTTCGGCCGCAATCCACCAGGCTATCAGACCAACATTCGCGGTGCGTTTCAGGAATGGCTGCGAAAGCAGTTTGAACAGAACACCCCGTACGACCACTGGGTCGGAGCGATTCTGCGGGCCGAGGGCAATTCAGTCGACGATGGGCCACCGATGTGGTTTTGCCAGTACAACCGCAAGCCCGAGGACGCGACGGAGGCGATCACGCAAAAATTTCTCGGCATCCAGCTGCAGTGTGCCCGCTGTCACGACCACCCGTTCGAGGAATGGACGCACCTCGACTTTTACGGCATGGCCGCGTTCGTCGCCCGGCTGGAGTCGTCCACGTGGCCAAAGAAAAAAACCTGACCAGGTTCGCGATTGGCGAGAAAAGCACAGGCGATGTCCTCTTCACCGGTCCCGCCTCCGAACAGAAGGCCGGGCAGAAAGGCGAGCCGGTGAAGCCGAAGTTTCTGCTTGGTGAGAAACTCTAAGAGCCAGCTCTTCCCGAGGGCTTCAAGGAGGTCAAATTCGCCTCGAACAAAGTCCCGCCGGCACCGAAGTTCTCTCGAAAGAACTAGGTCGCCGAGTGGATCACCAGTCCGGAGAATCCGTACTTCGCCAGAGCTGTCGTCAATCGCGTCTGGGGTCAGTTTCTGGGCCGCGGACTCGTCCATCTGGTCGACAATATGAGCCCGTCGAACGATCCGTCGCATCCCGAGCTGTTGAATGATCTCACGGCAAAAACAGTCGAGCACAAGTTCGATCTGAAGTGGCTGATCCGGGAAATTGTCCTCTCAAACACCTACCAGCTTTCCAGTCGGGGAGCTTCCGGTGAGTCTCTGCCTCAGTGGTTTCAGCACGGCCGAATGCGACCGCTGTCCGCCGAAGAGCTCG
>PAXL01000009.1 GCA_002714465.1 Gemmatimonadota bacterium | reverse complement strand
CTTTCCTAGCTTGACGGGCGGTGTGTACAAGACCCGGGAACGTATTCACCGCGGCATGCTGATCCGCGATTACTAGCAATTCCACCTTCATGGAGTCGAGTTGCAGACTCCAATCCGAACTGAGACTGGTTTTTTGGGATTGGCTCCACCTCACGGTATCGCAGCCCTTTGTACCAGCCATTGTAGCACGTGTGCAGCCCCGGACGTAAGGGCCATGAGGACTTGACGTCATCCCCACCTTCCTCCTGCTTAACACAGGCAGTCTCCTTAGAGTTCCCACCATGACGTGCTGGCAACTAAGGATAGGGGTTGCGCTCGTTGCGGGACTGAACCCAACATCTCACGACACGAGCTGACGACAGCCATGCAGCACCTGTGTACCCGCTCCGAAGAGAAACCCTATCTCTAGGGCTGTCAGGTACATGTCAAATCCGGGTAAGGTTCTTCGCGTTGCATCGAATTGAGCCACATGCTCCACCGCTTGTGCGGGTCCCCGTCAATTTCTTTGAGTTTCAGCCTTGCGACCGTACTCCCCAGGCGGGGCACTTAATGCGTTAGCTACGGCACTGAAGGGGTCAACACCTCCAACACCTAGTGCCCATCGTTTACGGCTAGGACTACCAGGGTATCTAATCCTGTTCGCTCCCCTAGCTTTCGCGCCTCAGCGTCAGTATCAGGCCAGTGAGCCGCCTTCGCCACCGGTGTTCTCGACAATATCTACGCATTTCACCGCTACACTGCCGATTCCACTCACCTCTCCTGTACTCAAGACGAACAGTTTCGGACGCAGGTTGCAGGTTGAGCCCGCAATTTTCACGTCCGACTTATTCGCCCGCCTGCGCGCGCTTTACGCCCAGTAAATCCGAACAACGCTTGCTCCCTCTGTATTACCGCGGCTGCTGGCACAGAGTTAGCCGGAGCTTCCTTTAGAGGTACCGTCAACGATCCAAAGTTATTAGACCATTTCTTCCCTCTTGACAGGAGTTTACACCCCTAAGGGCTTCATCCTCCACGTGGCGTCGCTGCGTCAGGGTTTCCCCCATTGCGCAAATTTCTAGACTGCTGGCCCCCGTAGGGGACTGGACCTTTCTCAGTTCCAGTGTGGCCGTTCACCCTCTCAGGCCGGCTATTCATCGTCGCCTTGGTGAGCCGTTACCTCACCAACAAGCTAATGAACCGCGGGCTCATCTCATGGCGGGACCGAAGCCCCTTTGATTCGTAATTCATGCGAATTACGGACAACATGCGGTATTAGCCCTCCGTTAGGAGGGTTATCCCCCACCACGAGGCAGATTGCCCACGTGTTACTCACCCGTGCGCCACTGTACTTGTACCCCGAAGGGTACTTTCTCGTTCGACTTGCATGACTAAGACACGCCACCAGCGTTAGTTCTGAGCCAGAATCAAACTCTCCGTGAAAGTTTAAAATCCTAGCGTCCCATTACGGGACTATTTTGTAACTCAAGTGGTGGCCCCCGCAACCGAAGTCACGAGGACTTACCAGTCGTTTTTGAGACCCATGCACGCTATTCGGTTTTCAAAGAACGCCGGACGGGCCGAAGCCTCATCCGTAGAAGAATTCAAATGTAAACCCTGACTAATAAACTGTCAAGGAAATTCCGCTAAAACTGATAGCTGATCAGGTTCTATGCGGGCCTGTCAATATAGCCGACATGGACCTGCGTGTCAACGAATCTGTAACGCTGCTAAAACAATCCGAGGGCCCGGGTACCTCTCACACGAATTTAAGCCGGGCCTCGACCTCTTTAGCGTAAAGATCTAGGACCTCTTCGTCCGTCCAGACAGACACTCTGAACGTCAGGCCGATCGCCTCCGCGAGCCCTTGTGCTATCTGGCGGATATGCCCGGGGTAGGTCTTCGCATTGAAGCGCTTGAGCAGCCTCCCCCGCTCAGCATAGGCCTGCTCGATCAAGACCAGCACTCCAAGAGAGGGCGAAATTGCCTGAAGCGTCGCGATCGCCTCTCTGATCTCCTTGGCCGTCTCGAATGTCAGCAGCTTGAAGGCTACGACCGGCAGAGATTCCGTCCCGATCCGCTCGCCTCGTCGGTCCAGCCAGACCGTATCACCGGCAGCGCTCTTCTTGTAGCTACGCCTAGTCTCGTATCCGAGCGCGTCTCCGATCTCCATCAGCTTAGCCTGGTAGGCCTGAAGTAACGTCTTAGAGGATGCACGCATCATCGGAAACTGGCCTCCCCGACGTCGGATTCGCCTTCGAACTGCTTTAGGTGTTCGATCGCTTCCTCCATATCCTGACGGACCCAATCATCTTGTTCCACAAGTATTGCTGCTTTGAGCGGTTCGATCGCTTCCGGCTCTTCGATCTGGAGCAACGCCAAGCTCGCCGACTGTCGGACTCGAGCCTCTTCGTGACTCAGCATGGCCACGATCGGAACGACTGCCTCCTTCGCCTGTACCATCCCGAGCGCCCAGGCAGCTTTGGCCTGAACCTCGACGACCGAATCCTGCAACGCCTCCAGAAAATCCGTGATGGCAGCACGGTCGCGCTGGGTGCCGAGGAACTCAATAGCCCGGATGCGCGCAGCCGTGTCCGAGGAGGACAGATCGGCCGTGAAGGATCGGTCCTGGCACGCGAACAGAGTGAGCAGAACCAGGGGGATTCTAAATCTTGCCAAGAGCGTTCTGACTCGCCTCGATCGTCCTGTCGATGTCGTCATCGCTGTGCGCGTCCGAAACGAAGGCAGCTTCGAACGGTGACGGTGCGATATAGATACCTTCATCAAGCATGCCCCAAAAGTATTGGGAGAACGCGTTCTGGTCGGTCGAACAGGCGGCATCGAAATCTGCCACCGGGTCGGCAGTGCAGAACATCGTCATCATTGATCCGACTCGGTTGATCGTGTAGTTCAGGTGCGCGTCGGCTAAGTTGCCCTTCAGTCCGGCCTCGAGCCTCGCCGATCTCTGCTCTAGACGATCGTAAATGTCTCCAGACTTCAGTGCCTTGAGCATCTCGCGTCCCGCAGTCATAGCCAGCGGATTCCCTGAGAGGGTTCCCGCTTGGCTCACCCGCTTCCCGAGCGGTGAGATATCCTCCATCATCTCCTTCTTGCCTCCGAAGGCGCCAACCGGCAGACCGCCGCCGATGATCTTTCCTAGGGTCGTCAGGTCAGGCGTCACGCCGTAGAGCTCCTGCGCCCCCCCCGGGGCGACCCTGAACCCCGATATCACCTCATCGAAAATCAGAACGATTCCTAAGTCTGTCGTCAGCCGACGAAGCCCCTGAAGAAAGCCGTCGACTGGCGGGATCACACCCATATTCCCGGCAATCGGCTCGACGATCACCGCCGCCAAGTCATTCTTGTTTTCGTTCACGACCTTCTCGACTGTCTCGAGATCATTGAAAGGTGCGGTCACGGTGTCGGAAGCCGTGCCTTCGGTGACCCCTGGGCTGTCCGGCACCCCAGTCGTGAGAGCGGATGATCCGGCCTGGATTAGGAAGCTGTCTGCGTGGCCGTGCCAACACCCTGTGAACTTAAGGACCTTCGTCCGCCCAGTATGGCCACGAGCTAGCCGCACGGCAGACATGGTCGCCTCGGTCCCCGAATTCACCATCCTAACCATCTCTATGGATGGCACCATCTCGCAAACTAGCTCCGCCAGCTCAATCTCAGCTCTTGTGGGCGCACCAAAGCTGGTACCACTCTCGATCGTCTTGCTCAACGCAGAAACGATCACCGGGGTCGCGTGTCCGAGGATCAGGGGGCCCCAAGAGCAGACATAATCAATATAGCTGTTGCCGTCGACATCGTAGATCCGGGATCCCTCGCCTTTCTCGATGAACAGTGGATTCCCACCCACTGCTCCAAAAGCCCTTGCCGGGCTGTTCACGCCTCCAGGGATCGACTGGACGGCCTGCTTATACAATGATTTCGAAATATCGCGCAATGCTTCCTCCCTCATTTCCGTCCGTTTTGGATTCGGCGCGTAAAGTATGGCGGCGCCGATCGGTGTCAAGCGTTTGCACGCCCTAGCCGTGTCGGCCACAACGATGGGCCGCCTCATTCAAAACAATTGCAGCAGCAGCAGAAAGGTTCAGCGAACTGATCGTGCCCTGCATCGGTATGGCTGCCAAGACATCGCACGCTTTTGCAATGTCTTCATCCAGTCCCTTCTGCTCGTTTCCAACGACTATGCCTGTTGGAAATCGGTAGTCCACTTCTCGATAACTAATAGTTCCTCGTGCGGAAGTTCCGACTAGTTGAAGCCCACCACGCTTCGCCCACTCGATCAGTCCTTCGTGTCTTCTCTCTCTGACGACCGGGACTCGGAAGACAGCCCCCATACTCGCGCGTATAGCACGTGAGTCGAAAGGGTCGACCGAGTTTCCGAGCAGAACGAGTCCGTCCACACCCAGAGAGTATGCTGTACGCAGGATGCTGCCAAGGTTACCCGGATCCTGCGGAGAATCCAAGATCACTAGAAGGGTGTCTTTTACGATCTCGAGGGCACCCAACGCCTGATCTCGAGTCTTGACGATCGCTCCCAGACCCGTCGGGCCATCCCGATCAGAGATACGTTCGAACACCTCACCGCTCACGTGTCGAATCGGCACATCGGACGTCGTCAAACGTGACGCGGCCGCATCGCTCCGAAGCATATCTGACGCTAGGACCAGCGTCTCGATCGGCCAGCCTGCATCAATCGCCTCGAGAACGGGAGCCAGACCTTCGACCCAGCAAACACGCTCTCTGGCTCTTCCCTTTCTACTCTTGATCGATCGGATCCTCTTGACCAAGGGGTTTTGGGCACTTCTGATAGTCTCTTCAGCCATCACGGTTTTTCTGTCGCAGCGACCGTCTCCAGGTCCAACATTGCTGAGGATAGAACCATCCAGTATATTTAAATTGTTGGCGGCTATAGATCAATTTGGATAGAGCATCTGACTTCGAATCAGGGGTCTCGGGATCGAGTCCTCTCAGTCGTAATATCTTCGAGGCCCTGGCTTTCTCTTGCCAGGGCCGTATTTTTTGATCCGATTTGACCATAGGGCTCAATTCGCTGACCACAGTAGAACCCGCCTGAAAAGGACTTGTCCGACCCGATGCACACGATCACCATCCGCGGCGCTCGCCAGAACAACCTTAAGAACATCGATGTTGACATCCCGCGCGGCAAGCTCGTTGTCGTCACGGGCCCGTCCGGCTCTGGAAAGTCCTCCCTAGTCTTCGACACCATCTATGCGGAAGGTCAGCGACGCTACGTCGAGTCCTTGTCGACACAGACACGTCAGTATCTGAACCTGATGGAGAAGCCCGAGGTCGACCGGATCGAAGGTCTCTCACCCGCGGTCGCCATCCAGCAGAGATCGGGCACGTTATCTCGTCGCTCCACTGTCGGCACGATCACCGAGATCCACGATCATCTGCGTCTGCTGTTCGCTCGAGCCGGGGATCCGCATTGTCACGTGTGTGGTCGAGCCCTCACGCACGAGACTGTCGATGGCATAACCGACAGAATCCTAGCGATGGAGGAAGGAACACGTTTTCAACTTCTTGCTCCCTATCGGGCAGAGACCCAGAGCCCGACAGAAACCATCGAATGTCTGAAACGCGAAGGCTACGTGAGAGTCCGGGTCGATGGCACAATCCTATCAATCGACGAAGCGGCTGTAGGCCCCGACAGTACTGTTGAGGTTGTCGTCGATCGTCTGGTCGTCGGCCCGAATGCCGGTCGTCGTCTGGCCGACTCGCTCGAAACCGCGCTGAGCCTCAGCAACGGTATCGTTCACGTAGACATCCTAGGTCAGGAAACGCTTGAGTTCACCGCACAGTTGATCTGCCCCACCTGCGACATCGTCATTCCGGACCCCGAGCCGACGCTGTTCAGTTTCAATAGCCCGTCCGGCGCCTGTCCCGACTGCAATGGTCTAGGCGAGTCCCTTGAGGTCGACCCGGAACTCGTAATCGGGGATGAGGAGAAGTCGATTTCAGACGGCGCGATCACCCCGTTTGGTGTCCCCAAAGGCACGGCCTCCGCAGGCCGCTATGAGAGGCTTGGGGAGAAGCTGGGGTTCGACCTCAACACACCCTACAGGGATTTCTCGGAGAAAGCCAAGAAGGCGCTGCTGTTTGGTTGTAGGTCACCCAGATTCGAGGGCGTGATCACTGAAATGCAACGGCGAATCGACGATTCAGCTGAGGATAGGGACAAGCTAGAGGCATACGCGCGTTCGACCGAATGTTCAGCCTGCTCAGGGACCAGACTCCGAGCCGAAGCACGAGCGATCAAACTCGCAGACAAGACGATCGCGGACGTCACGAACACCGAGATCGACTCCCTGATCCGATACTTAGAGGCGCTGCCAGTACCAGATCATACACGCGTTGTCATCGAACCGATCGTCCTTGAGATCAAGAGCCGGCTCGCCTTCCTCCACCACGTCGGAGTCGGCTACCTCACCCTCGGAAGACGCGGAAACACACTCTCCGGGGGTGAGCTTCAGCGAATACGACTGGCCACGCAGTTGGGGTCGCGCCTAGTCGGGGTTCTCTATGTCCTCGATGAACCTAGCATCGGGCTACATCCAAAAGACAATCGCAGGCTGATCAACACGATCCAAGAACTGAATGCACTGGGTAACTCCGTCCTGATCGTCGAGCACGACCGAGAAATGATCGAAACGGCTGACCACGTCGTCGACCTCGGGCCGGGTGCCGGTGAGATGGGTGGCGAGATCACCGGTGAGGGCTCACCGGACTCGCTTCCACAAGATGGATCCTCGGTCACGGGCACGTATCTTGCCGGAAACAAACATCTGGGCCGGAAGGATGAAGCCCGTGTTCCCGAGCGATGGGTCTGTGTGCGAAATGCATCAGGCCATAACCTCAAGGGAACAGATCTTGAGATCCCGTTGGGAACCTTTGTTTGCGTCACGGGCGTGTCCGGATCGGGAAAATCGACACTCGTCAACCATACCCTTTATCCGGCTCTGGCTCGAAAGCTGTATCGCACCCGAACGGAGCCACTCCCTCATGATATGATCGAAGGTTCAGAGCAGATCGACAAGGTGATCCGGATCAATCAGTCCCCTATTGGACGAACACCGCGATCTAATCCGGCGACCTACACGGGGGTTTTCGGAGCCATTCGAGATCTCTTCGCGCAGCTACCGGAATCTAAGGTGCGTGGTTATGGCCCTGGACGATTCAGCTTCAACACGCGCGGGGGCAGGTGTGAAGTTTGCCGGGGTGACGGGATCACCAAAGTCGAAATGCACTTCCTGCCTGATGTCTACGTCACGTGTGACTCTTGCGGCGGGCGGAGATTCAACCGGGAAACGCTCGAGGTTCTATACAAGGGAGCGACGATCGCTGATGTCCTCGACATGACCGTCGATCGCGCACACACGTTCTTTAGAGACATCCCTCAGATCCAGCGACGGCTCAAGTCCCTAGTATCGGTCGGGCTCGGTTACATCCGGCTGGGCCAATCCGGGACGGCTCTTTCGGGCGGGGAAGCTCAACGCGTCAAACTGGCGACCGAGCTTGCCAGGTCCGCCACGGGAAACACGCTTTATCTGCTGGACGAACCTACGACAGGGCTCCATTTTGAGGACATCAGGGTACTGCTCGAATCACTCCAGAGACTTGTGGACGAGGGAAACACTGTGCTGGTGATCGAGCACAATCTGGATGTGATCGCGCAGTCTGACTGGATCATTGATGTCGGTCCGGGAGGAGGTCCGGACGGCGGGAAAATCGTTGCGATGGGACCGGTGGAGGCTGTGATCTCCAACAGCAGGTCCGAAACGGGGAGATTCTTAGCAGAGGTTGCAGAAGGATGATTCGTATCGACTTTGGTAACCTGTTCGAGTTCGAACAGGACGATGCAGCAAAGAAGGAAGAAAACCGAAACAAGATACGCGACTTCGCGGAGTTGTGCGACAATTACAACGCGATCGTGGTCGAGCAGCGAGACTGGAATGCAAGTGATCTGATCCACTTCGTTGCGATTTCGGATCACGTTACCCTGACGATAACCATCTCAGAACGGTATCTGAGCGTTCAGGCCAGCCAGATCAGAGAGAAGTTCAAAACCTACCGCGCAGAGTATGTTTCAGTGCCTGATCGTCTGGCCGTATCGATCGAGCAGCCACCGGCAGACAAGCTGGACCTACAGGAGATTGTGCCCTGCCAGAACTGCGGTCAAAAGACACCATATGACGGCTACTTTCAGCACTGCGTCCATTGCGGCGACAAGCTCAACACACTCGTCAAAATCTGCAGCGTCTGTGACAAGGGTGTGATGTACCATCCGTCCTTCGGGTTCTGTCCTGTTTGCGGTGGCGATCTTAAACCCGACTTTTACAATGCTCCTCCATTGAACGAGCTCGATCCGAACGGTCTCATCTGGGGCATCCCATCTCGTGAGGAGGATGCGGGATCAGCCGAACCTCCAGGGCCGGGCGTGTAGGTAAGAATGGGTAATGCAATCTTTCTTACGCATTTGTCGTTTCTCTTCAATTGATTTCAAAAGTAACCACGTGAAGGGGCGTAGCCTCGTTATCCGAAGATGCTTCCTCTTGTATGTAAACGGAAAGCTTCTCTTCGGATTCCAGTAAAGCGACGTCAACACGAGGTTCACCATCATAGGGTCCACCGTCGGCGTGGCGCGCAGCAAGCTGCCAATCGTGATAGTCTATTGCATCCGTCACCCGGGCGATCCCGAGATCACCATCCAGATTGAACACCATAATAGGCTGTATTATTTCGAAAACTGTTCGCCTGTGCCGATACCGCGACTCCTGCTCGGTATGACGGCGGCTCAGGATCCGCTCACCCCTTCTTCTCCAGCTTCTCGTACTCTTTTCTGCCTTTCTCGAACAGCTCCAGCACTGCCTCTCGCTGATCGTCGCTCGTATAGCGGCCCGTGTGCTGCACCCACTCTTTCGACTGATCGATCGACTTCAGAAAGTAGCCTGCATCGCGTTTCTGGTTCGCGTTGACTTTCCCATTCTGCAGATATACCGGGCTTGTATGCGCGTAAACCGCCTGGTTGTAACTGTCACGGGCCAGGCCGTTGCATCTCACCGCGATCCATCCGTTTGAGCCTGCGGACAGCTCCGTCTCCCATTCACCCTCGTAGCTGCCGTCGGCGAAGCTCCGGCGCTTGACAACTTTTCCATTGTGGACCAACGCAAGCCGATTGATCGGGTAGTGCGATCTCCAGCTCACTCGCACTGAAATGGTCTTCTCAGCCCTGAACCGGATCGTATCCCCGGATTCCTTCCCATTCGCTTCGAGGAACAGGGCTGGGCCGTTTGTAATGAAGGTCCGACCCTTCTGCATTCCTTCAATCCATCCGTCGTACCCGAACTTCTCGTCCATCTGAACGTAGACTCTGTTGTTCGAGCAGATGAACCAATCTGTTCCTGTTGACGCTGGAAGTTTTATCCCGCAGTTCATCAGCTTGTACCAGATATCGTATTCCGGGTCCATCCAGAACGGGTCGAACAGGTTGAAGGCGTCGAGCTTACCGAGCGCTGCTGCGATCGGAGCCTCCATCCCCTGACCGTTGTGACACCAGATCACGATACCGCCTTGCTCCCGTGCTTCATCGCAAGCCCAGCAAAGGGGCGGGAAGTCCGGGTTGAAATCGTCGACAAGGAAGCCACGACTGACGGGATCGACCTGATTCCTAATCCTCAGGAACATCACGTGACCGTAGGCAAACCGGTTGAACGTATCGTTGTGCCGGTTCTCCTCCCCGATGTCCACGATGTGATGGGCAGTGGAATACTCGTTCATGATACCGAGTGGGAATCGATTGCTCGCGTACTCCAGATCCCACCTCTTCAGGATGCTGACCACCGTCACGTTGTAGGTCTCTACCTGCGAGTCGAGTGCAAGTCTATCGTACGGCCTCTTCTCCTTCTCGTCGTAGTGAATGTGAGTATTGCCCGGGTACCACCCCGCTTCGGGCAAGTCGATCCAACGCTTGAGCTCAATGAGCACATCTTTTGTCCCGGTCTTGGCCACATCGAAAGTCGTCTTCGACGGCTGATATTCCGTCCCCCTTTCGACAATGACGTCGACCTGCCCACGAGCGGCCTGAACCTCAAACTCTCCGTCACAATAGAAAAAGGGCGATCCGGGACCGACCTTTTCGATGCTGTCTGACGGTCTCAGGTATCGCCCGTTCGAGGACAGAACCTGCACTTTTGAGACGACTTTCTCACCGGAAACTGCGTCGATAACTACGCCCTTAATCCGGCCCATGCTTCGCCTCCTTGCTATGTCACGTCGGTAAGTCTGCCGGGTCGATCTCCCTCAACAGCGGGCTTGTCGAATCCCGCTCCGAGACCGTCGGGGCCTCCGCACCCCAATCGATCCCGATATCGGGATCGTTCCAGGCAACGGCATTCTCATCGGTGCTATCGTAATAGTTATCTACGAGGTATGTCAATACGATATCTGTCAGCGAAAGGAAGCCGTGAGCGACGCCAATCGGAATGTAGATGCCCATCGGGTTGTCAGAATCGAGATCTAGCGTCTGTGTCGCTCTGTGCGTCGGAGAAGACGGACGGAGATCGCACAAGCCTAAGCGGATCCTGCCGCTGACCAGATACCAGTAGTCGATCTGCCTGTGGTGATAGTGCAATCCCCTTACGACGCCTGCTGTTGAGTAGGAAACGTTCATCTGGATGGAGCCAAATTCCCGTTGCGGGAACCACTCCTTTCGGAAGGTCTCGACAAATCGGCCTCGTTGATCGGGATACGCGGTCAACTGGACGATCTGGGCACCGCGAATCTTGTCTGAGTCGGTTATTTCTGGCATTGTGGAATGCAATCGGGAGACTGACTCTACTGTGATGTAATCCTCTTACTCACCTGCTGCCGTTGCTACCGCCATTTCCCTTCGTCGACCTGTGACCGTTCCAGGAGGGGGTGCCACCATGCCTTGTTCTCCTTGTACCAGTTCACGGTCATCTGGAACCCCTCCTCCCAACCGACTTCAGGGGACCAACCGAGTTCCTTCCGGATCTTGCTTGAGTCCAGAAGATACCGTCGATCATGACTCGGTCTGTCGGGCACGTAAGTCTTGTATGAGTCATCCAGTCCGAGAACATCTAGGATGCCGTCTGCGATTCCCTCCACATCCACCTCAAGCCCACTGCCGATGTTATAGATCTCCCCGAGCTTTCCATTTTTGAGTATCAGGTCGATTGCTCGGCAATGGTCGTCAACGTGGAGCCACTCCCGCTTGTTCTTACTGCTCTTGTAGAGCGTCATCTTCTCACCCTGCAGGACAAGAACAGTGAAGAGGGGAATCACCTTTTCGGGAAATTGGTAGGCTCCGTAGTTGTTCGAGCAGGTCGATACGGTAACGGGCAGGTCGTATGTCAGATGGAATGTCTTAACGGCCATGTCTGCTGCCGCCTTGGAGGCGTTGTAAGGCGTCTTCGGTCGGAAGGGTGAGTCTTCGGTAAACATCTCTTCCGTATTGAGCGGCAGATCACCATAGACCTCGCAGGTAGAGATATGGTGAAAGCGTGGAACCTTGGCTTCAAGCGCCGCCCTCATAAGCTGTACAGTACCAACACAGTTGGTCTGAAAGAAAGCCTCAGGCTGCAGCACCGCGCGGCTGTTGTGTGATTCCGCAGCAAAGTTCACCACGTAATCCGGTTCGTGCGACCGCATCGTCGCGAGCGCGACATCGTAATCTCCTATGTCCCCCTGAACGAACGTGTAGCGATCGTCCTGTTCGACATCTTCTAGATTGCGGAGATTGCCCGCATACGTAAGCAGGTCGTAGTTGACGACCTTGTCGTCGGGGTAATTGAGGAGCCAGTAGCGGATGAAGTTCGATCCGATAAAACCGGCACCACCAGTCACCATCACTGTCGACATGAACGACTAGCCTCTCAAAGAAGGAACCGCACAGCGAGAATCAAATACACTACGTAGAGGGAGGTCAAAATGATGCCCTCGCGTCTCGTGAGCCGGTATCCTGTGCGCATCATCAAGAGCATTGCGCCTACGACCACGAGCATCGTCGGCATCATGAAGTGAATCTCTTTGGGCCCGACAACAAGCGGGTTTACAACCGCCGAAGCACCTGCAATCCAGCACACATTAAGAATATCCGCGCCTAGGATGTTGCCAACAACTATCTCCCCGTGACCACGGCGTCCAGCCGTCACACCAGTTGCAATCTCCGGCAGACTAGTACCTATCGCGATCACCGTCAACCCGATCATCCCGCTACTGATCCCGAAGGCGACTGCCAGCGTTTTGGCGGCTTCGACGATGAAATGGCTCGACACCAGCACGCCCCCCAGACCCAGCATAAACCAGAACGCTAAAGACCTAAGCGATTTGCCCGCGAGTGCTTCATCGATCTCGGCGAGATCGTCGTCCATCTCCGTCGATTTCCGCTGGGTAACGTAGGTAAAGACTAGGTAAACAGAAAACAAACCCAGCAAAACGGCACCCTCGCCCCGACTTAGGCCGCCATCCCAAACCAAGTAGTAGGCAATAAGATCGACGCATATCAAAAAACTGCCGGTCGTCTTTAACAATTTGGGATCGACGGCTATGGGGGCCGCCGTAACGACTGCAGCAAGCCCTATCGCAACCGTGTCGTCGACAATAACAGATCCGATCGCGTTACCCAAAGCGATCTCCGCCGCCCCGCTCAACGCCGACATCACGGACACGGCGAGTTCGGGTGCCGTCGTAGCCATGCTTACAAGAACGATCCCAATCAGCATCTTTGGGACGTTGAAGTGCTCGGCGATCCCTACAGCGCCGTCAACGAACCAGTCTGCACACTTCGCCAGAATGGCGAAGCACACAACAAGTATCAAGAATGCAACGGTAATGCTCACTCGGTATACCCCTCCCAACTATCCACCCGCCACCTCATATTACATATGTAGGAGTGGGCCGGTTTTGCTCCGCCACGGAAAGCTGATACCTGCGAAGTCCTCTGGACTCGATCACGGCTTCGGACGCGGCCACCGCAAGCTCAGGACTATTGTTCTCCTCACTCAGATGAGCGAGCACAACCTGCTCCAACCCCGCGTCGATCAACCGTCCAAGAGTTTCCGACGCATCTGAATTGTCGAGATGACCCCGTGTTCCCATGATTCGCTGCTTCACGGACCAGGGATAGGATCCCGTCATCAACATTTCACGATCGTAGTTCGACTCCAGAATCACCATATCGGATTTCGATAATCGCTCGTATGCGAGCTGGCTGACGACACCCATATCTGTCGCGACACCAAGCTTGGAAGTGCCATCGTCGACGATAAAATTGACGGGGTCCTGCGCATCGTGTGAGATCGCGAACGGCTGGAAAGACAAGTCTCCAATCGAGAAATCCTCATCGTTGTCAAAGAACATAACCCGTTCACGCCCCTTGAACTTTCGCCTGCTCGCCTCGAAGGTGCCACGGGTCAGCCAGACGGGACACCTAACCTTCCGTGCAAGAACGCCGACGCCCGCGCTGTGGTCGCCATGTTCGTGGGAAACAACAATCCCCATCAGCTTCCCCACATCCACCCCAATCGACTGAAGCCTCTTGTCGATCTCGCGTCCGGGCAACCCCGCGTCCACGAGTATACGTGTTGCGCCTTTTTGTATGTAGATAGCGTTACCAGCAGATCCACTGGCAAGAATACAGACTTGCATGTCAGGCAGAGGGCATCCGGTCAAGGGCAGACTTACTCGGCCTAGTCCTGTCTACCCGAGTTGATTGTCCGCGTGCTACCGTCCGACCGTTTCCGCTTTTCACCTGCCGCCTCACCTTTACTGTCTTCTCATCTGTAGTAAACAATGCTCGCAAACGACACGAGCGACTGGCTCTCGTGATCTACTGCTTGGTCATACTTCAGCAGCTGACCGTTATCGGTATCGATCGCTTTCAGCATCGTATAGATGGAGGAGGTCCCGCAGACACGGTGCTTGTCGCTGTCACGCACGATCACGTCGAAGAAGGCCTCAGCATCACCCTCTCTCGCCGCACCAATCAAATCTTGATCCGACTGCTCCACCTCAGATATAAACGAATCATCGAGTGAGCGTTCGTCGCCAAATCGATCCCCCACGTGGCTAAAATCAACACCCGCGATCAGGCATACGCGTCGATCGTCCTCGGCAATTGCGCAACGGAGCGCATTCACGAACTCGGCCACTTCGGGATTCTTTTCGGGCGATCGCTTCTCATTGACGGCCTCGAAGAAGGACCCGCAGAGGATCGGGACGAACGTGATGTCTTTGTCGGGGAACAGATACTTCAAGAAGACCGCCTGGAATTCAACGGAATGCTCGTTTCGATGGGCAAGTTCGTCTTCGAAAAGATCCTGATCGACAAGGTCGACGAGGCGATCGATGAGGACCTCGTCCGCCGGCAGGTCGCCAAGAGGCGTCTCGAAGGTCTTCCGTGTCAACGTAAAGGGTCGCCGAGCGGAGTGCCCAGTTCCGAGGACCACGTATACGTCCGCAGGTTCGCTTCCACTGAGTTCGTGGTACGCCCAGGCAAAGCAGGGCCCGCCCCTGCCGAAGTCGATGTGTGGGGCTATCAACGCGCTGACATCTTTCCTCGACGGCGCCGTCCCGTTCGGGCCTGTTGGATCGTGGAAGAAGCTGTCGATAAGAAGACGAAGCGCGCACCCCGATTCAGGGTAAGAGCTTCCGGCTAGAGCTGAGTGACGCCTCGTCTCGGCGCGATAGGACGTTTCGACCTCTGCCTTGTGCTGCCTGAATCGGTCAGAATCAAGCAGGAAAGCTTCATCGAGCGATTGGACCAGCTCCTTGAGCTGCTCGTCCTCCAGGGTCTGACCATTGTTGATGTGCGAGAAAAGTAACTTCAGATCATCAGCAGTCCGAACACCATCCAGCAGGGTCATGATGTGGAAAACGTGAGGCGGCACTGCCAGCCCCTCACTGGCAAGACCCTCAGGGTCGCGGAGCCAGATCAGGCGTTGACCATCGACATCGACGGGCAACGCATCGACGTATCGGAGACGTGGAATTGCTCTCAATTGCAGCACCGGAGACGAACTAGTGGAATCGTGGCGGCAGGACGGACCGAAATACGAAGGGGAAGTGTCGAAACTGAAAATAGATCATCAGCCCTAAGCGTCAAGGGCAAACGGCGATCTAGCCCTTTGGTTGAGCGACACGCGCGACCCAGATACTGATCTCGTAGAGCAAGATCAGGGGCAGCGCCATCATCATCTGGGAGATTGGATCGGGTGGCGTAAGGAATGCGGCCAAGACAAACCCGACCAAGATCGCATAGCGACGACCGACACGCATTCGCTCCGCAGTCAACACACCGACCTTGACTAGGAAGAACGTTGCTACAGGCAACTCGAACACGGCCCCGAAAGCGACGAGAAGCCGAAGCACGAACCCGATATACATCCCGACGTCAAATTGCGCGACCACGTCCGTATCTGTAGTCAGGCCGACCAAGAACCTTAGCGAAAGCGGAACCACCCCGAAATAGGCTACGCTTCCGCCGATCACAAAGCAGATCGTGAAGGACACCACAATAAACGAAACATACCGGCGCTCGGTTGGGAAGAGTCCGGGAGCCACAAACTCCCAGAGCTGGTAGAGCACCCAGGGCAGGGCAAGGATCGCACCACCGACGAGAGCAATGTTCAGCTTGACCATGAACATTCCCATCGGTTTGAGGGTAACTAGAATGTTGTTCGGATTCATTTCCCGATAGGGAATCGTCAACGCCGCGAGGATCGTATCCGCGCAGATGCCGCAGATGACAGCTCCGATCACAACGCCAGCTAGCCCCCGAAGGATGTTCCAGCGCAGTTCCTCAAGATGATCCAGAAACGGCATCGGCTGATCGTTGTCGGGCACTTTCGGGTTGATCAGCCCGCCTTCTTTATCTTCTGATTCCTCGACTTCAATCATCGCAGCTGTCTGGTCGCCGGCAGATTCATCCTCCACTTCCCGATAGGCCGTCTGATCTTCAGCCACTACACTGCCATCTCCGTTCCTCGGCCAGAACCTCGCGACGAGTATTATCAGGAGCCCGATGATCCCGACGACCTGGCTGAACAGGTCTCCGTTCTGAGCGTAGAAAGTCATTCCAGAATTCAGCTGGATCGAACCCGTTGCAAGTGCCTCAACAAAGATCCCTGACGTCTCCGTCATCCGGCCGGCCGGATCGATCAGAGTCGAAACCCCCGTATTCGCACACCGCACAACCGACCGGCGGTTTTCGATCGCCCTGAACACGGCCAGCTTCGCGTGCTGGTAAGGACCCGATGTTCTGCCGAACCAACCATCATTCGTGATCACAGCGAGAAATTCCGCTCCATCCCGAACGAACCTTCTCGCCTGCTGAGGGAAGGCAGAATCGAAACAGATCATCCCTGAGAAGGTCGTGCCGTCCAGCTTGAATACGGTATACTGCTCGCCGGAGTCCCAGTTCCCCGACACAAACCCGCTACCCGTGAACCGGATCGTCCTTAGGCCGGGCAGCAGATCGGGGAAAGGCGTGCGTTCTCCAAACGGGACCAGACGCATCTTGTCGTATCGTTCAAGCTTGACCGTGCCTGGCGAGAAAAGGAAGGAGGCGTTGTAGGTTTTTCGAGGGGGACCGATCTCGAGATGATTCCCACCCGTATATAAATGGACGCCTAGAGAGTCTACGAGCGACTGAACAAGATCGCGGTAGTGCTGGTTCACTCGTAGATGGAAATACGCCGGCACCGCCGTTTCCGGCCAGACCACAAGGCGAGCACCGCGACGATGAGCCTCAATCGTCTGGCCTTTCAAGACAGCAAAGTGTGTATCGAATGGCCTAAACTCCTTCGCGAGCGGCTCCAAGTTCGGCTGTGTAATCCCCACGTTAAGCGTTCGATCTCCGTGGGTCTGGTCCATGCGGAAGAGGCCGTAGCTCATCGGTGCAACGAATAGGACCACGAGCGTGGCGATTCCTGCAGCAGATCGTTTGCGCCAGATCTGGAGGAGTGCCAGGTTGACCAGAACAAGCCAAAATGAGACACCAAAGACACCGAACAGGTCCGCGTGCTGGACAAGAGGCAAGTAGTCGACCTGTGACGCGCCGAGTAGAACCCACGGGAAACCAAGGTCACCGAGTGAGGACACGTATTCCAGCCCGACCCAAATGAACGGCGACGCCAAAAGACCGGATGACCCGGAGCGGCGGGTGATCACAGAGATCGCCCATATGGTCAGCCCTCGCCACAGCGACAGGTAGAACACAGCGGCCAGAACGCCGGGCGGCGTGATCCAGGCAATCCAGTATATTGTTGCCGCGTAGTAAAAGATGCCGTGGATAAAACCCGCCATAAAGGCGGAACGTCCACTCAGGACAGCCACGGAAAGCAAAAGAGGGATCAGGCCGACATACGCGAGGAATCCGGTCGGCAAGGGCACGTGTGACGCGCCCAGCAGAAGACCGGACAGGATCGGAAAGACATAGAACACCAGCCAGGTCGGCCGGCGAGGTGGATCCGAGTCAGCCATCGAGGGGATCATAAGCCTGAGATTGAACAGCAAAAAAGGCGGTCAGGAAGAAAAAAAATATACGGGCCTGGCCACGCGGTGTCAAACCGAACACGCTCCACAACTTCACTGATTACAACAATTTCCGATGATCACGCACACTAGGAAACGGCGCATTGCTACCTGATCTCGAAACGGACCTTCTGTCGATCAAGCAGCGGAACCTCTATCGTCGCTTGGTCGAAATCGGCTCACCACACGACCCCGTGGTTGCCCTGGATAGAAATGAAGTCCTTCTCTTCTGCTCAAACAACTACTTGGGACTTGCCAGCGACCCTCGGGTTAAGAACGCCGCAATCGAGTGCATCGAGACCTACGGTGTGAGCGCACCAGCCTCACGCCTGATCTCCGGTCACACTCCCGTTCACGCTGCCCTTGAGTCCGATCTCGCTCGCTTCTTCGGGACCCAAGCTGCGCTGGTGTTTCCATCAGGCTATGCCGCCAACACAGGCATCATCCCGGCCCTCATGGGATTGGGCGACACGATCTTCAGTGACCGTCTCAACCATCGCAGCCTGATCGACGGGATCCGGCTGTCCAAAGCCGAACCGATAATCTACGAGCATCTAGATGTATCTGGTCTCACTGCACAAATGGGGGCGCGGTCTGGTGAAGGCCGCAAGATGATCGTCACCGACGGCGTCTTCAGCATGGACGGCGATCTCGCTCCACTGGATCAGTTGAGTGACCTCGCGGTGCGCGAAGACGCTATCCTGATGGTCGATGATGCCCACGGATCGGGCATCTTCGGAGAAGGCGGTCGAGGCACGCCAGAATCCCCTGACGTAAACGTCGACATCTGGATGACCTCACTGAGCAAGGGTTTCGGCACGTTCGGCGGCGCCGTTGCTGGACAGAAGGATCTGATCGAGTCACTCGTCAATCGATCAGCAACCTTTATCTACACGACAGCACTTCCCCCAGACATTTGTGCTGCAACCTCAGCCGCTCTGGAGATCATTCAAGCCGAACCCGAACGGCGAGTCCGTCTCCTGAAACTCTCGAACGATCTGCGTTCGAGTCTGAACGAGTTAGGATTCGACACCTTCGGATCGCGATCACATATCATCCCAATCAAGGTTGGCGATGCGGCGCAAACCGTCGCCATGGCTGATTTCCTTCTCGACCGCGGCATCTTCGTCCTTGCCATCCGGCCACCCACGATCCCCGATGGCACAAGCCGTCTCAGAATCTCTCTCATGGCCACCCACACGGACACCCAGGTCGCGCACCTACTTGACGCATTGGTCGAGGCCCGATCTTTGTTCCGCATCGAAGAAAAAAACCCCACGTGACCGATTCACACCTGACGCTCTATGTCTCGCCGACAGGAGATGACACGACCTCCGGAGAGTCCAGAAATAGTCCAGACGGTCGTGGTCCACTGCGATCGCTCCACGCTGCGCTCGGTCGCATCCGTGACGCTCAAACCCAACCATCGCGGGCTGATGTCGTCATTCTCTCGGGCACGCATCCGATCGATCGATCGATCGAGATCAGCGGCGTGTCAGGATGCTCGATCACTATCCGTTCCGATGAACCCGGTGGCGCTAGACTGATCGGGGGGAGCTTTCTCGAATCACCAATCCCCTATCCCGAGACAGACACCGGGCTTCGCATACCAGAGTCTTCTCGTCCACACCTTCTGTGCTTCGACGTATCAGCCTTCGAAGTTACCTCACTCACCTCACGGGGTTTTGGCCGCGACACGTCCGCTTCTCACACGGAACTGTTCCAAGATCACCGAAGGCTGCAACTGGCACGCTTCCCCGAACGTGATTCGCTCAGGATCTCCTCGATTCCCTCGTCAAACGATGACGATCAGGGCGGCATAATCGGGCCGCTCGAAAACGGTTTCTTTGTCGCTGACCCTCGTCCTCAGAAGTGGCAGTGCACCAATGACGTCTGGATCCACGGATACTGGGCCTGGGATTGGGCGGACACATACGAACGCATCGACCTCTACAGGCCTCAAACGGGTCAACTGAAGACACGGCCCCCTCACGGGGTATACGGATTCAGAGAAGGTCAGCCCTTCTACTTCCTGAACATCGCCGAAGAGCTCGTTTCACCAGGGAGCTACTTTGTCGACCCCACAAACGGACATGCGTTTGTCTGGCCCAATGATCCTGCTGGCGAGATCGTGGTGTCTGTGATGAAGGATCCTCTGATCCATATAGAGAAGTCTAAGAACGTGACCCTCGATGGGTTGGTGATCGAATATGGCAAAGGAAACGGGATTCAGATCTGTGAGGGGAGCAACATCACTATCCAGAACACGTGCTTAAGAAACCTCGGAAACACCGGAATCGTGATCGAGGACGGACATCGGCATCGTGTGACAGGATGCGAGATCTCTTCTGTCGGAGAATCGGCGATCGAGGTAAGTGGTGGAAATCGAAAGGCGCTAGAGAGATCCGACCACGAGATCAGCCACAATCACATTCACCATTACGCGGAATGGGTGAGGTGCTACAGACCAGGAGTGAAACTAAGTGGTGTCGGGATCACCGTATCGAACAACCACATCCACGACGCACCCCACAATGCGATACTCCTGTCTGGCAACGAGCACCTGATCGAAAAGAATCACATCCACGACGTCTGCACGGAAACCGGCGATGTAGGCGCCTTCTACATGGGTCGCGACTGGACCGAGCGAGGAAACACAATACGATACAACCTGATCCACGACATCCGGGGTATCGGTTCCAGGGCCCGCGCTATATATCTCGACGACTGCGCTAGCGGCACGATTGTCCACGGCAACGTCTTCTACAACTGCACGATGGCTGTCTTCATCGGCGGAGGACGCAACCATCGCGTTACTAATAACATCTTCATCGACTGTGATCCTGCGGTTGTGGTGGACGGAAGAGGCGCGAGTGAGAAGGATGTCTGGGCCCGAATGTTGAACGACATCATGCGGCCCCGATTCGAATCGATGAATCCATTGTCGCCTCCCTATTCCGTTCGTTACCCGGACCTCAAGGAGGTCGCCGCATACTACCAACACGAGCTCGGGATCCCGCCCGAAGGCCACTTGATCAGTCGAAACATCTGCGTTGGAGAATGGTTACAGATCAGGGATCAAGTCGACTCGCGTATGCTTGCCCTTCAATACAATTTCACGGATGGCGATCCGGGATTTCGGGACCTCTCGGCGCGTGACTTCCGCCTAGATGAGGATGCGGAGGTCTTTGAGTTAGGCTTCAAGCGGATACCGCTGGAAGAGATTGGGCCTCAGGTAGTAGGAGATTGAAAGAGATGGAACTCGAGAAGAACTTGGAGTCGCTGCACCGTCTTCACGGCTGCGACTCGGTTGGGGAACCGCTGGTCTCACACGGCTCCTTCCCTCTCCATTTGAGCTTCTCCCCCCTTCTCGCTAAATTGCTACCGTTCGGCGTGACTGGCAGAGCGCAGGCAATTACCCTGTGTGGACTGCATCCTGGATCTGTCGTGGTTAGTTTCCCCGGCAATCCATTGCCGCATTAGCGCAAAGCGTTCCCTAACCACGGGTAGCGTTGAACTGAACCGCCGACCGCCTGGGCACGCCCGCTCGGGCTTTTTCTGTATACATCGAAGGAGGATAACAAATGGCGGCTCAGCTGCTCGAGGGAAAACCTGTTGCCGAGTCTGTTCTCAAGGAAGTTCGCTTCCGGACCACCGAACTGACTGAAAAGGGTGTCTTACCTGGCCTGGGAACCATACTTGTCGGGGATGACGGGGCAAGTGCAGGCTACGTCGCCCGCAAGCACGAGGCGTGTGAAACCGTCGGCATCAAGTCCTTCCATATCGACGTCACGTCAGATCAGTCGCAGAGCGATCTGCTCGCCGCAGTCGACAGCTTCAACGAAAACCCAAACATCGACGCCTACCTGATTCAGCATCCCCTCCCGGATGGGTTCGACTTCAACGAAGCACTCGAGCGAATGGACCCGGAAAAGGATGCGGACGGCCTGCATCCCGTGAACCTCGGCAAACTGGTACTTCAGGAACCGGGACCTGTCCCCTGCACACCCGCCGGCATCCAAGCCATGTTCATCCACTACGGGATCGACATCGCAGGAAAAGAAGTCGTAGTTATAGGTCGCGGTCCGACTCTGGGCCGTCCGCTGGCCCTACTACTTACGCTTAAGCAGGAAGGCGCAAACGCAGCGGTTACTGTAGTCCACACAGGGGTGCTGGACATCTCCTTCTACACAAAGCGAGCGGATATCGTCGTTGCTGCCGCAGGTATACCCAACTTCGTCAAACCTGAGATGATAGAGCCGGGAGCCATCGTCGTGAGTGGAGGGATCACATGGGAGGGTAAGCGACTCCTTGCGGACGTGGACGAATCGGTCGGCGAAGTAGCTGGCTGGATCACACCGAGGCTGGGTGGCGTGGGTCCGACGACTGTCGCGATGCTGTTACGTAACACAGTCAGGGCCGCGGAAAGGCGAGCGGCCGGCTAGAAGCCTAGTAGCCACGGAGGAACATCATGACCATCAAAGAGGTCGATCTATTCGCCATCGGTACACGCAGGGAAAACGGAACACTCACGCCCCACATCATCGTCCAACTGGTCGCTGACGACGGGACCATCGGCATCGGAGAGATGTCTGACCTGGGTCACAACCCAGTCAAGCCGGATGTCACCGTGATGGAGAACCGGCTTCGCTCAGCTTTGATCGGTCTCGATCCTTTCGACCCCCCTGCGATCGACCCGATCGTCGACCAGTATCAGGCACCTCTCGGAGCCGGGATCGACATCGCAATCCACGACCTTCGCGCAAGACACCTTGGCGTAGCCTTACACGATCTGTATGGGGGCGCATACAGAGATCGATACAAAATTTGCTACCCCATCTTCCGACAGTTCGACGAATCGGAAATCGCCCCAAATATCGACCGTGTCCGTCGAATGCTGGATCTCGGGTTCGATCTCTTTCGTGTCTACGTCGGCGGCGATGTCGACGTGGATGAGAAATTCCTACACAAGCTTCGCGACACCTTCGGAGATCGCGTCAGAATCAAGTCGCTTGACTTCAGCTGTCGACTTGATTGGAAATCTTGTGTCGCGGCGATCGATCGTCTGGAATGGATTGACCCGATGCTTGTCGAGAGTCCCGCGCCGGATCTCGCAGGCAAGAGGAAGGTGCGTGAGCGAGTCAGGTTCCCAATCAGCGAGCACTGTGGGAATGAGGCTCAGGCGATCGCCTTCGCCGAGAGCGAAGCGGTGGACATCCTGAACATCACAACGTGCCACCAGGGGATCCGGCGTTCCAGACACCTCTTCGCGATCGCGCAAGCGTGCGGTCTCTCGACTCTGATCGGGACCACACAGGAACTCTCGATCGGAACGTCAGCGCAGGCGCACCTCGGTGCGTCAGTCCCGAATCTGGACTACCCCGGAGATGCATCCGGTGCTCAGCTCTACGTGGATGATGTTGTCAGGCATAGGATAACTTACGAGGATGGACACTTGATTGTTCCGGAAGGTCCAGGTCTCGGAATGGAACTGGACGAGGTTCAACTCACACGCCTCGGAGACAACCGCTGGGAGTTCTTCCTCCCTCAGCCTCTGAGTCGGCAGGAAGATAGGAAGAATTAAGCCCCCATCCGGCGCACCGAGATGAGGGCCTGTTCACCGTGCTTGCCTTCGGCTTCAGCGATGAAACACGTATGTCAGGGCAATGAACTTGCCGATCGGATGTTGTCCTCTCGCATCACCCCACGTAAGCGGTGTTGATTCAGGACGACGGCTACATCGAGCGAGACGGTCTTTTGAGCTCAACGGACATACCGATGGTGAAGCACTAACGATCACGACAGGTAGTTGCTGGCAAGCAGCGACGAGTGCGGATTTACTTTGATTACTAAGAACCGATATTCACGCCCCCAACGCGTATCATTCCTAGGAAAACTGGACGTCAGGTCAACGCGGATGAAGGGACGAAATTCCCTGAAATGCTGGTTTCAGGAAGCGACATCAGTCTCCGAATACTCTCGCAATTAGGCTCCTCCCCAAGATCAGCTGGATACCGGTAACCAGAAGGACAACGTATGCCACCCTATTGAACCACAAGTCGGTAAACCTGGTGTTGAGAAAGATCCCAAGCTTGACGCCTACGTAGCTAAAGGGCGCAAGGAATGCTATGGTCCCCAGATGCCCGATCGTCAGCAAGTCTAGACCGATGTAGGGAATGAGCTTGATCTGATTGACCGCCGCGAAGAACACGACCGTCGTTCCGACAAAAATTTCCCTGGGCAATTTCTGGGGCAGCAGGTAGATCGTGGCTGGCGGTCCTCCTGCGTGTGCAAGAGTAGATGTGAACCCGGCAACCGCTCCCATCAGGACGCCTTCTGCACCGTGCGAATCCCGTTTCTGGATCACTTCGGCCAGCGCACCGCGGAGGGTTTGGTAGAGAACGAACAAGGCAGCAAGTACACCTAGTCCGATCTGGAGAACTCGCTCATTGGCTGCGAAGTAGCCGAAGAATAAGGCTCCGACCCCGATCCCGACAGCGGACCCCGGTACGAGGAGCTTGATGCTCCGTCGATCGAACATCTTCTGGTAGTGTGCGACCGCAAAGAAATCGCAGACGATCAGAAGAGGAAGGAGGATGGCCGCGGCGTCTGCGACCGGTATCGTCAGCGCCATAAGGGGTGTGGCGACGACGCCCACACCGCCGCCGAAACCCGCCTTCGCGATCCCCACGAAAACGACCGACAACGTCGCAAGAACCCAGAATTCTGTTGGATAGTTTGGAAACATCGATTTCCGCGTGTGCCTGGAGAACTGCAAGAAGGCGACAATGTATCTGTGCCCGAGCGGACAAGCAACGGGCGGCACAACATCGGCCACATCGTTGACACTGTGATGTGCTCACGGTATCATTGTGCGCCTATTGCCATTTACGACAATCTGCCGGTGTCACGGAGAGCGTGTCGAAAATGAACGGATTCACACGGAGCCTTATCGCTGCTGCATTCTTCTGCACTCTCCTGGGGACTCTGATCCCAACAGCGGCAGCTCTAAAAACCACAGACCTCGCCGCATCGGACTTTGATGGAAGCGGTCGTGTCGACTTCGCCGACTTTCTCGAGTTTGCCGGTGCCTTCGGCAAATCTACGGGTGAGGAAGGTTTCGGCGCAAAGTTCGACCTGGATGGCAGCACCATCGTCGACTTCGGCGATTTCCTGATCTTTGCGGCGAACTTCGGGAAGTCGACAACTCAGGAATCAGCCACCTTCCTCTATGTCTCTGACCTCGTCCAGAATCGTGTCGACGTCGTAGACCTCGAGACGAACCTCTCCATCCCCTCGCGTTCGTTCAGCGTCAGTTTCCCTAGGGGAATGACTCTCGGACCTCAGACAGGGCTCGTCTACGTCGCGACGCTCGACTCGCTCCTTGCCTTCGACCACCAAGGTCAGCTCTCATTCGGAATCGAGCTTACGCCGTTCAATAACACGTCGACGGGTACGCGTGCGGCACCGAGCGCATTCAAGGTCCTGGTCAACAGCGCGGAAACCCTCGCCTTCGTGACAGAAAGCGCACCAGGCGCGGTCGAAGTCGTTGATCTCGTCAACCGCATCCCGACGGACCTAATTCCTGTCGGTTTCAATCCGGGCGGGATGGTGCTCTCCCCTGACGAGTCAAAGCTTTACGTAGGCACGAACGAGTCGTATATCGCTGTGGTCGGTGTGTCAGAGCGAGCGGTTATCGACAGCATCGCAACAGGAACACTCTCGCTCAACAAGCTCGCCGTTTCAACAGACGGCGCCACGCTCTACGCAGCCACGGCCAAGCCGGACAATGCACACGCCAGTGGGGCTCTCGTCCAGATCCTCGCGATCAATCGCGAGACGCATACCTTGATCGACTCCGTACAGATCAGCGACAGGAGTGACCTAACGGGCCAAGTCGTCGAGCTCCAGGCCGATCAGGTCGGCGCATCCCTTCTTGTTTCTTACTCCCGTACCTCCCCAGGAGAAGTCGGAGGTCTGGACGTGTTCACTTTTGTCGGCGATCTGATGGTACTGTCTTTGCCGACGCTGACACTCTCTAAGACGATCACGATCGGCGAAGCCGCCGGAGGATTCGGCATTTCCCCGGACGGCTCCACTGCTTATGTGTTGGGAAGCGAAGAAATCACTTCCGGTGTGTTTCGAGTCTTCGTCGTCGATCTCGTAACCGGAGTGAGACAGAGCCAACTCCCCATCGCCATTCAGACCGCCACCGAGTTCATTTTCAAGGCTACCAAGAAGGCCGCTGCCAACCTTCTTGCCCAAGTAGACCTCGCCATCAGCTTATAATGCCTGAAAGCCTTTGCTGGCTGCGAGCCGATCTCTTAGATATCGGCAAATTTAACACGTATTCGAGGCGCAATACGCCACCTCTCAGGGAAATCCATGATCGCATCGTTGCTACTTGAACCAGGCCGACTCGAACTCAGGGATGTAGAAATTCCAAAGCCGGGTCCTAACGAGGTAGTAGTGCGTGTCCGGACGGCGCTCACCTGCGGCACGGACCTGAAGGCTTTCAGGCGGGGTCACCCCAAAATGATGATCCCAGGACCTTTCGGCCACGAGTTTTCTGGAGATATCCATGAAGTAGGGGAAGGCGTCACGAAGTTCAAGCCGGGCGATCAGGTCATGACAGTACCCTCCGCGCCCTGCGGCGATTGTATCTACTGCCGTAAGGACCAGGAGAACCTGTGCGCAACCGTTATGGATGAGATGGTCTGGGGCGCGTTCGCCGAATATGTTCGAATGCCCTCTCACATCGTACAGAACAACATGTTCCAAAAGCCGGCACATCTCTCGTACGAAGAAGCGGCGATGCTTGAGCCCCTGTCCTGCGTGGTCTACGGCATGGATCAGGTCGAGGTCAAGCCCGACGATACGATCCTGATCATTGGCGCCGGAGCGATCGGACTGCTTCATGTGATGGTTTCGCGCGCACTTGGAGCTGAACGTGTTATCGTCGCAGGACGGCGAGAGAATCGTCTCAAACTGGCATGGGCTCTCGGCGCGGACGCTGTGATCGACGTCGAGAAAGAGAACACCTTCAACAAGGTCAAGGAGTTGACGAACGGTTTGGGCGCCGATATCGTAATCGAGTGCACGGGTCAACTCGCCGTCTGGGAAGAGACCCCTGACCTTACACGACCCGGTGGCTCCGTGATCCTGTTCGGCGGTCTGCCCAGCGGCACCAAAGCCACCTTCGACACATCTCGCATCCATTACGACCAGATCACGCTCAAGGGCGTGTTCCACTACACACGGAGCGCGGTCAAGAAAGCCTACCAGCTTCTGACCGAGAAGAAGATCACCGTGAGCGGTCTCATCTCCGGGACCTACTCGCTGAACGACCTCAAGCACGTGTTCGAAGACCTTCTTCATCAGGGGCAGGGCATCAAGTTCGCCGTCGTGCCAAATGATGCAGAGCCTCGCTCAGCGAAAGCCGGGTAGCAAGCACTTGAGCGAACCCTGCGAAGCCATACCCAGTCTTATGCGTGTCGCCAAGCTCTACGACCTAGACGACATCAGAATCGAAGAACATCCCGTACCAGAGTTGAGCCCGCATGATGCACTTATTCGAATGGCTGTTTGCGGTATCTGCACCAGCGACACATTCCCCTGGTATGTCCGAAGAAAGGCGCCAGCAGTCCTAGGACACGAAACGGCTGGCCGTATCGTCAAGCTCGGTTCGGAGGTCTCCGAATTTTCGGTCGGTGACCGGGTCTTCATCCATCACCACGCGCCGTGCATGTCCTGCCGCCATTGCCAGCATCAGGAATACTCCATGTGCAAGACGTGGCGCGAATCCGCGATCGATCCTGGTGGGCTCGCAGAATATGTTCGAGTACCGGGTCACAACCTCTCACACGACTGCTTCAAGATTCCGGACACGATGTCCATGGAGGATGCAGCACTAATCGAGCCGGTCGCGTGCGCCGTGCAGGCTCTCCGACGAAAGTCGCCAGTAAGGCAGGGAGATCACGTCCTTGTAATCGGGGCAGGAATGATGGGTCAGATCCTGATGCTCCTGTCAAAGCACTACGGCGCCCGCACAGTCATCGCTGCTGACCGCGTGCCCTACCGTCTCCAAAAGTCACTCGAACTCGGCGCAGATGTGGCCATAGACGTTGGAAATGGCGACCTCAGAGACCGCGTAGACAACGCAACCTCGGGAGACATGGCTGATGTCGTGGTTGTTTGCCCCGGATCCATCACAGCGATGGAGATCGCCCTCGACGTGACGGCACCTGGGGCGACGGTCTGTCTGTTCACGCCTTCCCGAGAGGATGAGGAACTGACAATCAGCCCTCACGAATTCTGGTTCAAACACATCACGCTCACGGCCAGCTATTCCTGCGGTCCACCCGACACACGTGATGCCGCGAACCTGATTGGCAAGGACATTGTCACTGCGGACCGAATCGTTACAAATCGATTCAGCCTGGAAGAAGCAAACAAGGGATTCGCCACCGTGTCTGCTGCACAGGAGTCTATTAAGACGCTGGTCATCATAAACGACAAGGAGGCCCGATCGTGAACAACATCCCGAGAGTGGAGCTTTATTCGATCGGGACAGAGCTTCTGATGGGTCAGATCCAGGACACGAATGCTTGGTGGATGGCCCAGCAGGTTGCTCGACTCGGTGGCCAGATCAGTAGGATCGTGATCCTCGACGACGATGTCGACGACCTAGTCCAGGTGCTCGGCGATGCTGTAGAGCGCAAGACCCGGGTCATTATCACGACGGGTGGGCTTGGCCCCACCCCGGACGACCTCACGGTCGAAGCCATATCCCGCCTGAAGGGGGTCGACGTGGTTGTGAACGAGTCATTGGTCGAGAAGTTCATGCAGGATCGCGAAATCAAGCGCCGGGACGATGTGAAGCCGGGGCTTGTCAAGATGGCCACCTGTCCCGAAGGATCGATCGTTCACCCGAATCCAGCCGGGGTCGCCCCCTGCGTCGAGACCGTTATCGACGAAACGACGATCTACAATCTACCCGGTCCACCAAGAGAGGTGCAGGCGCTATTTAAACGTAGTGTCGAGGATGCCATAGCCGAGATCTACACCGCGAATCGCGTGGTGCTTCGCGTTGCAGTCAACTTGCCGGAATCAGAGCTCGGGCCGATTCTGCACGATGTGATGGCGACACACCAGAACACATACCTGAAGGCTTATGTGGCGTTGCGCGAGCGTATCGAAGGCGGTCAGAGACTTCCCGTTGACATCGTGGTCAGAGACGAGGACGCGGCAACTGCAGAATCTCTCCTCAAGGAGACTCTTTCCACGTTAGAACAGATGGTCATAGAGAAAGGCAGTACGGTCGAAAAACTGCACTCGGAGAAAGGATAGTCATGCCGTTCGTTAACGTTAAGATGCTGAAAGGCAGGACGGAAGAGCAGAAAAGGAAGCTAGTCGAAGCCATAACTGATGCGATGGTAGCCATCTGCGGAGCCAAAGCTGAGGGTACGATGGTCGTGATCGAGGACATCGCCCGAGACCATTGGGGCCGCAACGGAAAGCTTCTTTCAGACCAGTGATACTTGCCCCTTCTCGGCCAGGTTTCCCCGGTTCGTTGACACCCGTATAACAAACATCCGGGTGAGTAAGCAGAAACCGACCTTGCTCCACCTCTCGGAGCGGTATCTTGACAGGCCCAAACCGAAGGGCTATATTCCGTCGCAAGTCTAGAACAATTAACAACTAACACCATCTTCAAGAACTCAGAAATCCAGTCATTTTCTTCACGAAAGGAGTCGGCCATGGTGCGCCGGATCAGGACCCTGATATCCTTGGTAATCGCGTTCGCCTTTATCGCCACCTCGTGGCAGGCAGCCGATGCACAGATGAGGGTCAACAATGCGAAGGTCGCCAAGTCGTCTGCTCGAAATTACATCAAGCAGCGCGTCCCGGAAAAGGCCTTCGAGATGCTTGAGATCGCCGTGGATCTAAAGCCCGACGACCCCGAAGCAAACTTCATGATCGGGACGTTCTACGCGGACAAAGAAATGATCGATGAGATGAATGTCCATTTCGAAAAGGCATTATCTCACAAGAAAGGCAAAAAGTTCTACAAGAAGGGTATGCGACTGGTAGGTGCTAGCGACTTCCTGCTCGGCGGCATCTGGTATACAAAAGAGACGCTCTGGACACGCTACTTCAATATCGGAGTCCGCGCACTGAATGCCGGGGATTTCGAAAGTGCACTCGGAGAATTCGAACTCGCTCAGAAAATCGATTCCGATAGGGCGGACGTGCATAAGGCAGTCGGCAAGGTCTACATGCAGATGGATAGCTTGGATGTCGCGATCGGTCACTACGGGAAAGCGCTCAGCATCGACAGCACAATGGTCGAAGCCTATGCCGACATGGGCATCGGTCTGCTGAACCATAGGCGCTATAAGGAAGCCGTTCCGAATCTCGCCAAGGCCAACGAGCTTGCGCCGAAAAACATCAGCATCATCAAAGCGATGGCAAGCGCACAGTGGTTGGCCGGCGACAAGGAAGGTGCCGTCTCCGCCGCCGAGAAAGCCCTTGAGATCGGCCCGGAAGACCCGAAGGTCCTGTCGCTCGTGGGCGGCATCTTCACTGACCTCAAGGACTACGAGAAGGCGGTTACGCACCTCGAGAAGGCGATGGAGCAGGAGCCGGAAAACATGGACACCGTTTTCAACCTTGCGAATGCGTATCTCGGTGCTGGCTCACTCGACAAGGCTGAAGGTCTGTTTGTAAAGTCGCTCGAAACAAACCCTGACGACGATCAGGCGCTTTATCAGCTAGGCACGATCTATGACAAGTCGAAGAAGTATGACGAGGCAATAGACGCCTTCGAGAAGGTCGTAGACCTGAAGCCCAAGTTCGCACGTGGCTGGGATGCCCTATACAAGGCCTACGCCCATAAATCTGCCGCAACTGAAGGTGAGGAGGCCCGCGAGGCTGCCAAGAAGGCTGAGGAAGCGCTAAACATGGCCACTGCGCTAGGTGGTAGTTAAGTAGCTTCACATCCCGGAAGGGGTGTGATTTTGGAGGGATAAAGTGTCTTATCTAACGGATGAAAAGATAGCTGTTCTTGGCGCGGCAGGCGCGATTGGGTCGAACCTTGCCCAAACGCTGGTGGCATCGAACACAGCCAGTCAGATCTGCATGTACGATCCCTTCGCGCAAGGGCTAGAAGGAGCGGCCGAGGAACTCTACCACTGCGGCTTCTCCAACGCCGATATCACCTGGACATCAGACATCAGCGAGGCTCTGTCCGGTGCAAGCTACGTAATCACGTCGGGTGGCGCCCCCCGCAAGGAGGGCATGACACGAGAGGATCTGAGACGTGACAATGCAAAGATCGCGAAGCAGCTCGGTATAGACATCAAAGAGCACGCACCGGATGCGAAGTTCGTGATCGTCATCTTCAACCCGGCCGACATCACGGGGCTGACCACTCTGGTGCACTCCGGGCTGCCTTCGACTCGCGTATCAACACTAGCCGCCCTCGACAGCACTCGTCTTCAGTCCGCCTTGGCGCAGCACTTCGGCGTTCTTCAGTCAAAGGTAACAGGCTGTCGCACATACGGTGGTCACGGCGAGCAGATGGCGGTCTTCTTGGGCGGCATCCAGATCGACGGAACTTCGCTCGGAGATGTCCTCGGCGGCTCCGAGGTCAACGACAAAAGCCTGTCAGACGACGAGTGGAAGGACATTAAGGAGAAGGTGACGCAGGGTGGCGCACGAATCATCCAGCTCCGCAGTCGATCTTCTTTCCAATCACCCTCGCAGCAGAGCGTCTTCATGCTGCGTGGCGTCCTCGGGGAAAGTTACGAGTGGCCGAGCGGTTGCTATCTGAACGGCGAGGGATTCGAGAAAATCATGATGGCCATGCCGGCGAAGCTGTCCGACGCGGGTGCCGAGTGGTCCATGCCCGAAGGGTCCGCAGACGACATCAAGATGCTCAGATCCTCATACGAGCATCTCGTTGCACTGAGAGACCAGACTATCGAGGACGGGATCCTACCTCCACTCTCCGAGTGGAGTTCGGTCAACCCGAACCTATAGCTCTTCGGCACACCCAGGAACAGGAAAGGAGTGGCCTTCTCGGCCGCTCCTTTTGTGCTACAGACCGTGACCAAAAGCACATCACCCAGTTTCGATCTGCTCGTCAAGGGCGGCACGCTTCTGGACGCCGCCTCAGGACTCGACCAGATCAAGAAGGATATCGGGATCCGAGACGGCCGCATAGCGGCGATACGGGACGAGATTTTCGAAGAAGAGGCCGATACCGTAATCGACGCTTCGGGTGTCATCGTCAGCCCAGGATTGATCGATCTCCACGTGCACGTGTGGGATGGTGTCGCACACCTCGGCATACCCGCTGACCCGAACTGTGTCGGGAAGGGTGTGACGACCGCCTTCGATGCCGGCTCCGCAGGCGCCGACATCTACTCGGGTTTCCAGAAGTATGTGATCGACGTCAGCGCCACGCAGATCAAGGCGTTCCTTCACATCTCCTCTCAAGGACAGCTCGCTCAGAACATCGGTGAGCTTACGGACATCCGGTATGCAGATACCGACAAGGCGACTCGCACTTGCGAGACCTACAAAGACAGCATCGTCGGTATCAAAATCCGGATGAGTAAAGTGATCGTTGGAGAAAACGGTCCTGAAGGCCTGAAGCGTGCGCTGGAAGTATGCGAGGCAACGGGGCTGCCCCTCATGATCCACCCGAACGACAGCCCGATCACCTTCGCCGGAATGATGGATGAGCTCAGGTCAGGCGACATCGTAACACACTGCTACCACAGAAGCGATACGGGAATCCTGAAGCCCGATGGTGCGCTCCGTCCGGAAGCGGCAAAGGCTCGCGACAAGGGCATACGGTTCGATGTCGGCCACGGCGCGGGCAGCTTCTCCTTCGATGTTGCAGAGAACGCACTCAGACAGGGCTTCGAACCAGGCACCATATCGAGCGACCTTCACAAATACAACGTAAATGGACCCGTCTACAGCCTTCTGGAAACTGTATCGAAGTTCATGCATCTGGGCATGTCGCTCAATCACGCCATCGGAAAAGTCACCAAAGAGCCTGCGCGAGCCATGGGCATGCTCGGCGATATTGGCACTCTCCAGAATGGTGCTGTCGGTGACCTGACACTATTCACCGTCGAAGAGGGTGAGGCAGGATTCAGAGACGCGCACGGGGAAGAACGAACAGGCGATCGTCGACTCAAGCTCGTATCCACCGTCAGAGCCGGAAGGGTCTACGCCCCCGGTGTCTTCGAAGCACACTAAATTCCAGGAAGAACAAATGGCCTACTCGCCGATCGGCGAATCCAAACACGATCTAGACACACCGGCTCTACTGATCGATCTGGACAAGCTGGAAAAGAACATCACGACCATCTCGGACCGATGCAAAACAAGCGGTGTCGACTGGAGACCCCACACAAAGGGGCACAAGAGCCCGGTTATCGCGCAGAAATGCATTCAGGCCGGCGCAATCGGTATCACCTGTGCCAAGCTAGGCGAGGCCGAGGTCATGGCCGCTGCAGGAATCCGTGACATCCTCATCGCGAACCAGGTAGTCGGGAAACAGAAGGTTGCTCGCTTGGTGAACGTTCGTCGACTCTCGGACGTGATGGTGTCGGTCGACGATCCTGCACATCTTGACGAGATCGGCGCAGCGGCGTCAAAGATCGGTGTCAATATTCGTGTAATGATCGAGGTCAACGTCGGGATGAACCGATCGGGCGTGGAACCAGGTGACCCCGTAGCAGCCTTGGCAAAGAAGGCTGCGAAAACCAAAGGAGTCGACTTCGCGGGGATTATGGGCTACGAAGGTCACGCCATGGGAATGCCTGACGACGAGAAGGAGGCGGAGTGCAAGCGATGCGCTGGACTCCTGACCGAATCCGTCACTGCAGTTGAGGACGCCGGACTGACCGTCCCGATCGTCAGCGCAGGCGGCACAGGCACCCTTGCCTATACCCCAGCCCTATCAGGAATCACGGAAATCCAGGCAGGCGGAGGCGTCATGATGGACACCTACTACGCCGACAGACTTGGCGCAAAGGGACTGGATCAGGCACTAACGGTTCTTGCGACTGTCGTCAGCCATCGTGAGCCTGGACGGGCAGTGATCGACGCAGGTCGAAAGACGGTCCACGGAGACTACACGCTTCCTGAGGCACTGGACCAAGGGATCGAAGTTGTTGCCCTAAACGCCGAGCACGGTCACCTAAGGTTGGGTCCGGCGGCACGCGACCTCAAGATCGGAGACAGGGTCGAAATGATCTCGGGATACAGCGACATGACAGTCTTCCTGCACGATGTGATCTACGGAATCCGGGACGACCGCGTCGAGATCGTTCTGGATGTGGCCGCCCGAGGTCGTCTAGCCTAATAGGAAGGAACTTCTTTATTATCTCGACTTTACAAGTCGAAGAATCGAACTTAAACTTCAAGGAAACAAGGCATTAGGCAGAATTCGCTGGAGGATGGCACTGCGGTTGCTCCCATATCCGTCGGTCTCTCCGTCAAGATTTCGGAGAGCACGTCGATACACTGTAAAAGGGACAAACCGTGGAATTCCTCTTTATCTGCTTTCTCCTCCTCTCGGCCTTCGTGCTCTGCGGGCTCTGTCTGCTCGTGATCGAGTATCAGAATGGTCGAACTCGCCGTCTGAACCAGATCTGGTCCGACCGGATGCGCTCTCTCGCCAATCCGTCACCGTCCGTGGTCCAGAAGGGCGACCCCAAAGCAGCCTAGCACACTTAAGGCGCTAGCTGAATGGATCAGATGAATCTAGCCGTCGAGCCGACATCCCTCACGCATACACAGGAGCCTGAATGGACTGTCTCGTAACCGGAGGTGCCGGCTTCATCGGCCACAACCTTGTGCGTTTCTTGCTGGACGAGGGACATCACGTCCGAGTCCTCGACAACTTCTCGACAGGCAAGCGCGAAAACCTCGGCCCATTCCTAAGCAAGATCGAGCTGATTGAGGGAGATCTTCGAAGCTACCACACGGTCCACGAAGCAACACAAGATATAGAGGTAATCTTCCACCAAGGTGCGCTCCCCTCTGTTCCCCGCTCCATAAACGATCCCATCACGACAAACCAAGTCTGCGTCGAGGGAACCCTGAACATCCTCGACTCGGCCAAGAGCAACGATGTCCGTCGCGTCATCTACGCCTCTTCTTCATCGATATACGGCGAGAACCCGGCACTCCCGAAGCAGGAGGACATGACACCGATGCCGATTTCGCCCTATGCTGTGGCCAAGCTTGCCGGTGAGAAATACTGTCAGGTCTTCTCGAGGACCTATGGTCTCGAAACGGTCGGGCTCCGATACTTCAACGTCTTCGGCCTCGGCCAAGACCCAAAATCGCAGTATGCAGCCGTCATGCCGTTATTCATCACCGCATTCCTTGATGGCAGCCGTATCACGATCAACGGTGACGGGCAGCAATCCCGCGACTTCACTTTTGTGGAGAACGTGATTCAAGCAAACTTGAAGGCCGCTGTCGCGCCGAAAGCGGCTGGTGAGGTGTTCAACGTTGCTTGTGGAAACAGCACGAGCCTCAATCAGGTCATCGATCACCTCCGCACGATTACAGAGGTCGACACCGAGGTCGTCCACGGCTCGGATCGAGCTGGTGACATCAAGCACTCGCTGGCTTCGATCGACAAGGCTCGCGAGCTCATGGGTTACAATCCGGCCGTCTCTGTCGAATCTGGCCTGCGTATGAGTGTTGAGTGGTACCGTGCAGCCCGAAAGGGACCTTCCACCCAATAGCCTGTCTCAAAGATTACTCGAGCCCCTGTCCGGATGACGGTCAGGGGCTCTTCCTTTTGACTGACGGCAGTCTCCAGACCTAACATCATCAGGAGCTTTGTCAGTGTGTGGGCAAACGGATCCCTGCGCTAAGGAGTATTCCATGTCCAGTATCGTCTCGGAAACGACCATCGTGGGTGACGACACAACCATCGGCCACTTTGCCGTGATCGGAAAAAACGTCAGGATCGGCTCCGGATGCCAGATTGGGCATCACGTGGTTATCCATGACGACACAATCCTCGGAGATAACTGTGTCATCGACGACCATGCAGTAGTGGGAAAGCGTCCCCTCAGATCTCGACCAATGGCCATTCAGCCCGGTGATGACCTCGACCCGCTCGTGCTGGCCGAAGGAGTTGTAATCGGCACCGGAGCAATAGTATTCAGAGGGTCTCAGATCGGCGAGGACAGCCTTGTCGCCGATCTTGCTTCCGTTCGCGAACAATCGGTAATCGGCACGCGAAGCATTGTCGGTCGAGGTGTCGCCGTCGAAAATCGGGTTCTGATCGGCGACCGGGTCAAGATCGAGGCGGGTGCGTTTGTGTGTGCTTTCACCGAGATCGCCGACGACTGCTTTGTGGCTCCAGAAGTCGCGCTCACGAATGACAACTACCTGGGTCGAACCGAAGAGCGAAAGAAGAACTATAAGGGGACGACAATCGAACGAGGCGGCCGGGTGGGAGCAAATGCGACTGTCCTGCCAGGGAAAACCATACACAGTGACGGTGTCGCCGCCGCCGGAGCGACTGTGACGAAAGACATCCCTGCTGGCGAGATCCGGTCCGGTATCCAAGCCACACGCTTGAAAGACGTGCCACCGGAGCAACGACTTCCTTAGGGATAGTCGTCCTAGTATGCCCTCGACTCGACCCTCTCGTGTTTGCACACGAGAACAGGATTTACGGTCCAATCAGCTCGGCAATGAAGACGGGTGCATCCGAGCGAGATATCCGGACCATCGATCAGAACCCTCACACCTATACCCTCTCCGATCTCAGTCACATCGACTGGTATGATACCCCAAGGCTGAGGGCACAGCTCACTGAGTCCCTCCTACCTAATATCCCTGCGGAAACGCTCGACCTTTCTCTGACCACTATCGGCGCTCAAGATCATCCCGGAAGTCGCTGATCAGGGTATCCACATCCGGGGGAAGATTCGCCCCGCTGGTGGGCACAGTTTTTCCCTCTTCAATACCTGACCGAATCACCGACATGACTTCAAGTCATTAATAAATAACTATTTATATTATTCGCATTGACTCGACATGTATGAGGTATAAGCTTTGCTACCCTACTCGGGTCGATAGACACGAAAATCGCTAATCAAACCCTTGGAAATGCCGATGGCATGAGAGGGGCGGGACTCGTTCGAAGAGCAAGTGAATCGTATGAAAAAGGCATTGATCACAGGCATAACGGGCCAAGACGGGTCATACCTGGCTGAGCTGCTTCTTGAGAAGGGCTACGAGGTTCACGGAATCATCCGTCGAGCTAGCACCTTCAACACGCGACGCATCGATCACCTGTATCAGGATCCACACATCATCGAGAACCGTTTGTTCCTCCACTATGGCGACATTGCAGACTCGACGAATTTAGTCAGGATTCTGTCGAATGTCGGGCCGAACGAGGTATACAACCTTGCAGCCCAGAGCCACGTCCGTGTCAGCTTTGACATCCCTGAATACACAGGTAATGTAACAGCACTCAGTACCGTCAGATTGCTCGAAGCCATCCGTGAAACCGGTGTCGACACCCGTTTCTACCAAGCCAGCAGCAGCGAGATGTTCGGACGCGTGGTCGAGGTCCCACAATCGGAGTCCACGCCCTTTTACCCCAGAAGCCCATATGGTTGCGCGAAGCTCTATGCGCACTGGGTCACCGTAAACTACCGCGAGAGTTACGATCTCTTCGCCTGCAGCGGCATCCTGTTCAATCACGAATCGCCGCGTCGTGGTGAGACCTTCGTCACTAGGAAAATCGCGCGAGCAGCAGCTCGTATTGCCTCTGGACTCCAAGAGGACCTCTATCTCGGTAACCTGGATGCCAAGCGAGACTGGGGCTACGCCAAAGAGTATGTCGAAGCGATGTGGAAAATGCTCCAGCAGGATCAGCCTGAGGACTACGTCATCGCGACCGGTGAAACGCACTCCGTCAGGGAATTCCTCGAAATCGCATTCTCGCGAGTCGGACTTGATTGGGAAGGCTATGTCAAGGTCGATCCCCACTACTATAGACCTGCTGAAGTCGACCTTCTGATCGGCGATGCATCGAAGGCACGAGATGAACTCTGCTGGGTACCGAAGATGGCCTTCAAGGAACTGGTTGAAATGATGGTCGATGCGGAGATGGAGAGCATAGAGAACCCGCGGACAGCAGACTACGAGGCCCGTGATGAGATTCTGGTCCGATAGACGGGTCATCGTTACGGGCGGGAACGGCTTCCTCGGTTCCTACGTCGTCGACTCTCTGAGAGAGCGAGGCTGTCGAGAGATCATCATACCAAGGAGCAGCGAGTTCGACCTCCGTCAGCAGGAAGATGTCATAAGGCTCTACGGCGAATATTCGGCGGACATCGTGTTTCATCTAGCAGCGGCCGTCGGTGGGATCGGCGCCAATCGTGAACACCCGGGTTCGTTCTTCTACGACAACCTGATGATGGGTGTACAGCTGATGGAGTATGCACGTCAGTTCGGTATCCCGAAGTTCGTGGCCATCGGCACGATCTGTGCATATCCGAAGTTCACACCCGTTCCGTTTCGTGAAGAGGACCTCTGGGCGGGTTACCCCGAAGAGACTAACGCCCCATACGGTCTGGCGAAAAAGATGCTGCTCGTGCAATCCGAGGCTTATCGCCAGGAGTATGGATACAACAGTATCAACCTCCTACCCGTGAACCTCTATGGTCCGGGCGACAACTTCGACCTAGAAACCTCTCACGTCATCCCTGCCATAATCCGAAAATGTCTCGAAGCCCGATTAAGAGGCGATCAAAGCATCCGGCTGTGGGGCGACGGTTCTCCGACACGTGAATTCCTGTATGCAGATGACGCGGCTGAGGGCATCCTGATGGCTGCTGAGCACCACAACTCGTCCGAACCAGTCAACCTTGGAAGCGGTCACGAGATCTCGATTCGAGAGCTTGCAGAAGAGATTCGAAACCTGACTGATTACGACGGAAAAATCGTTTGGAACACAGATAAGCCAAACGGTCAGCCGCGTCGCTGTCTGGAAACAACGCGTGCGCGCGATCGATTCGGGTTCGAAGCAACGACTTCCCTGCCAGAGGGTCTCCACCATACGATAAACTGGTATGTCGAGTCCAGAAGAAACAGTCCATCGATCGAGCTGAACGCGGCAGACTGATTCACCAGAGCCATCCACCCCGCTGGTATAGGCCAGTCCACGATGCATCATAGACTGGCCAGTTCCCCAACCTACGCATCAAGACGGAGCACGCATGAAAGCGCGGCTTGACCTTCCCGTTAAAGCTAAAGCGATAAGTCATCCTGGAACAGAACAGCGTATCCGGGGATATGACGACCTCTCCGCAGTCCGAACTCGATTTCGAAAACGGAACGCCTATTACCACAGTGAAATCGAGCAGCGATACCGTTTCGTGATCCCTTCTGGATCGAAAGTGCTCGAAATCGGCTGCGCTACAGGCGATCTCCTTGCTGCTCTAGAACCATCGCGTGGCGTCGGTATCGACTTCAGCCCAGGCATGCTCGACCAGGCCCGGTCTCGTCATCCCCACCTAGAGTTCATCCAGATGAACGCCGAAAAGCTCGAACTGGATGAGACCTTCGACTACGTCGTGATTTCCGGACTCCTCGGTGACCTCAAGGATATTCAGGCATTCTTCTCTAAGCTGCGCAAGGTTACCCGACCCGACACACGGATCGTCATCGACTACTACAACCATCTCTGGGAGCCCCTCATCCACTTCGCGGAGTGGATCGGCCTGCGGATGCCAACACGCATCCAGAACTGGCTGCCCCTCTCAGACATCGAGAACCTGCTTTATCTGAACGACTTCGAGGTAGTAAAGCAGAATTACGTGATGCTGCTTCCCAAGGTCATTCCTCCATTCACGACGCTGATGAACAGGTTCGTGGCTCGGCTCCCAGGCCTGCGTAGGCTCTGTCTTGTCACGATGATCGTTGCGAAAGAGCGTGGCTGGTTGCGGAACGCGGACGACTACAGCACGACCGTCGTCATTCCGACAAAGGACGAGCGTGGTACCGTCGAGGAAGCAGTCATTCGGACACCCCAGATGGGTCACCACACAGAAATCATTTTTGTGGACGGTAACTCGTCGGATGGTACGCCTGAGGAGATCGAGCGGGTCATTGCGGCCTACCCAGACCGCAACATCAAGTACATCCCTCAGGGTAATGGGATCGGCAAGGGTGATGCGGTACGAAAGGGATTCGCTGCAGCAACCGGCGATATCCTGATGATCCTCGATGCGGACCTGACCGTCCCCCCAGAGGATCTGCCCAAGTTCTTCTCCGCCCTCATCGAGGGTAAGGGTGAGTTCATCAACGGAACGCGCCTTGTTTACCAGATGGACAAGCAGGCGATGCGATTCCTGAACTTCCTCGGGAACAAGTTCTTCAGCATGGCCTTTACCTGGCTCCTCGACCAGCGACTCAGGGACACCCTGTGCGGAACAAAGGTTCTGTTCCGACGGGACTACGAGAAGATCACCGCTGGCCGGAGTTTCTTCGGAGACTTTGACCCCTTTGGGGACTTCGACCTGCTCTTCGGCGCTGCCAAACAGCACTTGAAGATTGTCGAAGTACCCATCCGGTATCGGGAGCGCACATACGGCGAAACCAGCATCAGCAGGTTTACCCACGGTTGGCTTCTCCTCAAGATGGTCGTATTCGCAAGCAAAAAACTCAAATTCGTGTAAGAGAGTATCGTGAACGCAACAGTCACACAGACATTACGTAATCAGCACGAAGTTTATCACGGGCAGAAGATCGCCGAAAACGCTGAGGATATCTGGGGGTGGGAAAAACCAACGGGACCGCACCGTCTAGAACGACGAACGGGCTACCTAATCGAGCATGGCGACCTGACACCGGAGAAACTGGTCTTGGAGATTGGTTGCGGTACAGGTGTTATCACAACCTATCTCGATCGATCCGGATCTCGCATCACGGGGATCGACATCTCAGAGGATCTTCTCAGCCAGGCCGAAGCCAAGTCGTGGTCAGATCGCGTCGACTTTCAAATGGGGAATGCAGAGCATCTCCACTTCGAGGATGAGACATTCGACTCTATCGTCGGGAGTTCCGTGTTGCACCACCTCGACATTGAGAAATCGCTGGCCGAGATCCGACGTGTGCTCAAGCCTGGTGGGCGAATGGCGTTTTCGGAACCGAACATGATTAATCCGCACATCTTCCTACAGAAACATGTTCCCTGGTTCAAAAAGCTCGCAGGCGATTCTCCTGACGAGACCGCATTTGTCCGGTGGCAGTTTGCAAACGCACTTCGACAAGCAGGCTTCAAGGACGTTCAGACTCTCCCCTACGACTTCCTACATCCCCTCGTCCCTCGCCCCCTGATCGGCGCAGTAGCCGGTTTGGGGTCAGTCATTGAGCGGATCCCTGGTCTCCGTGAAATTGCAGGGTCCCTGATCGTATCCGCAAGAAAGCCGCAGACATGAGCCCCTTTAAAACGCTATCGCGATCAACGATTGCAANCCTGACAGCAATCCTGCTTCTTGCCGCTGGCCTCAGGTTCTACGANATCGATCAACGCGGACTCTTCGCTTACGATGAGGGCTGGTTTCTTCTGGAAGCCAAGACTCTCTACGACACGATAGACTACACCTGGCAAAAGGCGACTGGACAAGANCCGGGTGTCCCGCTTCGCGACTACCTGAAGGAAAGGGGCACCGTCCCGGTCACGACGTTCAAGCCCGGCCATACGNTATTGATCCTTGTAGGGTATCTGATTGTCGGCGTGAGCGATCTGGCGAGCCTGGGGGTCTCAGCTCTGACGGGCACACTGACCGTCCTCCTGGTCTATGGATTCTCGTCACGCGCTTTCGGCCGAAAAGCAGGTCTACTGGCGGCTCTTGTCCTGGCTATTAGCCCCTTCCACATTGGCTACTCTCGTGCCGGGTATGCTCAGGCCAACGGTCTCTTTTTCATCTCTCTTGGACTTTATCTCTGGTATGCACACATCCAAGACGGGTCTTCACGGTGGCGACTTCTCCTCGCGGGAATCGCGACNGGATATGGCTTTACCTGCCATTTCAACCTCTTCCTCATGCCGCCGCTGTTCCTGTTCTTTCACCTGCTTTGTTCGTGGTCCAGCACACTGATGGATCGAGCCCGCTCGACGGCCTTATTCGGCGTCGGTATGGCACTGCCACCCACTCTNTTCGAGTTGCCGGCGCACATACTTCGCTTCGNAGGCCTTCTTCCTGAAGGTCAGTGGACCTATGTCGAGCAGTTCCTGTATCGCGGGAGCCTCGCGGGTAACCTCCGGTTCTCCCTGGACGGGGCGCACGCCCTCCTAGACAAGCTGGTATATTCCGAAGGCGTGGTGGTCTGCGCCGCTCTGCTTCTCGCCGCTATCGGTATTGCGGCGAACTATCGTTCGATTTCTCGTGAACAGGTCATCGTTTCGCTGCTTTTCATCGCTCCTGCGCTCCCCTGGTCGACCCTCAGCATCGGACTTCCCCCACTCTACAGGACATTCGCAGTCCTGAGCCTTCCGGTCGCGATCCTAGCAGGTTACGGGCTCTCACAAGTCGCAGTCTGGGTGCCAAACCGCAGAGTCGTCGCCGCAGTCGCCGCAATCTTGCTGGTCACCGGATGGTTCCAGGTTCGAGACCTGCTGCCCGTTCGCTCATCGTATCGAAAGGCCACCGACGTGTGGCTGGAATACATGGAGCAGAATAGCGGCAAGCTGTCCTTCCTACCCAATTCGGCNTTTCCGATCTGGTATTTTTATCTGTCTTCGCGATACGATGATCTGTCCGAAGAGATGCAGGAACGTGTTTCTTTCTACCCTGAGGAGAAAGAAACCTTTCCTCCCGCTGGTGATTACGAAGCGTTCGATGTGAGACGGTATTACCGGGCACACCACATGAAGAACAGTCCGCAGAGCAAGGCCTTCCTGGCTTGGGCGGAGAAAGTGAGAGAGACACGCAAGCCGATCCTAAGGATAGAAAACCCTTCGGCGGCGATTCCGATTCGATTCGATGAGGTCTGGGGACCCAAGCATCGAGAACTGAGAAACCGAGTCGGTGCCCACTCCTCCGCCGGATACATCGAAGTCTACGATCTGCGGATCTCCAGGCTGACAGCTCGACTCACGAAATAGTCAAACCGACTTCTAAAGAAAGAGGGCCCTGCCACGATCGTGGCAGGGCCCTCTTTCTTTTATCTCCCAAANTGTATTCCAACTGNCCTTGATTCGCCCCTCCAGAAAAATACTTGAAGTCCAACAGAACTGACGCTGAAGACGTCTGCAGATATGCCTCACGCCAAGTAAACACAGACTCGTTCACAGCATCCGTTTTCCTTGGTTCTCTTCGCGCCTCGGTTTGATTGGCCTTCCTCGAATCAGGGCTAAGTGCCCATCGGCCTGCGCCTCCTGGCGCTGCAAATCCACTCGTAGCCGCGCATACCCAGAACAGTCTGCGCGATGTACACAGCAGACTCTTTCCCGAGTGAGCCGGGAGCGTCTAGCATCAACCCGCGACCCAGTTCCACGAAGGCCTGCGACCATCTTCCCTCTTCCCTTAAGCCCGCGGCGTAACGCAGGCTGGCTCTTGCTCGCGCTTTGTTCTTGAGGTTCAGGAGAGACGAAGGAAGGTCCGGTCTGGACAGAATGTTATCGATCAGCACCATCGGGTCGCGAACACGCTCGCTCGACAGCCCCGACCGACCGATCTGTTCGTCGTGTCGACGGATTGAAACCAGAAACTCCGGCAGGATGGTCGTCGGATGTCGGAGAGTGACCTCCAGCCAAAGCGCGTAATCCTGAGCATACCGGGCGTGTGTCGGGTAGCCCCCAAGTTCGGACACGGCTGCCCGGGCGAACATCACGGACGAGTGCGCAAACACGTTCCTGAACAGGAGCTCTTCCATCAGTACATCGGGATCCGTCGACGTCTCTTTCTCTGCGATAGGGCTTCCATCCGGGCCTATAATCGTCGTCCAAGTCCCGATCAACGCGGTATCCGGGTGCGCTCGGGCATAGGCCATCTGCTTCTCGAGCCGTGTAGGATGTGAGACGTCGTCGGCGTCGATTCGTGCGATGTAGGGCGACCTCGTCATGCCAAGCCCGAGGTTCAGCGCCGCTGTCTGACCGATATCTTTTTCTAGCTGAATAAGCCGAACTCTCGGGTCGCGAAACGATTCCACTATCTCAGGCGTCCTGTCGTCCGAAGCGTTGTCGACGATCAGGAATAAGTAGTCCTCGTAGGTCTGTCGCAGTATGCTCTGGACCGACTCCCTAACATACGGCTCGCCGTTCCGAACGCTCATAAGCACAGTCAGTTTTGTGTCCCGGTTTCTCACAGAAGGGTTCCTCGAATCGACCGAACATATCGGTTCATCGCATCGGTCCAGTGTGGCATCGGGTCCACACCCGCTTGCACAAGGACCTCTGACTCGAGTATCTCGCAATCCGGCACGTCAGCAGGACGTGGGAAGTGGCTCGAATCGACATCTTCCACCGGTGTATCGAGTCCGAAGGCGTCGACGATGCCCTGAACATAACCCGCCCTCGTGCACTGACCGGCATTCACGAGGTGATAGGTATCGTATCGACCGGATTCCAAGAGTGCGATGATCGATGCCGCCAGATCTCCTGTATACGTGGGACATCCGTGCTTGTCCCCGGCGCTCTGAAGGACTTCCTTCTGCCTCGCCTCTTCGAATCGCTGCACAACGAAGTTCTTCTGGTGCCCTGTTTCTCCCCCGAACAGCCACCCTGGGCGAACGACAAAAGCCCGTTCACACACCTGGCGCACGAGCTCTTCGCCTCTATACTTGGACTTTGCGTACTCGGTCTTCAAGACAACTTCGTCGGTCTCTGTGTAGGCTCGGATCTTGTCCCCAAACAGACCGCAGGTACTAATGTAGACCAGCTCGGATCCGCGTCGATCGCAGGACTCGGCGACGTGGCGTGAGCCCTCAGCGTTCACCCGCTGGGCAGCCCCCGGATCGGCCTCACACGGATCGACGTGCATGGCCGCGGTATGAATCGTCACACTCGGCTTGATCGTGGACAGCGCAACATCGACCGCCGCGCCGTCGACCACGTCGAGTTCTGCGTGCGAAGGTGCAGACACCTCGTACCCGCAGTCATTGAAGGCGCGGGAGAGGTCTGTCGCAAGCATCCCGGCGCCACCCGTAATCAAGACCCGCTTCTTGCTCACTTCAACCCCTAGGTCGCAGCGTTGAGAGCACCGGATGGTCGCAGATTTGAATCGACGAAACCCTCCGACATCAGATGCTGAAGTTGATGGAGCCGGGTATATCGCCTGTCAACGATGGCATCACGTAATCCATCTACCGTGCACAGTGCGTCACGCAACTCGATGATCCCTTTTTCGAGTGTCCATTGAGGCTCGAACCCTGGAAGCTTCGACGCTGCCTTTTCGAAGGACACGCGATAGGTGCGGTTGTCCCCGGCGTGTTCACCTGTATACACGACCTCGCACCCGGGAATATGTTCGCAAACGGCTTCCGCGACTTCCTTCATCTGGAAGTTCTGGTTTTTCATCCCAATGTTGAACGACTCGTTGTGGACCGCCTCAACTGGCGCCTCGAGAGCCGCGATGCACGCTCTGCTGATGTCCGCAATATGTACCAAGGGACGCCAAGGCGTGCCGTCGCTCTTCATCAGGATCTTCTTGATCGTCACGGCGAGCCCAACAAACTCGTTGAGGACCAGGTCGAACCGAATCCTGGGAGACACACCGTAGGCTGTCGCGTTCCTCAGGAATACGGGTGAGAACCCCTCGGCGGCGAGGTTCGAAACCTCTCGTTCTCCGTCAACCTTGGACAGAGCGTAGGCCGAAACGGGATTGAACGGTGCCTCTTCCGTCAGGGGCGCCGACGTATCCGAGGCGCCGTACATACTGCAAGAAGACGAAAGCACAAACCGGCGCACACCGGCATCCCTCGCCGCACGGGCAAGCCGAACGGTTCCTAGATGGTTGATCTCGTCCGTCAGCTTGGGATCGACCTGACCCATCGGGTCGTTCGACAGCGCCGCCAAATGAACGATCCCATCGATGCCATCGAGGTCTCCTTCATCGACCTCGCGAACATCCAGGTTGATCGCCTGAATGACTCTGTCATCCGGATCGAAAAGCTTACAGTCGGAGAAATACCCTGTGTCCAAACCGACCACGTCGTGCCCCCGGTCCGCCAACATCCCGGTCAGAATGGACCCGATATAACCGAGATGCCCTGTCACCATTACACGCATATATCTGCCTTGAGAAAGCTGAGAACTTGTGTGACCCGCAGAAGGGCCGGCCACTCTCAGCCTAGACGATATGGCTTTTTGTTAGGCCTGTCAGGCGAAAGCGTAAAGAGGAAGCAACAGAGGAGAACGGACTAGCCGATCGAAAGATCCGTGCCGTTGGCACGACCGCTGTAGCAAGATCGCTCACCTAGAGCGCCTCCAGGATGGTAGGTGTAGAAGGCATCCTCAGAGAAACCTCGGGCAGCCATCAGAGCTGCGGCCAGACCGTCACCGATCACCTGCTGACACGTCGTGCTGGACGTGGGAGCAAGCCCTAAAGGACCTGCTTCCCGGGCAACGTAGACGTGTAGAATAGAGTCACTTAACGCCGCCATCGGGCAGTCGGCACTCCCCACGATCGAGAGGACTAAGGCACCGTTGGCCTTTAGCAGCCGTAAGGCGTCGAGGACTTCCTTAGTCTCTCCACTGTGCGAGACGGCGATAACGAGGTCACCACCGACAACCTGTCCGCTATCTCCGTGAAGTGCCGTCACCGGGTCAAGGAAGACTGCAGGCGTACCCGTGCTGCTCAGCGTAGCCGCGAGCTTTCTCCCAACGTGTGCCGACTTTCCCAGACCCAAAATGTGTACTCGCCCACCTTCCGCTTCAGTGTTGAGGACAAGCGATATCGCCTTACTGAAGTAGTTGTATGACAGGCTCTTCGCCAGCTCTTGGAGAGCCGCGACTTCGTTCCAGACAGTCCTCAAACCCACTTGGGCTCCCTCGTGGCCATCGGCTGCTCTAGTCTTCGTTACGTGAAGTTTCATCAGATTCCTCGGATTAACCTGATACCGCCAGTCGAGTAGTGCGTGAAGAATCAATTTCGATTCCCGGAACATGCCCAATCTGCAGCAGATGCTCCGCCAGGTTCAGATCCTCGAGCGTATCGATGTCCATACCTTCCACACTGTCTACGACTTCGATCGCGGGGTTGACACCAATTCGTCTCCGCATACGTTCAAACATCGTCCGAGTGAAAGCGAAGAGCCCGGACTCGATTAGAACGGGCTCAATATCTTGAGTCCTCGGTATCTGGCCCTGTATCTCGTAGTTCAGAGGCTTGCCCTGATACCAGGCAAAGGTCTGCAGGGCTTCCGCTGTCATCGATGAGGTATGCCCGTCTTCAACGACCCGACGAACGCACGTATCGACGGTCTTCGACCTAAGAAACGGCGTGGTAATGTGGGCCTGCACGAGCACATCAGTCTCGACCTCGCCCAGAAACGCCTCGATCACGTCTAGCATGCTTGTGGAGTGGCTGTCCAGGTCGGAATCACGCTGGAGATAGCGATACTCGATCCCTGGTTCGATCCATTCGCAGATCGAGTCGTCGCTTGCGTAAAGGTAGACTTCTTCGACAGAATCCGCACGGTTGAGTACATCCAGGATGTAGTTTACAAGCGGCCTTCCTCCGAGCATCCGAATGTTCTTGGTCGGAAGACGCTGGCTGTTAAGTTTGGACGGTACGAGAGCAGTTACCTTCATGTCGGCCCTCTCTGGGTTTGTTCAACTGAGCAGCGCGGGGGGTTGGGGTGCGTTGATATCTAACGACCGATCCTGACCTACTTGTGCTGGCCTGCGTTCGCGTGTCCCTAGTCCAAGAGGCCTTGCGGACAGCGGTCCACTGGGCAGAAACTTTCTTGCCAAATGACGGCTCGGTCCACGATCGAACACAGCTCCTTTGTGTGTGTCTTCGGTCGTGGCATCGAGCAATCCCTCGAACCCAATCGACTC
>PAXL01000044.1 GCA_002714465.1 Gemmatimonadota bacterium | reverse complement strand
GCGGCCAGAACCACATAGCCCTTCTTCTCAAGCTCTAAGTTGTCAGCTGGTGCATCACTGACAGGGAGCAGCAAGAAGGCGGCAACTATGAAAAAACGGTATGGGTGTCGGATCAAGGTTCCTCTCGCTCACTACGAACAAGACGATCAGTCAGGATGCGTGCGAGGTTAAAGCGCAAGCGCGCAAATGTAGTGTGGTCTTCGGGGACACACACACGGTCTTTATGATTCTGATATCTTCCGGCAACCGTAATTCCCCTGTTCAGTCCCTGGTCGGTCAGGGGCGCGTGACAGTTTAAAACCTAATGCGAGGGCAACTGGGACGAAAGTATCCTTCAATATCCATAGAATCGTACCTCGCGGCTGTGCTCTGCGCAGTGACGGAGTGTTCTGTAGAACGAATATTACATCTCAAGCGAATCCAGCCATCCTTCGATTGTATATTGGGGATCGCCCACTTCACCACGATCAAGGCAGGCGAGATCTTCTTTTGGAATCGGGCGAAGATCAAGATCGGGAAGGTTTGCTCCTCGTTGATGGATGGGGACGCCATATAATTTTTCGAGCGTGATCCCGTGCCGGTCGCACCACTCGCCCGCCTTGAGCTCGGGGAGAGCTCGAATCTCATCGAGGGACACTTCAGGGGTTCCGAGGTGCTTGTGTATCCATTCGAGGGCGACCTTGTGACCGTGGTAGGGTCTGTGTCCGACTCCGCTTTCGAACCAGTAGTCGACATTACCGTCACCAAACTTCGGACGAACGGCCTCGATCAGCTGACGCGTGTCCTGCCACACAGTTCCAGTCTTGTCGTCATCGATGATTGGGTCATTGTCCCCGTTGAGGACAAGGATCGCACACTCAGGGGCGGCCAGCATGATGAGCTCTTGCCAGTCGCAGATCTCGCGCATCCGGATGTTCGGGATTCGAGTACAGAACTTTCCGTGAACCGTGAGGTGATCGCTGTATCCCCATCCGCACACAAGACCCATCCGAAGGCGTGAGTCAAGCGCTAGCATCCACGTCGCCTTCGCCCCTCCGAGCGAGTTGCCCGCAACACCGATCCTGCTGGCGTCGATGTCCTTGCGAGTCAGCAGGAAGTCTATCCCGCGCATCGTGTCGAACACGAGCTTTCCCATGATCAGGCGACCGCAGCCGTCCGAATGGTCGTGAACCGGTTCCGGGTCGTGTGCACGCGTTCCCAGCCCGCCTTCGATATGCCGTTCCTCTTCGCCAATTGGGTCGAGAACGAGACAGGCCAGACCCAGACGCGCGTAGGTCTGTCCTATGTAGGTGAGCGACCACTGACTCTTGCTTTCGCCGTGACCACAGGTTATCACGACGGCAGGACCGGGTTTCTGAACCACTGCGGGTCTGTAGAGTATAGAGGGGACGCGTGATCCGGGTTCGGCTGTCCAGATCCATCTCTCGACGACGACGCCATCTCGCTGAATTTGCCCACGTGACTCGGGAGCCAGATCACACCGTTGCGCAGGAATCCCGAGCAGATTTGTCAGCCTTTTTTGTAGGTCTGTATTCGAGGCCATTGGGGTCTCAGAGCTATCTCACGAAGATTACGAGCTACGGCTTTATCAATGTCTTCGTGAGAGCTGACAAGACTACATCGCTAGGTTGGAGAAAGCGCCCATCTGCTAGCTAGCTTGGGTGCACAGGCCGTATTGATGCCGAGGGTAGTGAGCCCCAATGCGACTTCTCTCTGCAGGGACAGCTGGCTGAGGAGCGATGTTGATGCCTCGTCCAGAGAGTCGGGCTGGGAGCAGAGGACGAGCGGGGTCAGGAAGAGGAGCAGCGTGCCCAGAACTGGGCTGGGTACCGGAATCGCCAGGAGATCGAAATCGATCTGGCCGATCAGATGGTAGACGACGAGTATCATGACCCCCTTCAGAAACGATATCGATGCAGAAGGGTTGCACTTCTGTGTCGTCTCAGGACTAGGATTTGAGGTTGACACTGAGCTTCTTGCTCCAGTCACAGATCTGTCCCCAAGTCTCGTCCTCGATGAAGATGCCGTCTTTCTCGCGCTGAGCCCGGACCTTGGCCTCGATCTCGCCCGGCAGCAGAATCTCATCGAATCCTTCAGCGGGAGGTGAGGATTTGACGTGGGCGATGAAGGTGTCTGATTCCTTGTAGAACTCTTCTATTGTAAGGAATTGGGCTATATCCAGGATGATCATCATGACGCCGTTGCTAAGTCGTTGGTCCTTCCCGATGCATCCATTTCCACTCAGGACACCAGCGAGGAGCTCGATCGCGACGTTCAGACCGTAGCCCTTGTGACCGGCGGTCATGCCACCCAGCGGTAGGATGCTTCCGGGAGGCTCGGCATAGAGTTTGTTCGGGTCGTTTGTCGGTTTCCCATCCGCGTCGAGCAGCCAGCCATCGGGTGTCGATTCCTCTCTGTTCCGTTTGACACGGACCTTCCCTTCGGCCACGACGGTCGTTGTCATGTCCATTACGATTGATAAGCCGGAGGAGTGGGGGATGCCGAAGGCGACCGGATCCGTTACCAAACGAGGCTCCGTACCCCCCCAAGGCGCCATACGGTATCCGGGCGTGCCGACTGCATTGACGAACAGCAGACCGATCATCCCTTCCTGCGCGATGTGATCGACATAGCTGCCGAGGCGTCCGATGTGGTTGGCCTGACGTACCGCAACTGCGGCAAGTCCATTCTTCCTGGCCTTCTCGAGACCTACTTCGACGGCACGTGTCATGGTAACCTGACCGAAACCCCAGTTCCCGTCGACGATTGCCGTGATCGGGTTCTCAACGACCGTTGTCACCTCCGCGTCAGTGACGATATCACCGTTCTCGACCGAGTCGAGATATTGAGGGATACGGATGACACCGTGTGAGTCGTGTCCGGTCGCGTTCGCCTCGGCAAGAAGCTTGGAGACGAGACGAGAGTTCTCGGCGGATGTACCGGCTGCTTTGATAATCTTCGACGTCGCAGCAACGATTTCTGCTTCGGTGAAATTGGGCATGTGTCCTCCTGATCTACAATTCGATCGGTGACCCGACCCAGGCGGCGGGTGCGTCGACACCAAGAAGCTGGACTACGGTCGGTGCGACATCGATGATGCCGACTTTCGCGATCGACCCGAGATTCTCGGAGCCGATTTTCGAGATGACTAAAGGGATGTTCATGTCGTCGTCCGACTCGGTTCCGTGCGTCTTGAGGTGCCCTCCGTGGTCGGCCATAACGATCGCAACGCCACCCTCGAGCATCGTGTCCACGACCTGACCGATACATCGGTCCGCATTTCCGATCGCAGCGATATACTCGCTCGACATCCAGCCGTGTGCGTGTCCCGTCTCGTCAGTTGCCCCCAGATAGACGAAGCCAAACTCGGGTTTTCGATCATCGAAGTATCGGGCTGCAGCTGCAGCTACCTCTTGATCTCCCTGACCGCTTAGGTCTCCTGACGTATTCGAGAAGTAGGCGTGATCGAGACTGCCCGGTCTCGACAGATCACGGAGCTCTTCCCAGTTGTAGAACGCCGCCGTGTGCTTACCGGCCGAGTGAAGCACATCGATTAGACCGGGTATCGGGCGAACCTGGGGCATCCACGTGTTTGTCGTGATCCCATGTCGGTCGGGTTCTACGCTGTGGAAAAGCGACATGTGGCAGGGCAATGTCATGGAGGGCATGACGGTTCGAGCAGTCATACACGAGCGCCCTGACGCGATAAGGCGGTCCACATTAGGTGAGTCCGCCTGCTGAAGTCCGTCAGGTCGCATGCCGTCGACCAAAAAAATTACGACCTGTTCTGCCATGTGAAATTTCATCCGCTTAGCGCTTGTTGGGGGCGGGGCTACTTCAGACCCGGCGTAAGTAGGACCATGTCATCTTCGAACGAGCGTGCAGGTTTGATGCCGAGCTTCTCGAGGTCGCTCCGATAGGCTTTCACACCGTCTTCCGGGCCGATGTTCCCGTCCGCCACTTCTCTGAGTGTGTCAGTAAAAGCTCGTGGGTTTTCTGCTCCCTTAATGCGACGGCCGAATAGTGCGACACGTGCGCCATGTTTCTTGGCGTCGTGAATTAGTTTGTAGGCATCGTACGTTGTACTGGTGACGCCACCGAGTATGCCGACGACGACTGAGGGATCGTAACCGACGAGTGCTTCCATCGCAGCGGGGCCGTTGTAGGCGATCTTCAGGAACTCGGGTCTCGAAGCACGAGGAATGCCGGCCAGCATACGCGCGATATTGTCGATGATGAATTCACCAATCTGATTCTCTGGGACGCCACAGTCAGACACGTTCGGGTTGAAGACCTCGAGGAAATACCGGAATCCGCTTTGTCCCGCCTCTACCCGAAACGTCTTGAACCGCGCGAGACTCAGCCAGTCCGCGTCGAGATCGTTGTTGAAGGTGACGGAGTAGAGCCCGAGGTTGACGTCCGGTTCCTGCCCCGACGCAGGATTGAGCGTCCCATATCTGGCCTCGTCGAGTGTTGTGGTTGCGAAAGGGCGAGACGCGTGTTGCTTATAGCTGCTTCCGCGCGCTGCCCAGAGGTCTGTGGTGTCGTTTGCCCGTATAGCGGGTGTGACCGGGGAGTCATCGAAGAGGCGCCGTTCCCGGGCAAGGATGTCCATGCTGGAGACCGATGTTAGGAGGATGTCGATCTTCGCCTGTTCGACCAGGTCGGCCAGACCCTCGCAGAAGTCTTGGATCGATGTGTCCGTTGGTAGAGTGGCTACGCCCCAAGACATGTCGGGATCCGCAGCGTAGGCGATGATGAACGCATCGCTGTTCGGGTTCTCGCGTATGTCTGTCAGCCTGTTGTCGAGGGATTTCGTCATTTTTGAGCCACGATCAAAAGATCACATTCGGTATACACGGGATGCCGTGTCGTGGAATAACGCGCGCTGAGCATCCGAGGACAAGTGAGATGTCCATTTGTAGTACTGGCCATACAAGGTTGGGATGTCGATTCCCTGCATTCGATCGACCGGATAGTTTGTGGCGAACATGCACCTGTCGACACCGAAGGTCTCGACAGTCTCCAGAACGAGGTCACAGACTTTGGCTTCCTTGTCGGGATCCTTGTGGTATCCATTAGAGCCAAAGTAGAGCATCGAAAGCTTGACGTGCGTGTGGGTTAGATCTGCGAGCGCCCGCATACCTTCTCGCCACATATCCTCGTATGCATCATCCTCTTCATCGTGGAACGAACCCAGATGGTCCAGAATTACGGGTGTGTTCGGGTATCTCGAGAATGTTCGGGCGGCATCCAGAAGCTGGTGTGGATTGCATTGGAGGTCGAAGGAGAGACCGCGATCACCCAGCAGGGCGATGCTCTCGGCGAAAACAGTATCCTCTAGGAATCGGTCGTGCTCGACCTGTGGCCAGGTCAGATCTGTGTTGCCGTGATGGTGGTTGAGGATCATCCGAACACCTCGGAACCGTCCGTTTGCCGCTTCGGCGTGCGCGTCGAGCACGGAGGCAGTTTCGTCTGTGGAATGAGCGAGGTGNACGAAGCCTACGATCCCGGTCGGATGACCCGTGCGTTGCATTTGATCGATGACGAATCGGGTCTCTTCTACCTCGTCGATTCTGGCACCNCCGGGCTTCTGACCGACTACCGTTTCGACGTGAACGCTCGAGACCAGTTTCAGNGGCTCAGGTAGTTGCGACAGGTCGTTCAGGTAGTCCCCTGCAANGTAGCTNGGGAGGGGATGGGCGCTTGGATCNCCGAAGTTCGGGTTNGGTCTGATGTCGAGGTCCCACAAGTGGAAGTGGGGGTCACATACGGGGATGCTTTCCATCAGTTCTCCATTTTNTATGTTCGTTNAGCTGGAATCTGCCCGGGTGTCGAATCTCTGTGTACCGGCTAAGCCAAATCACCGAAGAATGCNGGTTTGGTTTTCAGGTAGTAAGAGGCATGGAGGCCAGATTCGCGAGAAAATTCGGGACCGTTGTCGATAGCGATTGTTTCACGGACAGTCTCGTCGATCCTTACAGATTCCATCTCGCCTGCAAGCCTGTTCCCGACAATGTTCTAACTGTGCGAGTGGTCGAGAACATCGATGCCTTCCGACTGCACTCTGTTTCTGAGAAAGGTGTTTCCGGGTCCAACAGGCCCCCAGTCGATGCGTCTCGATATAGGCACGAGATCAGCATTCAAAGATGAGACGAACAGGAGTGTTATAAGGGTGCAATCACGGTAGAGACTGTCCCCATTCCGGCGGCNCAGATACGAAGCTCATCTCTTCGTCGTGTGTGGGATGCTTGATGCGCATCTCTTTTGCGTGTAGGGCGATCCTGTCGCGCCCCAGGTCAAGTTTTGAACCGTATCGTTTGTCACCGAGGATTGGATGACCTCTGTGCGCGAACTGGACGCGGATCTGGTGGTGTCTGCCCGTCTTCAGGTCGATCTCTACGGTGCTTGTATTGTTGTCTGTGGACAGCCGATTGAAGGAGAGCTCGCCGACTCGCGAAGATGGGTCGTCGACCACACGTGACGTGTATTCCTCCCGTAGGAGAGGATCTATCCATTTTCCGGATTCGGGAAGGCAGCCGTAAACCTGGGCCCAATAGGTCTTCTTCGCCCGGTGCGAACGGATTTCGTCAGACAGACGGGCGGCGGACTTCGACGTCCTGGCCATCACAACGACGCCTGATGCGAGACGATCGAGTCTATGAACAAGTGCGAGGAAGACGTTCCCTGGCTTGTCGTATATGTCCTTCAGGTAGCTCTTGCCTTCATCGAGGAGAGTGAGGCGCCTGGTCTTGTCGCCCTGCACCAGCTGGCCGGCTGGCTTGTCGACAACCAAGAGATGATTGTCCTCGTAGATCACCTTCATGANATGGTCTTGCTTAGGATGTTGTGATGACAAAAGGTGTTGTTATACAGGCAGCTCTTGCAGGAACGAAGATATCGCTTGGTAGCCAAAAAGTTCTCATTGATAGTGGCGCGTAACTCTAGTTCNGAANATAATTTGCANCGCAATCGCCGTTCCGTCTCCGCTGCCGCCAGACTANTCACTCTCGACAGCATTCTTGCCTAACCTAACGGTGGTGTATCCNTCCTCCGNTGTCTAAAACCCTTGACTCGATGGAANGTTAGATAGTTAGCGTCGTGCTGAGTGTGGGCGCCCCCCAGACCGTCGTCGTAGGCTGTTCGTGAGAGGACAAGGAGATCATCGTCCTCGACCAGCCAGTCGATATACTGGAAGCCGTGATACTCAGGGTCGTTGTGGTGGAGGATCGTCGACTCCAGCGTCCAGTCATACAGGTCTGGCGAGGAGGTGAGGACAAGTGTATTTCGTATCGCAAGGGGGTTAGTCTGCTTGCTGCCAAGTGACCAATACCTCTCAGAAACAGCATCATACCGAATTGTGAACTTGACGCTGCCGCCGATGAAGTCGATCAGGTCGCGTTCTCGATCGTGGGTCAAGCGGCGGCCGTCTTCGGATATGTGCAGGATGGCGGCGACTTCGCGCTGTTCGTTGTCAGTCANCCTCGAACCTCCAATGTTTGCTCTCAGGATGTTGACGAGCTCATCCTTGGGGGTGACGACAACGTTTCCCTCGATCCATTGGCCATTCGACCAGTGATGGTGGAAGGGATCTGCCCAAGTCCAGTTGTCGGCTCTGAGCAGGTCGGCGTCGACTGGCGCAGAGCAGACTGTTGCCGGCCAGTGCGGCCGTCGACCGTAGCTGAATTCGTAGGCGCGCCAGAGCCGCCCGTCGTGCTTGGCGACCGGTACGGGCGCGCAATGGTAGCGATCGTAGTTCGAGAGGATCCCGTTCGAGGTGTCTGTGGGCTCGCTCCACGTGCGGCCACCGTCATCGGACCGGCGGATGACGGCATACCCGAATTCNCGAGTCGTACCGATGGCATAGAGGTCGTNATTATGGAGGAACAGGGATGACCACCACTGTCCGATGAAGTCGTGCTGGTGCTTCCAGGTCTGGCCCCCGTCCTCTGATCGGTAGAGGGCGGCGCGGTCGAAGCCCGTACCTGGCCCGAAGAAGTCGTGGTAGGCCAGATAGGACCCGTCCGGAAGGACGATTAGACCCGGGCTTCCTATGTAGGCCTGCGTCGAAGCGGGGGAGTGGGTGATGACCACGCCCGGTACGATAGAGTCGTCTCTCTCGGCCATGCTCAGACCGAGTAGGCGACGGAACCGTCGTCACGGAACGGTAGATCGCCTTCGCGAAGAGGTTTAAACTCTAGGTCCTTTAGAATCGCGTCATCGATCTCGATTCCGAGGCCTTCTGCCGATGGGGCAGGCATAAAACCGCCATCGCGGCGGTTGGAGTTCCGATAGACCTTGTTTATCTCGGATTCGTCCTCAAGCGTGTATTCCTGCGTGACGATGTTCGGGATTGCCACGTCTAGGTGTATAGACGCGGCAGTGATCAGCGGACCCAGGAAGTTGTGAGTGGCGACTGCGCAATGGAAGGACTCGGCGATCGCAGCAATCTTCTTGCAGTGTGTCAGCCCACCCGCAGTCCCCAGGTCGGGTCGGACATACTGGGGCCCTCCGTGCTGGAGCAACTCGCGGAACTCCCAGATTGAATTGAGACGCTCACCGTTCCCGACTGGAACGCTCGTGCGACGCGCAATGGATCCCTGGCTCTCGATGCTGTCGATCTGGATCGGGTCCTCGAGAAAAAGCAGGTTAAAGGGCTTGAGTGACTCGGCGAGCGCGAGGGAGGTCACTGGGCTGAGCTTGCGATGGATTTCGACAATTAGGTCTACCTCCTCGCCGCCTGCTTCTCGCGCAGCCTCACACATGGCTTGCGTTCGCCTGACCAGCTGATCCTGCGTCCAGTCCGCGTAGCCTGTGGTCAAAGGGTCGAACTTGACAGCGGTGAAGCCGTCGTTCTTTGCGTCCTCAACGTTTCTGGAAAGGGCATCCGGGTCGTCGCCTCCGATCAGGAGGTGGAGACGGACCTTGTCTCTACATCGTCCGCCCAGCAGGTCCCATACCGGGGCCCCATAGTGCTTGCCCTTGATGTCCCACAATGCTATGTCCACAGCGCTGATGGCGCCTGAAAGCGCGTTNCCCCGGAAGGGGAGTGAGCGATAGAGAGCCTGCCAGTGATGTTCTATCCTAAGTGGATCTTCCCCTTTCAGATATTCACTGAATGTCTCGACGATCGACTGAACGGCCGCCGGATACCCCCAGCACGCGGTCTGTCCGATGCCTGAGAGCCCAGTGTCTGTCGTGATTCGGACGATATAGCCTGTGTGTACTAGCAGGGATTCGATTTTCTCAATTCGCATAATCTGTTCCTCTTGAGTCTTTGGTGGACCAATGGATACGGTCAAATCGACAGGATCACAACCCTTGCGATTGTCCGAAGTGTGCCGTTTGTCGATGTCTAGGTGTTGCGATTTGGGTCATGTTGTTGTGGTATGAGTCCGAGGAGACGATACCGTAGTCGCGGTGACTGACTGCAATGTCATAAAGATCAACCGTGTCTCTCTGGCCCAGCTCATCTGGGATGATGCTAGTCTGGCGAGGCGTGTTTACTGGAATGTGATGTTGAACCTGAGACGCCAGCTCGTCACTGCAAACGAGAAGATAGACCAACTCAAGCAGGTGGTGGTTCAGGGGGATACCGGGTATTATCATTGGCAGGGTTCTCCCCCAGTGACTTGGGCGATCACCAGGGTTTTCTCGTGCACGTTGATGGAGCGAAGATGACGGTCGTTGAAGCGATAAAAGAGCTGGGCTCGCGGCGTGATNTGTTGACAGACGANCAATATGTATTTCTGGACGAGAACGGATACCTNGCGCTCGAAGGCTTGATGTCCTCCGACCTCNTCCNCAGACTTAGGATGCAGTTCGACGGTCTGATCGAGGACGAGGGTGAGCAGGCTGGGGCGGAGGTCCATCAGGAAGAAGGNGCNAACCGTCTGGCNAATCTCGTCGACAAAGGTGAAGTGTTCGAAGTCTGTATCTCGCACCCGAAGGTGCTTGCGGCCATGCGTCACGTACTCGGACCCGAGTTTAAGCTGTCATCGCTCAATGGACGTGCGGCACTGCCCGGTCATGGGTTACAGGGTCTTCACGCAGATTGGCGGGAGGGTGTTGCACCTGGTGACTACCAGGTCTGCAACTCGGTCTGGCTTCTGAGCGACTTCACCGAGGCCAATGGTGCAACCCGTGCGGTTCCCGGGTCACACAACAGCGGACAGCACCCTCGTGANGNGCTCGAAGATCCCAAGGCTTCANATCCGGGCGAAGTGATCTTGACCGGCAAGGCAGGAACTGTCTTCATCTTTAACTCCCACACGTGGCACGGTGGTACGCTCAACCAGACCACCGAACCCAGATACGGGCTTCACGCATACTATACACGCCGTAACCAGAAGCAACAGACCGATCAGCGGGCGAGCTTGTCGCCCGAGACAATAGAGCGCCTGAGCGAGGCACAGCGCACCATTCTCGACGTTCAATAGCCTTGTATCGCAGGCCCACTGTGAAGCAAGTCGTTTACGATAACCATCCTGCCCTGTCCAATACGCCAGTTAGTCTCCGTGCGATGAGCCCTCTCGACGTGATCCACATCATGATGGTGACTATACTAGATATGGCGATGCTGACGTTTACGGATTGAAAACACTTAACCATAAATGCACGCAGACACTAAGCTCAATTGTGACCGGCATTCGGGAGAAAGAATCGATGGAGATAGAGGATATTAGGACGGCTGGGGTGGTTGGGGGTGGGACCATGGGATTCGGGATTGCTCTGAACTTTGCGTTAGCCGGGATCGATATCATCGTGCAGGATGTGACTGACGAAGCGTTGGCGCGATCCGAGGAACTGACCGACGCGGCCCTGTCGCTGTTCGTCGAAGAGGACTTTGTTTCAAGTGCTGCCGCCAGTGACGCAGCGAAACGAATCACGCGAACACGTGAGCTCGAGCAGCTTGCGATGGCGAGCGATTTCGTGACCGAAGCCATTGTCGAGCGGNTGGATGACAAGCAGGAACTGTTCGNGACTCTCGATAGGCTGTGCCCTGATCACACTATCATCGTGACGAACACNTCGGGATTCGTAGTGAGCGAAATCGGTGAAGGCGTTGCGCGTCAGGACAAGATCGGGTTGACGCATTACTTCGCCCCGCCGCATATCGTGCCCGGAGTCGAGGTGGCTGGAGGGCCGGNAACGAGCGAAGAGACATACGAACTGATCTGTCAGATTATGAGAAAGACCGGGCGGGTCCCGATCAGGCTTCTGAAGGAGAAGCCCGGCTATCTGTTGAACCGCATTCAGCACGCGGCCGGGGCAGAAGCATCGAGGCTGTGGGCGGAAGGCGTGGCATCAGCAGAAGATATCGAGCTCGGTATTCAGACGACCTTCGGGTTTCGGATGCCACACGAAGGACCATTCTACCACTATGATCTCGCCGGCATATTCCGGTGGCCTTCGGATGCAGGAAACAAGAAGGCACATCCAACGGCGCACAAAGACGACGCGCAGGAACGAGTAAGAGCGCGATATGCGGAAGGTATGCCGTGGTTTGTCGATCCGGATCGGTTCGATGAGGCCGTGGAGCGAAGGGACCGGGAGTATATCCAGCGAATCAAGGAGATGAGGCGTTCCTGGGGCGCCCACTTAGAATGACCGATTTTCGGGACCTTACCGATCCGCCTCCGAAGACGGCCTACCGTATCCCGGATCGATGGGCGTGGCCCGATAGGGACCGTGTATCCGAGCTCAAGCCCGGTAGGGTCGATGTNTGGTTGATCCGGCTCCAGGATGGGGATTGGGATCGAGATTCCTGCTGGCCCGTTCTCTCCGAGCAGGAACAAAACCGGTCTCGTCGGTTCAAGCATCCCGGTGCCCGGGAGGAGTATGTGATCAGTAGAGGCCTGCTGCGAATACTCCTGTCCGAGTATGTCGGCATCGCCCCCTCTGACCTGGTATTCCGAACTGCACCCAGAGGAAAGCCTTTCCTGGCTTCTGACGAAGGGTTACCAGTTCCAGAGTTCAACATGACCCACTCGCACGGCGTGGGCCTGTACGCTTTTGCCACCGGTCAGGGCGTGGGAATCGACGTGGAGATGGTCGAGCGAAAGACAGCGGGTGTTCAGGTTGCGAAACGGTTCTTTACGGAGCGGGAGGCTNGAAAGATCGCGGATCGCCCAGAGGTGCTTGGCAAGGAGGCATTCCTGCGGTCGTGGGTGTGCAAGGAAGCCTGCCTCAAATGGACGGGTGCTGGGCTGTCCGGCGGGCTGAAGACTCACGAGATCCTCTTTTCCGACGCGTGGAGGGATCCCAAGGTCGTTGGGGAAGGTCCGCGGCCGGCTCTTCACTTTCTGGANCCGGGCGACAAGTGGGTTGGGGCGGTCGCGACTGACGTTGCAGCCTGCGTTCAAAGTGCTGTCTATCGCCGCGGGAAAATTGGCGTGCATCAGCCTGAGGCTGACTGAGTGGGGGAATCGANTAAAGGTGTCCTTCTTGCGTTCTTTGGCATCCTAGTTCTGAGTCCGGACAGTCTTCTGATTCGATCGATCACTGTCGATACGTGGACCCTCGTGTTCTGGCGTGGAGTGTTTATGGCCGCCGGACTGGGCATCTGCCTCGTCCTGATCTACCGAGGTGGCCTAGTCGAGGCGTTTCGCGTGATGGGTTGGTCCGGTGTCGGGGCTTCTCTGGTGATGGCGGTCGGGACGCTGATCTTCGTGCTGGCGATCCGGACGACGAGTGTTGCGAATACTCTGATTATCGTCGGAATCAGCCCTCTGATTGCTGCNNTTCTCAGCCGTCTCTGGCTGGGGGAACGTGTCGCCTTCAGGACGTGGCTCGCGATAGGNGCTGCGATGCTGGCTGTCTATGTGACGATATCGGAAAACGTAGTGAGTGGAAACTGGGTCGGAGATGCCTACGCTGGAGGTGCTGCCATTCTCGTTGCGCTTCACGTCGTGCTTGCCCGGAAGGCTAAGGAGGTCAGTTTGGTCCCGAGTGTTGCCGTGGGTGGGTTTCTNGTGAGTCTAATGGTAGTATGGAAGTCAACACCGATGGCAGTTGGTACGACGGATATGCTGCTGCTTGCGTTGCTGGGCGCCGTTCTACTGCCGGCCGCGTTAAGCCTGCTTGTTCTGGCGCCACGCTATATCTCCGCCCCCGAGGTCAGTCTAATCAAGCTCTTGGAGATGATACTGGGCCCCACGTGGGTCTGGCTTGTTCTTGGCGAGAACCCAGGTAGGGCGGCAATGATCGGTGGAGCCATCCTTATCACCACGCTCATCCTCCACACGGTCGTGGGCANACGTGACTCTGACACACCGGTCGCTTCGTGAGCATCCACGAAGATGGGCACTGTCGACGACTTTGCAGCGTCGGNGCGTGATACCGGATCCTCTGGACTAGAAGTGGAGATTCAAGGCCAGACCGGTCTGNGTCTGGCTTGCCGTGAGGCCAAGGTCGATGCGTTTTTGGATGACCTTGCGGTTGTGCTCGCGACTGCTTTTTTTTGCGTCCACGATGCTCCAGATGTAGAGACCAATGCCGGCAGCNGCCGACGTGATCGTGCCGATCTTTCTGCTCGTGGATAGGTCTTCGAAGGCATCATCTTGGAACTTACCGCCTTCCCAGTTCTGGAGTTCGTCTACGGTCATCAGACCATCCTCATTCCCGCCGTATGCGACCTTGTCGTAGTCCGTCAGGTGGAGATTCGCCGGTTCGGCGAATGCTACCGCGCTACCAAATGCGCCCACGGTGGCAATAAGGAACAGGATCCCCTTCTTGTTCTGTCCCGTGTAAAAATGGCCCAGACCTGGCATACTGGATGATAGTAGACCAGCGATCATCGGGTCCTTCAAGATCAGCTGATCCGAAGTCGTGTTGCTGATCTGGTGGTCGGTGCGAAGGGGCTGATCCAGGGTTTGGGCGGAAGCAGAAAGGGATATTGCGGCGGCGAAAAAGGTGACAAGAGCGGTCGATCGGGTCTTCATTATTACCTCCAGTTTGGATGATTGCATGGGTGATACTCCAATTGGGTCAGCCAACCCGTGGGCAACATCTGTACCTGTAGGCGTTCAAAATAAAATCCATTCTAGTTCCTGAGTTCCTAGGCGTTCGTGAAGTGCATAGGGTGTTGCTTTTTTGCAACAAAAGTGAACCGGCGACACACTTTCAGGGCGAAGCATTGTAAATCGAGCGGACGGATGTTATGCCGGTTTCGCGTAGACCGAAACACAACAAAGGAGAGGGTGTGAGCGGGCAGCCGAACATCGTGTATATCCTTGCGGACGACATGGGATACGGGGATCTGTCGTGTCTGAATACGGAATCCAAGATCCGAACCGAGCATCTGGACCGCCTGTGTGAAGGGGGAATGGCGTTTATGGACGGACACGCTTCCTCAGCCGTCTGCACACCCTCTCGATACAGTATCCTGACCGGTCGATACAACTGGCGGTCCCGTCTGAAGTCCGGGGTCACTGGGGGATATTCATCGGCTCTGATTGAGGAGAACAGGCTGACAGTGCCCGAGATGTTGAAGCGTGAAGGGTATCGAACGGCCTGTTTCGGAAAGTGGCATCTNGGATGGGAATGGGCGAAGGGTANCGCGAGTGCGGCAGCCGAAAAGACCCCCGCGGCGGAGCAGGACGCTACCTTCTCACGTGAGGAGGATGAGACGGATGTCGACTTCAGCAAGCCGATTACTAACGGTCCGACGACACGAGGATTCGACTACTTCTTTGGTATCGCCGCATCGCTGGATATGCCTCCCTATGTGTATGTCGAGGACGACCGGATAACGGCTGAACCGGACCGGGTAACAGCCGACAAAGGCATGCCTTTCTGGCGTGAGGGACCAACGGGTGCTGACTTCTTGCACGAAGAGGTGCTTCCGAAACTGACAGAGCACGTCGTGCGCTACATACACGACAATCAGGATGACCCTTTCTTCGTCTACTTCCCGCTGCCAGCGCCCCACACGCCGATTCTGCCGACAGCCGAGTTCGCAGGCAAGTCCGGAACGAATCTCTATGGCGACTTCTGCCTTCAGGTCGACTGGACGGTCGGTCAAGTCACGCAGGCCCTCGATGATTGCGGTCTGACCGATGACACGATCGTGGTGTTTGCTGCTGACAACGGCTGTTCACCCCGTGCGGACTTAACGCACCTGGCGTCGCTGGGACATCTGCCGAGCTACCACTTCCGCGGCCACAAGGCAGATATCTACGAAGGCGGTCACCGGATTCCTCTGCTTGTACGTTGGCCCAACGGGATCGAGGCNGGATCCATATGCGATGAGACGGTTTGCCTCGTCGATCTGATGGCTACGCTCGCAGAGATTCTGAATGTCGACCTGCCAGACGATGCCGCAGAAGACAGTGTGAGTAACCTGCCTGTGTGGTCGGGTACGCCTTTGTCATCCTCGTTGCGAGAGGCGACGGTGCACTCTTCTCTCAACGGGTCGTTCTCGATTCGACAGGGGCGCTGGAAGCTGGAGATGTGTGCCGGGTCAGGTGGATGGAGTTACCCGAAGCCTGGAGACGAGCCGGCTGGCACGCTGCCGATCCAGCTGTATGATCTAGAGGATGATATTAGTGAAAGACAGAATCGCATTCACGAACGGCCGGATATCGTCGAGGCCCTGCGCGATCTACTGACGTCTTATGTGAAACGAGGGCGAAGCACGCCAGGGACTCCTCAACAGAACAGCGGCCCCCTGCAATGGCCGCAGCTCAACTGGCTGGCAGAACAGTCGATGTGTGACGGTGACGTCGGTTGAAAATGTTGCGCCTCGCTCGTGGCCGGGGGGGTGCAGTTCGGTGGTGTGCACGCTGAATCGGGGCCGCCCGAGGTCTATACCCGAGTGGTTCGTAGTTAGGATCACGTGGGTTCACTGAGCAGAGTGCAGAAACACCGTTGTGACAGCCTACGCCAACACAGGACACGACAATGAATCAAGCATCGATCGGGAAACCAGATCCGGGGTATCGGTATGAGTTCGAAACACTCGAATTGGACGCAATGTCGGAGTGTCTGGAGACACACGGGTTTGCCGTGATCAAGGATGTGTTGCCCCACCCGGTNGTGGAGGGGTTGTGTCAGGCCGTGTGGGATGGGACGGATCCGGATCGGACGCTCAAGCTAGGGCAGAGCCGTACACGCCACGCCTGGATCGAGTCCGGTCCAGGTGCGTGGTCGCTCCTTGAGAACGAGACGTTCATGGCGATCCATCGATACCTGATCGGTGCCGATGAACTGACGATCCATCGATCTGCGGCAATCATCCGGATGCCCGGCTCACCGCCGATCCAGTGGCACACAGACTGGTGCGGCTTCAACAAGGGTACGCCTCAGAATTCAGGAGATGTGCTGAACGCTGGGCTTTGGCCGTCGGGCAAGTGGTTCTACATCACCGGCTCGCGACCCGTCCACGGTGGACTCTGCGTGATTGAGGATTCTCACATCGAAGGGTGGGAAGGCCCGGAGGGTTTCAAGATGACGTTCGATCAGCGATCATTTTATCCGGCGACCGAAGAGGAGCGATTTTACGATGGGCCTGAGGTGCCGGGACTGATTGCACTCTTCACGAATCCTGGTGACATGATCGTCTTTGCCCACCGGACCTATCACTGGGCCTTCGGGAACACGCTCGATCAGCCGAGACTGTCCTGCGCGATCGGGTTCCGAGATCGGAGCCACGAGATCGACGTGCCTTGGGAGATCCCGGAGAGCGGGCTGAGGTTTCTGGATGAATTGCCTGAGCATTTGAAGGAGTATACGGACGGGTATACAAGTATTGATATCGAGTGGCGGGGATGAGGGGAAAGGCGGGACGGTAAGCGCGGCAGGCAGTGGTTTGGGGAAAGCGGGTGTTGGGTTAGCGAGGAGATTGTAGTAAAGGGATAATTTTCGGACATACCGATGTTTCCGGACCGGCTAGTCAACCACGTGACGGTTGGTTGGGGTGACGAGGAGAGGGTGTGTTTGGATGTGGGTAGATGCATCTGCAATGCGATGGGTTCGAGGAGTGCGCGATTCGTCGAGACCTGCTGGATACGATGCAGAGCTTTAGCGATGCACTCGGTGGGATTTAAGAGCGAATCTTTTCGGGCGGCTTTATAGACAAGCTGACAGGATTTAGGTGGAGCCTCAAACATCCACCCGAGGAGTAGGAGGCCAGCTCGCATAGACACTGCAGGTGTTCGTTTAGGTCGGGTCTGACATCGAGGACTCGATTGCTCTTAAGAGCGGGAACAGTAAGACGTCGAGACGCAAAGGACCCAGAGGAACGTGGGTTCGTGGCAAGCGTGGGCTGGGGCAACAGTCCGTGATGGCCGTTCTTTGCCGTTGTCCTGGATGGGATGGCGGTTTTTATGNGTAAGGTTCAGGGGCTAGCCTATCTTGTCTGCCGTGGAAGATCGGATACGAAATCTGGGCATCCTGGCGCACGTCGATGCCGGAAAGACTACGGTGACGGAGAACTTGCTCTACCTGAGTGGGGCGATCCGAGTTGTCGGCAAAGTTGACAAAGGGACAAGTCTGTCAGACGGCCTAGAGGTTGAGAAACGGAGAGGGATCTCGGTTCGAGCGACCACGCTGACGTTTGAGTGGGAAGGCGTTAGGATCAACCTGATCGACACGCCCGGACATGTCGACTTTGTGGCCGAAGTCGAACGATCGTTGCGTGTCCTCGATTGTGCGGTGCTCGTTGTGTCTGCTTTGGAAGGGATCCAGGCGCATACAGAGACGATCTGGTATGCACTGGAGGCTCTTGACATCCCGGTGATCCTGCTAATCAATAAGCTGGATCGTATGGGCGCNGACCCAGACGGTGTGCTCACGGATCTGAAGAGTCGATTCTCTTCTGACGCCGTTCTGTTGAATCAGGCGGTTCGTCCGGGCGAGTCGGATGCGTCCGTCGCGGATCTTGATGGAGAGCAATTGTTGTCCACGGTCGAAGTGGTGGCATCGAAGGACGATGATCTTCTCGAACGCTACCTGAATGGCGAACAGCTCACATACGAAGCGCTCGAACCTGTGATCGAGCGCTGTGTTCAGGACAGAATGCTGTTTCCAGTGATGTGTGGTGTTGCGAAGAACGGAATCGGGATGGAAGCACTGTTGAACGGCATCGTCAGGTGTTTCCCGGACGCTTCGGTAACAGATTCCGCATTGCCGTCTGGTGTGGTATTTCGTCTGGAACACGATGACAAGCTCGGTCGGATCGCGGGAGTGCGGCTGTATGCAGGCACGCTGAGGAATCGGGATGTAATTGAGAATGTGACGGCGGGACGCGAAGAGAAGATCACACAGATCAAGCGTTCGACCGGGAGGCGGTTCGAAGACACGGGGTTGCTCGAGGCTGGGGATATCGGGTTTGTTTGCGGGATGTCCGATGTACGGATCGGAGATGTGCTGGGGAGTGAGGCATCCATACCCGGCGACTATAGGCTTGGTGAGCCCTTGTTGAGTGTGCAGGCGATCCACGAAAATGAGGCCCACTACAACCGACTTGCAGAGGCCCTGCAACAACTCTCGAGCGAAGATCCACACTTGAACTTCAGCTGGTTGGATGACGAGCGGGAACTTCACGTCAAGATCATGGGGGCGGTTCAGACAGAGATCCTCATCGAAATCCTTCAGACACGATTCGGGATACCGACGCGATTCACTGAGCCTACTGTGATCTATAAGGAGACGCCTGCAGTGTTCGGCTATGGTGTCGAACGATACACGATGCCGAAACCGTGCTGGGCGATCGTGAAATACCTGATCGAACCTGCTGAGCAGGGCAGTGGCGTGTCGTTCGATTCAGAAATCGGTGTGAACGATATAAAGGCACGATACCAGAAAGAGATCGCACGATCGATCGATGGGGCGCTGAAGCAGGGACCCAAAGGCTGGGAAGTGACGGACCTGAAAATCACGCTCGTGGAGGGTAGCGATCACGTGCAACACAGCCGGGCAGGTAACTTCAAGCTAGCCACGAACATCGCTCTTCTGCGAGGATTGACCGACACGGATACGGTGCTTCTAGAGCCGATCCTGTCTTATCGGATCGAGACTCCTGATACGTATATCGGGAAGATCACGTCAGAGATCGTGAACGCACGAGGGACGCTCGACCTAGCCGAAACTGCAGGCGATCTTGTGGTGCAATCCGGTCGGATTCCTCTAGCTACATCTATGGACCTGCCGATTCAGCTGAGCTCCATGACGAGGGGTGCGGCGAAGTGTTCAATGCGGTACGCTGGATACGAACCGTGCCCCCAAGGCGAGGGTGCTATACGACCCCACAGGGGGATCTCCCCGCTGGATCGGTCGAAGTATATTCTGAAGATGAGAGGCGCTATCACCGAGAAAGTAGTATGAGGGAGGTCGAGAGAAATGTGCTCGACGATGACCGTCACCTATCTTGAAAGATCGATTCAGGCTCACCAAGTTGCTCTGACACATGGCAGTAGGCTTGGTTACGGTGAAAATGTGTTTGTCGGGATCGACTGGTCCCACATATTTGAACNCAGATAACACGGATGACATCCTATNGAAGAGGTCGACGTGCTCGGATGCTCTCTGGTTCGATGTGAAGACCGCAAGCCTAGTCAGAGTCGGGCAATTCGTATCTTCGATCAGTGTTCATCCGTTTCCATTTGCCTGCTTCGCCTTAGCCAGGCGCCGGCCGATGGTTCCCTGACTTTGACCGCACAGACAGGTTTAGGCGATATGGCGATTGCAATGACAGCGGAACAGGAGAGAGACTTTGAGGAGATGGGGTTTGTGATCCTCGAGAACTTCCTGACACCGGAAGAGACACAGAGGTTGTCGGATGCGGCGGATGAGGTGGTGGGGCGTATACAGGAAGAGAAGGGGCTGCCGGTAGAAACACATTTCCAGGTTCGGAACGCGCTCTCGAAACACGAGGCGTTTCTGGATTTGATCGATCATCCAAGGATGCTGCCGCTTGTGGTCGATGCAATAGGGTGGAATATCCAGATCCGGACAACACATCTCGATTATAGACCGCCCTATCCCGACGAGTTGGGGGCAGGACGGGTCGGTGTGGGAGACGGTGCGGACAAGGATGCGGGATACAGGAACGTGACGTGGCATCCCGATCTGGCGAGTCCACAGCTGTTCATGGGGCCGTCACTCGACGGTCGACTGCCATTCATGGAGATCAAGGTGTTCTACACGCTTTTCGACATGACTGAGTCGAACTGTGGTAACCTCTGGCTGGTCCCTGGAAGCTATAAGCGGTCGCCCAGTGAGCTGCGGGATGCCGGGAATGTCGTCCCCGAAGACGAGGCGCTCGAGTTGAAGCTGCCGGCCGGATCGGCGGTGCTATGGCGAACCGCAACCTGGCACTGTGTGGGGCCGAACCAGTCGGTGAAGACACGCAAGATCGTGCACGTCGGGTATCATTACCGATGGATGCGCCCCACAGACTATATCCAGCAGGATCCGGAGCTAATCGCGCGCAGTTCGCCGATTCGTCAACAGCTGCTTGGCGCCTTGCCAAGTGGTGGCGATCCGCTCGGTGAAAGCTCGGATGTGGCACCTTCGTCGCAGTACTGGCTCACAAAGAACCCCGATGACACGCCTCTCCAAGCGTGGGCCGAGTAGTAGACCGCTATCGCTGGTTGATCCCGTTTGACACTTGTCATTTTCCATTTGAGCCTGNTCGGGGTCCTCCCGCTTCATTGTTCACCGCCTGAATCAGTGCCTTCATATAGGCGAGTGAATAGGCGATCCCGGCCTTTGAGCCGCCGATGATGTTGGGGATATGGTCGGGGATGACGGCGCCATCGTAGCCGACCTTTCGCAGGGCCTTCATGACGACGTGCATGTCTTGGTAACCGTCGTCCATCAGGGTTTCGGTCCACGGTTCGGGCATCGGGTTCGAGACGTTCCGGAAGTGAATCTTGAAGAGCTTGTTCTGTTCTCCGAAGTATCGGATCGCATCGGGAACATCGACACCCATTCCTTCCTCTCCACCTTCTAGCCAGCATCCCACGCACAGGCAGACGCCGATATTCGGGCTGTCGGCGATGTCCATGGCCTGCTTGTAGCCGGCGAAGTTCCCGAAGATACAGCGGGGGATTCCGCCGAGGGAGAATACCGGCGGATCGTCCGGATGGATGCCGATGAAAACACCTGCCGCCTCAGCAACCGGCGCGATCTGTTTGATCATATACTCATAGTTTTCCCACAGTTCGTCTTCTGAATACTCGCGGCCGTGTGTGAGGTCGCCCTCAAACTGGGTGTTCCGCCAGCGACCCTTCGCGTTCTTAATGTCGAGCGTACGGGCGTCCATCCCGCCGCGCCGTGTCGTACGTCCTGAACTCCAGATCCCGTTCCCCATGTGTGCATACGTGTTGTAGGGGATGTCGGCATCACCGAGATTCTTGATGAAGGTCGCGAACTCCTCGACTTTCTCGTCACGTCCCGGAAGGTTGAGTGTCACTTCCGGCATGTTGTGTACGCTGCTGTTTGCGATCCGGTAGATCTGCAGGTCGAATTTGGCGAGACGGGACTTCAGGTGTCGGTAGTAGTCGGCGTTCTGGTTCTCGTCCTCGNCGATCCCGACCATCAGCCACTCCACACCCATCTGCTGGAAGAACTGTAGATCCTCGTCGGTGGCCTTGTCGCTGGCCTGCGCAGCGAGCTGGATACCGGGAGTCTTGGCATGGAATCCTGGGACGGCTTTGAGTGCATAGGTGTCTGGCATTGCTGATGATCCTCGTCGTCATGCCTGCTTCGGCAGGCATCTAGATGTGAGTTGCGTGGTGCGCGGAAAAGGTATACAGACAGTTCTGAGCATACAAAGTCTGGATTCAAGCTTTCGCGGTAATGACCTCCCTAAAGGTCATTCGTCTCAAGCAGCTTCCAGCTATCGCCACCGTCAGAGGAGAGAATCGTCTTGCGGCGGCCGCCACCGCCTGCCCGACCGCGACCGGGTGAGTTGCCATAATGGTCGACGCGATAGAACCAGAAGGTCGACCAGTAATCAAAGCTGACGAAAAGACGGTCGTTGCGATCGATTGTGAGTCGATGATACCAGATGCTGTATTCTGTGAATGGCGCGACGGCCAGTCGCTTCATCGGTTCCCAAGGTCGATCTCTGTGCTTCCGCTTATAGGCGAGGTTGGCGTAGTACCCTTCGGGGTGATACTCTCCATCGGATTTCCAGGTGCGGAAGACTAGGTGCAGCGTGTCGTTCGAGTCGCAGACGAATCCGATGTAAGTCGAGCGAAGGTCGTTCTCGACGAGTTCGGGCTCAGTGAAGCCGGCGTGTGCGGTATGGGGCTCGACCGATCGGGCGTAGGCGAAGGGTTGACCGTGTGTGCCGGTTAATGTGTGTAGATAGCCTTGGCTGTCGATCACGATGCTGGGCGTATTGTGGACATCGTTTGCAGGGGGGCCAAAGCCTACGAAAGCCTTCTCACCGAGTAAGCTCTTCTTATTGCGGTCGTAGGTTGCGACGTAGGCTGGAACACCGGGTTCATGGCCGTCAGGGTCCGTAGCCTCTCCCCATATGATGTGGACGCGGTCGCCCTGCGACGCGAGCGCTGATGGTATCCCCGAGTGAGAGGAGATCCCGATCGCTTGTGTCGACAGGAGGATCGGGTCACCGATGAAGACCTTGCCGGCAATGCGCTCCGGCAGAAACAGCTCAAGATCGTTGACGTGTCTCCAGAAGTTGTTGGGGTCATACTCGCCAGTTTCGGTGGCTCTGACGAATGGTGCGAGGCGAGGTGGGTTGTTGGCTCCGGCGAACTGCTCGATGTCCCACTGCTGCCGTTTCGTGTCTCTGGGTGGGACCGGTGTGGCCTGGAACGTGTCTCCGCCATCTTCGGAAAGGAGATACGCGACACCCTCGGGGGACCTGCCCAGCAAGCATATCTCACCATCGCCACCAAAAGCGACCTTTGTTGTCACCGAGCGATAGCGTTCCCCGTCAACGGTGTCTACGGTCTCCCAGCCGGTTGGGCCCAACCGGTCGATCCCGTCGTCTACGCGAACATAGGGCGTGTTGTCAGGTGCAAAGTAGAGCTGTCCCGTGTTCGGGTAGTCCGGTGTGTACGCGAACTGCTCGTTTTCGTGCTCGTATGGTCTGTAGGTGAGCGGAACGTCGATCGCGTAATCCGGCTTGCCAACTCTGACCTTGAGACGACTCCAGGTCGAAATACCGTGTTTCTCTGAGACCACAGAGACCTGTGTTGTGAGCGTATCTCCTACACTCGCATCAGGGGGGACGGAGACTGTTGCGGTTACGATCCGCGGTTCATCGGGGGGCAGTTCGACTCTATGGTCGGTCAGTTCTACGGGAAGAGAACCCTCTGAGAAAGCAAGGTCGAAACCGTCGATAGAGGTCCCGTTGTTGTGGATGCGGAGCTCGATTTGGCGTTGTTCCCCGGGCATTGCGTGAACGACGTGGCTGTAGGGCGTGAGCATCCAGCGCAGGTCGTGGAAAGGAAACCAGCTATCCAGGGTGGGAGACCAGAGCGAGAGGTTCTCGAGCGGTTCGCCGCTGTCCCATCGTGTGACCCCGTCGATGTGTACGATTGCCTGGCCGGATGGGAAGTGGAGCCTCCAGGGTCCGATGCCCCTGGAACCGGGTGGGAGCGTGTAGGATGCTCTCCCTTCGGCAGACGAGGAGAGGTCTGCGACAAGACTGCCCGCTGCATCGTATAGCTTTGGATGTCCGCCGCCGTGCAGACCTTCGACATCGATTGTGATCTCTCTCGGGCGGGCCGCGAAACACACATCTGCGCTGATGTCGGGGCTGACCAGGACAATCGGCTCGACGTGTCGCGCGTCACGGTGACCCCGGGATGTCTCGATCAGGTAACGCTTGCAGTTGGTTCGGAATCCCCAACGGATATTTTCACCATACCGGTCGTTCGTGACGGTAATGCTTAGTGCGTAGATACCCGCCTGATCGACGTCTGTCTCGAGTTCGATCTGTTTGATGTGACCGGGGCCGTCGTCGTTCCGCAGGCCATCGTCGACGATTACGGCTTCACCAACCGGTTTTCTGTCTGGGCTCAGGAGTATGGCGCGCAGATTGGTCTGTTTGTCATGTCGGTTAAGATCCTGCTTCCATACTTGAACGGTTAGCTTCCCTGGTTCTGCTAGGAGATAAACGCCCCCGACCCCTCCGATACCTAGTTCATTCGGTCCCATATCCGCCCCCTCGATTCTGATTGTCTGAATCGCGGCTAGAAGAAAGGCCGCGACCAAGGTCTGTAGATTCAAGCCGACATTCCTCATAACAAGCGTGACAACACATACTATGTGATCACGGATGGCGCCAAGCAAGTGTGCGTCAGGCTATAGATTGTGTGCTTTTCCGGTCAGAAGTATCTGTAAATAAAGCGATTGCTGCCAGCCGGTGGCTTGCCAATATTAGGATCGGACTCGATTCATCTTTGTGACGCGAAGCGTGTATGGTCCGGGTCCTAGTCGGCCTGATACGCGGTTCGCTCGGTTTTGAGATCTTGACGATCATGAAATACAAGATCTACCTCAATGAAGTGCAACCCAAGCTTGTACGCGCGCGCAGTAATGCAGAGGAGCTCGATCGGGGCGTCGAGAACGCACAGTTGTATCAAGTGATCAACGATGATGGTGATCGGCTGCACTATAAGGCGTAGACACCGACGGGTGAGCGGTATGACACGTTCGATCTGGTCAAGTGAGAGAGTGAGTCGAATCTGGATCTCGCACCGAGAGCCCCTTAGCGTCGCCTCGATAATAAATTGGTCCAGCCGTCAGGGAAGACAGTGAAGACGCTATACCTGATCCGACACGCGAAGAGCAGCTGGGCCGAAGGTGGGCTCTCGGACTTCGATAGATCCCTGAACAAGCGGGGGAAGCGGGATGCGCTCCAGATGGGTAAGCGACTGAAGGCGCTAGGTGTCACTCCTGGCGTTGTGATCAGCAGCCCGGCGAAACGAGCGATTACGACGGCACAAAAGATATCGGATGAGCTGGGGTATGACCGCGGGGCGATCGTATTGAAAGAGATGCTCTACGGTGCCGTTCCGGAAGAGACGATTCAGATCACTCAATCTATCGATGATGGACATGCCTCGGCGATGATGTTCGGGCATAACCCGAACATGACAGATCTGATTAACGAACTCAGCAGTTTCCAGATTGATAATGTTCCGACGTGTGGTGTGTTCTGCGGAACCTTTGATGTAGAGAGCTGGGCCGATGTGCGGATGGGAGCGGGGACTCAAGTCTTCTTCGAGTATCCGAAGCTGATGGGGTAGCAGAGGAGCAAAGGTAAGAGAAAGCGGGTCGTGTCAGAGGATGGTTTCTCCTTGATACGACCCGCTTGTCTTTAAAAGAGACTGGATCCCCGCATAACCAGGGAATGACCTAAGCTGCGGTGGCTCTTGCGTTCGAGTTCCACGACGACCCGTTCGGTATACTCATGGGAGTCTTCCTCTTTGACCTCGTACCGTCCTTTAGGCGCATCTCGCAGCGTTGTTTCGTTGCCGAAGTTCGCGCTGTCCGCACCAACCATGCTCAGTATTTGAGCAGGAATCGCCTGAATGCTGATGGCGTCTCCGAGCGCTAGGTCATTATGACGAACACGAAGTATTTAGACCTGGCCATACAGATCCAGTCTTTGAGCGACGATCTAACCGTTGAAGCGGCCTGGTTTTGTGTTTGAAGTATATCCCGGTTAGAATCGATCAAGCGCCTATTTCGGCAGATTTTCACGACTTTTTGTGCAAGTAGAGTGCTGTTCCTGCACGCTGGTTATCACTTGTTGTCGAAGTATACTTTACGAGCCGGTTCCCCTGAGGGTTGTTTGCCTTGGTCTGGCGGTTGACAAGGAGGCCTTGTGTCAGCTTTTTCCCGCTCTGTCAGGCACGATTAGGCGTAGGCAGAATGGCGCGACAAGGAGACTTATAGCATGAAATTTGTGATCCGTGCAGGAGGTATAGGCACACGACTCTGGCCTTTCAGCAGGAAGTCGCAACCCAAGCAATTTCATGCGTTTGAGGGCGACCGGACGATGATCCAAGAGGCCTTCCACCGGGTGGATCCGATCGCGTCGGATGTTGACAGATATGTCTCGACGGGCGCGGCTCACGGCGACCTCGTTCTCGAGCAATTACCTCAGTTGGACCGCGAGCATTTGATCGTAGAGCCCGCGCTTCGTAACACCGGTCCGGCTGTTGGGCTGGAGTGCCTCCTGCTCGAGCACTACAATCCCGGATGCACGATCGCGAGCCTTGGTTCGGACCATCATATCGGCAAACCCGAGGAGTTTTGCCGGCTGCTTTCGGCGGCTGAAGATGCCCTTGTCTCGTATCAGGATTCACTGATTCTCATCGGTGTAAAACCCTGGAAGGCAGAGACAGGATATGGATATATACAGAAGAGTGCGGTCTTTCATGTAGCCCAAGAAGAGCCAATCTACGAGGTCGGCGGGTTCAAGGAGAAACCTGACACAGAGACGGCCAAGGAGTGGTTCGAGTCAGGAGACTATCTGTGGAACTCGAACATGTTTGTCTGGCGAGCAGACACGGTCCTGGGCTTGTTCGAGAAGTTCGAGCCCGAGATCTATGACGGGCTGATGAAGATTAAGGCTGCGCTCGATACGCCGGATGCACAGAAGGTGTTGTCGGAGGTTTACCCGACGCTGAAGGAGACCCCTGTTGACAATGCGATTCTGGAGAAGGCAGAGAAGGTCGCGGTGATCGAAGCCGATATCGATTGGAGTGATATCGGGAGCTGGGGGGCGATGTCAGATGTTTTGGACACAGATGCTGCGAACAATCTGTTGAAGGGGAACGTGCTCCAGATCGATGCTAAGGACACGACGGTATATGGCCAGACAGATAAGCTGATCGCGCTTGTAGGTGTCGAGAACCTCGCGGTGATCGAGACCAAGGATGCTATTCTGATCTGTCCGCGAGACCAAACCCAGCGAGTCAAGGACGTGGTGACAGCCATAGAGTCGGATCCGGAGCGGAGAGACTTGTTATGATCCTGCACGCGAGTGTTTATGTCGCGTGACATGCCGCCGGATGTGATCATGGGGCGGGAAACAAGGGCTGCCTGTACGGCAGCAACATTTCCCGCGCGTGTGCCACCGTAACCATGATCGATGTCTGGCAGGCGCATGTCGATGAGATGCACTAGCACGGGATCGCGATATTGGGTTTACACGGAGATTTCGCCGCGCCAACAAAACTATTCTGAAAAGGGGTAGGTGTGAACGTCTTGTTCCTGAGACACTCGGTCGGCTATGAGCATTCATCTCTGCCCGATGCAGAGGTTGCTCTGAAAGAACTGGGAATCGAGCACGGCTGGTCCGTTCGGACGACGCACCAGTGTGAGAAGATCACTGCGGATGCGTTGGATCAGCTGGATGTCCTGGCATTCGCGACCGGTGGGAACATCCCGCTGGACACCGAGCAGCGGAGTGCGATTCTGGGTTTTGTAAGGAACGGTAAGGGATTTGTGGGGCTCCACAGTGCTACAGCCTCTTGCTACGACTGGCCCGAGTTTGCAGAGATGCTGGGTGGGTGGTTCAACGGACATCCGTGGCATCAGGAAGTTGGTGTGATCGTAGAGGACAGAGACCATCCAGCGACCGCGATGCTTGGTGATGGGTTCAGGGTCACGGATGAGGTCTACACGTTCAAGAACTGGGATCGATCAAAAACGAACGTGTTGATGCGTCTGGACAATGAGACTGTGGATCTGAGCAAGGGGAACCGCGACGATGAGGACTACGCGCTAGGGTGGTATCACGAGTATGGCGAGGGACGTGTGATTTATTCGGCGTTGGGCCATCCGGATATGCTTTGGCGACAGTCGTGGTTCAGAGAACACGTTGCGGCTTGTGTGGAGTGGGTAGGAAAAAGATAGAGACGTTCCAAAAGATCAGAGGCGTTCCAGCCGCCCTCGCGCCGGCTGTGGACGGGGCAGGAGTTTCACCTGAGCGGGAGGCAGAGTTGGACGATGTTTGAAGCGAATTTCGATGAAGCGAAGGTGCCGGAGTACACGCTGCCGGATCTGTTGATACGCGAAGACGGGAGTATGGTGGATGGTGCGCCCGATTGGCCGGCTCGGCGGGCTGAGATCTTGGCGCTGTTCGAGACGCTTGTCTACGGTCTGACGCCGTCTAAAGAGATCGGTGTACGAGCTGAGTTGCTGTCTGAGGTGGAGGCGTTGGAGGGAAAGGCGAAGCGCAAGGAAGTGCGTCTCTACTTCACCGCGAAGGATGAACGACCGTATCTGGATCTGCTGATTTACTCACCGAAAGCCGCGAAGTCTTCACCGGCATTTGTGGGGTTGAATTTTCAGGGAAATCACTCGGTGACGGTTGATGGAGACGTGATCCTGTCGGATGGATGGATGCGGGAGAAGGGTGCAGGTGTCGTCGATCATCGAGCGACTGAGACAGCCAGAGGTACATCATCCAGTCGTTGGGCGATCGACCGGATCATCGATAGAGGCTATGCAGTCGCAACGGCCTACTGCGGCGATCTGGATCCAGACTACGACGACGGATATCGTAACGGCATACACCCGCTTTTTCACGGAGACGGTATACCGGCGGACAACGAATGGGGCACGATCGGGGTGTGGGCGTGGGGGCTGAGTCGTGCACTTGACTACTTCGAGACGGACCTCGATATCGACGCTAGTCGGGTTGCCGTGATGGGGCACTCGCGTCTCGGGAAGACGGCGCTATGGGCCGGTGCACAGGACGAGCGGTTTGCTCTTGTGATTTCGAACGACAGTGGGTGCGGCGGCGCGGCGCTCTCCCGACGGTGTTATGGCGAGACGGTGGGACGGATCAACACGTCGTTCCCGCACTGGTTCTGCAACAACTTCAGAGCCTACAACGATAAGGAAGACGCGTGTCCGGTGGATCAGCACATGCTGATCGCCCTGTGCGCGCCACGACCTCTCTATGTCGCAAGTGCTGAAGAAGATCGATGGGCGGATCCGAAGGGCGAGTTCCTTTCGGCCAGGTATGCGGATCCCGTCTATCGGCTTCTCGGGACGGACGGGCTGGATACGGAGGATATGCCCGAAGTGGAATCGCCGATCCAGAGCCGCATTGGCTATCACGTGAGGCGCGGCGGACACGACGTTATGGAGTACGATTGGGATCGGTATCTGGACTTCGCGGACAAGCACATCTGACTTGATGGCGCAAAGATGCGAAGTAGGAATCCGCAGGCACGAAGCATCGTGCCTGCGGATTCCTTGAACTTCGTCGGGTCCATATCGAGAGTTTAGAGATGGCCCGACCTTGCGTGATTGACGATTCAGATACTGAGCAATAGGAACTACGGTGGGACCAATTACAAGAAGAAGATTCATAGCCGACGTTGCTGCCGGGTCGGCTGCCGTTGTTCTGGGTTCAATCGCCCATTCGCAGCAGCGGCCCAACATTCTGCTGATCACCGCTGACGATATGGGCGACCAGACCGGTTGTTACGGAGATCACACGATCGCAACGCCAAATATTGATCGTCTCGCCGCTCAAGGGATTCTGTTCAGGAATGCATATGTAACCCAGGCCTCCTGCAGCCCCTCACGAAGTAGCATTTTCACTGGGCTCTACCCGCATCAGAATGGACAGTTGGGGCTGGAGCACCGCGGATACACCATGCATCGTGGTGTGCCGACGCTGCCTGGTCTCCTCAAGGAGAACGGCTATCGGTCACTCGCGGCGGGCAAGATACACGTCAGGCCTTATGAGGAACTCCCTTTCGACGTCGAGATCGGACGCAAGTTGAACAGACGAGACGTGCGCGGTTATGAGCGTCACATCAACGAGTTTATTACAAATGGCGATTCGAAACCCTGGTTTGTGCTCGCAAGTTTTTCCGATCCTCACAAACCGTATCGTGGACAGGTCGAGGGACTGCCCGAAAAGATGCTTGGGCCAGGCGAGGTGAAGCCATTTTTTCAGCACGGTGAGTTCAACACGGCCGAGATTCGGGAGGAAGTGGCTGGCTACTATAATGCCGTCAAGCGTGTCGACATCGGAGTCGGGCTGCTGCTGGATATGCTCGATCGCACAGGACAGGCTGCGAATACGCTCGTGATCTTTATCGGTGATCACGGTCCGCCTGTATCGCGTGGGAAGACGACGACCTACGAGTTCGGAACTCGAATCCCGTTTCTCGTCAGATGGCCCGACTGCGCGCAGCCGAAAGTAACGGATGCGTTCGTATCGACGACGGACATTGTCCCGACTTGTCTCGCGGCTGCAGGGATATCGCTTCCGATACCTTTGGCTGGTCGTGACCTGTCACCGTTCTACAGAGGACATCCTGATTCGTGGCGTCAACATCTGTTCACTGAGTTCACCACGCACGGACCCGGATTCGCGCCACAACGAGCCGTTCGCGGTCGACGTTACAAGCTCATCCACAACCTTGTGATCGGAAGGGAGAAGAATGGGATCGGTGTGGATGGCTGCCCAATAAGAGAAATCCTGGATGATGAGNAATGGAAGGACACGGATACACGACGTGTTTTCCGGCTGATCGAGGATCCTCCGGAATTCGAGTTGTATGACCTCAAAGAGGATCCGCTCGAGTATCGGAACCTGGCGGGCGATACGTCCGTATCGGCGGTGGAGACGGCGTTGAAGGGTGCGCTGATGGGATGGCGCAGGAAGACACACGATCCGCTGCTCGATAATGCCTATCTCGAGAAGCTGATGCGTCATACGGATAACCACCTGGTGCAATATCGGGCCGCGCGTGACAAGGCGGATGCCGAGGGAACTGAGCGGCCATACAATCGCATCGATATGACGAGTTTCCAGGAAGATTGGCCGACGCCGTGGATGAAGTAAAGGACTCAACGCGGAGAACGCAGAGCTAGCCCAGGGCAATCACTACAAGATGACAGAGTGTAGGTGCGGCAGTTCGCTCCTGCGCCAAGTCTCTATTGTGAGCGAGCTTGCAGCTAGCAGAGGATCCATCCGCCCTTATCTGTGTTCAATCTGTGGTTTCCGTGCCTTTGATTAAAGGGATAGAAGCATGCCTGACAGACCCAACATCCTTCTGATTACAACCGATACGCAAAGATGCGATACGCTGAACTGTATGGGCTACAAGTTCGCGAAATCTCCCCAGTTGGATCGCATGGCCAGAGAGGGTGTGATGTTCACGCAGGGGCACACGACGTCACCCGTTTGCGGTCCGACACGCTGTAGTCTGATCACGGGCGTCCATCCGCCGATCCACGGGGCGATTGAGAACGGTATCAAACGGCGTGAGGATCTGGAGGTCTTCCCGGACGTACTTCATAAAGCAGGGTACACTTGCATAATGGTCGGGAAGACACACTTTGGGGATCTGCCTGCCTCGTTCACGATTGATTTTTCGATGACGGGGAGTTCGAGAGCGCAGGGAGAGGACCTCTACACAACGCATCTCAAAGAACACGGCTACGAGAAACCGAAGTCGTTCCCCCACGACGTTCCTGAGGAACTGTTCTTCGATGCGTTTGCCGCGTCCAAGACGATTGAAGGTGTCGAGAAATCCTTATCGAACAGTCCGGATTCGCCGTTTTTCGCGTTCTGTTCGATGCACGCGCCGCACGGTCCGCTCCATCCGCCAGGACGATGGGCGACGCTGTATTCAGATGAGGATCTGCCTGACTTTCCCGAGAATCCGTCGACGGAGGGAGAGCCAGAACACGCGCAGAAACTGCTTGGTCTGCGAGATAGAGAGACGCGGACCGAGGAGGAGATCAACGAGGTCCGGAGACTCTACTATGGCTTCTCTGCGTATTGTGATGATCAGGTTGGTCGGTTGCTGGATTTCCTCGATGAGAAGGGTCTTTCAGATAACACGCTCGTGATCTTCACGTCTGATCACGGGATCGATCTGTATGACCACGGATTCGACAACAAGCACGTCTACTATGACAATACCTGGCGTGTGCCATTCCTGATGCGAATGCCCGGTACGCTCGAGGCAGGATCGACAAGGGAGTTCGCGATATGGAACGATATCGCTGCGACTATCCTAGGTGCGGCCGGACTGGAGTCGGACACGCTCCAGGGTTTCGATTTGTTCGGCCCGGTTGCGTCCGGCGAACCCTCGCCAAGACGGTGTGCGGTTGCAACGCTCTACAAATCCTGCGCCTTAGCAACGCGTCGATGGAAGCTTGAGTATTACTTCGAAGAAGGGACCTGCCGGCTCTTCGATCGGAAGAAGGACCCGGGTGAGTACGAGGACCTGAGCGAGAGCGAATTACACCGCGACGTCAGAGCTGCCCTGATAGAGGCACTACTGTCTTGGCGTTCTGATATCTTGGACACGGCCTTTCTGAAAGCCCGTACAAGCGGGTCCGCACCTGTAGCCGCGAGAGTTACCGAGTTCGTGAAAGAGATGACGGGTTGTGAATCCGAACAACGTCTGAACGAACGCGCCGAGGTCATAGACGTTTTGTTCGCAGATCTATGATTGACAGTTATAGTTTTTGTTTCTCCAAAGAAGCTACGGGTGCCTGAAATGCGGCTCTCGCCCGCTCATATAAACCGAAACCGTGTAACGTGATGTCCCCTCTCCCGTTTTCTAAAGGGGCGCTCACATGCGAGTCGGATGCGGCAATAGGAGGCAGAATCTTAATCCGATCCTGGATATTTGGTGTTCGACATCTATCGTTGTTTGTTACCCCCGGTATCACCGTCTGAATTTCGACGGCGATACCCCCACTTTTTCCTTGAATTACCTGCTGAAGAAGTAGACGTCCGAG
>PAXL01000043.1 GCA_002714465.1 Gemmatimonadota bacterium | reverse complement strand
AGTCAATAAAGATTCTCCACGGAATGCCTACAAACACTGAACTCTTCAGATTTTTTATTGTCTTCCTCACCGGAAGATCGTAATATTATACCAATCGGTCAACTATGGGACGTATAAGCAACGCAAGAGAGCGGCTAATCGACTCGGCCGCAGAGCTAATCCACGCCCGCGGAGTCAACGATGTGGGTGTTCAAGAGATCTGTGCGACCGCGGGTGTTCAGAAAGGCAGCTTCTACCACTTCTTCAAGTCCAAGGACGATCTGGCGGTCGCCGCGCTCGACAAGCATTGGGCAGATTCACGAAACCAATATTGGCGCCTAGCTTTCGGCGAAGACTTGGCCCCGCTCGACAGAATCCGGCGGTTCTTCCAAATGGCCTACTTCTACTTCAAGCAGGCACACGATGCCGGAACCGGTATATGGGGCTGTCCTTTCGGTAATGCGGCACTCGAAATGGCGACTCACAACGAGGCTATCTCGGAGAAAGTCAGCCTCGTCTTCTCCGATGCGACTTCCTTCTTGCGCCAAGCGATCGAGGATGCGGCCANGAGGGGCGACATCGCGGTACAGGATCCGCAGCAATCGGCCGAGGCTTTGTGGGCGTATTACGAAGGCATCGTCCTGACTGCGAAAGCCCGACGTGATCCCGAAGTCATAGGAAGGCTCGGGAGCGAAGCGATCCAATTTCTCAGATGATCAGATGAGTAAGATTGTAGGATGACTGCCTTGTTAAAACTCACAAAGATTTATCCGACCAGTCAACTAGTGTCGCACAAACGAACCATACCCACTACCCTGCGCCGCAAAGATGCTGCTCGCCAATGCCGCTTTCTCGATGCTCTCTAGCCTCGTGATGGCCCTGTTTTGGAACACGATCGCACGGAATGCTCAATCTTTCCAAGCCATTACGCTCTTTAATTAGAAGCCGGGTAAGGCTCTGGCCGTGGGGGCTCCTTGGGGTGGGTGTTCGTATCGACTTCTGAATAGCTGGAGTCGCAAATGTGATCGGAGGTTACGAACTTTTCTTCGCGTTGACGTCGCGCACCACAAGCCCTATCCCCTCTTCTTCTGCCTATCCGGAACCGTATCCCCCTCAGGCCGTTCGACGTGCTGCCAATACCCGCTTGGATCCTCGCCGCGAGCAATAATCGCCTGCTGATGCTTGGGATCTCGTCCCCGAACATCGGGCGGCATGTATCTCAGTGTTAGACCACACCGTCTACGGTCGGATCGGTTCGGCTCGGACCCNTGTAGCAGAAGGTCCGTGTGCATCGAGATCTGTCCGGCTTTCATCACAAACGACACGGGATTACCAAAGTCTTCGGGATTCGTAACCGTCTGTCCGAGGATGTTGTTCTCTTCGGCCGTGCTGTGTTCGAACCCGATCTGGCCGTGCAGATGGGATCCCGCGATCACCCGCATTGGTCCCATCGATTCATCCACATCGTCGATTGCAAGCCACACCGTTACGACTTTGCTCGGCGTCAGGTGCCAGTAGGATGCGTCCTGATGCCAGCTCACCTGTTTCCCGTCGCCGGGCTGCTTGCTGAAATAGTGTGTCATCATGCAGACCAGGTTAGGCCCCAGCAAATCCTCGACGAGATCCAGGATCCGGNCATCCATCACCAGATCGTAAACNCCCGCGCAGGTATACTGCCACCCGTTGATCGAATAGCTGTCCAGCCCCGTATCCTCCGCCATCGACATCAGATGGTCGAAGTATGACCGGTTGGCCTCCGCCTCTTGACCGGACATAACATCGATCGGNAACAGATACCCCTTCTCGTTGTAGTGACCAACCTGCTCACAACTTAACGTCGTCGGATCATTGCCATCCGCCGGAAANAACTGAAGCTTCCGATCCATGTCTGGCAAAGCATCCATAATCGCCATATGCCGCCCCTGTCGTTTTGAGGGCCCAAACCCACACCCTTTTCCTTATTTTTATGTTATGGTCTCAACAGACTTCTCGCAACAGTTCGACAATTTCCGAACGTCCGCGCCGGATCAGCTTGGCCCAGAACACACCGGGCTTTTCAGATCTTCGATCGAAAGTCTCTCCCGATCGGACATCACCGACCGATTGCTCAAGGTCGGCGATACGGCTCCTGGCTTCAAGCTCTTCCATCAGCACAGTCAATACGTTCTTCTGGCGACTTGCCTCGAAGAGGATCTCGCCGTCATCGGCAGTTACCGCACGGTTGCCCTTACTGCGACCTCAAAATGCATGCGCTCCAATCAACCCTCTCTCAGATTCAGTGACTCGGAGAACAAATCATTGCAATCTCGCTGCAGAGAAAAGAGCACGCCATAAGGATGACAAAGCATTACGGCATAGAATTCGGCCTCCTTAGCGACACCAACAACACCGTGGCACGCGATTTCGGAAGCGTACTCCACCAGCAAGAGGAGATACAGAGCGTCTACGATGACCTCGGGCTCAANCTGCCTANNTNGTNTGACGACGAATCCTTCGACCCNCCCCTACCCGCTTCCTNCGCGCTGGACACCGGATCCGTNGTCCAAATAGCCTTTGTCGATCCGGGCTACANGACGCGGCTAGACCAGACAGAAACCATCNGAACAATCAGGACGATCCATGTATAGCGCTATCTTGCTTGTCGCAGCTCTCCTCGNTTCCCCTCTTGTGGCCGAAGACTGGCCCAAATGGCGAGGCGCAAATCGTGATGGCATCTGGNGGGAAACAGGTATCCTCGACAGCTTCTTTGACCTGAAACCTGCGTGGAGCGCCGAAATCAGCAGCGGCTACTCCGGTCCGACAGTGGCCAACGGACGGGTCTACGTGACAGACCGGGTGCGTAAACCAAAGCAGGTAGAGCGAGTACTATGTTTCGACGAACGAACCGGCAAACGTCTCTGGACCCACACCTACGACTGTGCGTATCGCAATGTCGGCTATACGGCTGGACCTCGCACATCGGTACAGATCCACGACGGCATCGCCTACAGTCTCGGCACAATGGGACATCTCTTGGCCTTCGACGCAAAGACGGGACGTATTCTCTGGCAACACGACCTGAACGGGAAATACAAGATCGCCATGCCTGAATGGGGCATATCGGCCGCACCCCTGATCACGGAGGATATGATTGTCGTTCATATTGGCGGCACTCCGAATGCGACGGTTGTCGCCTTCGACCTGAAAGACGGCGGCGAACGATGGCGAGCACTCAAGGATCGGGCGTCTTANTCAGCACCGATCATGATTGAACAGGGCGNGAAACAGGTCATCGTCGTATGGACGGGTGACAACTTGGTCGGACTCGACCCGTTAACCGGAAGAGTGTACTGGAAGCTCCCGTTCAAGCCATCCCGGATGGTCATCGGTGTCGCTACGCCGATCGTTAGGAACAATCGGCTTTTTGTCAGCAGCTTCTTCGATGGAGCCATGATGGTCGATCTCGACCCGTCGAAACCGGCCGCATCTTTTGCCTGGACGAGCACCGGACCTGACGAGCGTAACACAGAAAGCCTTCACAGCCTGATCTCGACACCCATCTGGCTTGGCGACCACATCTACGGGATCGACAGCTACGGGGAGCTGCGTTGCATCCGCGCAAAGGACGGGAAACGAGTCTGGTCCGACACCACAGCAGTCAGGAAGGCACGCTGGAGCACCGCCCACTTCATCGAACACTACGACAAGGTCTGGATCTTCAATGAAGAGGGCGAGTTGATCCTCGCCAAGCTGTCTCCGAAGGGCTTCGAAGTCCTGAGCCGCTCGTTCCTGATCGAGCCAACCCGAGATCAGCTGAACCGAAGGGGCGGAGTCACCTGGTCACACCCTGCATTCGCGAATGGTCACGTTTTCATACGGAACGATCGCAGGCTGATCGCGGTGGATTTGCGGAAGAAGAAGTAAGGAAGGAGTATCCCGCCGTCGCTGAAGCCACGGTGCGGGCAGCGAGGGTTGGGTGTGGGAAACCGGCACTTTCGACGCACACCGATTTCACGCCGAATCCTTCCTTCCGTTCTTGTTCCGTATGCAATCGACGGATCGCCATCGCGTTTGCGTTAACGCTCTACGCAATGAAGTCCGACGTCACGAACTCCATACCCATGGCTTTCTTGATGCAGTCCAATCAGGAAAGAATGTCCTTGGGAACGGCAAACCTGCTGCTTGAGCTCGTTTTATACCTCTCTTGCTGGCTCTTGTCTTCGGTCGTAAGTTTCCCGGCGATGCCAACACGATACCTGCTCACCTGGACACTGTGCTTACTCGTCTTGTCCCCAAACGCGATACCCGCTGAACCAGACCCCAAAGTCCTCGTCATGGCCCACCGAGGCGGTCTCGGTCTTTGGCCAGAGAACACGCTCTATGGTTATCGCCAGGCTTTGAACGAAGGCTCCGATGTAATCGAAATCGACGTCTGGAGGACGAGCGACGGGGTCGTCGTCGTAAATCACGACAGCACTGTCGATCGAACGACGGGCGGTACCGGTCCTGTCGCTTCGTTCACGCTCGAGGACCTACAAAAGCTGGACGCCGGATACCGGTGGTCGATCGACGGAACTTACCCGTATCGCGGCCAAGGCCATAGAATACCGACACTCGACGAAGTCCTGACCGAGTTCCCGGACACGCGATTAAACATCGACCTGAAAGAAAACTCAGACGAACTGATGGAACGGGTGTGCAACCTGATCGAGAAACACGGCGCGACCGACCGTCTGATGATCGCATCTTTCCACCAAGACCTACTGTGCCGCTTCAGGGAGCGATGCCCCGATATAGCCACATCCGCCGGATCGAGAGAGATCATGCGATTCGTGATCCTCAGCAGGCTCAGACTCAGCTTCCTGCATGATCCGCCATTCGACGCCTTTCAGGTCCCGATCAAGGCAGGCCCTCTCCGCATCGTCACCCGGTCCTTCGTCGAAACCGCACACCGACTCGGTGTNGAGGTGCATGCCTGGACCGTAAACACAGAGGCCGAAATGCGTCACCTAATCAGTCTCGGTGTGGACGGCATCATCACGGATTACCCTGACAAGCTCAACGCTATCCTGGCAGCTTCCGTTCGAGACTGACGTGTTACTTACACCCGATCAGATCAGATCTTTCCTAGACAATGGCTACCTGTCGATCGGCAAGCTCTTGGACGACGACCTGATAGGTGCGCTTCAGGATGAGTATGATCGGCTCTTCACCGAGGCCAGGGAGGACGGACGCTACCGGAACCTCGCGATCGGGGACACCGATGATATCAAGGAGAAGCGCAGTGCGGATGGACAGATGCTCCAGATCACGCAGATGTGTGAACGAAGCATACTCTTCCGCCGTCTGGTCTACGATGAGAGAATCCTCGACATCGCCGAAAGCCTGATCGGCCCGAACCTTCAGCTATACCACGATCAGGCGCTCTACAAACCGGCGCACCAAGGCGAGGCTGTGTTCTGGCATCAGGACAATGGCTACTGGAAATGTGTACCAGCGAACCTCGTCAGCTGCTGGCTGACGCTCGACGACGTGGATCGCACGAATGGTGCGATGCACGTCGTCCCTGGCTCACATCGGGCACCCGTCAATCACGACAAATCGGNGTCTACGTCCGCTTTGCTGGATGTGGNGTCTCAAATCGACGAGAGCAAAGCCGAAGTCATCGACCTGCCTTCCGGTGGTGTAATGTTCCACCACTGCCAGACACTTCACTATACCCCACCCAACAGAACCGACCGTCAGCGTCGTGCCTTCGCCATTCATCTCATGACTCCTGGAACCGTCCGGACCAGGATCGACGCCGCAACGGGTGAAACACGCGCCGACCCGATGCCGGTCTCTTACTCGCGTCCACTGCTGCGCNCGCGCATTTAGTCCTGGGCACCGAGCGAAATCTACTCCAACTACTTCGGTTGGTTTAAGGCATCGCGATCAGTCGACACTACCGACTAGGTTTCAGCATGTCTCCCATACGATTGATACTTCTGCTCGCATCGCTTGCCTGTGCTGACAACCGACCACCATCCGAAATGGACACGCCCATCATCCCCAAAGGAGCTTTCACAACCGAACGCAGTGCTATGGTCGAGCATATTCGTGGACGGGGGGTCCGCGACTTGGGTGTCATACACGCGATGCTGACGGTCCCGAGACACGAATTCGTGCCGCTCCGCTTCAGACCCTTCAGCTATGAGATCCGGCCGCTTGGGATCGGCCTAGATCAGACCATCTCGTCGCCCTTTATCGTCGCGTACATGACGGAGGTCGCCGACATCACACCGGATGAGAAGGTCTTGGAGATCGGGACGGGATCAGGCTACCAAGCAGCCGTGCTCGCAGAGATGACCGACTCCGTGTATTCGATCGAGATTCTTCCCGAGTTGGCAGAACAGGCGCGACGGCGTCTTCCTAAGCTGGGCTACGAGACGGTCACAGTCCGAACGGGGAACGGATATCTGGGATGGCCCGAAGAGGCTCCCTTCGACGCCATCATCGTGACCGCCGCCCCCGACGAGGTTCCGCAGGCCCTAGTCGACCAGTTGGCCGTCCGCGGGCGCATGGTCATCCCGGTGGGCACGCACTACCAAGAGATGGTCGTCATCACCAGAACACCGGAAGGCATCGTTCGGAAGAGCACGCTCTCGGTCAGGTTCGTCCCGATGACCGGAAAACCGAAGTAGAAACAGGGGAGCAGAAGCGCAAAACCATTGCTCCCACAGCTCCCCGCCCCTCCGCTCCCCTGCTGCTAAACACCATCATTCAGGTTTGCCCTATGAGGACTCTACTCAAATGGCTCAAGAGACTTGGCATCCTGCTCCTNGTAGCGATCGCGTGTCTCTACGGCTACCTCTATTACATCCTCGCCACATCCAGCGTGACTACACATGGTTCGGTCGATCTCGATACGGGCAACATCTCGACGCCGTCTGACAGGACCCGGACCTGGTCATCTCGTTCTGCCCTCACGGATTCGATCCTNAACCGGTGGGCAAACCGCGAGGTCAAGGACTGGGCAAAAGACGGCAAAGTCACAGTTCCTCGGATCCTGACAGCCAAGCTTGCGCTCGAACAGGATGTCGAGTTCGTCAATAGTTATATCCAGGAGAGACAGCCTCGTGGGACAGTCGGATCAACAGGTCCCTGGCACAAGACCGGCGACTACGACTTTACCCTCGCCTGCCTCACTCTTCTGCTTCATAGCTTCGGCGATGACCCTGATCTGCTGTATCCCAAGACGGTCGACCACATCGTCGACGTCCTGATGACCGAGCAAGGCGGCGATCCGATCATTTGGACACCCAGAGTCCTCGGATTTCCCTTGAGAGACACCGAAAACCACATCCTCATGACCGAAGGGTCCCGCTACCTGACGAACCGATGGAAGGCGCTGCACGGGAACACGGACCCGCGGTATGACAACGTCGCCAATGGTTTGGAGGCGTATTTGCTTGAGTATCTCGACGAGATCAGACGCGCCGGCTACCACGAATACAATTCGCGACCCTACCAGGGTTATACACTTACAGCGCTGATGAATATCGAGGCCTTCTCGTCAGACACGGTTCGTGCGGCTGCTAGGCATATACTCGACCGAACGAACTGGCACTACGCCCTGTCCAGCATGACATTCCGGCGTTTNCCACCCTTCCGCAGACAGGCGCGACAAGCCAAGAACATCTTCCTCGACAGCGACTACCAGACGGCCATGGTCAAAGCGTGGATGAGTCTCGGCGGTATGGATGACCTCTATATCCGCACGGGCGACCACCAAGCGCTCTGGGTCTGCATACTCGACTACCGCCCCCCCGACACGGTCGCCGCTTGGTTTCTCCGAAAACCTGAAGATTACTTCATCCAGATGGGACACGGCGAGGATGGCTCGCCCGAAATCTACTCCGGAGGACCGGGCTACCTGATCACGTCAGGAGGGGTCGCGAACGACCGCTTTGATCAAGCCGTCGCGCGGCCGACGACTCTGATCCTGGATGACGACGCAAAGGATCTCGAAGACTGTCTGCACGTCGCAGGACCGGGTGACCAGTTCAGAGCGTGGAACAACACCGGAGTCCACAGACAGTTTGCCGTAGCAGCAGGTCCAGTCAGCATACCCGAAGGATGGGCACCGGCAGAAACTAAAGGTGACTGGTCGGTATACGTCCGAGAGGACATTCGTGTTGTAGTCTACACGTCGCACTCGCTGGGACTCTTCACCGTCTTCACTGACGGTCANCCAAAACACCTTCTCGACATGATCGCAGCCGGCAACCCCGATCCAAGCTACCTCGACAGCAATTTCTCGTTCCCGGAAGGAAGAGTCCTGACCTACGACATCAACGCAGAGAAGGATCTCTGGGTAATCACCTCTGTCGACCAGACCCCCGTCTATCGAGATCACGGAACCTGGCCCCTGATATCAGGCGACGTCCCCAACTGGAACCATTTTGAATAGTTTTCACCTGGTCCCGACGAGCAGATTTTCCTCCGTGTTTTCCGCGGCTAAAACTCCGCTGTCCCCCAGAAGATCGAAATCCCCAGTGCTCGCCACTTCTCCCTTTCCTCTCTCGGAATCGCAACAGCCAGGCATCGCTTGATCCCGACCGGATCGAGCTGTTCGGCTACGTTCTTGAAGCAGTCTTCAAAGGTTCTGAGCGAGAAGTTNGTGTGGCGCTCGAGGCTGAAGGCCATGTCGTTCGGTCCGAATGCGACATAGTCGATTCCCGGACGATCGGCAAGCCGCTTCGCGTTCGCGACCGCCTCAACTGACTCGAACTGCAGGACCAGGACCGCTCGCTCGTTCCACCACGCGGCATATTCCAGCCGATCCGGGCTGTCGTCTAACTCCCCCAAACCGGTCCGATTCGGGCCACCCCAGCTCCTTCGTCCGAGGTTCCCATAGTAAAAGTACTCGAGCGCCTCGATCACCGTCGCCTCTTCCATCACCTCCGGCACCATGATCGATGACAGCCCGAAGTCACAGAATCGTCCTGCCAGATAAACCTGACGTGTATGAGGAAGACGCATCTGAACCGGCATCCCGAACGACTCTGCGTGCGCGCAGAACGTCACGATCGCTTCTTCCGAGATCGGACGGTGCTGGCCATCGAAGTAGACCGCGTCATAATCGTCCTTCCCTAGCGCAACCTCCATCTGACTCCGCGTGATATCGATCGAACAATTCATCAGGACAATTTCGTCTTTCGTTCGAACGGCTTCCTTAAAGTTCTTGAGCATCTCAAAACCTCGATCCGGGTGTGAGTGACCGACATCGCCGACAAAACCAGGATGGTCACGCTCCAATCTCGGTAATGCCCTCCTCCCCTTCTTATTCTTCGCAACTTCGTGTTGATGGTTTCTGCGTTTAATCCACGTCAGGACCAACGCGGATCGAGTGTGTCTTGACCAGACAGACGACGGACTCACCTTTTCGCAGACGCAGCTCCCGAACCGCCTCCGCTGTGACCTCGACGGCCAACCGCTTGCCTACGTCGACGGTCACGAGCTTCCGCCCATCCACATCTGAGATATCTGCTACAGTTCCTTCGATCGCGTTTCGAACGCTGATTCCATCCGGCCGTGCCCTGCACAGAATGATGTCATTCGCCCGAAAACCGATGAAGATACGTTGACCAGGTTTGCGATCGCACCCAGGCACGACCCAGTTTGTCTTCCCATACCGGACGCTTGTCACGCCTGCATTGTCATCGTTCTCGAAGACCTGGACGGGAAGGACGTTCTCGAACCCGTGTGCCTCCAGCAACGGGAATACTTCCGGACGATGGGCGATATCGAAGAAATCGCCACTGGCCACCACCTGTCCCTCTCGTAAAATGATGACCTGGCCTGTCAGTTGCAGAATCTCGGCGACTGAGTGGCTAACATACAGGATCGGGAGCTCGAGGTCCGACCGGATATGCCTCAGGTAAGGAATGATCCGGTTCTTGAGGCCCTGATCCAGCGACGCCAAGGGCTCGTCCATCAAGAGCAGACGAGGGGATGTTAGAATCGCTCGTCCCATGGCAACGCGTTGACTCTCGCCGCCTGACAGCGACTCAGGACGCCGCTCCATCAGGGAACCGAGTTCGAGAAGGTCAGCCACTTGGTCAACTTGGAAACGGCGCTGGGCTGACAGCAGAAGGTCGTGTCCGTATCGCAGGTTCTCCGCTACCGTAAAGTGAGGGAAAAGCAGATTATCCTGGAAGACATACCCGATTCGCCGATGGTCTGGTGGTCTGTCAATACTCTTATCCGACGAAAACAGCACGTCATCGTCGTGCACGATCTCCCCACGGTCCGGTCTCAGCAGACCGGCCACAAGGTTGAGGAGAGACGTCTTGCCGGATCCGGAAGGTCCAAACACCGCCGTGACCATGTNTGGGCAGTCCACGTCGACGTCCAGCGTGAAATCGGAGAGAGCCCGCGTCACTCGGATCGACAGCATCAATCTCTCCTAAGACGTCGCGAAACAGTTTCGCATGCCATCATTGCAGCAAGTGACAGCAGAACCGACAGGATCACGAGACGTAGAGCAGGTGCTTCCCCGCCGGGCTGATTCAAGTAAGTGAAGATGGCCGAGGGAATCGTTCTGGTTTCGCCCTGAATATTCGACACGAACGTGATTGTCGCTCCGAACTCTCCCAGGCTGCGAGCAAATGACAGCAACGCACCGGCCAGCAGACCCGGAGACGCGAGTCGAAGCGTGACGGTCAAGAATGCACGGACACGGCCGGCTCCGAGTGTTCTAGCTACACGCTCAAGGCGAGGATCAACCGCTTCGATAGCCAGCCTGATCGCACGGAGCATCAGCGGGAAACCGACAACGGCTGACGCGAGAACGGCACCCTTCCAGTCAAAGGCGAGCTGGATGCCAAAAACCTCGTCGAGCGTCTCGCCTAGGAAACCACGACGGCCAAACACGACTAGCAGGATGTAGCCGGTCACGACCGGTGGCAAAACGAGAGGCAGATGACATAGCCCGTCCAAGAGCGTCTTGCCCTTAAACTCAACTCGCGCAAGCAGCCAACCGAGCACAACCGCCAAAGGCAGACTGATCACGACACAGAGGCCAGCCACTCGCAGCGATAGCCAAAGGACTTCCCATTCCTCTGCAGACAGCACCCTACTCCTCCTCGCTACCGGGCTGTGATCGACGAAACCCGTGTTTCGCGAAGACTTCCCCTGCCCAGTTCGATCTCAATGCTGAAAGAACTCTGGTGACATTAGGCGTCTCCCTCCCACGCACAACTGCCATCGGATAAACTACCGGATCGTGCAGACTCTCTGGAAAGGTTCCAAGAACGACCACGCGATCGCTCATAGCCGCATCCGTTACATAGACGATTCCTGCAGAGCACTCCCCTCTCTCAACAAAGGAGAGAGCACCCCTGACATCGACTGCGGGGACGAGCCTGCGTGACAACCGTTCCCACCACCCCAAGGCCTCAAGAGCCTGCCTCGCATACAGCCCCGCCGGAACGTGGTTCGGATCGGCAATGGCGAGCCGGCCTCGGAACGCGTTCGGCAGATCGAAATCTCTCTCTGCCCGAAACAGGAATCCGCTCCCTTTGAGGGCCACGAGCGCGACCGCATTACCGATCAGATCGCTCCGTGTTTCCGCTTCAATCAGATCACGAGCCTGCAGATAGTCCATCCAGTCCGCGTTGGCAGACAGAAACAGGTCCGCCGGCGCACCGTGTTCGATCTGTTTGGCCAGTGTGGAGGATCCACCGACGGAAAGTCGTAAAGTCACGTCGGACAGTTCTTCGTCCAGAGATTCCAGAACATTGACGAGACTAGCCGCCGCATAGACCGTAACCGCGCCGTCGGACCGCAACGATGCACTNGATCCGAGGANCANCGCAGCAACCGCGAGACCCACNATGTTTNTGTAANGCGAAGCCATCAGACAGTATCCACCCCGTGAGGCCCGACTGCCTCTGTAATCGCCTCAAGCGTCTCTTCGTATCTCGTCAGGAGCTTCTCCCCATCAGGAGTCAGAACAGCGCCTCCGCCTCGCACTCCACCGGCCTGCCTGGCCACAACGGGCACTCTTACGCCCTCCTCTATCTCACGGACATACTCCCAGGCACGACGATAGGACATCTGCAGAGATCTTGCAGCCTGGCGGATCGATCCCAGTTTTCGGATCTCTGACAGCAGCGCGGCTTTCCCGTGACACAGCGCGACTTCGCCTCGGATCTCNAGCCACACCTTCGCACGTATCTGAACCTTCATCTCAGTTCTCCGATCATCGTTATTCCCAGATCTACATAACGCAATATGTAAATCAAAAACGGCACGAGTCAATCCTGAGGAATTCATCGCTTTGCAGATTCTGGCATCAAGTCCATGCTGTATGGGTCCCGAGGCAAACTGACTCGGGAAATTCATATGGGCGCACACTACGTCGCAATCACACGCGAGCAGGCGGACCGACTCGCGAGCCAAACCAATGGATGACTGAAATCGCTTGCAAAACGGTCCGACCGGCCCGAAGATGCAGATCATTCATTCGATCTGAACTTGACTCAAGCGAGGAGCCGGCCTAGTCGATCGATGCTGAAGATAATCAGAAGGTCCTCCTCGCAGACCCCGACACCCTACCCTAACAGGACCCTCTCTCCCCGTGTCATCTGCGCACAACCACTATGATGTCCTGATCATCGGTGCCGGTATCTCGGGCATCGGATCGGCCTACTACCTCCAGAACAATTGTTCAGGGAAGTCGTTCGTGATCCTTGAGGGTAAGGAGGACTTTGGCGGGACGTGGCGTACACACACCTACCCGGGCATCCGCTCTGACAGCGACCTTCATACGTTTGGCTACAGCTTCAAGCCCTGGACGAGCGCACCGATTGCGACGGCCGATGAGATCCTGAAGTATGTGGGAGAGGTTATCGATGAGAACGACATCGGCCCACACATCCGCTATGGGCACTGGATCAAGGAGACCAGATGGTCGAGCGAGCATCAAACGTGGACCGTCGAAGGCATCCAAAAGGACATAGGTGATCCGTTCATTTACACCTGCAATTTCCTATGGATGTGCCANGGCTACTACCGTCACTCGGAGGGATACACGCCCAANTGGGAGGGGATGGAGACGTATCGGGGTCAGATCGTGCACCCGCAGACTTGGCCCGAAGACCTGAAATACCGGAACAAGAACGTCTTGGTCATCGGCTCCGGAACCACGACAGCCACCCTCGTCCCTGCGATCGCCGAAGACTGCGCGCACGTCACCGTGCTTCAGCGATCGCCGACCTTCTACAGCCCGGGACGCAATGCAATACCTCTCGCCGAAGAGCTTCGAAGGCTCGAAGTCGACGAAGCCTGGATACACGAAATCGTCCGAAGACAGATCATCGTCAACCAGCGCGAATTTACGAAACGTGCAAGGGAGCAACCGGAGGAAGTCCGGCAGGATCTACTCAAAGGTGTGAAGGAACACCTGCCTGAGGGCTACGACGTCGACACGCATTTCACGCCCTCATACCGTCCGTGGCGGCAGCGACTCGCCTTTGTCCCGAACGGCGACTTCTTCGAGAGCATCAAAGCCGGACACGCTAGTATGGTGACGGATCACATCGACCGGTTTACCGAGTGTGGTGTTCTCCTCGAATCCGGGCGGAAACTTGATGCTGACATCATTGTCACAGCGACGGGCTTCAACCTGTGCGTGATGGGCGACATCGGTTTCTCGATCGACGACGAGCCCGTCGACTTCGCTAAGACGATCACATATCGCGGAACCATGTTCACAGGTGTACCGAACATGGCGTGGGTATTCGGATACTTCCGAGCCAGCTGGACGCTTCGTGTGGATCTGATAGGGGACTTGGTTTGCAGGCTCCTGAACCACATGGACGCGAAGGGCTTCAGGTCTGTCTGCCCCCAACTTCGGCCCGAAGAAGCAGATATGCCGATCCTGCCCTGGATCGACTCGGAGGATTTCAACCCCAACTACCTGATGCGCGCGATCGACCAGCTCCCGAAGCGCGGTGACAAACCCGAATGGCAACACACGCAGGACTACTGGATAGAGAAGAATGCGTTCCCCGAGATAGACCTCGATGACCCTGCATTCCGCTATCGCTGACTCTTCCCTGGACGTCCTTACATCAAGGTTGTCGAACGTCATCGTGAATTCGCTTCTCGCGCCCCCAACGCTCTCCGTACTATACTGTTCGCCCAGAAATTCAACGATCCTTTTTACGAAAAAAAGACCCGTTCCCGTGCCGGAATACTATTTGATCCCGCTCCATCACCACCTGTAAGCTGATCGCTCGGGATACCGACGCCCTTATCTTTGAAAGACAGCGCCTAGAACCGTCCTTCCTCCCGAAACTCCCGACGCCTTCGCGGCGATCACGGGTACTGTGCCCCGTAGTCTGGGCGTTTACTTCCTCGATTTCACATTCCCTACCTCTTCTTGATGTATATCTGCTCGTGCCAGACCGGTCGACTCCATCCGCGATGCTCGTCCAGTGGACTCAGATCCGACGGCACATTCCCCAGCCGCGTGTTAGCCCCCCAGACGTGCCAAGGTGCACCAGCAATCAGCACAGGTACGTGCTCTGTATGCAGATCCCTGACACGCTCCATATGGTGTCTGATCTCGGCAGGATCGATCGTCGTTACGACGGAGTTAACGTGACGGGTCACCTCATGGAACCACTCTGGCCCGTCAGTGGTCGCGTTCCGATGCCAGAACGGAAGGGTCGACCCGACAATCGACCAGTCGTCGATGTGAACGAGCGGATCGCCCGGGCCCTCGTGCACCCAGTAGTGGATGTCAAACTCCCCGTTCAATCGCCGGGGCCAGAGGATATCCCGCAAGGCAATGTTCAGGTTCATCTTCACGCCGATCTCTTTCCACTGCTCAGCTACAAGCTCGGCCACATCCGTCCCAACTGACGCCGTCACATCGATGTTGAACGAGAAAGGCGTCCCGTCCGGGTATTCGCGGATACCGTCCCCATCGGAATCCCTGTAACCAGCTTGCTCGAGCAACCGTCTCGACAATGCCGGATCGTGACGCGTATACCGCTGCGCGGTCTCGTGGTCGTAGTAAGGACTCAACGGTCCAAAGGAGTAGCCCATATCGTTCATTAACCCGAAAAACATCACCTCGTTGATCTCTTCGCGGTTCATCCCGTGTGACAACGCCATCCGAATCCGCCGATCTCGAAAGGCCTCGCGAACGTTCGGGTTCGGAGAATCCCAGTTCAGGTAGAACGCAGGCCCGGAGGTTGGGCCGGACAAGGACAACCTGAAACGGCCCTTCCGCTCTTCGGATTTCAGGATCGGGTACATGTCGATTCTCGAGTATCGCCCGAAGAGATCGATCTCGCCATTCACGAACTTGAGCAGGATTACCTGCGTATCCTGAATCACCGTGAACTCGATTTCGTCCGCGTAGGGAAGCTGCTGTCCGGCCGAGTCGACCTGCCAGAAGTACGGGTTCCGACCGAACAGTATGCGCTGACCGCGATCCCACTGCACGGGCATCCACGGGCCCAACGTCGGTATCTTCGGATTGTATAGCAGCTGAGCTGACGTTGTGCTGTCCCGGAAGGTTTCGTAGGACGAGGCAGGGTTGTATTTCGGGTGGAGAGTTCTGAGGGCGTGCTTGGGCTGGGCGACCCATCCTCCTGCAAAGGCATTCAGGATACGTCCCATTGGCCGATGAGAGCTGATCTTGAGCGTGTGGTCGTCCACCTTCTCCATGCGAACGGGTTGGTCATCGATGAACCAGATCCTTTGCGGCAGAGCGGATGCGCGCGCATCGTCGTTCAGGTGCATGTCGTAGTACCAGAACAGGATGTCGTCAACCGTGAGGGGCACGCCGTCAGACCACTTGACCCCTCGACGGATCCAGAAAATCGCGGTCCGCCCACCATCCTCGAACGTGTAGTCTTCAGCCAGCATCAGTTGAATACTTTTCGGAAGAGGTCGTTCGTATCCCAGCAGGCTCGGAACGAGTGTCTTCGATACACCCGGTGTCTGGGCGATATCCCCGGTCAGCGCGCGACGGATTTTCCCACCGAACTGCCCTATCTCGTCGACCGGCACCACGACGAGCGGTTTTTCGGGGAGCCTATCGGCAACAGGAGGAAGCATTCCTTGAACGACCTGACCCGCCAAAGCAGGCGACTCTGAGAAACTACGGGATGTGAGGATTCCGGGATCGAGCGTTGCGGGTGCGGAGGACTTATTCGACGAGGACCTCTCGGTCTGGGGAGCCGAATCTGAGAGGGACGTTCTGGTATCAGCGGGCAGACATCCGGTACACAGTATTAGAGCCAGAAGACACAGTCCGTATCGGCAGACCTGCAGCGTTGCGCCTCTGTTTGTGACCAAGTTTGCGTTCAGCCCCACATCTCCGACAGACAATGGAGATTGATTGATGAGCAATGGCCATTGCCTTCTGATTTGTCTCAGATCAATTGATCTAATCAGTGTGTCTGGGGGCATTCCATACTTTCCTGGACGAGCCGCGATAAATGCCCGAACCTAGAGTTCGACCGGAACAGGGGATGTGGGCAGGGGGTATCAGGACGACCACACGGAAAGGACGTCACATGCTACCGACAGTCGATTTTTGCGGTCTTGATGTCAACCGATTGATCATCGGGGCCAATCCCTTCGGCGGATACAGCCACCAGAGCAAGACGCGCGATGCCGAGATGATCGCCTACCACACGGTCGAGCGCATCCACGAAACGTGGGAGCGTGCAGAAGCGGCAGGCATCAACACCATGATCACGAACAACGAAACGCCGCGCGTGATGCAGGCTGTCTCAGAGTACGTGTCGACCGGCGGACCCCTCCAGTGGATCGCGCAGGTCAACAACCGCACGAAAACCGATATGAAAGCCTCGATCGACGAGGTCGTCGAGATCGGATGCAAGGCGCTTTACTTCCACGGAGGTAGAGTCGACAAACTCTATGCTGATCAGAGTGAAGAGACCCTGCGAGGTTGGATCGACCACGCGAAGTCTTGTGGTGTAATCGCTGGTGTGGCCGCGCACGCCCCGAAAGCCCATCTCTGGGTGAACAGCTTAGACGTAGTCGACTTCCACGCCGTTCCGTTCTTCAACTGCGGCAGTCTGCACGAGGGCGCCGGACTCAAATTCAAGCTTCGCGACATTCCTGCGGCGACCGAGTGCATCCGCTCGATCTCAAAGCCGTGTATCGGATACAAAATCATGGGTGCCGGTCGGATCGATCCACGGATGGCTTTCGAGCACGCCTTCGACCAGATCAAACCTAGTGACGTCGTCAACGTCGGTATGCACCGAGGCGACAAGGACGATATGGTCGAAGAGAACGTCACCCTCGTCGAAGAAATCCTGATGCGTGACCCGTAAGATCGACTCGCCGAACCGATCGAATCCGCCTGCATAAGCGGCTGAGGGGACTCCTTGTTATCGGGGTGGCTCAGACACCAAGTGTTCGTATTGTGACCCGGCGGCGGAACCCTACCTACAAGCCGCTGTGATCTGTATCGTATTCCCACCCAAACAGCGTGTCGTAGAAGGCTTTCGCGTCGTCCAGATCGATCGCGGGAATCTCTATGTAGTCGCCCAACACGAATGGCATGGGAATACTCTCTTGTATTGAAATCCTAGCTACTTCGCCTTCGTCGGCTCCATGAAATCTGCGAATGCCTTCATGACCTCCTGCTGGATCTTCGGCATCACATCCTGCATATACGGTCCGAACTTCTGCATGGCAGACTTGCCTACTGGTGATCCATAGAAGTCTGCAAGCGCTTTCAGTTCATCTGCCGTGAAGTGCTTGACCATCGCATCCAGCATCGACTTGCGCAGCACCCTTAGGTCGACTCCCTTAGTCATCACCGCCACAAAATCCGTGGCCTTCTCCGGAGGCATGTTCTTCGACATGTTGACCGCCATGTCGTTAACCATCTCGGACGGAGGCGTCGCCGTCAGATATCTCTCTGCCTGCTCGAGTCGATTCGCTTCCGTATTCTCGATCGCTGAAATCGGGGCAGCTAACAGGGCGACAGCGCAAACGACCATTATCCTCATCTCGTTTCCTCTGCTGATATCTATTCAGGTAATGCGGCGGGAACCAGAGTGTTGACCTGATGCCTGAAGTCAGGTATTCACCAGGTCATCACCTGTTTTCAGGCCATCGTGATCATTTTCTTCAGTGGGTCGATCCAGACCCGAATTCGATCGGTATTCGACATTCAGCCAACGGCCGTGTGGTCTTTTCGATGGTCATGTAAACAATTATACTGCCCAATAGGTGCGGCTCTAACCTCGACCATGCATCTGAACTCTGAACTCGCGTGGATCAACCAAATATCCCAGTCACGCTCGACGGCTAGCTCCAAACCAATGCTCGCCGCCTGCCCCATCATCGAGCAGGTTGTTGTAACACGAGCGGAAGAAAGCACGAGCTGTTCTGTTGACATACAGCGCCCTGCTGTAAGTAGGTTTTGACCATCTTTCGCAAGAAGACACTGGTACGGAATCTGATACTGCGGCAAATACAACTCTTCCTTCGAAAGGATATAGGTTCGCTTGTCATCATCCTCCTTGCGCCCGTCCAGTTAGAGTAACTGTCGAGCCTCCGGACACCAGAGCCGCCTCGTAGACCTTCATCACCTGCAACGCAAACTCGAGCGACCCGATCTTCGCCGGCTTCCTCTCGAGCACGCAGTCACAGAAATACCGCATTTCGTCGTAGAACCCCTGGGTAAAAAGTGCTTTGTTCTCAAGCGTACCAAGCGTGTCCCAAGGTTCCCACACCACCGAACCCGTGTCGGTACCTTCAGGGAGGTAGCTCGTTGTTTCCGAGTAATTGAACGGGATCCCACGGTGTATCGTCACACGCAAATTGCTGTCGATCGTGATCTGGCTGCTTCCCCAGAAGGCGTATCGCTCCGCGACACGTTTGCCAGGAGCCGAAATGAGGTTGAACGAGCCGATCGTACCGTTTTCGAACGCGAGCACGCAGGTCCCGCCACCCGAAACGCTCCGATGCATTGTCACAGATGCAACAATTCCACCAACTGCGAGCATACACGATAGAGGATGACACCCGTTTTTCAGCCAGTTCGGTGCCTGACGCTCGCGGATGACAGCTTCGCCATCCTCCGGAATCGTCATGTGATACTCTGCGGACATCCCCGTCAGCGGACCCCATTCCTCAGATTCGAGTAACTCTATAACCTTCCGTGTTGCCGGCATGAATGCCTTCTTGAAACCGACTACGACCTGACGGTCACCGCGATGTGCGATCATTGTTTCCACTTCCGAGGCGAGAACAGCCGGTGGCTTCTCCGTCCATACGTGCATACCGGCATCAAGCGCTTCGCAAACAAGATCCGGATGGGCCTCAGGTGAAACGACAGTGAACACAGCATCCAACTCTTCGTTGCGATACATGTCGGCCGTACTCGTATAACAGGCCGAAACCCCGTACTCCTCTCCCGTCCGCCTAGCCAGATCTATGTCCAGATCACAGAAAGCCTTCAGTTTAACAGGCAGATAGTGCATGGCCGGAAGCACGTTCCGGTAGGAATGCGACCCCAGCCCGATGACACCCACATTCAGCCGTTTCTCGAAGTCCCGTTGATAGCTCACGAACAGCCTTCCCAAATTCGCTTCATATACATGAGATCACGCTCGGTCACATTCTCGTAGTCGTAGTCAGCCTTTCGCTCACCGTGGGACCCGTTCAGGCAGATCACCGGACTCACACCGTCCTCGATCACTCTTCTCGTAATTTGCTCCACGGGCCACGACGCATCCTCAAGACTCGATCGCCATTTCAAAGATCCTCCCGTTGACTCGGCCATGCCACCCTTCACGTGGTAATACGAGATCCACGGCTTCAGGTCCTCATACACGGCTAGGGTCGGAAAGATGCCCATCTGCCACAGGTTCTGCACATCCCAGGTCAGGCTGACCTTTTCGCCACAATCGAGCCTGTCAAAGAATCCCCTGATCTCGCCGGTATTCGCGAATAGACAATCGTGACACTCGTTCTCGATCGTTACACGGAACCCGGCATCGCTGATCTTCTCGATTGCCTCGCGATACAAGCCCAGCAGCCAGCCCAGCTCTTTTTCAAGATAGCTGACGCTGTCTACGATCTCTGAGCGTCTTCGAGTCTTTGCGGCGAGGAGACGCACAAAGTGGGGCTGAAGAATGTTCGCATTTTCGATTGCACGATCGACGAGGTCTAGGTGATTCACCACAAATGCGTCCTCACCCACCTCGACGAACTCGTCGAAAAGTGTCGTCGACATACAGTAAACTGATAGGCCCCGTGACTCGATCATATCCTTCGCTTGAGTCGCCTGCTCCGAGGACAACGAGACCACATCCTCACCCAGAATGCCTCCCTTGAGGTCGAGGTGTTTCAATCCCCAGTCCGCGTGCCGGTCGAGCGCCGTCTCGAAGTCCCTGTGGGCCATCGAGTTCAGCATGGTAAATGAGACGTTTGGCATAGTGTTGTCAGAAGTGGCACCTAGGGCACTCTAATCTTCTTCGCCAGACCATACGACTGCGCCCAAGGGATTACTAAGCTTCAGCCAGGCGAGCACCCTAGCAATTTACTACGGCCGCGTTGGGACTGAAACCCTCTGCATCCTCTGCCATTCCTGCCTTTCCTCAAGCATGTGAAATCTTCGGTGGGAACCACGACTGATTTTGCACCACACGATCCATGGCATCCATCTGCAGTGCCTTCCGTGTCTGCACATCCCGGTCCCAAAGATTGACGAACTCGTTTGGGTCCTCCTCCAGGTCATACAGCTCACCGTAGGCCTCTCCGATGTAGCAGGTGATGCGATGCCGGTCAGTCACCATCGTTCGCAGACGCAGGCCGGGTTCCCATCCACCGGATCCTGAGGGCAAATCTAGGTCGTGTTCGATCAGAGTTTCCGAAAACCCCCGATCCGTTTCACCCCTCAGTTGGCTCGTCAGTGACCGGGCCTGGGTGCCATCGGGTATTGATGCACCGGCCAGTTCGAGGATGGTGGGATTCAAGTCCATCAGACCAACAGAACCGTCGATCACGCGACCGCCGGGAAGCAGACCGGGAGCATAAACGATCAATGGGACATTAATCAGGGCCTGATAGTGGAAGGCCCCCTTAAGTATCAGATCGTGATCACCGAGCAGTTCGCCGTGATCGGACAGGAAGAACACGATCGTGTTTTCGAGCAGACCGCGAGCCTCCAACGTCGCAAGGATGCGCGCCACGGCATCGTCGATGAGAGCGACCATACCGAAGTAAGCCGCGCGGATGATCTCGACACGGCCGTCTCTCAGGTAGGGATCGCTCCCGAGTAGAAACCCGTCCGTATCCTTACCTCTGTAGTAACCGGCTTGGAAGGCCCGGAAGTGCGGCGGTTTGTCATCCAATTCGCCTTCTCGCATCACGGGCGCAGACATACCCTCAGGTCTAAATCGATTCCAGTATTCGCCGGGCGGATTGAATGGATGGTGGGGGTCGCCGAACCCGCACCAGGCGAAAAACGGACCGTCCACCTGCTCGAGATAGGCTATCGTCTGATCGGCAACCCAGTTAGTCGCATAGTACTCGGTCGGCACAGCGGTCTTGTAGGTAGGGATTTTGTGTGCGTCCCTGATAAGTTCATCGGGAGCTTCCAGCGCATTCCTGGGACCACGAAGCTTTAGTATCTCAGGATGAGTTTCGGCCATCCCTCGCTCGTGCAGGCCTGGCAAAATTTCGCTGTGACCCAACCCTAACCGAATCGTGTCAAACCCCAGGTAGGGCTGTGTCAGATCCACGCCGGCATCGACCAATTCACGATGCTCAGGCCAGTACCCCCCTGCGTTCTCGCAACTTCCCGGATGGAAATGCATCTTGCCGAAGGCCGCGGTATCGTAGCCCGCCTTCTTCAGTTGTTCAGGCAACAAAGGAAGTTCTTGGTGTGCGATGCAACCGTTTGTTCTGACACCGTGCGTATTGGGGTAGCGCCCGGTCAGGATGGAAGCACGAGAGGGCATGCAAAGCGGGTTGTTGCAATAGGCGTCCTGGAACCGGCATCCGGCGGCGGCCATCCGGTCGATTGTCGGTGTCGCACCGAGCTCACAACCATAAGAGCCTATCGTGTCGACACGTTGCTGATCCGTGATAATGAAGAGAACGTTCGGCTGGCTCATTTAACGACCCGGCTCAGACCCTCACCTTGATCACGATCTTTTTCACTTGGGAGGGCCGATCTGTCTGCAGCTGAGGAACGTGCGCGTCGTGAGGAAACAGAACGACGAAATCTCCCGAGACGAGCTGCACGTCCGTTCCGTCATCCAACTGATACAGCGTCACGTCATTTTCTGCATTGTAGGCTGTGGTCACGTCCAGGTCTCCCGCGTCTCTGACCCGGATCACCTCTGATCCTCTTAGAACGTACTGGACATCAATATACGTCACGTGACTTTCGTAAAGACGACCCTCTTCAGACTTCGTCTCATACAACTGATGCATCGCGTAGACGTCCTGCCCCTCGATCTCGACGGTCTCCTCCTCGAACATATCCGCACTGACTGTCTTCAGGTAGCTTAAGGCTCCCGAAAGGCGCCGAGAAACTGATGAATACAGATCGACGTTCGCTACTGAGTCTTTTATCATCACCACTCTCTTCCGTTCACACGTCCCGATGGTTTTCGCGACAGGGTTTTCCATTCATCCAGCGACACTATGATTCCCTAAACGACCGCAACCCAGGCCACCCAGCAGCAATTCCAGGCCGTGTTTTACAACCTCTTCAAGCTTAAGGTGTTACTTGGGAGAGACGGCCGCCGAAATCTTCTTAGGGTGCCCTTAGGCATACTCCGTGTTTCCCCTTACTTCCAAGAATCTCCCGGCTAGATACCTGGCCTAACCATTCAATATCCAGTCCACGTCGAACCGCGAGACACTCACATACTTCGTGTCATACTGATGTTCGAGTTTCTGGTTTTCGTATATGCAGCAGACCAGTTCATCGTGGCTCTGCGACATATCCGAATAGCTCGAAGGGCCTGGCTCGATCACACGGGAGGCCATCCAGGTCTTGCAATCGTCCATACTTCGCTTCACCGTCAGATTCTTCCGGTCGTGTGCCACACTATCAGGTGATGTGAAATCATGCTCCAGTGTATCGCAATTTGCGAACACGACACTGCCATCACCGAGCCTTAGGATGCTCGCCATGCATACAGGCTCTAGAAGTTCGCCATCTATTGCAGGATCAGACCAACCCGTGGCTCCGTCCGGGCTAACCGAAACGAAACGTCGATGCAACAGCGATTCCGTGCGGATGTTGAATAGCACTCGGCCATCAGTCAATTCAAGTGGCAGTGTTTCGCTAGGGTTGACCACATCGCCAACCCCGTCTCTACAGAGGATGTCTGCAAGATGCCAGGTCTTGCCTTGGTCGTCGCTATATGTCCCGGCAACGACTGAAGGACGGTGCCCCAGCTTTCCGGGGCCGAACTCTGTCCCGGTGCCATCGGACATCCAGATCGGGATGATGTAACGCCCGCTGCTGTGCTGGATTCCGTGACCGGGGCCGGTGGCGATCACCCGCCACGGATACTCGTCGCGCCAAGGGATAAACGTCTCGGTTATCTCCATCGGTTCCGACCAACTAGCACCGTCATCTGCGCTTCGCGTCGAAAATACGCGTGCGTAGTTGTGACAGAACAGGGCGTGTACGTGCCCGTCGTCTCGATCACTAATCATGGCGAAATTGCTGATCGGACCAGGGCCATACGTATCGCAGGCTGCGACCACCAGCGTGTCCCCCCAGCTTTCTCCGCCATCATCGCTCCGACGCATCACCAGGTCGTTCCCGTCCCAGTCTCCGCCTCTTCCTCTGCGCGCCTCCGCCGTCCCGATCAGAACACCTGAATGCGTCGTCAGAATACCCGGCACACGGTAAGTCGAATAACCCTCAGTTCTGCCTTCAAAAAGATGCGTCGTATCAAACATCAATCCCTCTCGTCCCTCTAACGGCTAAACTGTCCCAGTCACGCGTCGTGTTTTGTCATTTGACACCGCCTAAAACCGATTCGCCTTTTCCAGCCCCTTCACATAATCCTCACCTTTGTTTTCCTCCAACCACATCTTCAACGGCACATCCGCATCCGTTGGCTGCCACCAGCCCTTTACATCCACTCCATCGCCCAAGAGTTGGCGTCGAATAGGATCGCATTTCGACAGAATCTCTTCCGATAGGTTATTGTAGTCCAGTCCACGTAGCCACCGGTAGCTGTACCCGAAGAAGAGAACGCGTCTCGTCACGCCCGACGTGTTATATCCGCGTCTGTGCCACATACGACGATCGAAGAGCACCGCATCCCCTGCCCTCACACAAACTGGCAGCACACCCTCGTCCTCCTGCGCACCTTCAGGCAGCGCGTCCAGCTTGTGACTCCCCGGTATGATCGTGAACGCGCCGTGTTCCGGCGTATCCACATCGCTCAGCCAATAGCTGATCTTCAGCGACAGCCTCGGTTGTGGTCGCTCCATCTCGGTCACCGGTCGTCCACCGTCCTGATGCCAGTGCCCCTTCCGGATCTCGCCGCCCTTCTGCTCGGGTGGATACAGGATCAGATGAGAAATATACAGCTGGATGTTCCACCCGAGAATCTCCCACAGGAGCGGGAATGTCTTAGGGTTGTCAAGCAGATCCAGAAAAGTATCATCTTCCACGACGGTCCTGAACTTGCTGACCATAGCGGGGTGCCGATTCTTATCTTCGATCAGCTCCTTCTGATCACGCTCCCTCTCTGCCACGCGGTCGACCGCCTCGTTCAGCCTACCCAGCAACTCGGGCTCCAGTGCGTCTTTGACGATCAGATAGCCCTGATCTTCGAAGAATGCGAGTTGGTCTTTTGTTGCGCAGTGTTGCAGCCAGGCTTGTTGATTCATCTGAGTCTCCCTTGGCTCTGTTGTTTTAGTACTTAGCGAGTTCAGAGTTCAATTGTAGCGTTTCCTGAAATCCTTCTAGGTCCTGAACTTTGACCCCGCTTCTCATCCTAATCCAACACCTTACCCTGTCTTGTCAGTTCCTCTACTCTGACCTCCGTGTGCTTGTTTCGCCGCGGGATCGTATACGGAATGGCGACAGGTATGGCTTCAATTCTCGTGATCTTCGCGTCAGGTCTCCTAGATATTGCCGCAAACAACATCTGCGACAAACACATCCGGAGAAAGCCACGGATCGAGAGCCGGGTCAGCCGGCGCGATCGCATTGCCGTAGAAACTGATCGAGAACCGCCTTGGGTCGTCAGGACGCCTTGCGACACCCATGTAGCTGTGATCGGGGTGCGGACCGGAGGGCAACACGCACTGCATGGCGGTCTTGCCTTCGTGAACTCTGAAGATGGCCGTGTGTGCAGAGTATCCACCTTCATCGAACTGTTTTGGACCATCCGGATGCCATCGGCCTCCGATATAGGTCTTGTCGTCAGCGGTCCATAGTGCGGGGCCCGTCAGCAGAATATCCGTCAGCCGTTCCATCTTCCAGCTTTCGAAGGGATACTGGCTGCGGCAGAGATATGGATGCTTTGGTGATTTCTCGCATCGCATCAGCATCGTCGCGGAGCCATCCGGCAGGATCTCCAGGAAACACTCGTTCGGATGATCCTTATCCGACACATGCACCTCTCCTTTGCGCGTCCACCCCATCGCGTCATCACTCTCAAACCAGTGTACGCCAAAACCCGTTTCTCGATTTCGATCGTATCCCGCACAGTAGTTCCGGCCTTTGAAGAACACAGGCCGCCAAAGCACGTATCCGTCCGCGCCAGAGACAGGCTGAAAGGCTGACCAATGATCCCCATCCGTCGTAAACGATACACCTGAGCCGTCGCGTTCATCACCGTAGTGGATGATACTGGTCGCATACAGCCGCTCGCCGTCGGTGTGGAGCGCGGCATCTCGCGTGTCCGCATCACCACGGAGCACGGCAACCGTATCCCAAGTGACTCCTTCATCACGACTGCGCACGATGATCACGCGCCCGTCGGGCCCGTCGTGGTCGTCCGCCTGTCGATACCCCACATAGAGGTCCTCCTTGAACCAGCACGCGCCCGTAAACGCGTTATGACGATGGTCGTTCGTGACTCGGCGGATACTGTTGACCTTCATTTTCGCTCCTCGCTTGTGAGGGTCTGGTCTTCCCCCTACTGTTTGGCAATTCACTCGCCTTAGGCCGAAAAGGCAAACAAAAAGGCAAGTCCTGAAACGGACTTGCCTTCACTAATGCCTCTCGAACTTCGAGATCAGATGGGTTACTCTTGTCCCTTCAGCAGATGCCCCGTGTCCGCGGATCCGTTCCTGCAGAGAAGCGCTCACCGACAGCAGGACACGTTTGTAGATGCGCTGCGGGCAGTTCACGCCCCCAGCCTCGATCAATAAAACGACCACCCGCTCGGGAATCGCGGTATGGCTGGCGTCCGACAGGACTAACAGATACAGGCTCGGATCACCGGTCTTCCAAACACGTTCAGTCGTCTAGTAATCAGCCTGTTCGATGATGCCCAAAAGCACCTAAGCGGCGCCCAGATTTCAAAAAAGGTCCATCTTTTAGACATAAGTACACGGTCTTATTTGGTCAGGGTCATCACCGTCAAGAACGATATTTCGTTGTTATTCGACATGCCTGTCAAACTGCAAGTTATCTCAAGATGAGTTGTATTTAATTGATTTACAATAATTTACTATTTTCTAGATACTGATCTTCCATCGTTCCTTACCCAATACACGATATTTCGTTTATCGCGAGCACGTTTAGACAGCCTCTTCCAATCGACTCGTCCGTCCCTTGAGGCCCTCGTCTGACGTGCAAGATCCTTAATAATTGCCACAGATCAGCCAATTCTTCCTTTCTGTTGGCGAGATCAGGCTTCTGTGCGAGATTATCTTACACCGGATTCCATCGTCAGATGCTACCCGGCGACATTGCGCACAAAACCCGATCATCGCCAGAATCTTCGTGAATCGACCCCCAACCTTTTTCTTCGCCATCCTAAGCCTCGTAGTCTTTCTGACAATCTCCGACTACGGGATGACCAACCTCGAACCCCTTTATGTCGCACAGGGCTACGACCTCGCGGTCTGGTATGCACGCACGCTCGGATTGACCGAGACGCTGACTCAGCCGTCCGGAACTCTCTACGGAGCGATGCTGCATATCCTCGACAGACTGTCCCCACTGTCCTCGCCTACGACCTACCATACCGCAAACGCGATCGTCGGTCTGCTCGGAATCATCGCCGTATACCGAATCGGGAAGCTAATCAGAAGCGGCTCGACGGGACTGCTCGCTGCACTGCTCCTGACGCTGACGCCGGTTTACTACGGAGCCATATTCAACAACCCGGTAGACACCACGTTCGCCGTCGCCTACATCTGGTCGCTCTACGGTATGGTCTGTCTGGTCCGTCGGGGGAATGCACTTCCAGTTCAGACGACACTCCCGACAAGCATCGTCATCGGCTTCGCGACCGCCCTTCAGCCCCACGGCATAAGCCTCCTGGGATACCTTGCTGTAGGGATAGTGTTGACAGTCCGGCAATCTCCGATTCCTGGGCCAGAACGATCCCGATGGGCAATCCGCGCAGGAACGCTTCTATTCGTCTCCATCCTCACGGCTGTTGTGCTTCGTCCCTCATACCTTCTAGGTCATCCGGTCGCCGAGACGAACCCACCAGTCTTCACGATCTTCGGCGGAGAATACGTAAGCAGCTCAGAAGTCTCGCGATGGTATGCCCCGGCTCTGCTGAGTCTCGTACTCCCGGAGTCGATCTGGATCGGCCTGATCTGCGCTATCGTTAGTGCCTTGCTGGGTAATCGGTTCATTCGAAGCAACTCACCGTCCCTCGGTCTGATCGCAGCCGCAGCTTGTATCCCCATCCTGATCGTCGTTCTCCTCGGCGCCGACCTTTCCGATGGTATCCGCCAACTTCTCTTCATCCTCCCGCCTCTGGCTATTTGCGCGGCCTTCGGGATCACGTCCGCCTTCCGTCAGTTGGCAGACCCGCGTGCCCGTCAGGGGCTATGCGCAGTCGTCGGTCTCACGCTTGCTCTCACAGCGTGGGAAACGATCCGCATCCACCCGTATCAGTCGAGTTACTACAACCACCTGTCAGGCACAGTCGACAGCGCCTGGCTGGCCTATGACACCGACGCCGGACAGAGTTCGTATCTGGAGGGACTGGAGTGGATAGGCGAACACGGTCCACAGGTTGATGGCCGTCCGACCCGTGTGGGTGGCCTCTTCCACGACGCTGTTCTGAACCAGCTCGATTCAGATGCTCACGAAGTTGTCTGGGCCTGGGAGGACCCGGATCTCTACCTCGGGACGGTCCGATTCGGCGAGAACCGTGCCTTGCCGGGCGAGATTCTGCACACGGTCACAGCAGGAAACGCGGAACTCCTGCACATCATCCGTCCAGACAATTCGTATGTCGACAACCCCGACGCGGGTATGGATCCGTTTATCCTCAAGAATCGGCTCAAGATCTTGGCCAAGGGCGCTGCCTATTCGGAGCGCAACGGTGACAAAGAGCGAGCCACCTCTCTATACCGGGACTATGGACGCTTGTCATCGGCCCTAGGATACCATCGCGAAGCTACGAGAGCGGAGTCGAAGACGATCTACCTGAAGCTTGAGGACGATCCTGAGGCCATCCACGCGAAGGCAACCGCCCTGATCGAGGAAGGACGTCCGCACATCGCCGAGATGCTGCTCGAGAAGCTGATCGTCAAACATCGGAAGAAGGTCTACTTCAGAGACTGGCTAATCGCGCTGGGCAATCAGGGTCACTACGAGAAGGGTTTGAGGCAGAGCGAGCGCTTCCTGCACGTCTTCCCTGAGGACATCGAGGGGCACGCCATCCGTGCGCTAATGCTGATCAAAACCGGCAATCCCGGTGCAGCTGCATATGTCCAGCAGATGAAAAACTGGTGGCCGGGACACCCGACGGTGCTCCGCGTGGAGCGGCTGCTCAACGCTGGCTGAAAAGGAGGACGGGTGTCACAGAGATTCGAAGACAGGTGCATCGTCGTGACAGGAGGCGCGAGCGGAATCGGTGAAGCCTGCGCTCGACGATTCGCCTCCGAGGGTGCTCGGATCGTGGTCGCGGACATCGCGATCGACGCTGCGAACAGGTTGGCGAAAGAACTCGGTGGAGGCGCGGTCGAGGTAGACGTCTCCTCTGCCGAATCGATTGAAGCCGTTGCCGAATCGATCGAACGATCGCACTCAGCGGTCGACGGTCTCGTCACCTCGGCGGGAATCCTGCAGGGCGGGACTCCGCCGCACGAGCTTGATGTGGAGACCTACGATCGCGTGACGAACATTGATCAGCGTGGCGTCTACCTAACCTGTCGTGCCTTTGGAACACAGATGGCCCGACAAGGCCATGGAGCCATTGTTAACATCGCATCCATCACAGGCATGAGGTCTACACCTCTGCACGCCTATGGTCCCGCCAAAGCAGCCGTGATCTCGATGACCGAGTGCCTCGCAGCCGAATGGGGTCGGTCTGGCGTACGAGTCAACGCCGTGTCGCCAGGCTACACGCTGACTCCTGCGCTCAAGGCACGGATTGAAGCAGGCGGCCGGGAATCGAGCAACCTTTCCGGCAACACCGTTCAGGGCCGAATGATTCGGCCCGAGGAAATCGCAAACGCTGTCGCTTTCCTTATGAGCGACGAAGCCAGCGCGGTCACAGGAGCAAACCTGCCTATAGACGCCGGCTGGCTGGTCACAAGTCCCTGGCACACATACGGCGGCGCACGTCCGCCTTACCAGAGCAGCTAATTTATGCACGACGAATCCAGGATTGTGCGCGCCGGTGTCATTGGCACTGGACAATATGCAACAGCCATCGTCACACAGGCAGAAAGCATCCCAAACCTGAGTGTCTCGGTCGTGGCCGACCGGAATCTCGACGCCGCACACAACGCGTATCATCTAGCAGGGATTGACGAGGACCAAATCCTTGTCGCGGGAAGCAGAGCAGATGTGTTGAAGGGAATCGAATCCGGTAAACGAGTCGTGCTCGAAGATGCCAGCCTGATGGTAGATATGCCCATCGATGTTATCGCCGAAAGCACGGGCAATGCGTCCGCAGGCGCCGAGCACGCTCTGAAAGCAATCGAGAACGGCATTCACGTTGTCATGGTCACCAAAGAGGTGGACATCTCTGTCGGCCCGATCCTTCGGCAGAAGGCAAAGCAGGCGGGAGTCGTCTACACCGCGGCGGACGGCGATCAACCCAGCCATATCATTAGCCTGATCGACTGGTCACGCGATATCGGTCTGGAAGTCCTGTGCGGCGGGAAGTTCGGCGAGAAGCATTTCATCACGGACATCGAGAAAAGACAAATCCGATACCGTGGCGGAAAGAGCCGACAGCTGACACAGGAAGAGACCGAGCTATTCAGGCCGATTGGATCAGGCAACCCGGAGATGTGTAACATCATCGCGCGACGGAAGGATGTCCTGGGCGAATCGATCGATGTCCGTACGGATGACCTGACCGAACAGGGCATCGTGGCAAACGCGACGGGGCTGACTGTGGAGCGGGATCGATTCCATCATCCAGTTGCGTGGCCGACTGAAATGCCGTCCATCCTTGCACCGTCGGCCTACGGAGGGATCCTTGAGGGTCGTGGAGTCGTTGAGCAGACGACCTACTTGCGGGCCGACAACGACACCAGCATGGGTGGCGGTGTCTATATCACGGTTCACGCAAGCAATGACTATTCTCGTAACGTCCTGTCAGGCAAGGGGCATATCATGAACGACGATGGCACATCCTGCCTGATCTTCCGGCCCTACCATCTCTGTGGCGTCGAGACACCTTACTCAGTCTTGACCGCCGCTCTTCGAGGCTTACCGACTGCCGGCTGGACCATGTCGCAGACCTACGACTCCTTTGGCCGCGCGAAGGAGGACCTGTCAGCAGGAACAGAGTTCCGCGGAGCCCACGACCCGAAGTGGGAGACATTTCTGGCCCCCTCAGTCAAGCTTTCCGCCTCGCCAAGTAACGAACCCATGCCCTACCACATCGCAACGGGATCTCGACTCAACCAAAACGTTTCGACTGGCACGACACTCACGCAATCGATGATCGAGCCTGCTGACACACCACTCTGGAACCTCCGGCGCGAACAGGATCGATGATCAACATCTTCCTGCATCTCACAACCAGCTGATTCTTGACGGGGATGTGGACCTCTGCGGTGCTTGATCCTACTTTCTCTTTTCGATCGGCTCCGGATGCAATTCGGCAGAACGAAGGGCACATCGAGGCCACGCTCTCAACTGGGGAAACAACCTCGACACCACTTGTTTAATCGACCCCCGCATCTGTAGCCGCGTATCAAGTCGCCTGGAGAAACGCGTTGCTCGATGTCTCAGGATGCCAGCTTTCGTTCGGATTCTTACCCGTCAAATCGTAGACGTGTTCTTCGAATCGACACATCCTACCCTTATGCCTCAACCCACCGTGTGAAAAGTTGATCCCGAACGTGAGTTCCGGCGCATCCACCCAGTGAGGCGTAAACAAATGATTCCACAGGAATGCGTTATCCCCCACGTCGTACGTTAGCAGGTCCTCTTCCTTGGCATCCTCGGGCATGATCTGATCCGATCGCCTGTCCAAAGCCCGTTCGATCGGTGCCCACCGATCGGGATCCTTGAAACCGTGGAACAGCTTCCTTCCCCGAACATTCCAGAACAGCACATTTGAGCGATCCATGTGATACCCCGTGCACGTATCCGGCCCCGACACTCGGGCGAGCACGTAACAACGGTCCCACCCAAAATCGTTCTCGAGCAAGTACTGCTTCCACGGGATAATCACCTGCTCTGTGATCCCCTCGAACAATCCGCCTGCACAATCAAGATTCGTAACATCCGGATACCGTAGTTGAAAGTGCCGCGCAGATAGATCGTCCAGAGATTTCCCTCGAAAGCTGTCGATCACGTTCGATGCGTCGCCCGTCTCTCGCTTCTCGCCAGTGATCGCCGTGGTTGCTTCCTCTTCCTGCAAACTGGTGACTATATCCTCGGTTGAGGGGAACTCGTAGGAAAACGGTACACACGCCCCATCCATCAGGAAGTTGATCCGCGAATCCCAGTTTTGTATGAAATCTGCTGTCGTTGATATCGTTGTATGCATTGTTTCTGCCTTCCGAAAAACCGACCACCACAAAGGCACTGAGAGACCAGGGGAAAGACTCAAGAACTGTCTCTCACCTGGAGGCACCTAGGGTTATGCGCGTCCCTTGCAGATTCGCATAGTTCGGCGGCTTCCTTTCTTTCCGCAGATAGCCGGGGCTATTGACGCCCACCCCGTTGATGCTAACCCTTCGGTACCTTCCGTAGCTTCCACCTCTACTTCAGATATTCGAGCGGAATCCGAGACGTCTCATATTCCGCGTCAGGATGTCGACTCAGGATTTCCTCCGGTATCGGGCCGTCCCAGTAGTCTGGTATCGTATCCATCGGACGACTGTGCCACGCCAGTACGAGCGTTCTGCGCACGTCCGTCCTGTTCCGGCCTGCGGCGTGCAGAAGCCTCGCGTCGGCAAGGACCAAGGAGCCGGCTTTGACCGGTATGTGAACCTGTTCGGGATCGTCCCCGAACATAATCGGATGGTCGTCTTTGATGAATCGCGCGCCCTGTTCGTGCGCAGGTACAAGCTTGTCGTGCAGCGGTACGCGCCTGTGGTGCGTGCCCGGGATCACCTTGAGACAGCCGTTCTCGACCGACGTGTCGGTCAGGTAGTAGTTCAGGAAGATCGTCTGCGGCCACGGTGAAAGACTGATCGGATCGTTCCATCGCATCCAGTCCTGATGCCAGTAGAGTGGTGGACCCTTCGCTTCCTTGGTGAGGATGATGATGCTCCCGCTCGTCTGGAAGTCGCCGAATCCGAGTTCATCGAGGACTCGATACGACGGTTCCCACGATAGCAGCTTGTCGATGACCGGGTTGTCCTCCCGCTTCATACCTATGTGCTGGCCTTGGTAGACAAGATCAGCTGGCTCTTGGTGGTTCGCGATCAGACGCTCGGTTTCGTCCCTCATTTCCTGCAGGAACACCTCTGGCACGACGTCTTCGATCACGCAGAAACCGTCTTTCAAAATCTCGTTCCGTTTCTCCAACGCGACATCCGGCGTCACGATCTACCTCCTCGAATATGTCAGGGCCATAGTCCGACATAATTAAGCCTGCTCCTGCTTGGTGCGCCACCGGTTCAGAGAAGCGGCAGACCGACCGTTGACCGTACCGGCACTTAACCCCAACAGGTGCGAGTCTATGCACTGACAGGTTAACTGCTCCAGATCCCGGTTTCACCGTCTCTCTGGCATGATTTTCGAAGTCCTTGGGGTCGTGTCTCTGTGCCTAGTGCACACCATCAGTGACGGACGCATTGCGCCTCTCGAGCACATTTGTGAACAGGTAGTCGATCAGCCAGGTAAAGTCGTCCAGGATTTGGTGCTCTACGAGCATCTCCTCATACTGCTCGATTGACACCTGCTCAAAGCGACTCTCCCTGCCAATCACCTTGGAGACCTCTTCCAAAGCTTCACGGACGCTTAGAAGTATCGGATCGGTTACTTCATATAGCCTTCCCTCGTGACCTTTCTGCGTGAGCGCGGCCACAACGACATCTTCAATGTCATTAATATCCAAGGACTCCCTTAAAGCGCTAACTGGAGAAGCTACGTGCCCGAGCTGAATCTCTTCAAGGAGGAACTTTTAACTGAAGTTCTGGCTGAACCAAATGGCAAGGAGGATGGTCCACGCTAGCCCAGACGATTGGAAGACCCGCTCTCCTTGCCTAGCCTAACTGAGGCCGTTAGCTTACCCTTTCGGTATCCTCAGCCACGTGGACTAATGTCGATCCGTGGGTAACTTGTGACCGCCAGGTAGAGGCCCTTCACCCTCTTGGATAGAAAAGAATCCGGAGGATCAAACCCCTTGGCTGGGGACGATGCAGGGCGAACAGATCGGTAGTGCGATCGTCCAGATTCATCCCGAACCGGATCAAGACTGGACACTCGCCGTGTCGCGTTCAGTCTTCGCGGCCCGATTCAGGTAACGAATTGGCAGTTTCCCATGGCGTTTGTCGCCAAGTTGCGGCCCTATATGGCCGTGGCCTAGCTGAAGGAGGAGACGCTCCTCTTAGCAAGCTCGCGGAACAACTCGGCTACAGTTCCACAGCCGCGTCCAACTGGGCTTTCAAGCAAATCACTAGGAACTCACCCGGGGCCGTACGCCAACGCAACCTTAACGAGACACAGCCAACCTGACAGCGAATCCGAATGAGTCTGACAGACAAAGAATTGGCGCAGTTCAACGACCTGGGATACGTCGTTAAGACGGGCATCTATGATGACGAGGATCTGCAGCTTCTAAAAGACGGGTTAACGGGAGCCATCCAGGAAAAGTGCACTCAGCTCGTCGCGGAAGGCACTCTGGATCATGACTTTTCGGACGCATCGTTCGAGACACGGCTGACCCGAATTCACGAGCGCAACCCGGATGCAGCACACGAGATCCTGATGTCGATCTGGTCAGGACGCTTTCACGGCCCCGGAATCCTGAAAGCTCTTCGACATCGCCCTTTGATCGACTGCATCGAAAGCTTGATCGGCCCAGATATCGTTGCGACATCAATCTATCGGATTCGCCCAAAGGTACCTGGTTACCTCCGTGGCGAGGTCCCATGGCATCAGGACGCCGGCTATTCCTTGCCGCACTGCTACAAGGACGCCATGATCACGTGCTGGGTCCCGCTCGTCGATGCCACGATCGACAACGGATGTATCTGGGTCATCCCTAAGGTTCAGGATGAGGGAATCATCCGGCACTTTACAGGCGGCCACGCAGGGTATCTGGCGATCGCCCCTGAGGACCTTCCACAAGGTGCGATTCCCGTCGAAATGCCCGCGGGTGCCGTTCTGTTCATGACTTCTATGACACCACATGCCTCGTTCGACAACAAGACAGAAGTCGTCCGCTGGAGCGTGGACCTTCGCTACCAGGACTTCAGTGTCCCGAGCAACCTCGGAGAGGTTCCGGAAGATTACACGCCTGAGCGCGACCCCGTCACGATGGCCTGCCACCCAGGTGAAGCCTACTTTGTGATTCAGGACAAGAACAACCCGGAACGAGAGATGATAGATCCTAGCGCATTCGCGAAACTGAGGCGAAGCTGGACTGGGGTCAAGGTCGACAGACCAGGGCGAGGGTGGACGCCTCTAAACGACCGAGAAATCCCGACCTGATGGCTATCGACATAGCTCAGCGCAACCTAACGCCAGAGCAACTGGCGAGCTATAACGAAGATGGTTTCCTAGTACTGCGGGGTATCTTTGAACTTGCCGAGTGTGACGTTTTTCGGCGGCATATGACCCAACTGGAGACCGGAGAAGAACAGCTGGACGGCTTCGCTATTCAGGAGATGTATCGACGGAGCTTCAACCAGCATCTTTACGATCCGCTTTGTGAGTCTTGGATGATCCATCCTCGACTTCGTCTTGTGCTCGAAACGATCGCCGCCGGTCCGGTCGAAGCGATACAGACTATGCACTTCTTCGTTAGCTCCGAACATCGACGGCACCAAGACCAGTACTACCTGCCCGACTGTCTAGCCACTTGGATCCCTTTCGAGGACGTCGATGAAAGGAACGGGACGATCTTCGTCGAACCAGGATCACACAAGCGCCGACTAGTAACGAAGGCGGAGGTTCCCAAACCAGACGAAATGGACTATTCGGATCACCAGCACCAAATCTACTTTCCGGAGGTCGAGAAGGTCTCAAACGAAAGTGGTGTCGATCCAGTGTTGGTTAACATCGAAAAGGGGGATGTGTGCATCTTCCACGGACGCACAATCCACGGCGGCGTCACACCGTCCGAATCGGGAAGCTCGCGTCACGTCCTCGCCTCACATTATATCCCGTATCACTCGGACAACTGGGACCGGAATTGGCCCCGTATCTCTTTCGACGGCACCCGCCGTATTCGCTACCGAAACAAAGAAGGCGACCTCATTACCGTCTAGCCTTTCGCCTCACCCCCTCCATCCCTCACGCTACCTCAGCATACTTATCATCATCCATCCGGCTGAAGCCCTCGCTCCGTTTTCGCTCCCGCGTGATCGAGAAGTCCAGGCTATTCATCTCCAGCGCCTGCAGAATGCTCGCTTCAAGTGCACTGTGATCTTCATTAAGTCTGCTGAACTGCATCGGCTCTTTCAACGAAACCACCTTGTTATTCATGAACCGGATTCGTCCCGATGGATTCTGCGACGGTGCATGCAGCATATATGGATGCAGAATAATGATGTCCCCTGCGTCGGCAGTCAGCTCGCGGAAGTCGCTGCACTGATCGATGAACTGACCCCACCTGTGGAAATGCGGCAAGCCTTCCGGGTGTGCGAGCAGTTCCCGACAGATCAGGGGAACGGAGTCAGGCGCATAAAACGTGCCGCCGCTCTGGGGCATAATATCTCGCCAGATCACAAGGCAGAGGAGTGCCTGTTCGGGGCTGTCGAGAAAATGTCGGAAAAACCAGCCGTCCTTGTGCCATCCCGGCGACGACGAATCCGGGCCTCGCCACGGCTCGTCAGCTCCCCGATTCGTGTTCAGGTTGAAGCCGTTCGAAAACTCGAGCGTTCGGGTGTCGATCTGGTCCTCCTCACCCAAGAGCTCGCATACAGCCTCCCACATCATCGGGCTGGTCTCTTTGATCGAGAGACTCATCGTCCGTTGCGAAAAACCATTCGCTTCCTCCGGAAACGTCGCCGGATCCGACTCATCTATACCGGTCCGATCGAAGTATTCGCTGACCCACTTATCGCACAGATCTCTAGGCAGCGCACCTTTCAGGTGGACCATGTAGTTCGAAAGAAACTCTTCTCGTATGCTCATCGTTCAACCTTGATTCCCGTGATTCGCATAGACGGTTCATCGCTTCCAGAAATACGATACCTTAAGCTGGACCGACCGATTCCTCTGCTTGATCTCGCTATCCGCATCCCACGCGTGATTGTAGACCAGAAAGACGTCACTTCCCGGTGCATACCGATAGTTCAGAAGAAAGTTGCTGCCGACAATTTTACGAGCGCTGTTCCACTGTACAAGCCCACGGACAAAGAAATCAGGGCTGAACGAATACAGAAGTCGGCTCGTTATCTGATTCGTCAGGAAAGAACCTGCCGGCAGCGACACACGGTTCAAACCATATGTGTTCTCGACAGTGAACCTGTCGGTCACTTTGATACTCACGTCCGATGACAGACGATGTCGTGTGCCGTTGAAGAACTCTCCAAGCTGATAACTCAAACGGCCTCCAACCTTCCTAGCGTTTCTCGGGAAGAAATTGAAACCCACACCGTGAAAGGTATAATCGCCGACCGGGATCTCGATGTCCTCGTGAACCTCGAACGACTCATCAAGCCTCTCAAACCTTCGCGTGTAGCGTCCACCGATCCAGTCTCCAATCTCTAGGTTCATGTACGCACTGAACTCAAACTCGCTCGATTGCAGCAGATCATTCTGATCCGTCACGTAGGCAAACTCTGGACCCAAACTAAACTGTCGAATCTTCGGATGTTTCGGGCGAGGTCGGAGCCGGGCATCCACCTTATACTGACGCACATCATCCCGCGGCACAAATCCGACCTCGGGATTGAAGTCCTTCTGAACATCGAGATACGAAGCCTCGAACTCGAAACTACCACGTCTGATTTCGAATTCACCCGATCCCGCGATGTCGTCACCTGACTGCCCCTGGGTCCAGCTCTTCGCTAGCCAGCCCTTCAGGCTCACGGCTGCATCGAAGAACGACAGGTTCACGTCTATCCCGGCTACGCGGTTGTAGTCTTTATCTTCTCCGGGACCACGGTTTGTGGCGATAAAACCGATATTCGAGCGACCAAAAATGTTTCTTCGGACCCGAATAACAGAGACATTCGTCCGTTTAACGTCGAGCGAATCGACCACATCGACATCCAGTGTGTCGACAATCAAGCGATTGGTCAGCTTCGCCTCTTCCCCGTCCAAGAGCAGTCCGGTATCGGTGACGAATCGCTTCTCTGTGTTCTCTTCGATAAACGTCTTTGCTTCGGTCATCACATTCAGCGCACCAATCTGGAAGCCCTGGTTGCGACCGGTCAGCTTGCTGCCGAAAATGACGGGCAGGTTGTTACCATCCTGGATCCCAATCCGGCGACTGTAGAACACGAGAGTCGGCGGACGTCCGCCGCCACTCCCACGAACGGACACAGTCTCACCAAAGTCGAAGATCGATGCGCCCTCGAGGAAAAAATCCCGGAGCTCAGGGAAGAACAGACTGAACCGTGTTAGGTTGACCTGTTCTTGGTCTGCCTCGACCTGCGCGAAATCCGTCTTGTATGACAGGTCAAGTGTCAGGCTCGGCGTCAAACCATATTTGAGGTCGACACCTCCATTCAGCGTAGACTGCTCGGTCGGGTCAAGACCATCGAATTCACGATCGGTGCCGCCCAGCGTGTAGGGTGTTATCTGAAGACGCGGTTTCTGGCGCAGTTCACCCAGACCTTCGAGTCGTCCCAGAAGTGACGTCCGATACCCGCCCCTAAACCCGTAGGATTGGGGTGGTGGAACTAGATAGGTGCGTTCGTTTTTTCGGACGATGCCTCGCCCTAAGTTGATCCCCCAGACCGCATCCTTACTCTCGGCATAACGAAGCTGGTCTAGATCGATAGCCATCTCGACAGACCAGCCAAGAGAATCTCGAGATGTCCGGCTTCGCCACACACAATCCCATGCTTCATTCCGTGATCGGCCTTCGTCGGTCAGCACCATGTCGTTCTTGGCACCCGCCGGGTTTGTGCGGAAGAAGAAGCCTCCTCGACCGTCGTTGTATGTGTCCAGGATGACGGAGACGTTGTCGTCTTCGTGAAGCTCACTGTCTCGTTGCATGCGACTTGCAACAATCCGGTCCGGATCGGAATCGAGACACCTGAACGAGATATAGATGCGCTTGTCGTCGTGCAGGATCCTTACGATCGTCTGCTCTGATGACGATGCACCTTCTACTGGTTCTCGCTGAAGAAACCCGTCCACCGGTACGGCCTGTGCCCAAGCCGCGTCGTCCAGTCGACCGTCAATCCGAGGTTCCGTATCCGTCTGGGTAGACCGAACCGTTCGAGTGGTCGCCGGTGGCACAACCGTCTGTGCCGACAGATTCCCGATCAGTGAGACGATAACGATGTAAAACGCCAGCGAATTCATCCAATCCAACCTGTCCGTCTTGCTCCTAGACAAAGCCAAGCCCTCCTCTTCCACCCACGTCAAGAGGGACCACGATGCGTATCGCAGCCCCTCTCGAATTTCTTCTAGCTCTGCAGTTTCCCAACACGCTAGTCACTCTCACCGCCTTTATGCCACCTTCTGCGGCTGATATTCTCTCCGTCGCAGGAAGCGCTCGCCCTGATCGTAGTCAGGCTGATCTGACACATACCGCCACTGTTCCACGCGCTTCATCAGCTCGTAGCGCATTTCGTTCCCTTCCCATCCGTGGCGCGTATTCAGAATCGTGCCGATCTCTGGATCCTGAAGATCCGACGTATCGAAGTTCCGGATCTGCGGCTGCGTCGGGTTCAATCGGAGCTTAAACATGTAGCGGTGCTGGTCCGTGTGATTGCTCCGTGCACCATGCCAGACACGGGTATTCCATACGTAAACCGTGCCGGCCGGACAGCTCGCCCAGACCTTTCCGACCATATGCTGATACCCACTTATCTCACCTGTGCGCACGTTCCGAAAGTGCGTACCCGGGATCAGGAATGTCCCTCCCATCTCATCCGGTGTATCCATCGGAAAGAAGGAGAGCTGGATGTCAAAGTAGTCCTCCCGGAAATCGATTACCGAATCCTGGTGCATGTCAGGACCCTTGAGCTGACCGGCTTTGACTAGGTGGGCTGCGTGGTGATCGTAGAGCGGATCGGGACCAACGAGCGACTCGATCAGCCCTTTGACCTTCGGAAGCCGGAAGGTCTCGCCCAGAGCTCCTTCTTTGGGCCACGTCTCTTCGAAAGGCATACCCACAGACAGGTATCCCCCGAAGCTCTCCATCTCCGTCCGACAGGCTTCGCACAGATCCTTTGGCACGATGTCCTCGTAGCGCAAGTATCCCGACGCCACAAACCGAGCCATATCCTTCGACGAAATCAGGTGTTCACTCATCCGTTGGGCCCCCTATGACTTTAGCTCGCTGAATCTTGACATCACCGTCTGATACGGAATCGGCCCGAGCTCATAGCCCTCCTCCTCCGAGCGGTGCTTGTACTCGCTCATCTGTATGACCTGCCATCCGTCGCGCATCGCGTGCATCGCGTTCGGGTAGGGCGGTTCATCTTCCTCAATCAGATCCTCGATCCCGGTCCCTTTCGAGGCTTCATACCGAGCCCACGCAGAGGGTGCGACGTCGAGACCAGGGCTGGTCTGGTAGAACACAAGAATATCCTGTACTTCGGGCATATCTTCCTTCTGTCGTTCGATTTACGGCCGATCCCTTTTCAAAACCAACTTTCAATATACGATAGACCCGGATCTAGGCGTATTGATTCTACCACGGAAGACCGCCATTAGGACCTATGGCGGCAAACCGCATCGAGTGGTAGTGCGAGTTGAGGAGCGTGGTATCCCCGGTCTCGTGCATCCGTTCCCAGATCCGGGCCATCATGTGTCTGATCCGGACCTCGTGCTCGGGGCGACCCACGAGATTCTGCATTTCCCACGGATCGTCAGCAAGGTTGTAGAGTTCGTCGAAATCGAAACCGTTGAACACGAATTTCCACTCGTCTTCCCAGTAGATCCGTTGGGTCAGACGGAAGCGTGATCCGAAATACTCCGCGTATGCGCTTCGGTGGTTGTCGCCACCCTCTACCGGATCCGCCAGCAGATCCGCAAAGGAGCTGGAGTCCGCAACCCCGAACGGCTCGGCACCTGCAAGATCCAGGATCGTCGGTCCGATATCGTGGAATCCGACAAGTGCGTGCGTCTTGACCCCTTCGGCGACTCCCGGCCCGGCTACGACCAGCGGCACTGAGTAGATCTCCTCAAACCCGCCGAAGTTGTGTGCTTCAAGCCCGTGACTCCCGACGTACCGTCCGTGATCGGCCGTAAAGATTACCACCGTATTGTCGAGATCTCCTGTCTTCTCGAGCTTATCGATCACACGCGTAACCTGTCCGTCCAGCTCCGTGATGCGCCCGTAGTAGCATGCAAGGATCTGCCGCCACTCGTCGTCACTAATGTTGCTCCATATCTGCTGGTCCCGCCTGTAGATGTTCGGCCGATCCGTCAGATCGTCCTTCAGATTCGCCGGTAGTTTCAAAGCATCGACGTCATACTGCTCGTGGGCATCACGACCGACGATCAGTGCCTCGTTCGGCTCGTAGTAGCTGACGACACAACACCACGGCGTATCTCGCGCCTGTTCGAGCCACTCACAAGCAAGCGTCGCCGGTCCGCCGATGGGACGATCGTTCACCGCCACATCCGTCACGGCATACTTCAGCGTATCGTTGTATCCTTCCGGACCTTCATACATTCGCACCGTGTCTGGATCCAACGACTCATCGACTCCCAGCCCCTTCTGCGATGCGTTTGCGTGACCCCTTGCACCACGAATGTCGAATGTATTCCACCCAAAGGGTTCGAGCTCGCCCGTCCGTTCTACGTGCCACTTCCCGAAGTATCCCGTATCGTAACCGGCGTCTCGAAGTCGCTGTGCCCAGTGCGGATGCTCAGTCCTGAGCACGCACTGGTCCGGATCCACACCGTGCTCAACTTCCAGCACGCCGTGGTTGTGGGGCAGCAAACCGGTCATTAGGCTGGCCCTTGCAGGAGAGCAGGTCGGCAACGGCGTGTGCGCCCCGGTGATATGCAGGCCTCGACCGATCAGACGATCGATCGTGGGTGTTCGACAGTCGTGTCCTGTGGACAGGACGCGTGACTGCATGCCGTCCGCAATAAACAACAGTATGTTAGGTTGTTCTAATACCATAGTCTCACCTAGCTGAGTGCCCTGTTTACAGGTAGTTAGAGTTTATGCCTGAAGGTCCAGAAATAAAGCAGGAAGCAGATCGGTTGAACGAAGCCATCGGCGGCCAGATGCTCATCTCGGTCTTCTTCGCCTTCGAACATCTGAAATCCTACGAGAAGACTTTCATCGGCGAATCAATAACCTTCGTAGAGCCTCGTGGCAAGGCATTGCTGACGCATCTGAGTTCGAACCAGACGATCTACTCACACAACCAGCTCTACGGGAAGTGGTTCGTCACGCCATCGAACGAGCCGCCGAATACGGGTCGTTCGCTACGACTGGCTCTCCGTAGCGTCTCTGCTGATGCCCTTCTCTACAGCGCATCAGAGATCGATGTTTGGGATACAGGGGAGGTTTACGCCCACCCGTACGTGGCCAATCTAGGGCCGGAGGTGTTGAAACCCGGCGTGCGGCTTTCTTCGGTAGTGAAGCAGCTCGAGAACAAACGATTCAGGAACAGACCATTGGGCGTGCTGCTCCTAGATCAGGCCTTTGTAGCCGGCATCGGAAACTACCTGCGTTCGGACATTCTCCACGCTGCTAGGCTCCATCCTGAATGGCGTCCGTCTGACCTGACAGATCACCAGCGACACGAACTCGCCCAGGCGATCCGTAATATCACGCGTCAATCTTACAAGACCGGAGGGATCACGAACGACCTTCGGCGTGTTCGGCGTCTGAAGGCTTCCGGCCAGACCCGAGCAGGCTACAGACACCTAGCTTTCAACCGCGACGACGACCACTGCTACACGTGTGGCACACCAATCGAAAAGATCGAGTTCGCCGGACGTCGCCTCTATCTTTGCCCCGCCTGTCAACCAGATCCCGCTTGCTAACCGGGTCTATCCACTTCGCATTGGGGCCTGCCCCGTATGTTCGAAGCGATCTCCTCTCTCCTGACTTATCTTGTCTTTGTGCGGCAAGGACGGGGACAACCGATTTAGTTATGGTCAGCCATAGCTCGGAACAGCCTTCCTTCCAGCGATGGGAGAATCCCTTTAGCGAGCGCGTTGACGATGATTCATTGAGGAGAATAAGATGAAGAGATGGGCATTGTTGGTTCTGGTCGGTCTGGCACTTTTGGTCGGCAATAGTGCTGCCGAACCACCCGCGGGAGTCGTGCTCTACTTCAAATCTGGTGGCGAAATCTATCTACTCCTAGCAGAACACACACGCGGAGAGCGTGGATGGGCCGCTTTCGGTGGCGGAGGCCGCGAAGGTGAAACCCTAGCCGAAACGGCTGCTCACAAAGGGGAAGAGGAATCACGCGGATACTACAAACGGTCCTACGTTCGTGAGCGCATCGGCGACCAGAAACCGGTTATGGATGGCGAGTTCGCTGCATACTTCGCGGAAGTCGATTTCGCACCAGCGCAAGCAGTCACTAACCACACGCCGCCTGAAAACACGGACGCATATAACGAACGCAGCACCTTTGCCTGGATTCCGTACTCGTCTTTAGCGCCGCACCTACAGTCGGACATCGAGCGTGGAAAAACCTACGAAATCGATCCTGCCTACTTGCCACAGGGAAGCCGCGCGACGCACTATTGGCGTGCCTGGCTCAGCAATATGCGCAAGGCCGTCGTAGCGAACTCGCTTCCCTGGTAGCCCTCCGATCGTGTGACCTCGCTCGTTCTGCGCACCTTCGAGGTCTCTGAATAAGCCACCAGAGGAATCCCATGGACACACCCGAAACTCGGCCCAACATCATCGTTATCTTCTGCGACGACCTCGGCTACGGTGACCTGACCTGCTATGGATCGGAACTGAACCGTACTCCCCGTCTCGACCGTATGGCAGATGAAGGGATGCGGTTCACAGACTTCTATGTGCCTGCCCCCTTATGCACACCGTCCCGTGCAGGGCTGATGACCGGCTGCTATCCCAAGCGCGTCGGTCTCGACTACGGGTATCGCAANGGGACGCTGTTCCCTGGCGATCCTCTCGGGTTGAACCCAGATGAGATCACACTGCCTCGCCTGCTCAAGGATGGGGGCTACGCGACCAAGATGGTCGGGAAATGGCATCTTGGTGATCAGCCCGAATTCCTGCCGNAACAGTTCGGTTTCGACAGCTACTTCGGAATCCCTTTCAGCAATGACATGCTCTCAGATCACCCGAAGCAGGAAGAATATCAATTCCCACCCCTTCCACTCCTGCGTGGAGATCGTGTCATCGAGACCGACCCGAATCAGGCTTCGCTGACCGAGAATTATCTCACCGAATGCTTGAACTTCATCCGAGAGAACAAGGACGGCCCGTTCTTCCTCTACTTCGCCCATATGTATGTCCATGTCCCGATCTACGCACCGCTCACTTACCTCGCGAGATCTCAGAACGGCGCATACGGCGCTGCGGTCGAGCACATTGACCATACGACGGGTGTCATCCTCGACACACTGTCGCAACTCGGAATCGATGACAATACCATGGTCATCTTCACCTCGGACAACGGCTCTAACGGCAGGCAAGGCGGAAGCAACGGTCGCCTCCGAGGCGCCAAGGGTTCAACATGGGAAGGCGGGATGCGTGAGCCTTGTATCGTCAGATGGCCCGGTCAGATACAACCCGGCACAGTTTGTGAGGAGTTATCTACTACCATGGACTTTCTGCCNACCTTCGCCAATTTCGCGAGAGCCGATACGCCAACAGATCGGAATCTGGATGGCCATGACATCGGGAATCTGCTTCTNGTTGAGGATGANGCCAAGTCGGCGTACGACGCCTTCTACTACTATCGGCGGAACCATCTCAATGCGGTGAGGCGTGGTCCATGGAAGCTCCACTTCGATGAGGATCATCTTTACAACCTCGATGATGACATCGGGGAAACACAAGATCACTTTGACGATCAACCCAAAATCGTAAAGGAGCTGACTGACCTNGCCGATTCCTGTAGGGACGACTTGGGTGATGAGCGGAGCGGTGTGAAGGGAAAGAACTGCAGGCCCGTCGGTCGGATAGACAATCCAAGGCCCCTGACGGACATGGATTGGACGCACCCTTATATGGTTGCAGCTTACGATTAGTCGGTCCGCATGATTCCTGTATTCCGTGTGTCCGGAAGCATATCAGTCTTCCCTAGATATTCGGGCTAGCGTGCGCGCCCTAGCTATTGATTGGTGCCCCGTTGAGACATCTTTTCCCTCGGGGTCTGTCCATCCGTATCGCCTATATCGTGGTGCGTTGCACGTAGCCAAGCCACCTTCCGTTCCATCAATGTCCTTCGGTGTTTTCCATTACTGCTATTGACTCTCAGGACCTCCNGCGTGCCCCCTAACATCATCCTCATCATGACCGACCAACAACGTTGGGATACGCTTTCCTGTCTAGGCTTCGACCACGTCCTTACGCCGAATATCGATCGGCTAGCCAGACGTGGCGTCGCATTCAGCCGGGCCTTCGCTCAGGGCGCCGTCTGCGGACCGTCGCGCAACAGCATTGTCTCGGGCCAGTATGTCCACACACACGGCATCTATGAAAATGAAGCGTGGCTGACGCCTGACCAGCCGAATTGGATCGAAAGGCTTCGTGACGGCGGCTATCATACCGTCAACATCGGCAAGATGCATACANCGCCAATCCGCCTGCCGTGTGGCTTCAACCACCGAACCGTTGTGGAAAATAAAAACTACAGACAGGGACATCACGGCCCCGACCCCGACGACTATGATCTTTATCTGGCTCAGCACGGCCTGAAGCGGCCTGCCTGCACCTACTATAGTGAAATACCCGATTGGCCCGACCATCTCGGTGCCACGATCTGGCCGCACGACGAGGAGCTCTTCATAGACAACTGTGTGGGCCGGTGGTCTGTGGCGTCGATACACGACCACGACTTCNGCAAACCGCTCTTCCTCTGGAGTGGATTTGCGGGACCACACGATCCCTACGACATTCCCGAATCTGCGCTGGACCGATACGCAGACATCGAGATTCCAGATCCAGTAGGCTGGGAAGGAGAGCTCGACACAAAGCCCCCGCCTCAGAGACTGTCTATGGAAGGGTCAGAGGGACGCCATTCCCCTGCCGCCATATGGTGGAGTCGGGCAACACCTGAACGCATCCGCAGAATGCGTAAACACTATTTCGCGAACGTCAGCTTAATCGATGATTGGGTAGGTGAGATCGTTTCCGAGATCGAGAGGAAGGGACAGNTGGACAATACGGTCTTCGTATTCACGTCAGACCACGGAGACTGCCTGGGCGACCACGGTCTCGTCTACAAGTTCTCTTCCCACTACGACTCGGTTGCGCGTGTACCCCTCGTATTCGCAGGACCGGGAATTCAATCGCTCGGCGAACAAGATTCTCTTGTAGAACTCATCGACCTGGGCCCGACGCTCCTGGATCTAGTTGGGCTGGGTAAACTGGATGGCGCGGCTGGCTTGTCGATGCGCGGCCTACTGGGAGGCAAGGATCAGGTTCTGCACGAGACCGTCTTCTCCGAGCACGGACCACGGATCATGGCACGATCGACGAATTGGAAGCTGGTCTTCTATCCTGGCGAGGAATACGGCGAGCTCTACGACCTGCGTGAAGATCCAAATGAGTTGTACAACCTTTATGCCAAGCAGGGCCACGCAGACAACCAGCACGCGATTGTTGAGCGGATGATGCACTGGTTGGGAACAACCCGCACGCGGAAAAGGACTTAGAAACTTCAGTCTTTNCAAGAGTGTTTCCAATCCCGTGGAGCAACATACGCTCTTCCGGGGTCGTCGTGTTTGAATACCACCACGGCGAAAGGCGAAACCGGGATCGCGATGCTGTAATCCCGACCGTTCTCGGGTTTCGGCTCCGAGTAGACACCGCCGAGGTTCCCTCCTTGATGTCCCCTAAGAAGATCTAGGCGTCACTGTTCAGCACTGCGCGATGCTCACCGGGGATGAATACGCCCACCCGGCAGAGGGATCTTGGAGCGGGCGTGAAGTTGCAGATAAAGATCGGGAGCGACTCACCCTACTCACGGCGACGCAGGAAGCTGATCACAATCGGCGAATCTCTGGTCGTCCTTTGGACGAGGACCCAGCACAGCTCTTTGAAATAGAACTACCTANGCCGACTACGACCAGATTAGAGGATGTCGTAGAGGAAGGTTCCTCTGCACCTCGAATGGCATCGGATCCGGCTCGAGATTCGACCAGGACGCCAGCCAATCCGACCGTCCAAACCGAAGCGCGCCCAGAAGCAGGCTGGGATGTCGCACTGGCCAATCATCCCAGTAGAGAATGTCCTCCCCGAAAGGCCAGGCATACTTGTCGGCGATGTAGGGAGCGATGAATTCAACGCCCTTGAGCATTCCGCGACCATCCTCGAGACCNAATTCCCACAAATCGTCATCCGGTGTCGATGCGATCTGAGCAACGCCGGCCATCGCATCGATCACGAAGAGCGAGTAGCCGTAAGGTTTCGTGCGCGCCAGCTCAGCGGGAAATGCGCCTCGATCGTCCATCATCTCATCCAGGTAGACGGACCTGAATTGATTCCGAACCCACTTCAGCACATCCTCGTCCCCAAGCAGGTGAGCGAACGCAGCCGCCTGCATCGACCAGCATACGCCGTGGTTGTTCGGATGGACGCGCTCTGTCTGCCCATACGGATGCGTTTGTATCCAGTCCAGATAGGACCGGAACCAGTTGCGGATTCCGGAATCTGTATCTGCGTCCATCGCTCGTGAACCACTAAGGAGCTTCGCGCCTAGAGCCACTTCAGTCAAGTGAAGCGTGTCGATGATTCCGATGCTTCGCCCGGAATGAAGTCCCTTGATCGCCTGTCCATAAAGCAGGTTCGTATTCATGCGAGTCTCGGGATCGGCGAACCAGGCCCTCAGGTGCGCAATTCCGCGCGCCGCATATGAAGCATCGGCAGTCAAAAAATATGCAGAGGCGAACGTACCAACGATCTCGCTGAGTCGCACCATCGCATACCGGTGTGCGTAGAAAAGGTCCGGGTTCGTCTCGCCGTCCCTTCGGATATACGGTCCCTTTGGGTCTTCCGGATTCGGCCACCAGTAGTCCCCTTCGGAATAATAGTCGTGCGGACCACCTNCACTCCGCTCGCATTGTTCCCCCGTCACCGTCAGTGGCTCTTCAGGGAGATACCGCTGAGCTTTCGCGATGATTCGGTCTCGTTCGATCGTTTTCAGGTCGAATGCAATGTCTCTCGACTCAACCGCCATTCTGCTTTTCCGTTCCTGCCTGGGGTGTAGCTTCGAGTGGGGCCGGATCCGTGCCAACCCCTTCGGGTAATTCGTCTTCGGCCGTACGTTCCCATCCGGGATATCCCCTAGTTCACAGGCTCCCCTGAACGTATTTTCGTGTATTCGATCATTCAGTCCTGAAGAATATCGGCGATGCAGCGTATTTTTTCAGTGATTTCACGAAGTCATCGCGCAAAAAAATCAGCAGAAGGTGTATATCCGCCGATCGGATCCAAAGGAAAGACAGGCCGCTCGCAGATCGTATGGCCGAGGCTGTGGAGATTGGCACTTGTTGCACCCGGAGCGTCTACGTTAATCAGCCGACTGCACCAGTCGGCAAACATGTGCGGCTCACAATGAGGCGATTTGACGACNACCAGGTCGAACTGCTGAGGGTCTTGACCGTGGGCGTAGAACCATGATCGATCGAACAGACTGACGGGCCGTGTGCCAATCACTAGCGTCGCATTCGATGTCTCGAGAACCGTTGTGTTTCCCGAGTCCCAGTCCCACCCGAAGGATTCGCTTTTGAACTTTCCGTCTGTCAGCATCCGAACCCGACCTGTCAGCTTCAGCGGCTCATATCTCAAACCGTCGAAAGCTCCACCGACCTTCGTGTTGATCATTGCGCCCACTCCAGCCATAAAAGCGGTTTCAACAGCGGCCGGGTCCACGACAGGTATGAGAGCTCGACCCGAGTANTCCTGTCGAACCAACTCGCGCAGAATCGCATTACTGTCTCCTGAAGCACCAGAGCTTGTCGCATCTGCGGCATCCATTATGACTACAGTTCCGGACTCGACCATCTTCGCAATGCGCACGCTCTCTTGGATTGACGTCAGGGGGACTTGCATTCCCTCGTGACGGGACCAAAAGAGTTCCGCCAGTTCGAGGGCGTATGCTGCCGCAATCTCTTCGTCTCCATCCATCACGACCAGGCTGTTGGTCCTCAATTCGGGTACGTCCGTAAACGGATTGCCCCACATAACGCCGGCGGACACACCCATCGGTTCCGTTTCGATCTTCTGTGCCAACTTAATNCACGCNCTGACTGCACCCGTGTCCGTGATCATTTCGTCCCCGCGAGCCAGTACCGGGATCTTCACGCGGGCCGTTACCGGTCGGATGTCTTCATTCAGGATTCGGCACAGGACCTTCGCTGCCCGCTGTCCCGTTTCCACGAAATCCACGTGCGGATAGGTGTGGTAGGTCACGACGGCATCGCTGTGTGTGAGCATGCGATCCGTTAGAATGCCGTGAAGGTCGAGCGAGATCACAATCGGAATCGTTTCGCCAAGCAACCGGCGGGCTTCTTGCAGGAGAAAACCTTCGGGATCGTTCTCGTTNTCAGCCTGCATTGCCCCGTGCAACGAGAAGTAGACGCCATCCACGTCACTGTATTCGCTGATTGCCTCGAGTATAGACTCGCTCAGCCGGTTCCATCCGTCGGCCGACAGAACGCCACCCGACGTATTCGCCTTTGCGCCAAACGTCGGGACCACATCGATCGAGGGATCCTGATCAAACACGGTAAGGGCACCACTCATTTCCTGACCAACGTTGCGGAAATATGGCAGCATCTCAGGACCTTCTATGGTCCGAAAGTCCTCATACTCACTCGGCACGGGATTGAACGTCGAAACTTCCTGCTTGCACTCGGCTATCAGAATTCTGGGCATAGTGATCCTGTGTGGGTGAGACGTGATTTGTGGTTAAATATGTGTCTGAAGTAGCAGGTCTCGCAGATGAAATGACGCGGGCTATTCCTGCGAGTGTGTATGATATTGTCAACGATGACCGATGCGCTGAACACAGCTCCCACAGACACCCAACGCATAGATCCTTCGCAAATCACGACGCGTTCCGTCCTCCTCGGACTCGCGACCGCCGTTCTGGTGGCCTTCGTTGGGACCTACTGGGAAATGGTTCTGCTTGCGACCTCCCTGGTGAAGTCGAACTTTCCCGTAGCACTGGTTTTGTGGTTCTGTGTCTGGCTCGCCATCAACGGACTTCTCGCACGCATGCGACCTGCCTGGATGCTGACACGTACGGAGATGATGGTCGTGTTCGCGACGGCCTGGGTCGCTGGCATGATGCCCGGTGTCGGCTGGATGGGATATCTCGTCGGTGCGATGCCGGGGCCTTCCTTCTTCGCCTCGCCCGAGAACCGTTGGGAGGAACTCTTCTTCGACGTCCTCCCCCAGTGGGCGTTCCCGGCTTTCACACCCGACGTGGTCGGCGGGTTCTACTTTGGTCTAGCTCCAGGGGAAATCGTTCCGTGGTCAGCTTGGGGACTGCCCCTCTGGTGGTGGTTCTCCGGCGCGCTTGCCCTGATGGGTGCCGGATACTTCACCATCTGCATCTTCCACAGGCAATGGGCGGATGCAGAGCGGCTAACCTTTCCGCTCGCGCAGTTTCCCGTCGAGATGATGGATGGCTTTGATGAGGGTCGCGCCCTCCCAGTGATCCTGCGGCGACCGCTGTTCTGGGCAGGCTTCGGGTGGACGGCCGGGATCATCTTCTGGAACATGATCAGCTACTGGTATCCGAACGTNCCACGGATCACGCTCTTCGATGAGCGTCGCACGAAGATGTTCCACTTTGCGCGGGGCTTTCCTCCCTTCTTCATACGCGTGCTCCCAACCGTTATCGGGCTGAGCTACCTATGCAGTCTTGATCTGCTCTTCAGCTTCTGGTTCTTCGCTTTGCTCTCGATGGTCAAAGTCGGCACCATCGCCCGCACGGGCCTGACGATCGGAGTCGCAGGGCAACCGTCGAAGGGATCCGAGATTGTGAACCTCGAGAGTCACGGCGCCATGACCGTTCTCGTTCTCTGGTCGGTTTGGACCGCCCGTCGACATCTTCGCNACGTCTGGGATGCCTGCCGGCTGGGGCACCGAGGGGACGGACCGATCCCATACCGGCTGGCTGTCCTGGGACTGGGCGTATGCGTCGTCTATGCCTTCGGATTCCTCGTAAGTCTGGGCATGAGCCCGCCGCTGGCCATGGCACAGCTGATCCTGATGTTCATCAGCTACTTCGCTTCGATCAAATACATCGCCGCAAGTGGGTTCGGATACCTGTTTCCAGTTTGGAACAAGGGCGGCGCTTTTGTCCGGATCGTCTCAGGCACTGCGACAATGGGCACCAGCGACCTGGTGGCCCTAAGGCTGGCGGACAGTCCTATGCTCTTCGGGGGTACACGGATCCAGACGCTGCAGACGCTTACCCATCACCTCAAGCTGATGGACATCGTCAAGAAGGGGCGCGGGATCGGGCACGCGGCACTGGTCGCCGCGTTCGCGACAGGCTTCTGCGTGTGCGCAGCCACCATCATCTACTTCTGCTACCAGGAAGGAGCATTGCTCCTCCGTTCGTGGACCGTTTGGGAAGGACCACTAGGCATCTTCGGGGGCACGGCAGCAGCCCTGTCCGACTCAGAGCGGACTGTTTTTGATCCTCAGAAAATGAGTGTTTGGCTGCTGGGAGGTGTGCAAGCTGCGATTCTGGCCCTGGTCAGGAGTCGCGTCACTTGGTGGCCCCTACATCCGCTTGGTCTGGCTTTCCAGAACACGATCGGTCTCCAATTCTACGCACTGAGCATCTTCATCACTTGGGCGGCAAAACTGTTGATCGTTCGTCTAGGAGGACCGGCAGCGTACGAGATGGCAAAGCCGTTCTTCTACGGAACAGTCGTCGGCTACTGTGTCGGGGTCGGGGTCGGCATGCTCGTAGATTTCATCTGGTTCCCGGGTGCCGGGCATCTGATCCACGACTTCTAGAAAGGCACGGACGAGCGCAGGTTCGTCCACCAGCTTCTCAATAACATCCAAGATTTTCGGCAGCTTGAGGAATCGCAGGAAACGATCATCCGTAGGATGCGGGTTCATCACGCAATTCGGGAGATCGCTCGAATCAATAGCCATCATCCCTATCCATAATGGCCCGCACATCTTTCTCGGACATCCGCTTTTCGACGAGACAGAACCCTGCCTCCCGAAACTGTCTGATTCTCTCCGTGGACATCTGAGAAATCATCACACCGTGAACCGAGAGAAAACGAGGTGCTCACGGAACTCATCCTGCCCTCCTTCGAACAGACAGGCTGCCTGTCCGCCCCCGAGGAACACAAGTGACGAGTATGCCGCCGGCCCTGCGTGAAGCTTTTCGCACGATTCCCACGTTCGACCATCGTCTTTGCTTTGCTTAACCACCAGATTTACCCGCTCGCCCTTATCCGGACTCGGATCTTTGGGAGGAACGGGATTTGAGAAGAGCAGTTGCTCTCCATCGCCGATCAGAGAACCCTGACACTTGGGGCACGGAAGCTGCGCATCGTGTTCAATGTCGGACCACGTCCCGCCGCCATCTCCACTGAGAGCAACACCACGCAGTCCTTGACTGTAGGTCTGCATACGGATGTTCATCATCAGCCTACCGTCCGACAGTTCGGCGACTTGACATTCGTTCGCTCCCGGTGTGATCAGCTCGCTCAAATGCCACGTCTCCCCGTGATCGCCACTGTATATCGTGTGTGACCCGTTCCCATAGGCACCATCTGTCCGGTGATCGCACGGGATCACGAGGCGACCCTTGTTCGGACCCTTAGTCAGCTGGATTCCGACACCCGGCCCTGTCGCATACCAATCCCAATCAGGATGCGAACAGGTACCACTCATATCGACCGGCGCAGACCACGTATCTCCGTTATCACTACTGCTTGCGACAAGCACATCCTTGTTGTCTCGGCAGAAGGGCAGCCAGATGACACCAGTCTCGCGATCCAACACAGGACAGGGGTTCCCGATCGTGATATCTCCTTCTTCACCGTAGATCACCTGCTGGTCTGACCAAGTCTCCCCGTCGTCGGTCGATCGCTTTATTAGCAGGTCGATATCGCCGTGATCACGAGGAGAGTTTCGACGACCTTCACAAATCGCCAGAAGGTCGCCATTCGAAGCGCGGAGGATCGACGGAATCCGATAAGTATCGTAGCCATCCTGACCGCTAGTGTAGACATACGATTTCACGCGTTCGGGTTCTCCATCCCGTGCCCGGCTTCACGTCGCTTCACAGAAATCTCTCTCGCTTCTTCTATGAATCGAATGAACTCGGGTGTCTTGGGTCCATCGTGCAACGTCGCGCGCTTCTTGTGCGGAACATAGTTCCCGATGTGCCAGAGCGTATTCCGATACAGGGCAAAGTCGCCTGCCTCCAGATGTAGTTGTACGGCGTCGGGCATGCTCTGGCAGTATGTGAGACATGTTCGTTCCCGCTCTTCGTAGGTCTTCCCGTCCACTTCTGGGCCCGGAACCGGTCGGTCCGGAAACCTCTCGATCTCTCCAGGAAGGTCTCGTCTGAGATGACTGCCCGGCACGACCCAGGTAGAGCTATCTTCATACAGCGCGCAGTTGATCTGGTTGAAGTAATCGATGTCCGCGAACACTTCGTCCCACATGTCCAGCGGCAAACCTGCGACGTTGTCCCGCCAATCTCGATGCCAGTGCGTAGCCCATGGCAGATCGCGCGGCTCGAAGAGCACACCCAAATACTCCAGATCCCCGTGCCGATGCCTTGGGGTCAAGACGCGTGAAAGGGCATCCACAAGTTCAGGCAAATCCGCGTAGTCCCTGAACGGCTGTGCCTCCAGATCGTAATTCGCGATCGGCTGAAGCCTTTGGGCTTGCGCCCCCCCCTCGTCCCTCGCCATCTCGCGAGCCTGATCGGTCACCCGTCGCAGGTCTGCTATCAGTGTTGCCGGCAAAATCTGCTCGAAGACCGTATAGCCCCGTGTCTGATATGTCTCGATGTGTCTATCGCTGAACTCGAACGCCATGTTTCTCCATTCCCAATCTTCGATTTAAGATTCTCGACCGATTGTCCGGCTATGGCTTCCACTCTCGGTCAAAGCTTGTGTATCCGTCGGCGTATTTCCGGAGGTGAGCGGGCAGCCCTTCGATCATGTCGAGCGCAGACTGCGGGAGCGGCCAAGGCGCAGCGATCCGGATTGACTTCGGCCTGAATCCGATCCCACACGAGTAGCGACGTTCGTGGGTTTCCATGTTTGTGTGATACGTGAGCGCCGCGAAACAGATCAGATCACCGGGATCCGCTTCGACAGCCACACAGCCAGGGACATCCATGTCGTTACAGCCGGCGTCCTCGGCTTCGCCGATCCGGTGGAAGGTGGAGCGATCCGGCGTCAGCTCGAAGCCTTCTGGCCCCGGCCAGGTGGGGAGGTGCGAATCCTCGATCACGGCGATTCCGCTGCGGTCGGGATGGCTGCCGTTCAGGTAGAACCAGCTCCCACTCGGCAGGTTGAACCGATTCAGCACGTCATTCGGCCCCTTGGGTGGATCGATGTGACCTCGGTGATCCGTATGCCAACGTCCCATCTGCTCACCGGGCGTCCGGAGAATCGCGGCAGATCGGTGGAGACACAAATCCGCGGTCCCGTGAACTTTCTGCACGTAGTTCAGATACTGCGGGTGCTGGACGAGCTTCCAGAGCGATGGACAGGCCTCGGCGAGCATCATGTGATATCGGTTGGAGGCCTCAGGCAGATCTCGATCGGGGTCGAGTACGTCGTCGATCGAAACCTTCAATTCATCCACAAGTGACTGATCGATCATCTGCCGGATGACGCAGTATCCGTGTTTATCCATGCACGCAAGAGCTCCGTCGATGTCATCCGTATCGAAGTAGTTATTATACGAAGTCGAGTTCGTCACGAGTCGTCCTCTTCGAGTTGTCAGTCCTTGAACATCTCCGGCCATCTCGGCTCGTAATTGCTTTCGGTCACCCAGTCGAATGTCTCAGGGACGATATGGGCCCGATCCGGACTTAGCTTCTCTCGCAGCTTAGGATGGTATTCCATCAGGGCATTGCGCTGGTTCTTCGGCAGTCCGCAGATCACTCCGTTAGCCGCCCACGCGGTACCCATGCCCTTCCTGGGAATGCTGTCCTGATTCTGCCAGGCAGAATGCAACCCGGCGCTGCACAGAACGAGGATCTGGCCACGCTTCGCCGTGCAGGGTATCGGTTTCTGTTCCAGCCAGGACATACCTGTCAGATCTGACAGGTGCTCAGGGTAGGCAGGATCGTTCTCTTTCGGCTCGGGTCGAATCCCATGAACACGAGGTAGCTCTTTCTTGTGCTCGTCCGTCAGGATCCTGCTCCAGTGTTCCATGATCAGGCGATGGCTACCTGGCAGAATACGCATAGCACCTCTGTGCTCGGGCACATCGTTGACCCAGAACCAGAGCTCTGCCCGCATTCGGCGCGGTATGGCCGTGAAGTCTTCCCACGTCGCCTGAATGTCGACGTGTGTCCCGTTTCTCCACTGGACCTCAGGCGCGTCGACCGGCTTTGTCCAGACCGGTCGCTCGTGTGGCGACAAACCCCACCAGAGATGAACACCCTCCGCTTGCAACACCTTCTTCGCCACCTCTTCGAAATACGGGTGCTGAATCACATCCACGTAGTCCGGATCGTTGTAGGCCTTATCTCCACTGGCTTTCAACCGGTCCCACGCCGCCTCCGCTCGATCGAGCTCCCCCTCGGTAAATGGCGAGTCGATCGTAACCGCGCCATCGCGTTCGTATGCATCGATCTGTTCGTCCGTCATAGGTCCAATATCACCACTCTAATGGTGCCCAGTTCTCATTTGAGCTGATCTGGCGCACTAGCGTTTGCTTGTTCAGTCGTCTCTTGTCCGTTTTACCAGGACGGCCCTAAAGGGTTCGGTTGACCGGCATGATACTACAAACGACCTTGTGAGCCAGCAGATGTGAGCGTGACCCGAAAAAGATAGATCGTATGGAGAAAAGAGTCGATTCTGAGACGTGCATAAGCCAAGCATAGAGGTCCCTGCCGGGGCCCGCGAATCTGGGGTCGGGGGCTCACATCAGCCTTCTGGTCAGGACCACAGTGCCTTCTGCGATCGCAATAGGTATGATTGTGGGCGACGCCTAGTTGCTTGCAGGAACAGCGAAGGTCGACACCAGTATCAAGACATCGAGCCGGGACGGTCGATGGGTCTTTCTGGACTTCCCCGTGGTCACACTTATCCTGTTTGGCCTGGTCTCACCCGCATCCTAACTGATTCCAAATACGCCTCAAGTTCAACGACAACACAAGAACCGAACACCAATTGGAGAAAGAATGAATCGCGAACGGCACGCAGCACACCGACCTCTCGCCGACTATGTCGTGATCCGTGAGGCAGAAGTCTTTACCGACCCCGATTTCACGAATGGCGAAGCTTCCCTGAGCGATCCAGAGATCGATTTTTTCAAGGAGAACGGATTCCTGCTCAAGCGCGGTTTCCTTGACGAACCCGAAGCCTTCGAGCGAATCATCGACTACGTCTGGGAGAACGTCCCACGGGATCTGTTCCGACGTGACGATCTCGAGTCCTGGGTCGGCTCGCCGGTCGACAAATGGACGGAAGAGGATGAGCAAGTCGGCCAGATCCAGGGGGACAGCTGGAAGATGAGATCGCGCGAAGGAATCGGCACCGAACCGTTCTTTCTGGACGGAATCGCCAACAACCAAAGGATGAGAACCCTCGTATCGCTTTTCATCGGAGAACCGATCAAGCGGGCTAGACGGGTACGTGGCGTCTACTGCCAATTCCCTAAACCACCGGGCACGCCAGGGAAACTCGCACCTCACCTCGACTATACCGCCGGCCAGCTGAACGCCATGGTCTTTGTGGATGCAGTGCCACCCAAATGCGGCGGCTTCACTGTGTGGCCCAGATCGCATCGCCGCTTACATCCCTACTGGGATACCGTCCAGAGCGGCTCAATCCGCGACGACCAAGCAGAAGGGTATGCGATCGCCAGAGATGCCGCCATACACGAGATCATTCCCGTCGAATTCTCGGGCGAAGCAGGAGACGTCATAATTTGGCATCCACGACTTCTCCATTCTGCCGGCGTCAATCATTCCGCGGGCCAAGACCCACAGATCCTCCGGATGATCGTCCCGTGCGACTACCAACTGGACGATCGGGACTTCTTTGACGACCTGGTTCACGGGCCTGGGCCAAACCATCAGTGGTGGGTTGACACCCGGCACTTCCATGGCGACATCCCGACGACACCCGACAACATCTGGAAGGGTTGGAGATTCGCCCATGGCCTGTAGAGAGACCCTCACTCGCCGTCAGTTCCTTGGGGCCGCAACAGGAATCAGCCTACTCACACCGTCACTGCTTCACGCTGAAGATCAGCCCAACATCATCCTGCTGATGGGCGACGATCACGGTTGGGACGAGACCGCCTATAACGGTCACCCCTACCTGCACACACCGATTCTCGACGAGATGGCCACCACCGGCCTTCGGCTGGACCGCTTCTACGCCACCCCGGTCTGTTCTCCGACCCGCGCAAGCGTCATCACAGGGAGACACCCAAATCGAAGTGGGACCTTCAGCCCAGGCTGGTCGACACGCCCTGAAGAAATCGGCATCGCAAAGCTGCTTGCCGACGCGGGTTATGTCTGCGGCCACTTCGGAAAATGGCACATCGGTCCGGTCAAGGCATCCTCACCCACCAACCCCGGGGCTTTCGGATTCCACACGTGGCTTTCGCACGACAACTTCTTCGAGATGAACCCGGTTTTCTCACGCGACGGGGCCCCCCCCACACGCTATATGGGTGAGAGCTCCGAGATCCTCGCAGAGGAAGTCTCTCGATTCATCGACAGTGCGAAGGAAAAGAAACAGCCGTTCTTCGCCGTGGTCTGGTTCGGCTCGCCACACGAACCTTACAGCGGCTACGAAAGCGATCTGGAACGGTACAACAGCCAGCTCGACCTGTATCCCGAGGAAACCGTTTCCTTGACCTCGAATGAGACCGGCCGACGGACCACACGTCCGCTCAGTGAAGTTTTGCGCGAGCGGTATGCAGAGATTACAGCAATGGATCGGTCGATCGGTCAGCTGCGAACACACCTCTCCAAACAGGGCATCCGAAACAACACACTGTTGTGGTATTGCGGCGACAACGGTTCGCCACAAGAAGGGATGGTTGTATCAAAGCTGAGAGGCGGCAAGGGAAGGGTTTACGAGGGCGGTATACGCGTGCCAGGCGTCATCGAGTGGCCTGCCCGAATCCAACAACCAATGGTCTCTGATGTCAACACCGTCACCCACGACATCCTGCCAACACTCTGCGATATCGCGGGCCAGTCGCCCCCGAACCGGCCGCTCGACGGGCTCAGTCTTGTCCCCGTTTTGGATGGCTATATGACGGAGCGTCCAGACCCGATCTGCTTCTGGCGCTACAGGACCTCTCTCGAGACCGGTTCCGATTACATCGATGCGGAACTTCAGAAAGGCACCACACCGCTGGTCAAGCTTCTGCGCGGGATTCGCACACGAAACTTCCAAAACAAGCATCATCCGACGATAGAAGAAGAGCACTATATGGGAGCTCGAGCAATACTCGACAACCGATACAAGCTCGTTGTCGATGGTCAAGAAGGGTCGGGCCGTGAACTGTTCGATGTGAGGAACGATCCTGGAGAAACTCGAAACCTGGTCAACCAGGAAAATGAACTTTCCGAACAACTCGCGAAGCAATTGCGGGGCTGGCAGGGGTCCGTGCTGAATAGCCTGACGGGTGCGGACTACAGGTAGGTCTTGGAGATCCGCGAAGGAAGCCCACAAGCTGAATATATCGCCAGACGAACGGAAAGGACCACCGTGCAGGAGCACGGTGAGGGGCGAGATCCGAACACAGAGCAGGTGGTGTTCCAGGAAGGCGGACCTCAAACATTCGAAGGTCTGCTCGCCCGGTTCCTGTGCCGGATCGAGCCCGGTTATCTGTGTGCCACGGGACTTGTGCAAAGACCGAATATGCATCCCAAACGCAACCTGCAGCTTATCTCTCTCGATATCAAGGACATACCCAAATCCGGCAGAATCCTTATTGATAACCATTATTGACAAGGTGCCTGCGGCTTATATCTTCATTATGCTATGCCTGCATTGAATCAAACTGAAACTCTGCACACCACCCTCGATATGGCTCAGGACCGGCTGCGAAAGGCCGGCTACCGCGTGACACGTCAACGTCTCGCGGTGTATTCATTCCTGAATGAGAACGAGTCCCACCCGACCGTAGACGACATCTATGCTGCGGTTCGCGAACGCTTCCCAAAGGTCAGCGTCGCCACGATTTACAAGTCTGTGGACTCGCTCGTCGACGTTGGACTCGTCAAGCCAATCTACCTCGGCCACGCCGCCGCCACGCGGTTCGATGCATCGACGGAGACGCACGGACACTTCAGATGCATAGCGTGCAACGAGATTACTGACATACCGGTCAGTCACGAGCCTGAGATGAGCGAAGCGCTGGATCACTGTGAGATCGTCGGTTCGACGGTCGAGTTCTACGGCTATTGCCGAAGCTGTCAAACGCAGAAGCTTGCATCAACACCTTGAGAATCCCAATCAATAGTTACCAATTGTAAACAACGCCGCTTAGAGCGGCATTCTTAGTACCGTTTCATCAAAAGGAGTCGGAAGATGGCAGAAGGAAACGGCAAATGCCCGTTCCACTCGGGTGCGAACACGTCGGTCGGGTCGAGGTCCAACAAGGACTGGTGGCCAAACCAGCTGAACCTAAAGATCCTGCACCAAAACGCGCCGGAGTCGGATCCGATGAACGACGACTTCAACTACGCCGAAGAGTTCAAGACACTCGATCTCGACGCGGTAAAGAAGGACATCGTCGACGTCCTCACAACGTCTCAGGACTGGTGGCCAGCCGACTACGGCCATTATGGTCCGCTCATGATCCGGATGGCCTGGCACGCCGCGGGAACCTACCGAATTGGTGACGGTCGAGGGGGTGCAGGTTCCGGTCAGCTTCGATTTGCACCGCTGAACAGTTGGCCCGACAACACGAACCTCGATAAGGCGCGTCGCCTACTCTGGCCGATCAAGCAGAAGTATGGGCGGAAACTCTCGTGGGCCGATCTCCATGTCCTCGCCGGTAACTGTGCGCTGGAATCGATGGGTCTCAAGACTTTTGGCTTCGGTGGTGGACGCGAAGATGTCTATGAACCGGAAGACGATGTGAACTGGGGTGCAGAGGCCGAGTGGCTCGCTGACGAACGCTACAAAGGCGAGCGTGATCTGGATAATCCTCTTGGTGCCGTTCAGATGGGTTTGATCTACGTCAATCCCGAGGGTCCGAACGGGGAGCCAAGCGCCATAAAAGCAGCGGTCGACATCAAGGAAACCTTCCGTCGGATGGCCATGGATGACGAAGAGACTGTCGCACTAATTGCTGGAGGACACACCTTCGGAAAGACACACGGCGCCGGTCCCGCAGAGCACGTCGGTGCAGAGCCGGAGGGTGCTACGCTCGAAGAGCAGGGGCTCGGATGGAAGAACAGCTACGAGAGCGGCAAGGGAGGTGACACCATCACGAGCGGTTTGGAAGGTGCGTGGACACCGACACCAATCCAATGGGACAACAGCTTCTTCGAGACCTTGTTCAAGTATGACTGGGATCTAACCAAGAGCCCAGCCGGTGCACAGCAGTGGGTCCCGAGCGACCCGGAGGCTGCAACGGTATTGGATGCGCATGACCCGTCAAAGAAACACGTCCCGGTCATGCTGACAACGGATCTCGCGCTTAGGATGGACCCGGACTACGAGAAGATTTCGCGTCGCTTCCTCGGGGATCTGGATGCGTTCGCTGACGCATTCGCAAGAGCCTGGTTCAAGCTCACACATCGTGATATGGGACCGGTCGCTCGCTACCTAGGCCCCGAAGTTCCGGAGGAAGAGCTCATCTGGCAGGATCCTGTTCCGGCCGGCAGTGACCTCTCAGATGCCGATGTTGCCTCGCTGAAGGAAAAAATCCTGGCTTCAGGCCTATCTGTATCGCAGCTCGTCGGTGCAGCCTGGGCATCTGCGTCCACATACCGTGATACGGACAAGCGCGGTGGTGCGAACGGTGCACGCGTCCGTCTCGCTCCCCAAAAGGACTGGGAGGCAAACAACCCGGCGGATCTGGCCAAGGTCATCGAGACACTCGAGGGCATCCAGTCGGAGCACGGCAGCGTCTCGCTTGCCGACCTAGTCGTCCTCGGTGGCTGCGCAGCCATCGAAAAAGCCGCGAAGGATGCCGGACATGACATTACAGTTTCGTTCACATCCGGTCGCGGTGACGCGTCACAAGAGCAGACGGATGTCGAGTCCTTCGCAGTGCTCGAGCCGAAGACGGACGGATTTCGGAACCACTACCCGGATGGTCAGAACGACTACGCTGCGGAACTGCTCGTAGACAAGGCTTACACTTTGAAGCTGTCCGCACCGGAGCTGACTGTGTTGGTTGCGGGTCTTCGGGCTCTGAACGTCAACAGCGGCGAATCCCAACTCGGCATCTTCACTGACAAACCTGGCACATTGACGAACGACTACCTCGTCAACCTGCTCGACAACGGGACAGAGTGGACACCTGATTCCGAGTCTGCCGGGGTTTACGAGGGTCGTGACCGGAACTCGGGCGAGGTCAAATGGACGGGAACAGCCGTCGATCTCGTCTTTGGTTCAAACTCACAGCTTCGCGCCATCGCTGAGGTCTACGCTTGCGACGATGCGAAGAAACAGTTCGTGAACGACTTCGTGGCAGTCTGGAACAAGGTTATGAACCTAGATCGTTTCGACTTGGCGTAGTTCGGATTAAACAGGTCTTCACGACTCGACGGAATTGTTGAATGGGCTCACGCTTCGTGCGTGAGCCCATTTTTTGATTCGCGCAAGGCAGCTTCAAGCAGGACCTTCGATATTCACCCATCAACTGGAGAACTTGCGTGGTTGACCGATTCGAGGTTGTGGACGGCCCGGGATTCGGTCCAAAGAGCTTGGCTATGGGAGGCGTCGTCCCGGACGTAACCGTAGGCTCCCACGGGGACGTTTACCTAACCGAAGTCTCCTAGACAGAGGATCCGCTTGCTCAAGTTCGCGCACAAGTAGCAGCTTATCTGACCTCCTAGAGCTTGAGGTCAGGCTCCCGCTCGTGCGTCTCCATCATCTCGACCCCAGCCTCGTAGACCGTCATAAAGGTGTCCACCGTGACGAGCACATCTCTCAGCATGTGCTTCCCAGCAGCACGAATTTTCTGGCACGCGGCTTCATATGCCTCCTGGCACTCCGGACGGTTCGGCTCTCCGGGGTATCCCATGGACTGTGCGATATCCTGTGGACCCCCACCGAAATAGTTGATCCCGTCCACTTCCAAGATCTCATCCAGATTGTTGAAGGCCGTGATGCTCTCGAGCTGCGGCATGATGATGATGTTTTCGTTGTTAAACTTGAACACCTCACGCATGTCGCGGGGGTCCGGAATCCCCTGATGAACGCGATGGCTTGTCGCGCTCCGCTCACCGATCGGTCCAAAATAAGCATACTTCACGATCTGCTCGGCCTCTTCTGCCGTCTTCAGGTTGGGCACGGTGACAATCTGGATCCCTCGATCTAGTGCGGTCAGGATCGAGGCTTCCGAATGATCGACTATACGGCATCCGCACGTAACACCGTAGCCTTCCGCGATCCGACACAGCGTGTCGAGTTCAGGCGGCGTGTGCGCTCCGTGCTGGCAATCGAACCCGACATAGTCGAGACCCATCTTGCAGGCGATTTCGACGTAGAATTCCGAGAAGAGGGGGATGTGGAAGCCGAGTGCCGTCTCACCGTTGCGATGTCGCTCAAGAACTCTGTTGGGACCCATGGAGCACCTCCTGAAAGGTTTTGGACAAATGGGCTAGTGCTTGAAGTCAGACTCAAAAATCCAGATACGGCTCCGACGTCACCGGAGTGAATTCGGCCGGTGGATACTTTTCGATCACATCCTTTCTTAGCCCCACACCACAGCCAAGACCCGCCGGTGAAAAACAGTTTCCGTAGTCGCGTGTACCCGCATCCTGCTTTATCTGTGTTCATCCGCCCTACCAACGTCTTAAGATCTTGGCCACCAGATGGCACCTTCCTCCAAGGGGCGCACAATCTGCGAAGCCATACGCATTGGCCCACGAGGCAGTTCGATCTCGGGTCTCACCCATCTCTCTGCCCGCGTTTGCATCTCTTCCATTCCTACTTGAACGGTCAGCGACTCTTCGTCACCATCTAGTCGAATCGTGTCGCCTTCTTCGATCAGGGCAATCGGTCCGCCACGCCACGCCTCCGGTTCGACGTGCACAACTAGTGTTCCGCGTGACACACCCGACAGTCGTCCATCGGTTACCACCGCGATGCTCGAATCCGACCCCATCCCGCTGAGCGCGGCCGTCAATCGAAGCAGTTCCGGACAACCGACCGAGACCCCCTGATACCTCAGGACGATCGCGTCTCCTTCTCGCACATTACCTGAGAGCACAGCCTCTACAGCTTCGCTCTCGTGGTCGAATACACGAGCAGGTCCCTCGAAGGATCGTTGTCCCGCATTCAGCTTGAACACACTGCCTTTGGGTGCGATGCTCGTCTGTGTGGTTGATGACTCGTCCTTCCTGACGATACACAACGAAGACTTGGGTTTGACCGGAGCTTCAACCGAACGAATAACCTCGTTTTCCGGATCCTCGAACTCAGGTGCTTGAACGTCCACAAGCAGATCGCCCAAAGAACCACCCGCGACCGTTCGGGCTGTCGAATCAATCAATCCCTGGTCGACCATATAGCACGCGAAGGGAAGAAGCCCACCAGCTTTCTCATACAGATCGACCATCACATACTTGCCGTTCGGCAATAGGTTTAGGAGTACGGGTGTGTCCGATTTGCTCTGAATCTCTTCCTGTCCGAAGGTGATTCCGAACCCTTCTGCGATCGCAGGCAGATGAATCACTGCGTTTGTGCTTCCCCCAATGGCATGCAACATAGTAGCTGCATTGGCGAAGGATCGTTCGTCGACCACATCGCTGAGCGTTCGGCTTTCGGCGACCATCGTCAGCAGCGTCTCGGCAGCCTGCTCGCCTTCTTCGAGCTTCTCCCTCAGGATCGACATGTGATCGGGGTCCATCGCCGGCGTACTCGCGCTCGCGAACACAGCTATCCCCAACGTCGATGACAGAACAGCCATCGTGTTCGACGTGGCCATCACACCGCACCCTCCCGGCGATGGCAACGAGTTGACCAGAATATCGTCGTGTTCCTCCTGATCAATCTTCCCTGCGGCAAGCATGCCTGCAGCTTCGTTCGCCGTTTCGATCTCGATCTTGCGACCCGTGACCGAACAACCCGCGCGTATGGTGCCGCCGTGCAGCAGAACCACCGGCAGGTCCTTCAGCCACGATGCGGCGAGCATGCCTCCGGCCACCGTTTTATCGCAACCTGTGATGATGATGACCGCATCGGCACAATTGATCTCTACCTGTTGAACGACAGAGCTGGCAAACATCTCACGCGAGAAGAGCGAGTAACCCATCGCAGATAGCCGCGGCTCGTGTTCATACGAATGTCCCATCGAGATCGCATCCGTCACAGCTGCTACCGGCTCGAGCGCCGACATCACGCGATGCTTCGACCAGAGATATCCAGCGATGTGTTGAGCAAGCTCACGATGGTGTAGGTTGCACAGGTTCGTCTCACCGCCGCCAAACAGAATCATCACGTTCGGACCGTCGTAATCGGGCAGATACACCGCATCCGACCCGCCACGGAATGCCTGTCGAACAGCTTGGCGCATCCAACCGTGCCACATGGAGGCTGGGCATCCGCCGATTTCGTTGAAGAACTCGCTGCGTTTCTTTGACATTGTTCAGCTTTGAATGNGTGTGGCTGGTAATCAAGCGCCCAATATCAATCAGACGCTACGATTTCGATTGTGTATACCAGAATCCCGGCGNCCCTTTATGCGACATCCAAGGCCGGAGTATGGCCTTTGAAAGACCTCTCACACGAAACCACACGGCTGTAAGCCAGATACATCAGAGGTTGCCAGTTGCGAGAGCCGCCGGTCTCGTTCACACGATCAGGATTGACTTCGATCGCCGTCTTAAGCGCTGCAACATCCACAAAGATTTTGTTGACCAAAAGACCAGGCATATCCGCAAACAAATCGGCACGTTGCTCAAGCAAACTAGCCTCATCGAGAGCAGTTTCGACAGCCTCAAAAAGCTCGGACCAGCCGCGATAACCATACTGAATTGCCACAAGGCGCTGAGCCTCTCCTAGAGACGAAAAACTGTCCGGTTTCGGATGATGCTCGCATACAAGCGCCAGCGCATCGGCATCATCATTCCGAAAACAGCTGTGAGGGGANTTCGCCTGTTCGCNCAGACTCGTGAGACTTAGATGGTCGGGTAGGTCGGACACGGANTCCTCCTTTTGAATGGNTGCCCCGTGTCAGCGAGATCAGGCTGGAAAAAGGACATCGCTGACACGAATGTCGCCCAGAATCTGCCCGATCGCCAGTCTAGATTTGCGGAGAGCACATCAGGTGGCACCACCGAGGCACNTCACGATCCCCTCGACTTGCTGCCGCTTGACGGTCATCTTCTCATTGTCACTAGTTTCTGCACACATCAGGAAGGGAGTCCACGACCGTGAATATCGATACCCCGATGGCCCCACCAGAATGGGCCCTGCTCGAACGACAGCTCCTCAAAGCGCAAAGTGCTGCCTGTGAGGCGTTCTACGACCACTACTTCGATGAGCGTGGCTACCTGCTTTGTGTGCCGCGGTGGGGTGGCGACGATGGNCCGGACGACGCGGCCGAGAATCAACTGAACTGGACCATGCTGCACGCGCTCGGCGGATCAGACTCAGTCCTTTCTCTGTTCAAGCAGGGCTGGGAAGGTCATCTCCGTCAGTATACGGAAGCCAAGACGGTGGAAGTCGATCTCGCGATGAACGGGATGTATTACAAGGAGTTCCCCGTCATGTTCGACTGGTTCCANAACGGCGAGGGCTGGTCGGCTTTCAACCTTTTGGGTCTGTCAGACCCGTATGACTCCTCCATGCGTATCCGGGCGCGTCGGTATGCCGGCTTCTATAACGGAGACGATCCACAGGCGGACAACTACGATCCCGAGCATAAGATCATCAAAAGCTGCTTCAATGGAAGCCGCGGCTCGCTCTTGCGCAAGGCAACCGGTCTCGACTGGGCAGGCGACCCCATCGAAATAGAGGGACGCTTCCGGTTGGGTCACGGAGAGCGCTCGTATGAAGAAATGGTCGACCATTTTAAGGACTACAACGACATCGTCGGCGACAACCCGATGAACCTGCACACGACCGTACTGGCGCTGAACGCCTACATGCTGGANCACGAANAGAAGTATCGCGACTGGGCGCTCGAGTATATCGACGCCTGGTGTGAGCGCACCGAACGGAACGGCGGCATCATCCCNTCCAACATCGGACTCGACGGAACGATCGGCGGTGAAACTGACGGAAAATGGTATGGCGGAATCTACGGCTGGGGATTCACCGTNTCCGTTCCNCANACGGGGGCACTGGCNCATCGCACATACGGACACACACGCGCGATCAACGGATTTGGGGTAGCTACACTGCTGACGGGCGATTCGCGGTATGCCGACACGTGGCGGGGCGTTATCGACCACATCAACAGCAACGCACGCGAGATCGACGGGAAGACCAAGTGGCCGAACGCCTACGGCGACTACTTTGGTGANGAAGACTGGTATGACTGGAAGGACANGCCGTTNAGCTCGGGTGCATCGGAAGTCTGGTACTGGTCGATGAACCGCGATGACCTGAGCCGGCTTGACCACGATCCCTGGGTCCAGTATCTGGAAGGCAACAACGCGNGCTATCCAGAGGAGGCGCTTCGATCCTCGCTCGAACGGGTTCGAAGGGACATGGCCGAAACTGCCGCCGACACCTGTTCTCCCGATACACGGCTTTCAGACGACATGAACCACATCAACCCAGCCAAAACCGGAGCACTGACTCAGCTGATGCTTGGCGGACTTCCGACAGGCCGTGTGGGATCGCCCTTATACTGCCGGCTCCGCTACTTCGACGCGGACAAGAGGCGTGCAGGGGTCCCGGAAGACGTNGCCGCNCTTGTCGANAATCTGTCAGATACATCGGTCACGGTCACGGTCGTCAATCTGAACCCGATAGAGTCGAAAGAACTNGTCGTGCAAGGGGGTGGCTACGCCGAACATGAGATCGGCANAGTCTCGGTGGACGGAGGAAACACCGAGCAGATCGGCGGAAGTGCGTTTACGGTGAGACTAAAACCCGGGTGTGGAACGCGGATGGAGATCGAGACGAATCGGTATGCGAATCAACCAACGTTTGCGTTTCCGTGGGATCGGTGAGTATGGAATAAGTCGCCAAATGGTTTGTTCGCGAGCGGACAACATNCCCCGTCAGGCTGAGCAGNAGTCAAAACCCGGTCGTATCGGCCGCCATATAAACAATTGTACGACTTCGGATTGTGTTGGGGCTGCACTTCGATTATCGCTCAGTGTGACGCCTTTGTTGCCTCCGAACCAGAGGGGCAGGTGCGCTTCCTTAAGATTTCTGTGAATTGACCTAGTCGTGTGTGATCGTCCCGCCAGACTCTCAGTATCAACTGTTGGTGATATGCATCGACCACAAAACGGACCTTGGCAAAGACGCCGCTTCCATCACTACTCTCACCAGCCGCGGTCCCCATANCGTGTGAAGCCGTTCTCCATCGACCAATGAGATCTCCTCCGTGGATACCTCGAACGCAGACGCATCAAANACGATCTCTGCTTTGCCCGTCACGCGTCCGTCGGTCATCGGCGCCTCATTCAGCTTCAACTTGCCATCGGCGACCTCGACGTCGCACGCTGTCATCAGATGCATCACGACCGTGGCACCATTCGACGCAAAGTTCGCCGAGTCCTCAATCGTCACGCCTGAATCCCGCTCAAGACTAACCGTGCGTTTCCACGACTCGAGGCCTGCGGCAGAGGGGTAGGCATCGGAAATGTCCAGCGTAAACATCATGCGATCCTCTGAATGCTCATAGGTGACCTCCTTGGCCGCGAACTCGAACCCAGGCTGCTGTGTCTGTCCGTTTACCTCAGGCAGGTTGTGATGATTCGAATTCATCGTCCAGATATCATACCGCTGAGGGCTCGAATTCTTCGCTGTATACGGCTCGACACCCGTATCAATCAGAAGCGGCTTGCCCTCCGTGAACACAACGAAATTGCCGACATCGTTGTGGTTGTGGCTTTCAGCGTTCGTACCTCCTTTCGCCGCCACAAAGAAACCTTCCGCCGATCCTTCCTTGATCCTGGCCATCGCGACCTCAAGATCCGGGAACCAGGCGTCTCGAGGCAGCGGCTGCTCGCCAGACGTCCTGAAGAGCTCTTTTGAAGTGAACAGAGCAGGAAGCTGTCTCGCCACGCTGTCGTCGAATCCCTTCTCAGAAAGCTTTCCGTGTTCGGCGAACCAGGCTCCTTGCGCCACAAGTTGTTCGTCGTCTACACGCTTGCCGAAGCGGAAAAGGATTGACGGAACCGGTATCGTCATGACTGGGGCATCTGCGAAATTCACAAAGTAGCGTTCGTGGATATTCGCCTTGTATATGAAGCTACCCATGTTCCTGATCTGCTCGCTGCCGAACAAGTCTATGGACTCACCTGTCGCACTTTCAAGCATCTCGAGACAGTCGAACAGAGACGCGCCTGCCCTTCCCCAGTAACCCGCCCCCTCGTCACAGCCGCCATCGACGGGGTAGGGTTCGATAAACTGATCAAGCGACCGGACGCTCTTCGCCACCCCTGCCGCTCGCCGATCCCGGTCTCTCTCGATCAGAAGGAACGAGGTCAGCCAGTTCGAGTTGATCCAGGGGTTCCAGTTGTTGACGCGACGACCATCGGGCCTTGGTTTCAGACCCATCCACCAGAAGTCTTCCCGTTCGAGCAGTGGCGTCAGCATACGTCGATCTATCTCGAGCTCGATCCGTGGGCGCACCAGAGGCGACACTTCGTCCAGGCTCTTATCGATCAAGTAATGTGTCCAGGCCAGCAGTGCCGAGGTCTCCGCCACGAAAAGGTCCACGGTCGGCTCAGCCGCATCGGGCAGACCTCGCCCTGCCTCTTGCAGACTGAGGTGTGCGGGCACGCCCCAGTAGGTCTCCTCGCACGTCGCCCAGACGCCGTTGACGATCTGGTCTAGGAATCTGCCCTTGCCTTCCACGCACTCGGCAAGCAAGAGCTGACCCAGAGCCTTTCGTCGTTTATTCCGTTCAGCCTGGAAACGTGTCCGATTACCCGTTCTCGCGAAATCGAGGAAGAGAGAGGCGGAGATAATCGACCATTCCTGGTCAAGCACAGATTCGCCACGTGCGACATAGACCTGTCTCAGCCCCTCAGGCAAGGCGTCCCATCTCTCGCGTTCCCTGGCCTTCGGATACGGATGCCACGCATCGGCCAGCACTTCCTTGAGCTTCGCGACCGTATAGATTTCAGAAAGCATGGTGCGCAACCTTTCATATTAATATCCGATTCCGATCGACACTCTACGCATACACGCACAGAACGATAAAACGAAGCATGAAGGGTTCACATAGAGAAAAAGCTCCCATACATCTACCATGGGAGCCACAGACCTTGGGGTGTCGGTTACTCCTCAGCGTGCAGATTTCATCTGCCCATCCATCCGCCATCGACCGGCAGGACCACACCGTTCACAAAGCTTGAAGCATCTGAACACAGGAAGACGACCGCGCCTTTCAAGTCGTCTGGACTCCCCCAACGCCCTGCGGGGACTCGCGCCAGAATCTGCTCTGTGCGTGTCGCGTCGTCCTGGAGAGCCCGTGTGTTGTCTGTCGCGATGTAGCCTGGCGCGATCGCATTGACATTCACGCCCTGACCGGCCCACTCGTTCGAAAGCGCCATCGTCAGCGTAGCGATTCCACCTTTGCTCGCGGCATAGCCCGGCACGGTGATCCCACCCTGGAAGCTCAGCAGCGACGCTGTGAAGACGATCTTGCCCGACCCACGCGCCAACATGTCTTTCCCGAATTCTCGAGCAAGGATGAACTGGGCATTCAGATTCACCTCGATCACCTTGTCCCAGTATTCGTCGGGATGCTCCGCTGCTGGCTGTCGGAGTATCGTACCCGCATTATTCACAAGGATATCGATCTGATGGTTCACCTTGACCCGTTCGACGAACGCATAGAGACTGTCCCGATCGGTAAAGTCACAAGCGTATCCGCTGAAAGCTCGACCAGCAGACGTGACATCCGCTTCCACATCGCTCCCCGAAGACTCGAGCGACGCGCTGACCCCAACTACATCTGCCCCCGCTTCCGCAACTGCTTGTGCTAAGCCGCGTCCTATCCCGCGCCGACAGCCGGTGACCAAGGCAGTCTTACCCGACAGGTTGAACGTTTTGAGTATACTCATCGCTTCCTTCCCACCCACTCACAGTTTTCGACAGTCCTGCTGATTGAGTCTGCCAGCTACCAGATTTTGGATCAATAGTTGTGAACGTTGTGACCTTGCGCCGGGAACCAGAACCAGTCGACGACAAAAACCAAAGCCGTACTCACGGCTTGGGCAACTATCAGACCGATAAAGAAGGGCTTACCCCGCTTGTAGAGGGCCGATCCTCCTAAAGATATCAGGGTCGTCTTGAAAAACCACGCGAAGAAAATCGACATCCACGTCTTCGTAAGACCATAGCTACCCTGCAGCGCGAGTCCAATCGGGTGCAACGGCCACGTTGGCATCCGGTAGCGGATAAGCGTCAATATGGCCATGGCGATTGCACCGATACCCATCCAAAGTGCTCGCCCATTACCCCCGAAGGGTGTGGGGTTCAAAATCTCTGACACGGCACGATTAAAGGCAGACGGCGCGGCCTTCTTGAGCCCCATGTTTCCCAGGTTGTATGCCCCGTAATTGTATCCGATGTAGAGAGTGTCCACAACTGAGATCGCGTACCCAAGACCAAGGGCAAGCCAGATGACAAGCGTGATGCGTCTCGGCCGGACAACGCCATCGACAGCCTTGACGGCCTGCGCAAAGGCGGGCATCAGGAACCCTTTTCCGATACCCTCGAAAGACTTCGAGAGCGACAGCATCGTCACACTGGCCGGCCCAAGTACAGACGCGCCGAATACCTTGACCATCAAGCTCGTCGGCTGCACGGGACAGTAGACATACGCAAGTCCGAGTTCCGCGACGACTCGGGCAAGGCCCAGATACGCCAGGAAAGAGACCGGAAGGAAAACGACAAGCACCCAAAGATCCATGCCTGCCGTGTAGAGCCAAGCCGCGACAAAAACGATCGATCCGACAAATCCGACGAATGCGCTTCGGTACGAGAGTAACTCCTGCGAGTCGTCCACGGTTATATCACTGTGAACAGCGCGTGCCCAGACATCACGGAGATGACGTCTGGCCATCCACAGACTCCAAGCCGCGAGAAACAGGAGCGCACCTAGGCTCTGGTAACCGAGTGCCTGGCTTCCCCACTGGGAGGGTGCCGCACCAAGGCTGTAGCCAAACTTGTTGAACGCGAAAACCTCGGTCGCCGTTAGTAGTATGAAGAACCAGACACTCAGGAGCACCTCCAGACGAGCGAAATATCCAAATCCGATGGCGTAGAAGCTCACACGTGTGATTAATACCGGGAAGTCCGGGACCGCCGTGAACCGTTGTCCTTCGATCGAGATAAACGGAAACGCAGGAGTGAAATAAGAGGCTATGTTCCACAGCTTCAGACTCATCACGAATCCGAAACCGATCCAGAACACAGGAGAGCGAAGCACGGTCTGTAAGCTTCCGCCAGACTGTGTTTCGGAGAAAATATCGCCAACTTCAACAAGCGGATAGGACAGCCGTTCGTTCTGGATCCACTGTTTCCTGAGCATGACCACGAGACAAAAAACAGCGAAGGCAAGAGCAGCGATCAGACAGGTCCACCAGAAGAGTGGTGTCGTCCAAACGTCGAGCATCGGAGACTGGCCGGGTGGCACCCCTTCATAGAACAGATCCATCTCCCCGCGGTCATTCGACGGAACGAGCCAAATCGGGATGTGGTCATGTATGAAGATGCTCCAACGATTCTCTGCGGTGGCGAAGTAGAAAGGTCCGGCGATGATACCGATCGTCTGCCCTGTGATACCGTCGTAGGCGACCGAAATCGCGATCAACCCCGTCCCGAGAATCACGACAAGCTCTGGTTTACTCAGGCCACCGCCCGGAATCAGGCGATGAACAGCGACATTCGCAACGCACAGCAGCAGATACGGCAGGAGGAAAGCGAGGGGAAAGTGGCTCCGGCTGATGTTGGAACCGTCCATATAATAAGGATTCCACTCATCCCAAAGCACACTGACCAGGACAGTTACTACCGCCAGGATCATCGCACGAAGCGTGACAGCATTCGTGGCGGGGCCATGGATCTGCTGAGTTGCGGATATTGCCATCGTTCGTCCAAGAGATATTGGGTGACAGGCGAGACAGATGAAGCTGTTCCCGAATCGCAGCACGCACAATTCAAGGGGCTTGCACAAATACCGCAAGCTTTCAAGTAGACTGAACGGGCTACCTGAGTTCCTCGTTTTGTGCCATCTTTGAGCTTGTGAATTCTATCGAAGACCAAAGGCGCACGATTGGCCTCATGGGGGCAACAAGTCTGGGTGTCGGCGCGATAGTCGGTGGAGGTATCCTCGCGCTCGCCGGTGTCGCCTTCACGGCCGCGGGCCCAAGTGCCATCCTCGCATTCATACTCAACGGCGTCATCGCGTTGCTCGCTATCGCGAGCTTCTCAGAGATGTCAACAGCCTTTCCCGAATCCGGTGGGACATACACCTTCGCCAAGAAGGTGTTGACCATCCGGTCGGCCTTCGGTGTCGGGTGGATCGTTTGGTTTGCATCGATCGTGGCGGCCGTCCTGTATGCGCTCGGTTTCGCGGCCTACGCCATCCTTCTGCTCAAAGAGATCCTCAGTAGTGCCGGACTGGCTCACGCCTGGCTGGAGGAACGATCTGCTGTCCTTCTGCTGTCTCTTGCGCCCGTCGTGATCTACTCGATCGGCCTCATCCGCACAAGTGCCGGCGGCGGGCAGTGGGAAACGGTAGGCAAGATCGTCGTCTTCGGAATCCTGATCGCGGGCGGCCTCTGGGCGCTCAGCCAACACCAGGTGGCAGAGATACGTCCGATGCTGTCCCCCTTCTTCGCCGGTGGATCAGTCGGACTCCTTCAGTCCATGGGCTTCTCCTTCATCGCGCTCCAGGGGTACGATCTTGTTGCGGCCGTGGCAGGCGAGGTCCGCGATCCACGCCGCACCCTTCCTCGTGCGATGCTCTATTCACTCGGGATCGCCATAGCCATTTATGTGCCCCTCCTTCTCGTGGTCTCCACGGTCGGCGTGACTCCGGGTGAGACAATCCAGACGATGAGTCAGAAGCATCCGGAAACGATCATAGCGACCGCGGCTTTGAACTTCTTGGGCCCCGTCGGATTCTGGCTTGTCGTCATCGCAGCGACCCTCTCGATGCTCTCCGCCCTCCAAGCAAACCTCTTTGCAGCGTCCCGGGTTGCCCTTGCGATGGCTCGTGACCGCACACTGCCTCACTTCCTCGCACACATCACCGAGCGGGGCACACCGGCCCAGGCGATCCTGCTAACGGCTCTGTTCGTAGTCACTATCGTTATTGCGATCCCGAACGTTGGCGTGGCTGGTGCCGCCGCCAGTCTGATCTTTCTGGTCTCCTTTGCTCTCGTACACATCACGACCATTTTGGCGCGCAAACGCAGTGACTCACCGGGGGAGGGCGTCCGAGCCCCATTCTTCCCGGCCGTACCCATTGTCGGCGCCCTCACGTGTGCGGCGCTGTCCCTATTCCAGGGGGTCACGGTCCCGTCGGCCGGCCTGATCGTCTTGGTCTGGCTTGCCCTCGGCGGCACACTCTACCTTTTCCTGTTTTCACGTCGTGCACAGGTAGTCGACGCCGCCGCGGAGGCGATCGACCCACGTCTTTTACAGCTGCGGGGCAAGAGCCCGCTCGTTCTCGTACCGATCGCCAACCCAGCGAACGCGGCAGCCATGGTCGGGGTCGCAAGTGCACTGGCGCCTCCCGGTATCGGACGCGTCCTTCTGCTTTCTGTGGTGACCCCTCCCGAGTCGTGGGAACCGGGTGAACCTCCTCATCAACTCCTCGACGCAGAAGCCGTGATCCGTGAAAGTCTCGTGGCCTCATTCTCGGAGGACCTCTCACCCGAAGCTCTGATCACTGTCGCCCCCGCACCTTGGTCGGAGATCGGACGGGTATCGCGGGAACACCGCTGCGAAGGAATCCTACTGGGCTTTCAGCAGATCACGGAAGAGAACGTCGGAACTCCCCTCGAAAACCTGATCAGCTCTGTCGATTGCGACGTCGCGCTACTTCGGGCACCACCGGATTGGAATCTGTCCCGAGTGAAACGGGTCATCGTACCCGTTGGCGGACACGGAACACACGACATCCAACGGGCTCGATTCCTCGGGAGTCTTCGAAGGAATCAGAATCCTAAAATGACGTTCCTGCGGATCCTGCCGACAGGGTCCTCAGAAACCGACATCAGGCGGGCACGGAACGAGGTGGGCCGAATCGCACAAGACAAGGCTCCAGGAAGCAAATACGAAGTCAGCTTGAGCGACTCTGTAGTCGACGAAATCAAGCGATACGCCGCAAACAGCGACTTGGCTATTCTGGGACTGCAACGGATTAACCGTCACCACAAAGCATTTGGAGATCTGGCTGTCCAGATCGCACGCGACACGTCCTGCGCGACCGTCATGCTGAGCCAGAGCGGATAATGAGGCGTATCCTGAAACAGTGAAAGGCGAGTCAATGCCCTTAGAAAGACAAGTACTCGACTACCCGATCACGCCTTCGACACTCGATCGAATCGACGTGATGACATCACTTCCTGAAGCGTCAAGTTTCGATCCCGAAAAGAATTGGGCACACACATATCTGGTCTGGACCAATCACGGTTATGACAAGGGAAACATCGATGCCGGCTACCTGACGATCGAACGCCAACCAATTTCAGGTGGTGGCGTCTCGTTGAATGTCGTCACAGAAATCGCCTTACTGGAGGGGATTGGTGCCCGGACGGCGTCGCGCATCGCCTGCCTCAGCGACGCTCTCACGACACCCGTCACCTGGGAACTCGACAGCACCTTCACCGGCCCCTCAGGTGAGGACCTTCCCAATCAGGACACGCACCAGAAATCGAGAATCGCAGAGAAACGGATGACCGTCTACATCGACGGTCGATCATCTGTGACACCGATCCAGGAGATGACAACGGGTGATTGGTGTCTCTTCGATGCTGTTCAACGACTGCCTCAAGATCAATCCACCCACTACGACTTCGACGTTCTGGAGCGAATGATGGTAATCAAACGCGATCAGACGCTCTGGTTCTCGGACCGAACGGACAAAGCTGCCGGACACAACCTGCGGTGCTTCGTTCGAAAGGGTACGGCACAACTGCCTACTGAATACTGGCTGGACGAACAGAACAGGCTCGTCCTGGTTGTGGCATATAATATGGTCTACCTGCTGAGTGATACTGCCGTCGAAACGTTCAAGAACAAGCTCGCTCAGCAGCGAGACAAGGCTTGAACCACGAAGAAATTCAGACCAGAGCCTAACGTCTCAGGCTCGCAAGTGTAGCTCTCCGATTACTCCGCCTTGTAGATCTGAAAGGCTCACGCAAGATGAACCAACCGAACATTCTTTTCATCATTACGGACCAGCAGCACGCAGACACTATTGGTGCGCTTGGCCAGAAACACGTGAGCACACCCGCGATCGATGAACTCGTCCACGGTGGCACAAGCCTCACGCAGTCGTATTGTGCCAATCCCGTCTGCTCGCCGTCTAGATCCTCCCTGTTCACCTCACGAACGACCAGCGAGACGGGCGTCTGGACAAACGGGCACTCAATCCGGCCAGAATTCCCGACTATGGGTCAACACTTCAGAGATGCAGGCTACGATACCGTCTTTGCCGGCAAATGGCACGTCCCCGCCTGCTATCCGAACTCGATCGAAGGTTTCCAGGTTCTCAGCAGTGGGATCGGCCATCAGGGAACAGTATCCGATCCGCTCGTCACAGACGGGTGCGTCAACTATCTGTACAAACGAGACACGTCGAATCCGCTTCTGATGGTCGCCTCTTACATGCAGCCGCACGACATCTGCGAATGGCTGCGTCTCAACCGCATGGACCCTGGCGAGCTACCCTACCCCGAGCTTGCCGACGAGTTGCCACCACTCCCCGACAACTTCTCATCGATCCCTGAGCCCCTGCCGGAAGGCATCGCAAAGAAGCACGCCGGTCTGGAGCCGAGACACGGAAACTGGAGCCACAGACACTTCCAGTATTACATCTGGAGCTACTTGCGACACATCGAGATGGTCGACGCGGAAGTGACCCGTCTTCTCGCTGCGCTCGACGCCACAGGTGATCGTGACAACACCGTCGTCCTGTTCACGTCGGACCACGGGGAAGGGATGGCTAACCACGCGATGACAAGAAAGGGATTCCTCTATGACGAATCGGTGAGAGTGCCGCTCATCGTCAGCGGTCCGGGAGTGCAGTCGGGCGTCGTGGACAGATCATCTCTAGCGTCGGGTCTGGATGTGTTTCCCACGCTCTGTGACTTCGCAGGAATACGGGCTCCCTCGGGGGCCAAAGGCGTAAGTCTTCGGCCTGCATTGGAGGGCCAGACGCTTGACCGAGCTTTCGTCGCCTCAGAGTGCAACAACAATGAACACCAGATGATTCGGACCAACCGATATAAATATATCGCCTACAAGGACGATCCGATCGAGCAGCTCTTCGACATGCAGGAGGATCCGGGGGAGACACGTAACCTTTCTGTCGATGACGCAGCTCAGCAGGCCCTGGAAGAGCATCGTTGCCTGCTGACGGAATGGATCGGTGGTTTGGACATAGCACCTGACTTACCCGACGAATGTCGTTGGTGTTTCAGCTGATACCTACAGTATGTCTTACCCGTCATAGATAGGAGATCACGGTGGCCGTATCAGATCACTTCGCCGATAACGGCTTTAGCGCCGTCGTCGATCCGCTGCAGCATCCGTGCGCCCAATACTTCAACGGCCGAACTTACATCTCCTACCAAGGGCCACTGGAAGACGCGTATGTGTGCGCCTACGATCACCGGTCTGGCTCGTGGGAAGGGCCTGTCTTAGCCGGTGTGAGCTTGATGGGCAAGCCCGGGTCCGATCAGAAGAAAGTGGACAACCACGGTCGGCCAGCTCTTCTCGTCGATGACGAGGGATATGTGCACCTCGCTTTTGGGGGGCACGGAGGGCACGACGGCCTTGGTGGCAACCCATTTGGTGTCACCAGAGGACGAGGTGAGCAGACCCACGTAATCACTGATCGGCCGGAGGATATATCAAGCTGGAGCGTCCTGGAAAACGTGTCGAAGCGCGGCACCTATAGCCAGTTCGTGAAGATGGACAACGGCGAGATCTTTCTCTTCTACCGACACGGAGGGCACAAAAGCGACTGGGTAATCCAACGGTCAACCGACAACGGGAGGACGTTCACGGCGGCCAGGCCTTACCTGAAGCACAATCTCCGCTCCGACATGGAAGGCGTGCGCGACAGTTGGTACATGTGGTTCACCCGGCAGAGGGACGGAATCGTCGGTTGCATGTATGTCTATCACCTGTGCAGTGACACGGACCATCAACCGACTCGGTACAACGTCTACTATATGACCTGGGATACGGTGTTGGATTCGTGGACGAACGCTGCCGGCGATACGCTGCCGATACCCCTGTCGAGGTCTGAAGCGGATCAGTTAACGCGCGTTGTCGACTCGCAAGGGAATCGCTGTAACCATTGCGTTTGCAAGATAGACGACGACGGAAACCCACTCGTGCTGTTCCGATACGGACAGCCAGCTAGGATTCGCTTCACAAGATGGCGGAACGGATCGTGGACCGAACCAGTAGAAATCACAGACACCGTCGTCCGGCAGGATGGTGACATGGTTGTAGAGGATAGCGGTGTCATTCGGGTGATCATGCACGGTAATCACGAGGGTAGTGGCGGCGAGGTGGCTTGGTGGCGATCGGAGGATGGCGGTGAAAGCTGGGAGAAAGAGCAGACCGTTGCCGAATCAGATCAGATAAGGTATCACGTGAGCGCGCTTGTCAACGACGCTCATCCCGACGGCCAGATTGTGTTCTACGAAATCGACCCGCATTCGGATGAAGAGAATCGACAGCTATATCTGTGGGGTGACTCAGGTCTCGTGCAGAGGGTTGGTTAGTCCTTCGGCCAAAAAATGCTGCTAGTTTTTGCCGTTTCAGAAACCTGAGGAGGACACACGCAGGGCCGGGCAAGCAGGCTCTCACCCAAGGAGAGCGTCGAGGCTAGCTGCCTGAACCTGAAGAAATGGGGATGGATTACGTAATGCGGGTGACGCTCTGGTCCCGAGTCAGATGCCACTTGTCGCTATACTGACATCGATACGCCTTGAGCGACACGCCCTGCTCCTTCCGCAGAATGTCTGCTCGACACTGGGCTTCGCGCTGATTTCGGTAAGCATCTTTCACTTGACCGTTTGCGCCCTTGCAGTACGGGCACTTCGTGCTCGGAGTCATCCGGCTCTTTGGTGAAAGATGCCACTTTCTGCATACTTCGCACTCATACGGGACAAGGTTGCGTTTGTATGTGACATTCGCGTAATCGGCGCCCTCCCGAGCTTCCTCAAGAGAGTCGTACTCCGTCAGCGGACGGCCCGTCTGCTTGCCGATACAGATGTCGCTTTTCCTACTCACACGCCCTCTTTACAACTTCACCGTCACACTATCGCCTGCGGAGACATCAACGGGCAAATCTACCAGAATCATCGTGCTCTGATCCCTCTCGTTCGGAATAGTCGCAAAGCTGTTCCCATTCGAAGTGTAGATGCCCGAAACAGTGAGAATGGCTCGACTACATCGTCTCGATGGGTCTGATACTGAGATCTCTAGAATCCGATCCCCAGCCATCTTAGACATGACCATGCCTTGGCTATCCGATCGGATGCTGGTCGCTTCTGTGATCTGAACCTCTCCTCCTTCGTAGAAAGCGATCTGGCAAATATTGAGCTCTGAGTGCCTCACGGCCTGAATATTGGGTGTGTTCCGCAAGATATCGACACGACTTACGACGTCACCACCTGATAGCTCTGCCGCTGCCACATCAGGCAAGACGATATACTGATACGACTCACCTTCTGGCCTTGAACCGTGGTCGAGCCACAGCATAAACACGTCCTCTGTCACGACTTCATCAGAGATATTTTTCTCATCAGTAATGTCAGACCAACGACCTTCCTCCGTTTGGTTGGACAACTGGACAGTCTCGGGCTCCGGGAAAGCATACCCTACCCGGCCATTGTGAATCCACTCGACATCGGTCAGTTCTCGGCATCCCTGGGCCATCTTCTCCGGGGAGCCATTCCTAGAAACGACGACTTCGTCTCTCAGAAGCGCCTGATTCAGGGTAGTGATAATCGAAGGTTTCACATCCAGATTCCCAGTCGCAAGACCGCCACCCTCGAATCGAGGTGTGCGTATCCCGGTCCCCAAGCAGACATAGAGATCGTCGAAGAAGAACCACGATTTCCTAGCTTCGATATGGTCGTGTGGACTCCTAAAGTCGAACGCTGCAGCACCATACAGACCATCCGTAACCGCCCCAACGAATTCCGTAAGTCCATCTTTCTGGATCTCTTTGGGTGATGGCAACACCGGCTTTTGAAGAATCGTCGCACCGGAAATCTTTTGCCAGTCGTAAACCGGCCAGATGTTATGATATTCGTCTCCCTTGAGCGACAGGTAGTTCGTCCCGTCTCCCCGGTGGTGCGTCAACTTCCCTGGGCCGTTGTAAGGAACTTCCATGTTTCTGTTTCGGGTTGAGAACATTCTCACCGTCGCGTAGAAGGTCGGCCGCTGAAAAACGAAATGTTCACTCTGCCAGAAGAATTTCGCGAACGACGCCGAGGGCTTCGCCTCTCCCTTACGCAGACGAATGATCTCTTCAAGCTCGTCCCTACGATAGTCTGTGCTCTCCAAAAGTCGCTCAATCTCAAGCGTATCTTCAGGCTTCAATTTCGTGCTTTTGTGGGTGATCGCGCGGTTCTTCGCACTCACATCCGCATAGATCCCGTAGACCTGCATCTTGTAGATGCCGTCCAAATAGTAATCGACTAGGTGACTGATCTTGTCGACGGAGAACGCATACGACGTGTCCGCTACGTAGTATGACCACTCACCGAATACGTTCGCATACTTTCCGTAGCCATACGATGTCGTGTTGTTCACGCGATCGCCGCGATGGTGGAAGCTGTAGTCGTGCTGCATGCCCCGGGTGCCGGTCGAGAACTTCAACTCGCCCTCGATCAACCGAATGATGTCGTCGAACTGTTCTCTTTCACCGCGGAAAAGCAGGTTCTTCGCCAGGATCCCGGCAATCACGATCCTGTCTCCGCTTGGTCGTGCGCCTCCTGCCTGCATATGGGCGCGACCGATGATCGGCTGCCCTTTTCCAACGAGCTCTTCGGGCAACCGATCACCAAATAGAAGCATCAACTCGACAAGGCTAGTGGGTGTGGAGATCTGGTTGTTGTGCCAGTTATCACCCAAGAAGTCATGATCGACCCAGTAGGCGTATCCTCGAGTGATGGTCTCTTCCAGTTCAGCGCTGCCATAAGACTCAGAGGACTCAGTTCGATACGCCTTGGCCAGCTGAACTAAGTCGATTGTGTGATTGCGATGTGGAAATCCGGCTTCTCTGGTTAGATCGGTATAGTCTATGTCGCCAAAACTCCCGTCTTCTTCCATTCGAGCGATAATGGATCGCACTCGGTCATCATCGCCAAGAGGTTTGTCGACATCGCGGTATACGGTCACGTCGCCCTTCAGAAGCTCCGCAACCACCCTGTCCTTGATCAGGTTGAAATCATCCATACGTTGTTTACCTTTAGTTTCAGACTACACGGACGTAACGTCCGCGCAGGACACACATCATCCCCGCAATAAGCATACGCATTGAAGCGGTTGATGCCGATTTCAACAGAATCAGTAACTCACACCCTGGAGATTGTCTGCTACGCAAACTCTGACCTCTCTCCACCTTGTCATCACCGAGAATACTAGAACCAGAGTATCTGGATGGAAACTAAAATGAGATTAAACGAACAAATTGCAATCGTGACCGGCGGCGGGCGTGGCGCAGCCCAAAAAGCCAAACCATCTAACAGTGGGCAAGTCCCATCCGGGGCTTGCCCGTTTCGCTTTGTGTGTGGCGAATAGCTAAGAATGGGGTCGGTTAGAGTCTGTAACCGGGCTGTAACATTCCCGATGTACACTTGGGGCAACGACCGTTGCCCATCAGACCCCCTTCAAGGAGTAGATCGAATGAAACGAACGTCGGTGATGGTTCTGACCTGCATTCTCACTGTCGTGTTCCATTCCGCTAACGTGCTGGCAAGAACCGCCATTCAGAATAAGGGCTCGGACACTCTGGTCAACGTGGCTAAAGCGTGGGCCGAGGCCTACAGCAAGAAGGCCGATGCCGTGGCCATTGCTGTGTCCGGCGGCGGCTCCGGAACAGGCATCGCAGCGATGATCAACGGCACCGTCGACATCGCTAATGCCAGCCGCCAGATGAAGCAGAAAGAGATCGACTTGGCCAAGGAGCGGGGCCAGACGCCCGTGGAGCACATCGTCGGCTACGATGCATTGGCCGTGTTCCTGCACTCGGACAACCCGATCAACTCGATGAGTATTTCTCAGCTGGCCAAGATTTACCGGCGCGGTCAGGAGTACGACAACTGGTCCGACCTCGGGGTCGACGTCCCCGGCTGCAAGGGGAACGAGATCGTCGTGGTGAGCCGTCAGAACAACTCGGGTACCTATGTCTATTTCCAGCAGGCTGTGCTGGGGAAGGGCGGCAAATACCGACAGGGTACACTCGATATGCACGGTTCGAAGGATGTGGTGGATCTGGTGGAGAAGACGCCGTGTGCGATCGGCTACAGCGGGTTGGCCTACGCGACGGACCACATCAAGATGGCGTGTATCGCGACGACGGATGACGGGTCGTGCGTTGCGCCATCGGTAGAGACGGCCTCCGATCGGACCTATCCCATTGCCCGTCCTCTGTTCATGTATACCAACGGCGAGCCTGAGGGCGAGATCAAGACCTATCTCGACTGGATCCTGAGCGACGAGGGTCAATGCATCATCCAGGAAAAGGGATATGCCCCCGTGCGCGCCGTTTCGTGCGAATAGCAGATAGCCTGCTTCGGCGCAGTCATCGTGGCGAGGCAGATCGTTTTCTCGCCCTTGTCGGCGCGGTGTGGAGATTGCCGGTATGACACATTACGAAGAACGTCTGGAGCGGGACCTCTCGCTCATCAGGGAGAAGCTGTCCGGGCTCGCGGAGAGTGTCGCGACGGCCCTCGAGCTTGCGTGTCGGGCTCTGTTCACGAGCGACGAGAAGCTGGCGCATCAGGTCGTTCTCGGGGATCTCCCGATCAACCGGGCGAGCCGGGATCTCGACAAGACCTGCCATCGGTTCTTCGCCGTTCATCTTCCGAGCGCCGGTCACCTTCGATTTGTGTCCGCGGTGATGCGGGTGAATCTGGAACTGGAGCGAATCGGAGACTATGCAGGAACCATTTGTAAGGAATCGACCCAGATCGGCCATCGCCCAAATCAGGCGATTGGTCCGGATCTGGAGCAGATGGCCACGGCGTCGCGAGCGATTCTGAGTCAGGCGTTACAGGATTTCCAGGAAGGGAACGCCGAACAGGCGCGGCTGAATGCCGACAAGGGGCGGGAAGTCACGCGGGGGTTCGAACGTGTTTTCAAAGCCCTGGTTGAAGAGGAAGGACGGCTGCCAGCTGCGGAGCTCCTCTATTACCTGGTTGTCTTCACGCGGTTTTGCCGCGTGGTAGACCAGGCGAGGAATATCTGCGAGGAAACTGTCTTTGCCATCACGGGTGAACCAAAAGCACCCAAATCCTATCAAATCCTCTTTCTCGACGAGGGCAACTCGACGCTAGGGCCAATGGCCGAAGCGATTGCCCGCAAGCACTTCCCCAACAGCGGTGTCTACTCCAGCGCCGCTCGACAGGCTGCCGAGACACTGGATCCCAACCTGGGGTCCTTTCTCGAGAGTCGAGGCATCTCATCGAACGACCTGGCCCCGACGGCTCTCGATCCGGCCGCCGATCTCAGTGGATTCCACGTCATCGTGAGCCTGCAGGGCACAGTGAGGTCGTATGTCGAAACGATCCCCTACCAGACGATCGCGCTGGAGTGGGAGGTCGATGGGACGCCGACTTCCGACGGGGGTGCGACCACCGAAGAGCTCGAGCATCTCTACCGAGCACTCGTCCACCAGGTCGAGGACCTGATGGCCACGATGCACGGCGACGAGGTGCCACCAACGTGAGCGACACCGGACCGGTTCACGACGTGCCTCACGCGCCGAACATCGATCGCCGCAACGCGGATTGGTATATCGATAAAGCCATTCAGGTGCTGGTGTTCATCTGCGGCATCTCGGCGATCGTCTTCATCGTCGGTATCTTCGTGTTCATCACGAAGGAAGGCTACGCCTTCATCTGGAAGATGGACTGGACGGAGTTCTTTACAACGCCCTACTGGTTCCCGAGCGATGAGGATGCCCCCGAATACGGCATTCTTGCTTTGATCGCAGGCACGGCGAGCGTCACCGGTCTGGCGATGATCGTCGCCATCCCTTTCTCCCTGGGTGGCGCCATCTTCATCGCCGAGTTCGCGACCGGGAAGACCCGTGAATTCTTGAAGGTCCTCGTGGAGCTCCTAGCTGCGATTCCGTCGGTCGTTTGGGGGTTCATCGGTCTCACGATCATGAATCCCCTCATCATTCAAATCTTCGACGTGCCCGTAGGGCTGACCGTCCTGAACGCCGGCCTCATTCTGGGGTTGATGGCCGCCCCCATTATGACGTCGATCGCCGAGGACGCGCTCAAAGCCGTACCGGACCGGTATCGCGAGGCGGCCGAAGCGATGGGGGCCACGCGCTGGCAGATGATCGTTCAGGTCATCCTCCCGGCCGCGAAGAACGGCCTACTCGGTGCGGTGCTGCTGGGCGTGGGACGCGGTTTCGGCGAGACGATGGCGGTCCTGATGGCCACAGGGCACTCGGTGAATATCCCGGACAGCGTGTTCGACTCCGTTCGGGCACTGACCGCGACCATCGCAGCCGAACTCGGCGAGACGGCCGTGGGATCGGATCACTACCAGGCGCTGTTCGCGATCGGTATCTTCCTGTTCATCATCACATTCATCATCAATCTCACCGCCGACCTGATCGTCCGTGGGGTGCGCGAAGGATAGGGATCTTGTTCGAATCGACCGATCTGAATGCGAGAAACACCCGGACCCAGGCGTTGTTTCGGGCCCTGTTCGGTCTGATGACAGGGCTGCTGATTCTCCCGGTCCTCGTGATTCTTGGGATGCTGATCTACAAGGGCGGATCCGTCGTTACCCTGGACTTTCTGCTGGACAATCCGGTCGATGGCATGACGGCCGGTGGCGTCTTCCCCGCGTTGCTTGGGACGATCTGGCTCGTCACGGTGGCCTTGATCATTTCCATTCCACTGGGCGTAGCGGCGGCCATCTACCTGAGCGAATACGCCCCTGACAACTGGCTCACCCGGGTGGTCAACCTGGCGATCATCAACCTGGCCGGGGTGCCGTCGATCGTCCACGCTCTGTTCGGCGTTGGGGCGTTCGTCCTGTTCTTCAACTTCGGGACGAGCATTCTGGCGGCGAGTCTGACGCTTGCGATCATGACGCTCCCCATCGTGATCGTCGCGACGCGTGAGTCTCTCCAGGCCGTTCCGATGGCGTTCCGCGAAGCCTGCTGGAATATGGGGGCCACACGGTGGCAGACGATCCGTCGCGTGGTGCTGCCGAACGCCGTGAGCGGCATCCTGACCGGTGTCATCCTCGAGGTTTCTCGAACGACCGGCGAAACAGCGCCCATTATGTTCACGGGGGCCGTGTTCTTCTCGCCGTTTCTGCCACAGGGCATCTTCGATCAGACGATGGCGATGTCACTGCACCTGTTCGTCGTGTCGACGCAAGTCCCGGGTGTTCCTGAGGCGTTGCCGTTCGGCGTGGCGCTGGTGCTGATCGGGATGGTCTTGGTGATGAACAGCGTGTCGATCGCGTTCCGGATGTATCTGCGAGGACGGAAGAAGTGGTAAGCGCGTCCCCAGCTGCGGCCGAGACCGCCAAGCTGGCCGTCAAGGATCTGACCATCCGTTACGACCAGGACGTGGTGCTCCGTGATGTGAACCTTGACATTCAGGAGAACGAGATCTTCGGCATCATCGGACCGGCGAACGCCGGCAAGACCTCGTTCCTGAAGGCGCTCAACCGGATGGACGAGTTCAATTCGGCGATGCACGTTGATGGCTCGGTTCAGTTTAATGGCCAGGACGTAAAGGCGTGTCGCAACATCTACGCCCTTCGGAGCCGGATCGGGGTGGTCTTCCCCCTGCCCGTCGGGCTCCCCTTGAGTGTCTACGACAACGTGGCCCTGGCGCCGAGGCTGGCCGGTGTTCGGGACAAGGCTGACCTAAACGTGATCGTGGAACGCTGTCTGACACGGGCGGCCCTCTGGGACGAGGTCAAGGACCGGCTGGATTCGCTGGGCAGTATGCTGTCGGGCGGCCAACAACAGAGACTGACGATTGCCCGAGCCCTTTCTCAGGACCCTGATCTGCTGATGCTGGATGAGTTCTCGATCGCAGTCGACCCGGTCACGACGATGCGCATCGAGGATGTACTCAAGGAACTGAGGAGCGAAGTAACGATCATTCTGGTGACCAATCTCGTTCAACAGGCGAGGCGACTGGCGGACCGTACTGCCTTTTTTCTCAAGGGCGAGTGCGTCGAGATCGGCGTGACGGAGGATCTCTTTACGGGGGCGGTCGGAGACCAACGCACGCGGGATTACGTGGAAGGGAAATTCGGGTAGTGAGTGCCGAGCATCCATCTCCGGCTTCGCCGGCCAGCGCCTCTTCCGGGGACACCGAGATCGCGATCCAGACGAAGGGGCTCAGTCTCTGGTACGGGACGTTCCAGGCCCTCTTCGATGTCGATCTGGACATCGAGCACGGAATCATCACGTCTCTCATCGGGCCCTCGGGCTGCGGTAAGTCCACCTTCCTCCGGAGCGTTAACCGGATCAATGAGCGTCTGGGCTACGTCCGGATCGAAGGCACGATCGATGTGATGGGACAGAACGTCTACGGTCATGGTGTGGAACTCGTTCAGGTTCGGAAGCAGATCGGGATGGTCTTCCAGCGTCCCAACCCACTGCCCATCTCGATTCGGGACAACGTCCTGTTCGGGCACAGGCTACATAGTAGGAACCGCGGCTCGAAGGCGGATCAGGACGAGATCGTTGAGCAGGCGCTGCGACAAGTCCTGCTGTGGGACAAGGTCAAGGATCGACTTCAGACCAGGGCAACGGAACTCTCGCTGGAGGAGCAGCAGAAGCTTTGCATCGCCCGCCTGATCCCGGTGAAGCCGGCGGTCCTCTTGATGGATGAACCGTGCTCGGCCCTGGACCCCGAAGGTACGGCCGCCGTTGAGGAGTTGATCTGGGAGCTGCGTGGGGAGTATACCATTCTGATTGTCACCCACAATATGGCTCAGGCTCGGCGGGCGAGCGAAACGTGCATCTTTATGCTTCTGGGCAAGGTCATCGAACATAGCCCTACCGAGGATATGTTTTTCACCCCTCAGCACAAGGAGACCGCCGACTACATCGAAGGACGATACGGCTAAAACGATTCGAGATTATTGATGCAGTCGCAACTCACAATGCGACCGCGCATCTCGTGGCCGTTAAGTGATCATCGATGCGGTGGTTATTCCCCGGGTCACGGTCTATTACAAGTTCTGACCGAAGCCTCATTCCACGTCGATCTGAACTGCCACATCGGTCAAGGGAGGTCCGTCATTGGCGGATCGCCCTTTTTGTTTTGGGACCATGCGTTATGACTTGCAGGCCGACGTAGAGTATCTTTCGTCGATTTGGGTGTAGCGAAAACAAAGGGAGGACGATGACCTCGAAAGAACGCGTTCGGGCAGCGATCGCCAGGCAGCCCGTGGATGATGCCGCTCAGTTTCTACGTCGTGGACTACGACATTATCGAGCGTCGCGGTATCGACTGTGATGACAGAGAGAGATCTCGTGTTGCCAATGGAGAAGGATGACCGCCGAGCATAGTCATACGATTCTGTTGATCGAAGATGAGCCCGATATCCTCGACGTGGTCCGTTACAACCTCGAGCAAGCAGGCTATGGGATCCTGGCTGCAGGTGATGGCGAAGAGGGGCTGGCGCTCGCGATGTCGGAGATCCCGGATCTGGTCGTCTTGGACCTGATGCTGCCGGGCTTGGACGGGATAGATGTGTGCAAGGCGCTCCGGGAGGGCGAGCAGACGAGGGACATACCGGTCCTGATGCTGACAGCGAGAAGGGATGAAGTGGACCGAGTTCGTGGCCTCGAGCTTGGGGCAGACGATTACGTTGTCAAACCGTTTTCCCCGAGAGAGCTCGTTCTTCGTGTGCGTGCGATCCTTCGTCGTTCGAGTGACGCGACGGCAGACGAACGGATACGTATTGGCCCGCTGAACATCGATCTCTCGGAGTACCGGGCGTGGCTCGACGACGAACCACTTCTCCTGACCGCCACCGAGTTCAAGCTGCTGACGACGCTGATCGACCGTCAAGGTCGCGTTCAGTCACGGGAGGCCCTTCTCAACGACGTATGGGGTTACGACTACGCCGGTTATGGCCGGACGGTCGACACGCACATCCGGCGTTTACGCGAGAAGCTGGGCCAACACGATCAGATGATCGAGACTGTTCGCGGGGTCGGCTATCGATTCAGTCCGAAGGAGCCCTGACCGTGCGTTTGAGCATGAAGCTGATGCTTGGGGCGGCGACCGTTATGGTTGTGGTCGGGCTGCTGCTCAATCTCTTCTTTGGCCGAACAATCGAGACATTCCTGCTCGATCAGGCACGGGCTGGTCTTCTGAGACAGATCCGACTCGCTGGACTCTATGTCGGGGACCGACTGGCCTACGATGATCCGGATCAGCTCGCCGGTTCACTGAGCGAGCAGCTCGAGGTGAGGGTCACGCTGGTTGACGAGCTTGGGTCCGTCATCGGCGACTCGAGCGTTCCCACAGAGGGCTTGTCAAGGCTAGACAACCACGCGGAGCGTCCAGAGATCGCCCAGGCTCGGGACGGGGGCTTCGGTCGAAGTGTTCGGTTCAGCGACACGATCGGCATCGATATGCTGTATGTGGCCGGACCCGTCGCCGATCACAAGGGGATCATTCTCAGACTCGCGCTACCAATGGGTGAGTTAGCTGCAAGTCGGAGGACCGTTCAGGGGACAATACTGGCGGTCCTCGCACTCGGATTCATCGGCGTTCAGGGGATCGCGTACGGCTTCTCGCGTCTTCTCACCAGACACGTCAGGGACTTGACGCACGATCTTCGCCAGATCGCTGAGGGTGAGCCCGAGGGTCAGCCTCGGGGCTCGAGGACACCGGAGCTCGGGGCGCTCGCTACGGCACTGGATGATTTGCGCACCCAGATGCGGGAACGGATTGAACGGATCCTGGCCGAGAGCTCTCGAGTCGAGGTCGTGCTCGCGAGTCTTTCGGAGAGTATTCTGGTGACGGAGAAAGATGGTCGCATCCGAATGACCAACGATCGGTTTTCACAACTGTTCGGTCTTGGATTCGATGTGGAAACCGCCGGGCGTCTGCTTATCGACTACGTCCAACTACCCGACGTGCAGGATACGATCGAGCAGTCCCTCAGGGATCACGAGGAACGCACGCTCGAGGTCGTGTTGCCCGGCGTCGCAGAGCAATACCTCGACGTACATATTGCGCCGATCTTGCAGAGTGGCTCCTGCATTGGATCCGTGACGGTTTTCTATGACGTGAGCGAAGCAAGACGACTCGAGCAGGTGAGGAAGGATTTTGTCGCCAACGTCTCTCACGAACTCCGGACGCCGCTTACGGCGATCAAGGGATGCGCAGCGACCCTGGCGGAAGGGGCGTTGGAGGACGGGGAGGCGGCCGAACGGTTCGTTGCGTCGATCAACACCCACGCTGAACGACTGCACCTTCTACTCGATGACTTGCTCGAACTGTCCCGACTGGAGTCAGGCAGGTTGGAGATCGATGTGGCACAATTTAACCTGGCAGAGACTGTCGACGCAGCGATCGATACGGTTCGAGCCCTGGCGACGGAAAAGGATACGGATGTGATTCCTGTTGTGGCATCGACCTTCGTTGTCATTGGTGATCGGGGGCTGGTTCAGCAGGTCCTTGTCAATCTTCTGGAAAATGCCATCCGATATTCGGACGAGGGGAGCCGCGTGGTCGTGACGGCGGGCAGGGCAGTTTCTCCATCCGTGGTGGATCCGAGAGTTCCTTTCGCGTCGCCTGATCTGCCCGCTAACGTCAAACCGAGTGGCAACGGCCCCCGCGTATTCGTGGAAGTCAGCGACAACGGTCCCGGCATCCCCGAGGATGACCTGCCGCGGCTCTTCGAACGCTTCTATCGCGTGGAAAAGGCCCGGTCACGACCGATGGGGGGCACGGGGCTCGGTCTGTCCATCGTTAAGCACATTATGGAAGCGCACAAGGAACGGGTTTACGTTCGCAGCGAACTGGGCCGGGGTGCGGTCTTCGGGTTCTCGTTACCCGTCGCAGATGGGTAGGTTGGGTGGAAGAGAGAATCAGGTTGCCCGGCCCTTGCCTAACTCATCCCTCTACAGCCCCTGCGCGCAACTTCAGACCCAAAGCAGTCAT
>PAXL01000042.1 GCA_002714465.1 Gemmatimonadota bacterium | reverse complement strand
CTTCGGAAGCAGCTATATTGCATCGCAAAAGTAACCGGGGGAGAATGGGATAGGAACCGAAGACCGACTAGCGCCGATAGTGGAGCGGTTACGTTATCACCAGGTTGTGGCGGGCGTGCAGGCATTGTGCCTGATACTGGCTGTGGGTAAACACCTGGATGCCCAGCCTTAGCCGTGTGGACATAAGAACGCCAGTTCTAAGCAGATAGATTTACAGCGTTTTAACCAGATCTTTCCGAAGATTGAGAAATGCCTATCGGCGTTGGAATTCCAGGTAGTCTTACCAACTTACTCAAATCGTGTAATCACGGCGAGATCACAAACAGCGGGGGCCGAAAGCGGTGCGAGTAAAGTAACTAGTCACTATGTCATAGGATAGTGGGAAGGTCCCGAGTCCGGCTTCTTCGTTCAAATGGTTTAGAGAGGAGGAAGCTACGTCACTGGTTTCGGGCCAAATCGATTTTCGCCTTCATCACCTTTTTTGCAGCACCAGTACAAGACTAGGAAGATACCGATAACTGTTAATTCAATAAGTAACCACCAACCAGACCTGTTTACGTCGTGGAGTCGCCTCACAGAAACAGAAAGGGATGGAACAAGCAATACAAGTCCGACGATAGTATCTACGGGAGGAATGAAAGCCGTAAGCAAACTGGCTATGACAGTGAATAAAGTGAATAACCAAAACTCTGACCTAGACGACCTGTCCGAAAATTCGGTGTATTTGACAAAGCATATCTTTACTGCATCAAAAATCCCCATAGATGAACTTTCTGTTAAGGCACAGGTGGCACACCCAGCAGTATACCACACCCAAGTATTTGGTTATGGGAAAACCGATTAGCGCGATCAGATTTTACTCCCAATTACCGTCCGTCGGCTTTTTTGCTAGTATCATTGGAAGGTGTTGCTGGAGATCGTAGTGTTGCAGTTCCCCGTGGCCTCTACGTGGGATCTTGATCTGATGCGTCAAGTGGGCTAGGATGTTGCGCTTGAGCTCAACGTCGTGTCAGGGTTTTGTAGGCTGCTCTTCAGGCTTTCAATTTCCTCATAGCGTCAGGCTGTTGGCGTCGGCGTATTTGTTGAACTGCTCCAGTTAATACTCAATGGATTCGCCGCCGGGTCTGGATGTCGCTACTGAACGGAAGGTATGTCGCTGCCGCCCTCATCCGTTTCTCCCATGTATCCCATGCGGCACGCAAGCCGATGGAGGTTGTCGCCGTATTGCTCTACAAGCCCGCGTCGGGTCTTGGCAATAGTTTTGGGGTCCAGCTCGAGCAGTATCGCTAGTTTCGTTTCGGGCAATTTCGTTTTCCACCAGAGGTGCAAATACTGCCGCTCCACAACGCTCAATTCTGACGGTGAAAATTCGGGGTCATACCAAAAATCCCGATGCGGATGCCGCAACAACCGTGTCATCCGTTCCCCGCAGACGTTTTTGAGAACAAACCCGTGTTCGCACATCCACTCAGCCCACTCAATAATGCGGTCAGGGTTTATCGTTGCATTGATTACCAGAGCATTTGCATCTAAAAGGTTCATTGGTTCGTGGGCTGCCGCCGATGACGACGATTGTCCGAGTTCAACCGAGTTCAATACGTCGTGTCCCCACGATAGTGGCATCACCGCTCTGCAATGGTTTTCGACCTCAACGTGCTCTGAGTCCTTGGGCGTGATCACCGGAAATCCACCCGGTAAGGCCGGCGGGTTGTCGCCGCCGGTCCAAACGACGACGCCTGTGTCCTTTTTGCCTTCCAGCGCGTACGATAACGGGTCGAGCGGCCTTCGGTTTCGCATCGGGCGCGATGCCCGTGTGTGATCAAACCTGCCGTCGGAATAATATCTGATTTGATGCCGGTTTGCGCCGTCTGCGTGGATCAATCTAGCTCCTGTGCAGCCTGGCGCTGATACCCACGCTCGACACACAGTGTCGAACAGCAAACGCATCTCTGTCAGCGAGTTGAGCCGTGCGATTTGCTGCGTTATGCTTGGAGTATCCACCGAATCCCTTCCGTTGGTAGCTGCTCGACGGCAACGCCCATACGCCGTGCTAATGCCCGACGGCGGCGGCGATAGCTCTCCACCGTGATGTTCAGTTTCTCTGCCCCACTCTCCACAGATTCTCGCGCCACACACGTCAGCATTTCGATCTCTCGATCACTGAGCCCGTCCAGCTCGGCTGGATCGGGGCGACGTTCTACCAGCCTCTGACCCACTAGCTGATACAACTCCAACCAGTCTGTGGTATCAAGATCCTGTCGCAGGTTATCAGCCATATCAGACCGCGTTGCAAACGATGCCGTGCATAGTGGCGCGTCTCGACCGTCATACCAATTCACAAAAAAGCTGGTTTTGTGAATCCACTCATCTATGTAGCGATGCCGGGCCGTAATTCGTGTGATTATGGGGTCCAGGTGACCGTCCACCACGGTTAGGCTGGATCTTGTCCACGTCGCCACGGAGTGCATGTTCAGGTGAGGGCCGTCGGGATTGTCTGCGATGGGAATTGTTGGTGGCCCGTCCTGGATGAGGTATTGCGAGGCGTATGTCGCCCTGCCGTTCGGCAGGTGGCCATTTAGTCTCATCATCGCCATTGATACGTGGTTGTGATTGGTTTCGCGGTCGCGGACCGTGATGAGACAACTTCTAAGGTTTAGCGCCGTCATCAAAGCTAGTGCCAAAGATCGGTAGGTTTGATCAGGGTCAGTGGTGGCGCTGACTTCTATCGCGATCTGGGCAGAGGCAGAGATCCACCGATTTGAGCTGGGCGGAATTTGTGTCATTTAAAAGACTCTACAGGTCTGATAATGATCTCAATTCGGGAAATCTCCCGTTTGGGTGTCATTTTTTGCATTGAAACCCTTGTTTTTTGCGCTCCGGTCTCCGTTGCAAACCAAACGCTGCCGGCTATATTCGCCATTGAGTTGTAGAATGCAAACACATTTTGCGATTATGGAATCAGGAGGATGATATGCCTTACAGGTGCATGTTGCGCATTTCGTTCGGCGAGGTTGGAAGATCACTTACGGCAGATGAGTTTGCTACTAATGGAGAGAAATTCAAAGGTTTGATGCAGGACTGGAAAAAAGCTGGAATCCGTCTAATCGGCACGTTTGGAAATTCAGCCCACCCGGGGGGCTACGCTCATGAACTTCTGCTCGGGGTCAACAACTATGATGATGTAGGTCTCATAGATCGCGGCCTTATGCGAGAGATAAAGTTCGAGAGTCACCAGGTGGACTTTGGCACGGCACGCGAGTGGGCGGAGCAGGGCTGGGATGATGCGTAGTTGGAGAGCACAAAGCAGCTTGAATTGAGAGTCAGTTGCGCCTCATTAACTTCTAACGTGGTCCTGTCGATGATACTGGGTGAGTACATAAAGAGTGCCCTGAAACGGGCTGGCCATACACAGGTCTGGCTAGGTCAACAGGTTGGCGTCAGCCATAATGCTGTGTCCCATTGGTGCAACTCAAACAATTTGCGGACATCTACCATTCGGAAAATCCACGCGGTTTTTCCGATTCCCGAGTTTGCAGCCCTCCTCGGTGAGGAACCCCAGGAGGGCTCGAAGATGTCCTACAAGGCAGTCATTGAGCATACGATAAAACCTGGAAAGTATCAGGAAGTGCTCGAATGGATCAGAAAAAAAAAGGAGCAAATGAACCATCGGGAAGTGAGGAGGTTCATTGCCCTGACAGGGGATGTCCATCGTTTCTATGCGGAAATTGAAATGGAAACACCTTTGGACGTAAGGCCTTGGGTCGAGACAGACTGGGGACACGAACATCTATTCAGTAAGGTCGAATTCAAAGTACTCAAGCTAATAGATGTGTGATCCCCTTTGAGAGCTGCCGTGTCTTCTGTTCCCTGCGCGAAGGGCAGTGAACAATGAGACGAGGACTGATGCGGCTGTCGGCAGGCCTGATTAATGTATTCACACAATTAAGGTATTAGCTAATAGCTAAGATCATTTGTTCATCGAAAGGAAGGATCATGGCAGTTTTGGTCAATCTTCAGTTAAGGGTTTATCCAGAAAAAAGGGAAGAAGCATCTGGATTTTTAAAGAGGATTCTCCCAGACACTCGTGCTTACGAAGGGTGTCAGGGATTGCATTGGACTGAAAACATTGAGGACCCCAGCCACATAGAACTTTTCAGTTTGTGGGATAGCAAAGAGCAATATGACAAATATCTCCAGTGGAGGCAGGACAGTGGAGTGATGGAAGAATCAGAGGCGTTTCTTGATGGTGATCCAGTTTGGCGGTTTTTCCGTGTGGATCAGACTTACTGAGATGCGTTGACAGATCCGGACGAGATAGGGAGAAGGAACGGCTAGGTGAGTAGTCATCTTGATGGTGTGTTATGGAGAAGTCGTCGTCTAACCCGGTACAAGAAGAATGAAACCTAGAGGAGTAATGGCTATGAGATCCATAATACAAACTGGCGTATTCGCTTTAATTCTTCTCAGTGCCTCGATTCAAGCACAGGAGATAGAAAAACTTGGTCCACCCCTCAACTTGGAAAAACGACAGCCAGATGTCACTATGACGGTGACATCTGTGAATTTGGGACGAGACGAATCCACGATTGCTGCAGAAGCAGATATGCAGGCATACGGGCACGTCTATGCCACCTATTACTTCACATATGACCACGACAGGAAGGGAGGCGAAGTTCACGTTCAGGGCCGTGGAGCTACCGAAAGTGGGATTATGTCCGGAGAAGGTCAGGGTTATTGGGAATTAGCTGGTAGCACAATAACTATGCGGTTTGTGGCTAAGATTTCGGATGGCACGATTAATTATGACGTCGTGACCTTCGTCCCACATACCCGTGAGATGATTCACAGGGTTTATGTACTGAAATAGGCACTGAGTAGCGAAATCTTCAAGACCGCGTGTCACTAAGGGCAAGGATGCTAAGCATCCAATAACTCAAAGACTGAGAAACTAAACCATCACTCGCTGAAAAAGCCGTTATGGCAGCCTAGTAATACAACCGACCTGAACAGAGCAGCCGAATTGGCTAGTCGTTTATTAAGGATAATCAATACCACCTACCTAAAGTGCAGGAGGTCCTTGTGGGGAAATTTGTCCTGATCGCTTTGAGTTTGGGAGTGTCTACCGTTCTTTGGGCGGAAGAAAAAGGAAAGGATGCAGAGGATACGGCAACTATTGAGCTTACGAAGAGGCAGATTGCAGACATCGTTTTTGATATTAAGAGCGTGAATCCAAGTGCGAACACAATCGAAATTACAGCATCAGGGCCGGCAGGCCGCTATGGTAACGCGTTCTGCTCATTCTTGTTGAAAAATTTCGATCAGAAGCGAGGCTTTAGCATAGGTAGTGGGCGTGGTTTCCCGGATGAAGGACCGATGATGTCAGGAAATTTCGTAGGTCTATGGCAACGCAGAGAAAGTACAATCGAGATCAAACAACTGGCGGACATAGATAATGGTGATCAGAACTTGGACATCATCCGCATTGATATGCACACCCAAAAAGTCACAATCCGTCCATACATACTCGAGAATATGAAACATTGAAATGCTTGCGAATCCAAAACTGACATCCACACTTTAAGCTTACCAGTTTCCCCGGGGGCCTACCCATCCCCTTCAAAATTGTGCCTAATGGGCCACCAGACCCTTGTAGGCAGGACAGTGGAGTGATGGAAGAATCAGAGGCGTTTCTTGATGGTGACCCCGTTTGGCGTTTTTTCCTTGTGGATCAGACTTACTGAGATGGGTTGACAGATCTGGAAGAGATAGGGAGAAGGAACGGCTAGGTGAGTAGCCCTTCTGAGGAGGTGTTATGGAGAAGCAAGATCCGATAGACGATACTGAGGAAACTCAGCAGAAGCTGGTCGGATACGACCCGCTGGGTGATCCGCTGGCAGTTGCCCCATTGCCGGAGGTGAACAGCAATGAGGTCGGGTTCTTTGCGGAGATATGGCAAGTGCTAGGTAGGCTGTTTTCTAATTCTGGTGGTGATGGTGGCGGCAGTTTTTGGGGCGGTGATTTTGGTGGAGGCGGCGGAGATTTCGGTGGCGGTGGCGGTGATGGGGGTGGATAGCCCCGGAGGGTGTGACCGAAGAATAAGGGGCGTTTCTTGGTGAGGCCCTGTTGGGCGCTTTAAGGCATGGAGCGAGACGACAGAGCGACATACCTACGAAATGAGTCGAAAGGATTAGCGTGGGACTAAAGGTATTCGCCCTTTCCCTCTCTTTATTCGTCTTCACGGGTTGTGCCACCTTAACATCCGGGATGTGGGACCGAGTAAAGCTGGAAACAACGCCTTCGGGNGCGAAGGTTACTGACGAGTCCGGTGTCCTTCTNACAACCACACCTGGTTACATAACCATCAAGAGAAGGGATACTCCCAAGCTGACTTTTAAAAAGGAGGGCTACGAGGACGTCACTGTGCAACTAATTAGAAAAGCGAATATGAAAACGCTTTGGAGTCTACTGCCACTTGGTCTGGTTGCCATTGTCCCAGCTGACGGTGGGCCAGNACNANTCCTTGCCCTGCCAGTCTCTAGCTTTGTAATCGATTATGCAACTGGCGCAAACTGNGACCACGATGAGAGCATTCACCTGGAAATGGTTAAATCTGAAAACGAATGATTCAGACAAATGCCGTTTGAGGAAGAAGGTGACGATGAGCCTGTTGCTTCGTGCTTTGCCTAGTGTCTATCCTACTGTCTCCGTTTTTTGAATAAGCCATTCACCCTCAGGAAATTTCCGAGGGTCCTGACATCGTATCATTTTTTGCTCCTTCCCTTNCAAATACAGCGATTTCCAACCTCTTTGTCGCACTGAATTTTTCGACTATCTTTATCCTTTTCGTGATGGATCGGGCGATCTTCAGGTTCTCTCACTCAGAGGCCCTAAAGGTATCCGTACGACTATTGTCTAGTTTGAGGACGTGAAGATCAGCCGNATTTTAATCTCGCCGAAACCCATGGAATAAGATTAGAAAACCATACACGGTCGGGTAAGGCCTCGGTCCTCTCCGTTAGGTCGAGACGTCTCTCTCCAATTACNGAGGTNNAGTCGGCCGAGGAAGACTTGCTGGAGAACACNCGAAAAAATCCGTATTCTCAAAAACGGAGTAGTCCTTCCAGAACCACATCTAGAATGGGCTGCTCAATGAAGAGACGAAAAGGAGGAGCTGTTGGGCGGGTTTCCGAAGTATAACGGGTATCAAGGGATCTGGTTTACACTGGGCCAGTTTTCAGAGTATGGGGACAAGTATTCAGGAGGGCTGGGCACGTATACGGCGAAACACGTGCCGTTGGCGATCTATGCGCCTGAGGTGAACCGGACGTTCTTCGTGTATGGAGGGGCAAATAGCGGTGAGCGACATCTACTGGCGTTGGCAGCTTACTATGACCACGACCGAGGGGTGGTTCCGCGCCCCACTATTGTTCACGACAAGGGTGGGGTGGATGATCCCCACGACAACCCGAGCTTGGCGCTGGATGAGTCCGGACATCTCTGGGTTTTCGTTAGTGGGCGGGGTCAGCGGCGACCCGGGTTCAAATATCGCAGCGTGGAACCCTATAGTGTGGACAACTTTGAGCTGATCAGCGAAGAGGAGATGACATATCCACAGCCTTGGTGGGTTCAGGGAAAAGGATTTCTGCACCTGTTCACGAAGTATACAGGAGTGAGAGAGCTATACTGGAATCGCAGCGACGACGGCCTGACCTGGACGCCCCACCAGAAGCTGGCGGGGATGGGTGGGCATTATCAGACGAGCCGGCAATTTGGGGAACGTGTAATTACTGGGTTCAACGCACACCCGGACGGGGACGTCGACTTGCGCACGAATCTGTACTATGCAGAAACCTCGGACATGGNGGAGACGTGGCTTGCGGCAGACGGTACGAGGCTGGACCCGCCACTGACAGATTGGAACTGCGCGGCGCTTGTTCGAGACTACCGGTCGGAGGAGCGGTTGTGCTATATGAAGGATATCAGCTTCGATACCCAAGGCCGACCAGTTATTCTGATCGTTTCCAGCGCGAACCACGCACCGGGACCAAGTGGTGATCCCCGGAGTTGGACCATTGCACATTGGTTGGGGGCGGAATGGGTTTTTCACGAAGTGACTCGGTCAACACACAACTACGACATGGGTTCACTCTATATCGAAGAGGATCAGTGGCGGATCGTGGCGCCCACAGAACCCGGTCCACAGTTCCATGGGACTGGCGGAGAAATGGCGCTTTGGCTCAGTGCTGACGAGGGGCAGACTTGGACGAAGGATAGGGATATCACGCGCAATAGCCCCCTGAACCACACGTATGCCCGACGCCCCGTCAATGCGCACCCCGACTTTTGGGCACTTTGGTCGGACGGCAATCCCGATGAGATGAGCCCCGCGCACTTGTACTTCACGAATCGGGCGGGAGACCAAGTGTGGCGATTGCCGTATGAAATGAATATGGATTTTAGTGAGCCCGAACCGGTTTACTGAAGGTAGGAGCGACCAAAAGTAAGCTACAGCGCTGCACGGATCACCACATCCCTGTGCACACATCTATGAGAGCTGGTGGCGCACCATAGATGCCCACAGCCAGGAAGACACTCCAGCCATATTCTAGTCATTCACTACTTCACTGCTCCGTGCAAAGATCTAATTAAAAACGAGGTACTACCCTGAGGAAGGTCACCTGGACATTTCCGTATTCGGAAGCCGTGATTGAGCCGGGCAGACTGCATGGACACCTAGATGCTAGACGCTCGGGTGCCGCGCACGTTATTCAAGTCGGTGACACATACCGAATGTATTATTGGGCAACGGGAGCGGATGGATACCATCACATCTGCTTGGCGGAAACATCCATAGATAACCCAAACGAGTGGAAAGCGTGTGGCAGTGTCCTAGACCGCCAGGCGAGTACGGTGTACAACTGTCAAGGGCCCGGATTTCCAGTCGTTCTACCTCGCGACAATGGCCCTTGGCTGATGTATTTCTGTGGTTGGGGAGCCCTTCGTTCTGACGGAAAACTACCCAATACCACTGGCATCGCATTCAGTGATGATGCTGGCTTAAGCTTCTACTACAATCACAAAGCGCCGATACTGGGAACGGATCAGCCATATGATCAGGAAGGCACTGGCAGTGTATTCGTTATTCCGGAAGAAGACTGTTTGAAGATGTACTACACGTCTATCGGTCACTACTACGAAAAGCCCAACGGAGTAGAAACGGGTCACGGTGATGTGATTCCAAAAATTGGCATAGGTTATGCGGTTTCCGACGACGGTGTGAGCTGGGAAAAACCACTGAATGATCTAATGGTTTCGCCTAGGGGTTTCGACACGGAACCTTACGAATACATCACCTCTAAGCCTTTCTTGATCAGAGAGGATTCCGGATTTCGGATGTGGCTGAACACTTTCGGAACTGCGTATCGTGTTAGGAGTCTTTTCGGATACGACGGATCGAATTGGGAATGGCAAGACAGCGGTTTCGATGGTGAGTTCGGTGTCGGCAAAAAGGGATGTTTCGACGACCATCAAAGGTGTTATGTATCTGTGCTTAAGTTTGAAGACCAGTACCGCTGCTGGTTCACGGGAAACGGGTTTGGGCAGACAGGAATGGGCTACGCAGAAGGGCGAGTGGATGGTGACCAGGAAGATGGCTAGGGCAATAAGCCTAATGGGGAACGAGAATTATCCATGTGGAACATTGCCAACCTGAGACTGCCCCACACGCCGTTTGTTGTGTTCGCGTACTTACTGATGCCCGGATGCAGTTCTGGCCCGACGCAGCCCCTCGATGAGGTTGTTATCAAAACGCCTGCGGGAGCCGAACACGTCATGGTAATCGTGCCCGAGGGCGAATTCTTAATGGGGTCGGCAACGGGGGGACCAGATGAGTCACCAATTCACACAGTCTCGCTGTCTGAGTACCTCATCGACAAGGTGGAGGTATCAAACGGCCAGTATGTCCTTTTCCTTAACGCGATTCAAAGACACACGTCCCTTACAGGGGATAATTATGTCTATCTGGAGAATCCAGACATCCAAATTTTCCTGCGAAACCAAACCTATCAAACTCAACCAGGGTTGGAACTGCGGCCTATGGTTGAGATCACTTGGTGGGGAGCGAGAGATTACTGTGCTTGGATCGGAGGACGCCTGCCAACCGAAGCGGAGTGGGAAAAAGCCGCACGCGGTGATGACCAGCGTAGGTATCCTTGGGGCAATGCGACTCCTGATCGCGACCTACTTAACTTCAATGCTAACCTGAATCGAACGGTCGATGTAGGCAGCTATCCCGAGGGTGCGAGTCCATACGGAGCCTTGGATATGGCTGGTAATGTCTGGGAATGGACGAATGATTTTTACCAGGATGACTACTACTCCGTCAGCCCAAGAGCGAATCCGGCAGGGCCTCTTGAACCCGAGTTCGGAGGCGTTAAGTCAATCCGTGGTGGCAGTTTCGGAAGCCCCGCCGTCAATGTACAGTCTGCAGGGCGCAGCTTAGATAGTCTGAATTGGTCGGGACCTGAGTTCGGCTTCCGTTGTGCTTACAACCCCCAACTTTGATTGCGGCGCGCAACTGACTATTGACAGGAGCATTGCGTTGGGTCCTGTATTTTCCGTACGGCTCACATACTCGCAGGCGCGTGGTCCCGATATTGTCTGGGAAACGGGAACGCTTCATCTGTAACGAACTCCGTCCTGTTCGGGTAAGGTGGTCTGAGAGCCACCACTTCGTTTCTTGTCTTCTGCTTTTACAGCCTTCTGTTTTCTTCTTCAAGCCACTCTTTGTCGAGCATTGGATCGGACTGTGTGCTAGAAACCGGTAGTATCCTCTCACACGTTAAGGGGCAAACTATGGGTCTTGGTGTTTTCATGGTGCTCCTTCATCCTCANCAGAGGAACCCGAAATTTTTTCTCCCAATCCAGGGAGGCCAGGGCCACACATTTAAAGGAGTATAATCGTGAAAGTAATTGTGATAGGCGCGAACGGAAATACCGCAACTCGCGTAATTCAATCGCTCGCGGATAGTTCGCACGAACCACTGGCCATGATCCGGGACGTGGAGCAGCGATCCAAGTTCGATGCCCTAGGCGTTCCGACCGTACTCGCTGATCTGGAGTATCCGATCGATCACGCGATCATAGGTTGTGATGCGGTGATATTTGCCGCAGGTTCAGGTGGGCATACGGGGAAGGACAAGACGGCCCTTGTGGACCATATAGGTGCTATAAGATCGATGGTGACGGCGCAGGTGCAGGGCACAAAACGCTACATTATGCTTAGCTCGATCAACGTGGATGAGGACAGCACTTCTAAGCTCGCTCACTACCACAAGGCGAAAGCACGTGCGGATCGATTCTTGATGCAGACGGACTTGGACTGGACAATCGTATGTCCCGGCGGTTTGAGAGACGATCCGGGTAACGGACTCGTTTCTGTCAGCGAAGAGACGCATCTTGAAGGTATCACGACTCGNGACAATCTTGCCAGCGTTTTGGTCGGCTGTCTGGATCGAGGCAACACGATTGGGAAGCGATTCAGCCTGCTGGAGGGAGATACACCGATCGATGATGCTCTTCGATCAGTCTGACGTCTTCGCGCGCTTTGGTCGAAAACATAGCTGTTGTGCCGGCGGGAGCGTGCAAATTGCTGTGGATGGTAAATGNCTTCACGGTGAATTATGGTGCGATTATTGTTGTGACAGGCAGTCATCTTTTTCGGTCGCGAGCTCGACGCAACGCGGTGGATCACGATGCAAACTGGGTTCCGGCGGGTAGCCAACCGAGGATAATCGAGTCGAACATGGGAGGTATGCTCTTGGGAAAGGTAGAGCCTGATAAAAACAGGGGTGGTGTCTACCGTCATTTTTCAACTGACGAGGCTGTGGCCTTTTATGAATAGCCTAAATGTTACTACGCCATCACGCCTTCATTTCGGTCTTCTCGACATGAATGGCCAGATCGGTCGCATCGATGGTGGAGTCGGTCTCGCTCTCGACACTCCCCATACGTCACTGGAGTTGTCAAAGGCTGATTCAGTTGTGGTTTCATGTGAGACCGATACCGGAGAGATATCGCGTCTCCATTCTGCNGCGGAGTCTGTTTGCAATCATTATGGTTTTCCTGGTGTTGAGGTCGTAATTGTCCAGCGGCCCCGGCCACACGTGGGTCTGGGTAGCGCCACCCAGATGCTTGTTGGTGCCAGCCTTGCGATCTGCAGGCTTTACGATTTGAAAGCGTCTGCAACCGAGGTGGCTAATCTGGTCGGCCGGGGTGGCACTTCAGGCATTGGGATTGCCGCGGCCGATGTCGGTGGTTTCATCGTTGACGGTGGGCACCGATTCAGGCAGGGAGAAAATAGTAAGAAAGACTATGCGCCATCATCGGCTTCCACTAACTCTGCGCCTCCCCCCATCATTCTGAGACACGATTTCCCTGATTGGGATGTGCTTGTTGTGATCCCATTGGGGGAAGGGGCAAGCGGGGTAGGAGAAGCCACTCTCTTTCAGGATGGATGTCCGATCCCACTATCTGAAGTGCAGGAAATGTGTCATATCGTGTTGATGAAAATGCTCCCAGCGATTCTTGAATCGAATATCGACTCTTTCGGGGAAGCTATAGAAGCGTATCAGCGTTTGGGGTTCAAAAGGTTCGAGTTTCAGACACAATCCGAGTTGGTAAGGAATTGCCGGACCATGTTGCAGGAACACGGTGGTAAGGGGGTAGGTATGAGCAGTTGGGGGCCTGCACTTTTTGCGTTTGGAGAGGATCTGAAAGGACTAAGGCAGACCGCTGAGAATTGGTTGAGTTGTCAAAGTGGGGGAGAGGTCTTCCTGACCAAAGCCAATAATGTTGGTTTGACTGTAACAGAGGAGAACTAAATGCCTCGCCCAGCTATCAAGATCTGTGGCACGACGAGCGTAAGAGACGCGACTATGCTGGGCAAGGCAGGTGTTGATTTCTGTGGCATCTTGGTTGATGTGTCTTTCTCTGAGCGAAGCCTGACCCTCAATGAGGCTCGGGAAGTGGCCGCGAAATCGGGCACGAAGAATGTAGTGTTGTTGTGCAACCCCGATCTGTCGCTAGCAGAAGATGTCGCGTGCGAAATTCGACCCTTTGCGATTCAGTTGCTTTGCCAGGAATCGCCCTCATTGCTGACAGAGATCAAGTCACGCCTAGATTGCGAGGTCTGGAAGTCAGTCCATTTACCAGCAATGGAGGGCCAAGCGTCGATTGAAGCCTATGTAGATGCTGGAGCTGACGCAATTCTTGTGGATACGGTGGATTCGAGTGAAGGGTTTTCCAGAATGGGAGGGACGGGCAAGGTCGCAGATTGGGACTTGGTTTCTCAGGTTGTCGCGTCCGTGAGAGTGCCCTTCTTCGTGGCTGGCGGGATAGGCCCTGATAACGTGGGTGCAGCGATCGATGTACTGAGCCCCTGTGGTGTAGATCTATGCAGCGGCGTGGAGGCTTCGAGAGGAATAAGAGACTCAAGAAAGGTCGCGGCGCTGGTGAGGAATGTTTTAGCGACCTCGGAGAAGATAGAAGGGAGTGCGACTTGAGAGCGGCTGTAGTCCACGGGCAAGATGATATTCGATTGGAGGAGGTCTCGCGTCCAAGTCCTGATGGGGAAGAGGTCCTCGTTAGAGTTCAGGGGTCGGGCGTCTGTGCTACGGATGTCAAGATCCTAGGGGGCGCTGCCGCGCCACGCCAGCTTCCGACCATTCTTGGTCACGAGGTAGCTGGTGTGATTGCTGAAGTTGGGCAAGACGTGACGGAGTTTAGTGTAGGGCAGCGTGTTGCTGTCTACCCGATCGCAGCCTGTGGCTCTTGCTTTTATTGTAAGCAAGGAAAGCATAATCTCTGNCTGGAAGAGCAAGGCCTTGGACAAGGTTTGGACGGTGGATTCGCCGAATACGTGCTGATTCCATCACGGATTGTCCGGCTGGGTGGCATAGTTGACATAGGTGATATGCCTTACCATTTGGCGGCAATGATTGAACCTACTTCGTGTTGCTTGGCTGCAGCCGAGCAGTGTGGGACAAAAACCGGTGATAATGTAGTTGTGATAGGCTGTGGGCCGTTGGGGTTACTCCATACGATCGTTTCCATAGCCAAGGGGGCGCGAGTGATTGCGCTGGATGTGAATCCTGACCGGCTTTCGATCGCAGCTGAACTTGGGGCAGACGTCATCAATACGACTGAGCAGGACCCATACACCGAGGTTATGTCGTTGACCTCTTTGGGCGCAGACGTTGTCATAGCAGCGCTAGGGATCCCCAGTCTTATCGAAAGTTATTTCTCATTGGTTCGGAGCGGTGGCGTCTTCAATATTTTCGGCGGAACACCCCGGGGAGAAACCATTGTCGTTGACCCAAGGTGGCTGCATTACGGGGAGATAACGTTGACCGGCACGTTCGCGTCGTCGCTCAGCCACTTCCGTGAAGCACTTTTGTTCGTAGGCAATCAGGCAAACCGCGTATCTCGCATCGTCTCGGACCGTTGCACTCTTGACGGGATTCTCGACGCGGTCCAACGCGTAAAGACCGGACAGGGAACAAAGTCAATTGTAGTGTTTGAATGAGGAGAACAGATTGAAGATCAAGTGGTATGCACACGCGGCCTTCGGAATGGAGAGCGGCGGTGTAAGGATGATTGCNGATCCTTACACGCCNGAGAAGTCTGGTTTCAAAAATATCGAAGACCCAGCTGATATAGTAGTGCGGTGTGCGCANGACGACTCCGCTCACGGGAATGCCGACATGATCCAGGGCGATCCCGAGGTTGTTACAGCTACGTGGATTCTGGACGGTGGTGTAACGGTCAAGGGGATTGAGATTTCGGCCATACCCACGAAGGAGAGTATGCGTCACAAGCTCGAGCCACGGGATAACGCGATGTATCGGTTTACAATGGACGGTGTGCGAATTCTCCATTTTGGGGATGTCGGAAACAGAATTACGGATGAGCAGCTTGACCAAATGTCGGATGTAGACGTTGCCATCGTCCCGACCGGAGGACCTCCCACGATCGAGTTGGAAGATCTCTGCGATGCTCTTGATGTGATCAAACCCAAGATAACGATTCCAATGCACCACGCACTTCCGGGCTGCAAGTTCCCAAAGATGCAGGACGTGGAAGACTTCACCAGCCGATTTCGGTCCGAGTCCGTTGTCTGGTTCAAGGAAGAGGTTGTGGATGTCTCATCTGATACCTTGCCAGATAGCCCACAGGTCTGGGTTCTAATAGCGACACACGCTGGGTGAGGAGGCTTGAGAAGTGATAAGCCAGAGGGCGGCCACGATGAGGGTGGACGGAGCGAACTTCCGGGGGCAGAAGTTTGGTTTTACAACTTCTTCTTTACTCAATGCAGGGCATCTCTACACCGTAATACCAGGGACTGAGATTCCAAGATGTCGTGCCCGCAATAGGGTTTATTTCTAGCCGCTCTTCTCTTTCTGATAGTCAAAAGGGGAGATGTGCTCTTGGCTGATTTCCACTCCGAATCCGTGGCCATCGCTGGGGACCATTCGACCTTCTTTGGGTGCGGCCATGCCTGGTAGTCTCGCCGCTTCTTCGGGCGCTACTCCTGGGGGTGTTGCGACGAAGCACTCGGTCCAAGGGATAGCCGCCAAGGCGTAACAGGCGTGCTGGCCGTAAGGGGTATTGCCCCCACCATGGGGGATGACGGATATTCCTGCAGCTTCCGCAATGGCACAGATTTTGGTAATTGCAGTCAGTCCGCCAACCCAATTAATGTCGGGTTGGAAAATATCAACAAGATGACGGCTTGCGGCGTGTTGGTAGGGAACACTGGTGTACCAGTGTTCGCCCGTGGCAAGGGTTTGCCAGGGTAGGCGCTGCCGGAGCTGTGCGTGGGAGTCCATTTCCTCGGATCGCAGCATTTCTTCCATCCACTTCAGCTTGTATGGCCGCAGCTCTTCGGCAAGGCGCACCGCATACTCGATGTCGAAAGCCATCCAGCAGTCCAGCATCAGTTCGACATCATCTCCGACCATTTCACGCGTACTTGCCACCATATCGACATTCTTTTTCAGACCATCGAGCCCATCCGCAGGACCATACGGGCAGGGCAGTTTGGTTGCGTTGAACCCGAGTTCCATATACCAATCCGTGTCGCCGCCGGTCGAATAGCAGAAAAGCTCATCGCGCGCCGGCCCCCCGAGCAGCTCATAAACGGGACGCTGCAGAAGTTTTCCCTTGAGGTCCCAGAGGGCTAGGTCGATGGCGCTCACAGCATAAGCGTGGAGACCCGTGGCCCCGTATGGTGCGCCCATGCGCACCATCATGTCGTAGCACTTTTCGGTGGCCAGGCACGATTCACCTTCAAGCTTCGGTCCAAGGTGGTCGTCAATGATTGCTGCAACTGCGCGACCGTGGTTGGCTATGGCGAATCCCCAAGTACCGTCCTCGGCCTCGACTACACAGCCCAGATTACGCCAGGATGGTGTCCACGATGGCCGATATGCGGCGTATCGAGGATAGCGGGTCATCGGGTTGGCCACAGGACCGTTCTCCACCCAACTCGGCCGTCGAGCTGTCTTGTATTGCACGGCGGAAGGGCGGGCACGGGCACCGGTTTCGGGGAAGCTGACGCTAACGGCACGGATTGACTTAATCTTCATGTCGATCTCTGGGTAAGGGTTCGTTCATCGAGTTGTTATGGCGCGTCTAAGCAGGCGCAACTATATGCGAACAGTGAGCGGCCTTGTCAAAGACCAGACGAAAGCAGCCCTGGATTTGCTGTGCTAGCTATCCAGCTCCTCGGTCATATCCCTGTCATCAGCCATTGATTAGTTCATCTATGAGTTTGCCGTTGAAGCCGACGGCGGCGGCGGCTCAACTCCCCATTTCACGTTAGGCTCCACGCCCAGTGCCACTTCGATTTGGGCACCGTTCCTTATCTCGGAATGCCTGAACCAGCACCGCTCCAACGCGTCGCCGTTCAGTTTTGCGCTTTGGACATACGTTCCCTTTCCTGACGTCTCAATACTAATCTCTTTGCCACCGTAGTAGTTGGGGTCGAGCTGGATCGTAATTCGATCGAATATGGGTGACGTAAGTTCGTAGACGGGATCGATATCGCAGCCACCGCGCATCTGAAACAGACCGATCGCCATTAGGACGTTCAGGGATCCCATCATGCCTTGGTCTTCGTCACCGCCGTAACCCGCGTATGGGGTGATGTCGCTTTTGCACTGTTTCATGATGGCGTGGACCCACTTCTGCGTTAGCCAGGGTTTGCCGATGTAGTTAAATATGTGAACGATGTGCGTCGACGGCTGATTTCCGTAGTCGAGCAGGTTGGTAAAGTGCTTGCCGTGCGGGGCGATGAAGTCATTTTCACTGGCTTTTTCGACGACTTCGTTCAGTCGGTCCGCCATTGTTTCGTCGCCACCCATGAGGCCAGAGAGGCCCGCGATGTCGTGCGGGACGTGCCAGAGATACTGCCAGCCGTTTCCCTCGTTCCAGCCGTCGGGCTTCATAGGGTCGAAGTCCTCAAGCCACGAGCCGTTGTCGTGGCGCGGACGCATGAAGCCGATAGCCGGGTCGTAGATGTTTCGGTAGTTCTGGGCCCGCTCTGCGAAGCGCTTGACATCTTTGGCTTTACCCAGATCCCTCGACATCTCGGACAAGCACCAGTCGACATAGGCGTATTCTAGCGTCTGAGCGGCTCCGTCACAGTGGAAGGCGTGGGCCTCGATTCCGTGAGGCACGTATCCTTTCTCTATGTACTGTTCCACTCCTCCGCCGATACAGGTGTCGTGCTCGTAACCTGCCCGACTCATCAGGCCCCCTGGACTATGGTTCTTGACCATGCCTTGGTAGCCCGTTTCGATGTCCCAGTTTCTGATGCCCTTCATATAGGCGGAGACTAGTAAGTGCGTTGACGTGGCCGAGGTCATGACGAAGGTGTAGTTTCCGCCAGAGGGACCGCGGGGGATTAGACCGCCATTCTTGTACATGTCGACAAGCGTGTTGCAGAAGTTATGCGTGATGTCCGGGTAGGCGAGGGGCCACAGGATATCAAGCGTCCATTGCGAGCCCCAGAAGGCGTCCGAGTTGTGGTGCTCGTAAGAGAGTGTGCCATCGGCACGCTTCGGGATCTGACGGATAACCTGCTCGTCACCGGTTTGATCGCTGTATGAACCATCCACGTCGTTGACCCGTCTGCGACCGAGGATCGCGTGATACAGGTCCGTGTAGAACTTTGTCTTCTGGGCATCCGTACCGCCTTCGACGAGAATCCGCCCGAGCCAGGCGTTCCACGTGTCCGTTGCTTCCGAATGAATCCGGTCGAAGTCCCAGTGGGGGACTTCGTGCTCAAGGTTGCCGATCGCGCCCGCGATGCTGCAATACGATATCGCGATCTTCATATGCACGACCCTCTTGTCCGTTGTATCCAGTCGCACAAAGGCGCCACTTGTCTTGCCCGATATAGACGTGCAGCTCTCCTGCAGATTTCCATTCTCCCAGCCCCCAAATCCGGTCACAGGGCTGTCGAAGTCGGCTACAAAGTAGATCCGCGTCGCCTTCGGTCGTCGACGCGTGGCGGACGCCTCGACGAACCCCGTCATTCGTGTATCACTCACCATCTCGGCCGAGCAGTCCGACATCTCACACGGCCCAAGCTCCGTCCCGAGATCGAAGAGGATGTGCGAGCTATCATCTTTCGGGAAAGTGTATCTGTGAAAACCGACGCGATCGGTCGCCGTCAGGTCTGCCCGAATGTCATAATCGATCAGGTGAACCGAGTGATACCCTGGTGCAACCGTCTCGTCAGTGTGACTGAACCGTGATTTGAAAGCTTCTGACCCCTCGTGCCCACGCACTGCCCCCGTTGCTGGCAGTACCGCAATGCCTGCGAGCTGCCACGCGTGCAGATGACTGAAGTCGTGGATGTATTCCGAGTCGTATCGGTAGCCCGCTTCCCACGCGCCACTCCGCGCCGTATCGGGGCTCAGATTCAACATCCCGAACGGCCTGCAAGCCGAACTGAAGAAAAAGAACCGTCTATTCGCTGTATCGATAAGCGGATTTACCCACTCAGCTGGTGTCCTGTGTGCCATTCATATCACTTGTAGAAAAGCCCCAACGAGGTGAACGCTGAGGGCGTGAGAGTTGCAGGAATCTTCGATCTGAAGCCGTGTGATTCGATTGACACGATCGGGAGGAGATCCTTGGTGCCACGCGCGAGAGTAGGTAGAGGAACCGGTAGGTAAGTGAAGGAAACATCGGGGTAACGTTGTTTCCAAGAGTGTCTCTTTCTGCACAGAGATGCATCCATCAGCTGACCTCAGTGCCTTTCGGATCCAAATTGGCGTGCGACACGGCGGGTGGAGTAGACTAAAAGGACCAACAACGCGAATGAAAGCAGGAGTTCCCAGGGAGGGCGCTCTCGATCGAGCAGGTCGCGCCAGTTCTGCAGCTGGCTGCCTATATATGCTGCTAAGAGTGTTCGGGGTAGCAATCCGACATAGGAGTAGAGCCAGATCCTGGTTGGTGCTAGTGGCAGACGAGCACATACCAGGTTGCTCAGGGCGAAGGGCATGTGTGGTGAAAGTCGCAGCAGGGCGATGGCAGTGGGCAGGAAGGCGCCGGCAGTATGCACAAGACGATGGTAGGTGGCCCACCAGGCGGCCTTCCGCTTCAGTAACACTTCCAGGAAGTTCGCGGTGAAGAGACGACCCAATCCCAATCCCAGGACGGTGGCCCAGCCCAGCCCGGGAGCTGCGGCGATATAAGGCCAGGCCCCGGGGAGAAGATATCCGCAGACTGCTCCCAGAAAGAAGGACGGCAGTAGGGCCAGCCCGACGGCGGCTCCGCCAACGATGATTAGGCCGAAGGCCAAGAGCGGGGGAGTGATACCTTCGAGAAGGTGGACGTAAGTCGGGCCAGTCAGACCGACCAAGCCCATTCCCAGAAGGGGGCCGCCCATGGCCATCAAGGCCATACCCACGGCCACGTATGGGCGATAATTGACGGGAGTTGTGCGCATAGGTTCAGGGGCGGGTCGGTGTTTGATAGAGGTACTTCAGCGCTTAGTCTCTAGGTGCGTTGGTCCACACATTCTGATTACCGAGCCCCTTCTAAACGTGGTCGGTGGTCTTGCCCTCCGGGCCTCACGCATCATCTTCCTGATTTGCGCATCTGAAACCCGATTCCATAGAGCTTATGAGTGCAGCAGCAGTCTTTCAGCATCGATGGCGGCGCGCCACTGCTTTTCTTCACGGCCCAGAGGCCCACCATCTGTGGTATCTGCTGCGAAGAAGCGTAACACGCGACGGTCACCGCGCGCCTCTGCCTCCTTTACCAATGCTCGGACAAGCGGCGATTCAGTGAAGTCATCCCGATGCGGCAGGCCGGCACGAACGACAAAGGAGGTGACCATGTAGCGCCAAGCATTTTCTGACCGGTTGGTCGAGCCGGAATGTAGCATATCACAGTGGAAGAACACGACATCGCCGGCCTTTGCATCAACCACTAAAACCTCCTCCTCATCCTTTCTTCCGATCGGTTTGTCGCCGAACGTGTTACGATGAGAGCCTGGCACGGCGAGTAGAGGTCCTCCCGGGCCCTCCATGTCTTGCAAGTAGCAGAGCATATGTGCTGCCAGCGGGGGTGTGAACGGCTGCGCTCCGCCCGCGAGGTCGTCGGCGTAACCGGGGTTTTTCCGCCACATGCCGTGATGGTTGTAGGCATCCCGGTGCCAGCCAGGCAGGGCTGTTTCTCGGTTGGCGGAAGCGTCGGCCAGCAGTTCCTGCCGGGTTGATACCCCGGTTCTCCGTCCGGTCAGTTGAGTCGGTGGGGTCCCGACCACGTAGAAGCCATCGCCCTGAACAAATGGGCCCATGACTCGCTCCGCTAGGTCGAGTAGCTGCGGGTTCAATAGAAAAGGTTTGATCAACAGTTCAGCCACTTCCGGTGCTGCCGAAAGCAGCCCGGGAAAACCTATCCTGGCCTGGTCGGCTGGACCTCCTATGCTGATTGTGCGACCTGTGGCCGCAAGTTCTTGACCGGTCGCTGGTTTCCCATCTAGCTCTCCGAGTTGTGCAGGTAACTTGGCGGCCATCCGTTTATCTAAAAGCTCGCGCAAGGCAGAGACCTCGTCACCACTGAGAATCCCGCGGAGCACGGTATAGCCGCGGTTCTTGAACTGTCCAACGCGTTCTATTAGCGTCGCCTCGTCTGCGTCGGTCGGTGCGTTTCCTGTCCGAACGGGCAGCAGGTCTCCAACTAACTCGATTTGTGTATCAGCCATGTAAAGGTCCCTCTATTTGTAGAAGATCAAAACTGAAGAGGGCTCGTTGCCTCTCCAATGGACAGGGTCCTGTTTTGCTTAGTCGAATAAAAAATGATTACGTGAAGGGGTGTGGTCTCGTGATCCCAAGATGCTTCCTCCTGTATATAAAAGGAAAGCTTTTGTTCGGATTAGAATAAAGCCGCATCAACGCGGGGGTCAACGTCATAGGGTCTACAATGGGCTTAACGTGAAGCAAGTTGCCACCTATGTTAGTCTGCCTCATCGGTTGGACTGTATATACCGAGATCATCATCCAAATTACACCATGTGAGGTGCGTTCTTTCGATCCAGCGCAAGAATGTGATCCTTATTAAGTATCCTTTCAGGATGGCTGCCTGGCTGTTCGTGCATCTCGCGTGGTCGTTCTGCGAAACTCCACCGAATAGATCATAGATACACGGCCGAACTGTCTCGGACCTTGCTACAGCAAGAGACCAACCTTTAATTTCTCCCATCCGCGCAACGCTTTTTGATCGGTCGGGTCGCTATTCACAGACTTCGCTCGGTCTCACGCTCCTACGGAGACAATGTAGACATGCCAAGAGGAAAGGTCATCGACCCGGATCGGGTAAAGCCCTTCATTCTCGACCAGAGTTACTCGTCCAAGCTGCTGACCGACGATGATGTCGCCGGCACACCGGCGATCAATATCAATGAAGGTACCCTCAAGGGTGGTTGTAGCACCGGCGCTGGTGTGCATGAGGAGACTGAGCTCTACTATGCTGTTAGAGGTGAGGCGATCCTGTACTTGGACGGAGAGCCTCACGAATTCAATGCTGGTATGGTAGCCGTGATCCCCGGCGGTGTGCACCACAGCTTGGACAACAAAAGTGACGACGATGATTTCGTTCTTCTCACATTCTGGCAGAAGGCGGATTACAACGGCGTCCACCACAAGCGCCTCGAGGCTTGGGGCACTTCGTTCAAGACCATCGATGAGGACTGAACTTGAGCCATCCACTGTTTGACCTGTCTGGCCGAATCGCTCTCGTCTCCGGCGCTGCGCAGGGCATCGGTCGTACCATGAGCATCGGATTCGCCGAGGCTGGGGCGGACGTCGTCCTGGCCGATCTTAATGAAGAAGGCGCTGAACGCACAGCTGCCGAGATCGAGTCCCTTGGTCGACGTGCCTTGCCGTTGTGTTGTGATGTGTCGGATCCGGCGCAGATTCGCACTATGTTTGAACATCTGGATCGAGAGTTCGGGCGCATCGACGTGCTTGGTAACGTCGCCGGCGGTGGTGCCGCCGTTGCGACCCACCCACCCGAAGATACACCAATAGAGGACGTGCAGGCCTTCACACAATCACTGGTGGTCGGCAGATTCTGCTGCTGCCAAGAGGCCGGCCGTCGTATGCTCGCTGCCGGGGGTGGCAGCATCATCAACATTACCTCCATCGCTGGTATCAGAGCACTGGGCCGCAGCCACACGCCCTACAGCATAGCGATGGGGGGCACTGCGCAGATGACTCGCGAGCTGAGCACAGAATGGGCAAGCCGTGGAGTGCGTGTCAATTCCATCGTTCTGGCCCAGATAATGAATCCCGGAATGCAGAAGCGGGTCGACGCCGAGCCTGAGCTTGAGGAGCAATGGCTGCGCGGCATTGCCATGGGCCGCCTCGGCGTACCAGATGACGTCAAAGGAGTCGCCATTTTTTTGGCCTCCGACGCGTCCCGCTGGGTGACTGGAGTGCTACTTCCGCTGGATGGAGGCAACCAGGCGATGAACGCAGGCGCATCGTATCCAGGGGGGCCTGGTATCACTGCCTGACTCATAGCCCGTGACCAACTCGTGGCTCGACGTAAGTGGTGTCAAACGGGTCCCATAGTCGAGATGCGTCAGTCGGATCAAACACGAGGTGGTGGCCCGCAGGCCAGCGCGAATCTCAACGATTTATCTGCGAACGTAGATTCGTCTATTGTCCCGACGCCGTGGCTGTTTGTGATACAGTAGCTTCTTCTAATCACTCCCTGTTTGCCTTAGCTCAGACGACTTGTTATTCCTAGATTGCTCTTCGCAAAGGATACAATTATGTCTAAGCCCAACATCCTTTTCTTCTTCGCCGACGACCAGCGGTTTGACACCATTGGCGCTCTCGGCAACAATGAGATCAATACTCCTAACCTCGACCGTTTGGTCGAGAACGGGACCACATACACCCACGCCAGCATCATGGGCGGCACATCCGGGGCGATCTGCATGCCCAGTCGGGCCATGCTGATGACCAGCCGAACCCTCTTCCATCTCGACCGGCAAGGCCAGGATGTTCCAGCCGACCACACGATGCTGGGCGAAGTTCTGCAATCAGCAGGCTATGCGACTTTCGGGACGGGAAAGTGGCATAACGGCTGCTCCGCCTACGCCCGAAGCTTTAGCCACGGCGATCGCGTATTTTTTGGCGGGATGAGTGACCACTACAAGGTGCCGCTGAATCCCTTCGATCCGGAAGGCACGTATCCCGAAGACCAAATCTACTTCGAAGAAAAGCGCCACTCGAGCGATCTTTTCTCTAGCGCGGCGTGCGAGTTCCTGGATTGTTACGATTCTGACGATCCCTTCTTCCTCTACCTCTCGTTTACTGCGCCCCACGACCCAAGGGACACGCATCCGAAGTATCGCAATATGTATGATGCGTCGAGTCTTTCGGTCCCAGAGAACTTCCTCGAGCGGCATCCCTTCAATCACGGTGATTTCGAGGTCCGCGACGAGAAGCTGGCCCCGTGGCCGAGGACACCGGGAATCGTGCAGGAACATCTCGCTGCCTACTACGCGATGATAACGCATCTGGATGCGCAGGTGGGAGAGGTGCTGGATGTGCTCAAGCGAAATGGCAAAGCAGAGAATACGATCATTATCTTCGCCGGCGACAACGGGCTCGCTGTCGGTCAGCACGGCCTGTTCGGGAAACAGAACATGTACGAGCATAGCGTCCGAGTTCCCCTGATCTTCTCCGGGCCCGGAATCCCCGCCGGTGAACAACGCGATGCCTTCGCCTACCTTATCGACATCTACCCCACCCTGATAGAGCTCCTCGGCCTGGAATGCCCGTCATCGGTCGAAGGTACGAGTCTCTTAGATAGCTTCTCTGACCCCGATCTACTTGTCCGCGACGCGTTTCTTTATGCCTACAAGGATTTCCAACGTTCAGCCCGTGATCGACGGATGAAGTTGATCGAGTACAATGCGGACGGAGGGCGGAATACGCAGTTGTTTGATCTGGAGAAGGATCCGTGGGAGACACGGAACCTGGTAGGTGAAGAGAAGCACTCAGAGGATATTCGTCGCCTGAGGGTTCAGTTGGACCGATGGCATACGGAATTCGATGATCCTACGGAGCCTTGGTGGAATGGGTGAGTCGTGAGGAGAACTATTCGGCAATAGAGGAACAAGATGAGAACGCATTCCGGCCACGGAAGGGATTGGTTTCACCGGAAGCGCTATGGTTCGTCCTATCCGCACAGCTCACCTCCCCTAACGAGATTCCGTTACGCCACCCGCTCCGGGGCGCGAGCTTTAGCCTTCCTGAGAAGCATTCAGCTGCTCAACCTGGTCCGGCATATCTCCTCTGTCGCGAAGATAAACGGCCAGTTGACGATCGTGCCGGCTGGTTGCAGACAGGGACCCCGGTCGGACAAAGGGGTCCCAACGAGGTTCACGGGATCCTTCGACTACATCGCCCATGACCGTGACCCGTTGAACAATGCGCTCACCATCAAAATCGTTGAGCACAAAATGCTGTGTGCAGCGATTGTCCCAGATTGCAACGCACCCCTCGGTCCAGCGATAGCGCACGGTAAACCTTGGATTCTTAACCCACTCGGTCAAATAACCTAAGAGCGCATCACTTTCGCTCCAGTTGAGTTCAACGATGCGTCGGGTGAAATGTTCATTCACGAAAAGCGACTTAATCCCGGTCTCTGGGTGAACACGCACAACGGGATGTATATGCATCTTGTCCGGGCGGTTGTGTGGCAGTGCGTCATGTAGTGCAGTCAAGGATTCGCAGATCTCCTGCATCGGTGCAGATAGCTCATCGTAAGCATGTTCAACACTGCACCACATGGTATCGCCCCCCACATCGGGGCATTTCACCATGTGCAGGACTGAGAGAATCGGCGGCCGTTCTTCGAAGGTAATATCCGAATGCCACTCATCGGCGATCCCTCCCTGAGTCGCTGCAAGCTCAAACACCCCTTCATGCTGAGTAAACGGATTCTTTAAGTTTGGATGGCTCTCGATAGCACCAAAATGTTCACCAAGCGCTACGTGTTGGTTTAGTGAAATCGACTGTCCTGGGAAGAAGAGGACCTTATGGTTGAGCAGCTCAGTCTTTATCTGCTCAATATCGGCGTCGCTGGGTTGACCAAGGTCAACGCCAGTAATCTCGGCACCTAGGCTTCCGGAAAGACGTCTTATATCCCAACTCACAGCTTAATTCCTTTCTCTCAGATTGCTAAAAATACCATAGACGATTTTGCCCCCCACACCTCCTTCTTATCCTCCTTGACCCAAGGGCGATCCTCTAAAAGCTACTCTGAGCTTCCCTTTGGACATCTATGCCTCCGGTTGTTGCTGGAACCGTGTATCTTGTTTCGTAGCAAGGGGCCGAGAGAAACCAGCTTCTCCTCTTCGCCCTACACTCTATGCTCTAAGCTTACAACCCCTTCAATGCTTTCGCACATATCCGCAAAAACTCGCCCTCCGACTTCTCTGCGAACGGCGCCGGCAAGAAGTATGCCTTGTGCGATGTATCTCCCTCGTATCCGCCTTCCCGAATCAACCGTGCGGACGAGATGTATCCCGGGCAAGCGTTCGCATAGGCGATCGTCGCCGTTGGGCCGTCCGTCATTTTTCTCAACGCGATTCCCAGATCGGCACAAACCTCGCCTTCAAGCCAGAACATCTTTAGCCCGCCGAGCCTCCAGACCTGCACTTCGTAGTCGACGGTCTTTCGGGTGTCCGGAAACGACAGAGACTGCCGTGCCCACCACGTCAGATGGCTCTGGTTGTCGCCTACGAGAGCCAGGTGCCGGATTTGCTTCCTTGATGGTCCCCGCTTCAGGGTCAGGCCTCCGGACGCCCTGGAAAGGGACATCTCTGGGGCCAGCTCACAGGCCGATCCCCGCTGCAGCGCTCTCAGAACCTGATCGGCCAGCTTGACTCCGGCCGCCCTCGCGCGTCCGGGGCTCCGTGAGAATACATAGCTCCCCGAATCCGGATCGCGATGGACAACGTTCGCGTCTGCTCCACACCCTTTTGCGAACAGAACCCGGGTTCCGTCTAGTCGAGTCGCGATCCTTCTGCGCATCGCTCCGGGCCAATCTGGAGACCACCGGTCATAGGCGCCTGTACTCGTCGGGTGGCAGGCATGGGACACCAGGATGATCTCCGAAGGCGTCCGTCTTCGCCTGATCCGGAGAATCGGCGTATGGCGGTCGTAAACACCGTCTGGGTTCGGCTGATGCAGCACCCGATCCCCGTCCAGTAGACGGCGATTCAAGCCGATCTGACAATCCGCTTCGGTCAGCGAAATCGTCGCCGGCCCAAGATTCTCGAGCGCCTGGCCGACCAGGCCGATCAGCGCGTCCTCAAGGCGCGCCAGATACCAGACGTTGATACCGCCGACTGCGAAGTTGAGGCCAAAGTTCACAGCCGGCCCACAATGCGTATGCGAGCAAGGGAACGTGACGGCCTCTGGTCCCAGGCCGTATCGACCTTGGATCCGTGTCCGCATCGCGTCAACCAGTACACGTGAATATCCAAGCACGTCGCTGGCCACGATAACCGACTGACAGCCACGCGCATCCTCGAGCGCCACCGCCTGTGCTATCAGAGGCGACAGAGCACTCTGCGCGTATCGTTCTCGACCGAACCCCGAAGGCAGTGCCTCACCCGGTGTCGGTGTAATGTCCGTTTCGGCATAACCGCATCGCCATTGTGCAGGCATTCTGGTCACTCCTCGATTGATCGGTAGGCTTGCCTCAGGACCTCGGCCGAGCTCGCCAAACTCGCGGCTTCTTCGTCAGACATCAGCGGGTGACCCATCTCCCTGCTTTTGCTCCTGTTAAGATCATGGGAAGAGATAGTGCTACACCTGCCCATTCCCCGTCTGTCTGACGTGTGAACATCGTCAGGCCCCGGCGTTCAGCGAGCAGGATGGGACTCACTAAGGACACCGTCACCAGTCCGATGGTGTGATTTGTTGCCACCTTGCGCTTGATGATTTCTCTCGCGGTCGTCTGGACCCCTGAAGCGATCGGCTTCTCAAGGTCACGGGTCCAACCAAGCCATTCACAGAACGCATTACCGCCAATCCGGGCGGATGACCACAGCAGCACCTCCGAGTCACCGTGATCGCCGACTACCTGAGCACGAGCCGACCTGGGACTCCGTTCCACCGCGCGCCCAACCGTTTCTTTCAGACGTTACGTATCCAGCCCCGTGCCTACGACGGTGTCTGACACGACATACCCGATAGGGACTAAGTCACGCTCATTTTTTCGACGATCCTCGTAGCGGGGTGAGACGAGTAGCCCTGCGTCTGTAAATCTGTTACGTCTATTCCTGCGTTCTTCAGCGCCGAGATCACACGATCGGCTTTCCGAGTATTCGATTCGCTGGCTTTCTTCGAGGTCTTCGCCTGCGTTTCAACGGCGAACTTGACCCTGGCGATAGTGGTCGATTGCGTGACCACGTCCACTCCAGTAACTTCGACGTGACAGGCGTCGTCACCGTCTGCCTGCACTGTAGCTTCGAATCCAAGTGCAAGTAATGTCAGGAAGATGGGCATCTTCATCATTTTTCCTTCGGTCTGAGCATGGCTGTCGCCAAGCACCTCGAGTATCTGAACAACGGAACCGCCTTCTGGAACAACTGGCGTTGCGAGAATCCGCGAATCCGGCCTGTGTTGACCGGTGTGGATCTTTCCTGCCGTGATTTCTCGGGAATCAATTTCCTTAAGGCTAACCTGAGTGGGTCGAACCTCACCCGGACCACATTCCGGGATGCGAACCTCAGGTATACTGATTTCAGTGGGTGCGATCTGACAAGCGCCGATATGGTCGGCGCTGACACGCTCCTCGCTGACATGACTGGCGCGACGTTGATTGGCGCTATCGGCCTTTCACGCGATCAGATCAACGATGTCCTGACTGACGACGAAACGCGGTTCCCTGAAGGCCTCTAACCGATGAATCAACAAAATAGGGGGCTAGTCGTCATATCGACGGCGGGCCCCCTATTTGTATTTGATGCAGTGTCAAATTTGGGCGCGAATGGACTTTCGATTCGTCTCCACACGGAAACTGCGCCGCCTTGCCTCTTCGAGAAATCCGTGGCTAATCATTTGTTTTCTCTGTGGTTCCTTCTTCTAGTGTGTACCTGCAACGTTGAGTACTGTGCCCGTATCCTCTTTGACCATAGTCGAGGAGTCGATACGCTTCTGGAGCTCGGCGTGATACAGGTCGTCGCTGATGGGAAGGTCGACCCAGTCGTCGGTCCAGGCGGACAGAAGCATGGCGTTCGCGATCTCTAGACCGTGGATGCCTTCGACACCGGGGGCTAGGAGATCGTTGCCGTTTCTGATGGCATCGCACCAGTTCTTTGTAATGCCCTTGTGGCCCTCACCTCCGCTGGCCGGGATGTCGCATTTCCACACTTCTGGGCTGCCGAAGCCGCCCTTGTATTCCTTGTTGAACTTGCTAACCGACCCTCGTGTGCGCCAGAATGTGATGTTCCCGTTCTCGAGGACGACCTTGCCGTTGTCTCCGGCGACTTCGAGACGGTTTGTCCCAGGGGCTTCGCCGGTCGTGGTGATGAAGACGCCCGTGCCGCCGTTCGGGTATTCGACATAGGCGGTGACGGAGTCGTCGACCTCGATGTCGTGGAACTTGCCGAAACCGATGAAGGCACGGACACGGTTCGGCTTCCCGCAGATCCACTGCCACAGGTCAAGGTTGTGCGGGCACTGATTCATCAGGACACCGCCGCCCTCACCCGACCACGTGGCGCGCCATCCGCCTGAATCGTAGTAGCTCTGAGAGCGGAACCAGTCGGTGATGATGTAGTTTGTGCGCTGGACCTCGCCCAAGTCGCCAGATGCGACGAGATCGCGCATCTTCTGGTGTGTGGCCAGAGTGCGCTGGTTGAACATTAGCCCAAAAACACAGTCTGACTTGTCGGCGACAGCGTTCATCTCGCGGACCTGCTTGGTGTAGACGCCGGCAGGCTTCTCGATCAATACGTGGATACCCTGATTCATCGCTTTGATGGCGAGCGGGGGATGGTCGTAGTGGGGTGTCGCGATGATGGCCGCATCGATCGCACCCGAATTGAACATGTCCTCAGCCGTACCAAAACACTGGACCTTCTCTCCAAGCGTCTCTTTCGCCCAGTCGATCCGATCGGGATTGATGTCGGCAATGGCAACCAGCTCGCCATCCGGGACCTCACCGGCCGTAAGATACCGGCTGTGATTGGATCCCATGTTGCCGACACCGACGATCCCGATTCGTACTTTTTCCATATTGCGCCCCCTCGGGGAAAATGTTGATCTGACACTGCTTCAGTTGAGCAACCCCCATGAAACCGATCACAAAATAGCGGGCGGGTAGGCACCGGCAAAGGGAAAACCAAGAGTCAACGGCGAGTAATACGAAGACACGAAGAGAGGCAGGGTTGGGACAAGGCGTAGCGTTGCCTTTGAGTTGGCGGTGCCAACTCACCGAGTGCCCCGAAGGTGCAGCCCGATGAAAGAAAGGAAGTATGGCGTCACGGCGCCCGAGCGAAGCAGATTGCAAGTCGGGTGCCAGACATGCTTGACTTGATATAAGTATTTCAAATACAGTAGATTGAGGGTCCTGGTTGAGAAAATCTGGTTCAGAGCGGATTTTATACAATTGAAGGACTTGTCTGTCAGAACTCAGCCACTAGGTGGCAAGCGAGTGAGGAAACGATGTCGGTTCTAGCGTTGTGCGGAGGAGATCCTGTTAGGACAGCGCCGTTCCCTGTCTGGCCGTCCTATTCGACGCCGGAGGAGGAAGAGGCCGTTCTTGAGGCCGTCAGATCAGACCATTTGTGCGGTGCGATCGGCGGGACCAGAATCGCCGAGTTCGAGGAACGGTTCGCGGCCTGGTGTGGTGCACCTGATGCGGTGACCTGTAACTCGGGTTCCTCGGCCTTGCAGGTCGCGCTGGCCGCTCTAGGCGTCGGTCCGGGTGACGAGGTCATCGTACCTGTTTACACATACTACGCATCCGGCACGTCGGTCCTGATGACTGGAGCGATCCCGATCTTTGCGGATATCTCGGAAGGCGCTACAAATCTCGACCCGGATGCATTCGAAGCGGCGATCACGGATCGCACGAAAGCTGTGATGGTTGTACACGCGGACGGCGTACCTGCAGACATGGCTGAAATCTGTGCGATTGCCAAGCGAAACGGTGTATTCGTCGTCGAGGATTGTTCGCACGCTCACGGCGCGACCTATCGAGGGACACGAACGGGTATGTTGGGCGACGCGGGTGCGTTCAGCATACAGCACAAGAAGATTCTGTCGATCGGTGAAGGTGGGGTGATGGTCAGCAAGCACAAAGAGGTCGTCGACCGTGCACGTAGCTACGTGAACCTCGGCGGGGGGACGCAATCGGGCGACCTTGGACCGAATCTCAGGATGGGAGAGATGCAGGCAGCACTCGCGTTGGTTCGGATGGATCGAATCGATGGAGAGAACGAGAAACGACGTGTCAATGCCCACATGCTCCGTCGCCAGGTGAACGATATACCAGGTCTGTGGCCGGTCCCGAAATCGCTTCCCGAAGGCTGCGAGCCCGTCTACTACAACTTCATTCTGGCCTTCGAACCATCAGGCTGTCCGGTCTCCAGAGACAGATTTTCGGATGCGGTCAAGGCCGAGGGTGTGCCGCTTGGACTCGGGTTCTACACGCCGCTAAACCAGATGCCAGTATTTGTGCAGCAGGAAGCTTGGCCCTACAGGCTCGCGGAGAATCAGGCGATCCTTGAACGTGGCCTTTATGGTGAAGGGAAGTGTCCGGTTGGCGAGGCGTTCATGGCGAAAGGCCATTTAGAGCTGAAGATCCATCCACCGACAGGCGAGACGGAGATACAGGATGCAGGCGAAGCGATCCGAAAGGTGGTTGAGAATGTGGGCGACCTGACCGAAGACGGAGAATCGAATGGCAGATAAAAAATTTAGGGCGGGCGCAGCGATGGCCGACATCACGCCGTGTGAAACGCTGCCGAACTATAACAATATGCCGATCACATACGATCCTGATATGTCTCCTTTGTGTTGCCACGCAGTGGTTTTCGAAGACGGCGAGACCCAAGGTGCAATCCTTTCGATCGACACGGCGTTCATCGACCGTGCCCTGATGCTGATGATCCGGGATACTTGCGAACGAGCTACGGGTATTCCTGCACAGAACATCCTGGTTTCTGCGACCCACACACACGCGGCACCCGCATCCTGTCCGTCGTTTATTTCCGGCGCGACGCCCGATCCGCTGTATGTGGATGTGTTGGTGTTGGGCGCCGTCGAGGCTGTGATCAAGGCCAACAGTGAGCTGAGAGCCGCCTTCATCAAGGCCGTGAATTGTCCATCGCCTGGCTACGAACGTAATCGCCGTTTGATCCGTCCGAACGGCCTCGTTGTTATGTCCAGCGCCAACAATGCCGACGATTCGTTCCACGCTGCGGGTCCGACCGATCCTGTGATGCCGATACTCGCGTTTACGGATTCCGGCGGGTATCCGCTCGGGATCGTCACGAACTACGCCTGTCACAACAACTGCGTCAACGGCGTCTACCACGCCGATATCGGAGGGCGGATCGGAGATGCTCTTAGAAAACGCTTTGGCCCCCAGCTGGTGACACCCTTTATCGAAGCGCCTTGTGCGGATGTGATCTGGCACGGCCCCGAAGATGGCCCGAATTGCGGAAACGAGCTGGCTGAGCTCATAGGAAAGTCGGCCTGTGAGGGGATTACGGTCGCGCTCGAGTCAACTCCGCTGACACCAGTCGAGGGTATCGTCATCCGGTCGCAGGTCGAAGACTACCCGGATCGTCTCCACGAAGAGTCGACCTTTTGCCACGACGACAGCCGCGGTGATACCGAAGAGATACGGACCACGCAGCGCCGCCGCTATGACCCCGAAGAAGCAGCGGTGAAAGCCCGAGGGGAAACCACCTGTCCCGTCGAGATCATGGGCATCTCCTTTGGTGACACCGCCATCGTTACCAACCCCGCGGAGCTGTTTGCCGCCTTCGGCATCGAGATCAAGGAGCGTTCACCATTTGACGTGACTCTTGTCGCAGAGTTGACGAATGGATACTGCGGCTATGTGGGAACCGAGAAGGCTTTTGAGGAACAGGGCTACGAGGTACACAGAACTGTCTACACGAGCCGATTGTCGAAGGACTCTGGAAGGAGGATGACGGATAGATCAGTACAAATTCTGGAGGAACTGCACCTGCCTGAATGGGAGTTGACTAAGCGATTACAGTAAGCGAGTTGGAAGCCGGTAGAAAGGACCCGGGTCAAACCGAATTGGGGGCGTTACTGTTCTACTCATTGACGTCCTCTACGAGGAACATGACAACATCGAGCATCCGGGTCTGGTCCTTGCCCAATCCGGGCGCTTCTCGGCGAAGGTTTCGCTTTCCGGCTGCTCGTCATACGGCCGACGCAAACTCTCCAGCAGCTCCCCGATCATCGAAGGATCCCCCTGCTCCGCTTTATCGATTGCGACCTGAGCCAGGTAATTTCGAAGCACATATTTCGGATTCACGCTATTCATCATCGCAGCTCGATCCTCATCGCTGACATCCTGCGACCGAATCCGCTCTCTGTAATTCCGCAACCATATGGAGACTCTTGACATCACCTCCGGTGTCAGTTGCTCTTGGACGTAGTATGAGTCCCTCAAGGGTGCAATCGCCTCACTGTCATCCGTGGGTTCCGCACTCTGCTTGATCTTGGCCAGTCGTCGGTAGAAGATCGTCATGTCCGTCTCAGCGCTCTGCAGGACCGCATGGAGTTCGGACACGAGGTCGTCATCAGTCTTCCGCACATATTCTGCCAGCCCAAGCTTCGCCGCCATCATTTCTCGCGACCCGGCGTCGAAGTATGTTTGATAGGCGTTCACGATCTCTTGGAGCGGTTCCACCTCTTCGATCAGCGGGTAGATCGCCTGACCCAGTTGGAGGAGATTCCAATGCGCGATCTGCGACTGGTGCCCGAACCGATATCGACGGCCTTGGGCATCCGTCGTGTTTGGCGTCCAGTTAGGGTCAAAGTCTTCGAGCCAGCCATACGGACCGTAGTCGATCGTCAGTCCAAGAATCGACATGTTGTCTGTGTTCATAACCCCGTGCACGAACCCGACCCGCATCCAGTGCACGATCATCTTCGCCGTCCGCCGACAGACTTCGTCGAACCACTGCAGATACGTGTCCTTCGAGGGTGCTCCAAGTTGAGGGAAGTCCGTTTGGATCGTATAGTCCACCAGCTTTCGCAGCACTTCGTGTTCCTGGCGAGCCGAAAAGATCTGGAAGTTCCCGAATCGGATGAACGAAGGCGAGACACGACAGACCACAGCGCCCAGTTCTTCTTTAGGATGACCGTCGTAGAACATGTCGCGTACGACATTCTCTCCCGTTGTCACCAGACTGAGCGCCCTTGTCGTCGGAACCCCCAGATGGTGCATCGCTTCGCTACAAAGAAATTCGCGAACCGATGACCGCAATACCGCCAACCCGTCCGCCATACGAGAGTAGGGGGTTGGCCCAGCACCCTTTAGCTGCAGAACCCACCGACGTCCTTCCGCATTCACGACCTCACCAAGGTTGATCGCTCGACCATCCCCGAGTTGCGCCGCCCAGTTCCCAAACTGATGCCCCCCGTAACACATTGCATACGGGTCCATCCCGTCTGCCAGACGGTTTCCACTGAACACCTCTGCGAATGCCGGACATTCGACATAGTCCTGCGGGATCCCCAACTCTTGAGCCATTTCACGAGAGTTCGCGATTAGTTCAGGCTTGGCTACTGGGGTCGGTTGTACACGCGAGTAACACGCACCGGTGACCTGTCGCCGGAAGTTTTTCGTTTCGGGGTCTGCCGGGAGTTCCTGTGTGAATTTGTTGTCGAAGTTTAGTGTTTCGAGCATATCGAAAGGCAAGCCAGTAAAAAGTTAAAGTATACAAACGGAAATCAACTGCAGGACCTGCTTACACACTCTTCACCCCGACTGCCGCGCCATAGCGCGGGCTGCGGTGGGGGTGCCTGGAGCCGCACTCAATGGGGTCGAATGGCTTATTGACGAACGGCCTTAGGCATAAGGCTACAGGAGTAATCACGAGGTCCGCGAACACAAGAAAAATAATAGAAACAGGAGGGGCGCCCAGAGGGTTAAGCAAAGTCAGGAAACCGATATGTTGGATCATTCACACACCGCTCGATTCCAATGCGCATCCGAATCTGCTTACCCGGTGGCACGTGGACCCTGAAATGCACCGCATCGATCTTTACGGTCTCATCCTCCGTCTCTACAGGAGGAGCCGCGTGACTCCCAACTGAGTGTGGATAGTCGCTCGTCAGCCGATTATAGGTGACCTGCGCAAAACGATGCTCGCTCAGCGTACCTGATTGGAGGATTAACGACCGGTCGTGTTGGGCGCTCGTGTTGACCAGGACGATTTCCAGTTCTTCCCTTTCCACACGTTCTACCAGCGCTGCACAGTCAGGTGGGAGCCCAGGGCGTTTTCGGTCTGCATCGAAATAGCGGATCGGAGCCATCAGCAGACCTCCGTTGTAAAGCAACTGTGGTGCACCAAGGGTCAGCTGAATCAGAGCCTCAGTTGTGACGGGATTCAGCTGTTGCCACCAGTGGATATGATTGTCACATATGTTCGTTTCGTCCTGACGAGCCTGATCGCACCGTCGGTAGACCTGGGCCAGGCTCGCCTTCAGAATCTGTACCGGGTAATCCGGGTTGTCGCCCTGCAGGAAAGCGATCCACGGCTGTTCGTGACCGGCATCATCTTTGGCGTGGAAGCTGGTGACTTTGCGCCAGTCGTAGGTCTCCTTGTCGCGAATCTCCTGGATGGTGTCCCAGTCCTCGTCTGCGCCGCATACATTCCACAGTGCAGCCGGATACATTGGCGCCATCGGCTGGTAGTCGAACCATCCCGAGTCCGAGTATCTGTAGGGGACAGTCCATGAAACTGGATCCTCAAGCGCTTCGAACTGAGCGATCCAGTGTTCGCGGAGGCTCATCTTGTCGGAAAGTGCGTGAAGGTCATCCATCTTCCCTAGATCCATAATTTTCCGGATCTGTGTTCGCGGCATTTCGAGATACTTCGGGTCTTTCTTGAGCAGGAAGCACTGGATCCCGGAGATGATAGAAGCCACGGCGATGTTGTAGAACCCATGGGGCCAGGTCCAGCCATACATGCTTCCATACCACTTCCCATCCATATACTGACCGACGATTCCATCGAGACCTACGTTGTCCGGCAGCAGCCCACCGTTTGTTTTCGCACGCTCGATCCACGCATCCACATACTCTAGAAGCCACTCGCAATACTTCTGCTCTCCCGTCATAAGATAGGCGTTCGTTATGAGCGAGCAGACGTGCAGGTTCGTCGCAACGTCACCCTTGCTCATTCGTTCCTTCATGGCCTGGCCCATCCGGGCGGCGAGCTCGGAGTCCTTCAAGTCTTCGATTGTGTCGATTCCCTCAAGGTCCTCGTAGGGTAGCCCATAGACCGCCATCCCTGGTGCGTAGCGATACGAGGGATCGGGTGTGTCATAGAGCCAGCGAGGTCCTTTGCTCCCGTTGTGAGCGCACCGAATTATCTTGTGATCGGGATCATAATTCTGCGCCTCTGGATCTTCGTTCAGGTAGAATCCCGCGAATCGTTTCGCCCGGTCGAGATTGGTTGTGTCATCCGGATCGGCCATACAGAGCAGGTAGAAGTAGATGTAGCTCTCGCTCTGGTGGAACTGATCGTAACCGATCTCATACTCCTTGTGAATGTGCCCGATCTCCTCCATCAACCGAGTCGTTGCGTCCCACTGGCGCTTCCCGAGTTCCAGCAGGTGATCCTCTCCACCGAGCAGATACAGAAGCGGCCAGTTGTAGAAGCTCTCGTAGAAGTCGTCGGCACCGTCCCGAGTTTGGTGAATTCCCTCACGCCAGATGATTCGACCGTCCTCGTCGGTGTATTTCTGGAGGAATGGATAGACTGCCTGTTCCATCTCTGCGATCAAAGCTCGCTGTAGCGTAGCCCACTCGGGGATCTCCGTCAGCGGTTGTGTAGCCCTGATTTCCAAAATTTCCCTCGTAATTGATGAAATCCTATCCGGGTACGCTTCTTCAGCGGAAGCCCATCCGGACTCATGAGTTCGACGTATTGTCGTCCACACCCAGATCTTTAACATAGGCGTGCGAGACGTCGCGCGTCACATAGCCCTCCGAAGCGTAGAGCGCTACCGCCGGCAGGTTCTTCTCACGGCAGTTGAGCCTGGCCATTGTGTACCCTTCTTTGTGCATCTCGTGAAGCGCTCTTCGTAGCAGGTGTCGTGCGATGCCACGTCGACGGTAAGATGCTGCCACATCGACCCATCTCGTGTAGGCTACTGTGTTCAGGGACTCGTCGCTGGCGTAGAACGGTCCTGAGATCGTTCGCACGTTTCCCACAGTTTGCCCTTTAGTTGTCGCTTTGACCCAAAGGTTGGGTCGGTTGTCTTTTCCAATTGTTCGCTCGACGTTCACATCGATGTCCGGTCGAGGATCCGGGAGGGGAGGTGTGTCGATCGGTCGCTCCATCGTCAAGTGCCCGTCGTGAGGGCTGTATCCGTGAGATGCCAGGAGACCGGTAACGTGTTCGATGCGCTTTGAAAGAATGCCGATCTTATGGTTGTGGAAGGAATACCCGTGGAAAAGCGGAAACGCATCCGCGTGCGCCCGACCCTCTGAAACGAAGATTTCTTCCGCTTTCTCCAGCAGCACCCGACCCGCATCCACCGCATCCGGAAGGAAAGCCAGATATCGAATTACCCCGCATTCTACCCCTTCATTGTCGATCTCGACTTCACACGCACACAGGTGTGCGAATCCTACCGGCCGCGATCGCTCGAGTGCGACGATCAAGGTCTGCGACCTACTCGACGCCAGCGACTCGTCGTCCGACTCGACCGGTACGATCTTCTTGGAAAATTCGTGCGGAGTGACCGAGTACGAAAACGGCGCCGCCTCAACCGAAGCGCTCCAAATGGTGGCGAGCGGCCCCGAACGAGACAGCGGCCAGGTCTCAATCGTAATCGTCATAAAAGTTAGAAGTACGAATTAGGTAGACACAAAAACACGAAGAATGTGGCGGCGAAACCGACCAGCTGTTTTTAAAGTCAATGTCAACTACCCTCTCCCTGCATCGAAGGTTCCTCTAAATTTTCTCGAGTAGCGATTAGTAAATAGCTACCTGGGAGCGCGGCGACGGCATCTACGTCTTGGGTGAATCGCCATTTTGCAGTGCTGGGGAACTCTTCCAAACGATGAATTCGCATGCCGTTAGTGGCAAGGGCTGTTATCACGTCCCCCAGCGGCCATTCGAAGTTATACTTTGCCTCTCTAGCGTCCTCCCCACCCTTGAAATGTCGCCAGCCACGGTGCGCTTCGGTTTCTCTCCGAGCGAAATAGTTTGACTCGATCACCAGTTGGCCGTTACCGCCTTGAAACAGAACACCTGCAACCGGATGCTCTTCGTGAAGGAGCAGTCGCCCCCCAGGACGTAGAGATGATGCAACGCTCGCAGCCCATCGATCGAGGTCGGGCAACCACGTGATAGATCCACCGCCGGTATGCACGATGTCGAAGGATCCGTTCGAAATTTTGGCCGGAAGATCTAACACATCTGCGACGACAAACGAGGCCTCGACACCGGCTTCCGCTGCCTTTTCCCTTCCCAACTCAATTTGCCGTTCACTAATGTCGACGCCTGTTGCCTTGGCTCCGAGAATCGCCCAAGAGAGCGTTTCCTCACCAGTAGAACATTGTAATTGTAGCACTGAGATCCCGTTTAGTTCACCAGCCGCCGCTACTAGGCGAGTATCGAGAGAAGTATGCCCCTCAGAATAGTAACTCGCCGGCTGTGTCGATTTGTGCCGAATCTCGGCGATCTCGTTCCAGGCAGATGCATTTTGGGAGGTGTAATGTTGGAACTCCATTGCAAAATCCTATAAAGATCAAAACGCATAGTACTAATAGTGAATCTTCGTCTCGTTGGAACAGAAGTGGGGACTAGCAGGATCCAACCCTATGAGGCTTCTCTTGCCCCTGCGTTTAGGTCAGATTTTATTCATTTCGATATAGTCGAAGTTGATGTTCATCCCTAACCCCGGCAACTGCGAGATGTGCACGAAGCCCTGTTCATCCATCGGGTCGGCGATCTCGTGCAGCCATTCCGCCGGCTGTTCGTGATCCAGGAATGGGTGAAGTAGGCCGCGCTCGTAGAATTCGCCGTTCTTCATTGCGCACAGGGCCGTTAGGTTGCCGAACCCTCCGCCGTGGATTTCGCAGCGAATCCCGAATGATTCACACAGATGGATCGTTTTGACCAGCGGGGTGAGTCCGCCTACGTCGCCGACACCGCACCGGCTGATGTCGCACGCGTTGTTTTTGATCCATTCTGCGCGGATATACATCTTTCCTTCGCACGTCTCCGGGCCGCAGATCGCGAGTGACGTGTTCGCCGTAAGCCAGATATAGGACGACATGCTGTGCTCATCCATAGGCTCTTCCATCCAGTAGTAGTCCAGTTCTTCGAGTCCCTTGGCCAGAGCAAGCGCTGCCTCACGATCGTAGTAGTGATACGGATCGAGCATGCATGCCACGTCCGGGCCGACAACTTCGCGCACAGCCGCACAGGCTTCGAGGTCGCGCTTAACGGAGGGAGCCCCCTCATACGGGGGTTGCCAAGTGTGCAGTTTGTAGGCCGGGTAGCCACGCTTCATCGCCCACTCGGCGAGGTTCGCGTAGTCCTTTGGTGTGGCGAGTCCGCTCTCGAGGTCGTCGCCGCACATAGTGCTGGCATATGCTGGAACCTTGTCCCGGTATCCTCCGAGCATCTTGTAGCAAGGAATGTCGAGCGCCCGACCGGCGAGGTCCCACAGCGCCAGGTCAACCGAGCAAAGGACCTTGTCCGACATAGTGCCCATGTTCAGGCGCTGACGCTCGTTCAGGTCGTGCCAAATCTCCTCTCTCATGAATGGATCCTTGCCAACGATCGCGGGCTTTATGACAGTCTCCATTACGGACGGGTTGGCCCCGAACCAGTATCCGCTCACACCCTCGTCCGTGTCGATCTGAAGCATAGTGCTCGTCGTTTCCCGTTCCGGTCCCGGGTGCCCGTGACCGTCGGTGTCGCGCTCGGTGCGCGTGATACACTTGAATCGCGTTGTCCTGACGTCGGTGATCTTCATATCTATCCTTTCGTGCGGTGCTCGGTTGCGCCAACCTTGTGTGCGGCGCGAATGGTATGGTCTCCGTTTTGCCTCGTCAAGCTAGCCGCTGGGGCAGTGGCGTGAACGTTGCGTGCAAAAAGCCGGACCGATATCATGCGGCGAAAGGAGACACTACTTGATCAAAGCACTCGTGCCTGACCTGGCACTTTCCGATGAGAGTGAGCGGGATATCAATCCGAAGACCCGCCCAATCGATATTCACCGTCTGATTCGACTTGATGGTGGCCAAGCCGTTGCCGCCTTCAGCCGCTCCCTAGATGACACTGATACGCGCGTGTACATCCTGTCCGAGTCCGGCGAGCACAAGCCAGTCCCAGGGCTCGACAAGATCGACAAGATGTGGCCGGCTGGAGACTGGTTGTTGTTGTTGGTAGAACGTACGATCAGCCTAGTCAGTATTAACGGAGACGTCCAGAGGTTGACTGATATCCCTGAAGGGGCACATTCTGTCGATGCGGTCTGGCATTCGGACGGGATCCGCGTCGGTGCTATCGTCTCGCCCAAAGCGCCTGACGGTCCCGGACTGTTTCCATCCGAAAGACCGCTCGCCAGCCTGCAGGCATATGCGCCATCTACTGGCTGGCGTAAGGTTTTCGATATCCCGAGCGAATCGAGCCATCTCAGCCTGTCGGCAGACGGAACGAGGTGCGCGTGGAGGGAGTCACTCAACACGGTTCCCGAGGAGGCGATGCGAGGCGAGTTCCGCGCGTGCGATCTGACAACAGGGGAGATCAAGAAGCTGACCGACGGGGCAGGGAAGGCCTGGTTCATAAGCATGGTGCCTGATGGCTCAGGAGTAGTGTATCAGGCGAACTTCGAGTTGTTACGACCGATAACGACCCATACCGATATCTATTTCCATGGCTGGGATGAAACGTCACCCGTCCGGCTGACCGAACGCGGCCGAAACGTCGATGATTTCGGTTGGCTGGACGACAAGACGCTCTGGGTGAACTACATCGAGGGTGTTGACAGACTGACTGAGTCCTTGACACTCGACGGGGCGTCGGAAGCGTTGGATGATGCGGCACAAGGTGAGGTGATCCGAACGGAAAAAGGGAAGGTTGTGTTTGCAGCTGGCGATCGGGATACGATGCCCTTTCTGGCATTTGGTTCGGAGCGGGCCAATCTGCCAGGATTTGCCGACTACGCCGATCTGCAGGTCAGAGTCGTTGACTGGAGGGCTTCCGATGGGCTCGGTATCACGGGGGTGATCTACGAGGCCAACGATACGCCGGATGGTGCACCGCTCCTGATCCGCGCGCATGGTGGTCCTGCAGGAGACGTGGAAGCTACGCGGGCTGGTGCGATTCGACACGCCTACCTGCTGCGGTCCGGATACCGAATTCTTGAACCTGCCTTCAGAGGGTCGCTCGGATTCGGTGACGATTTCCTGGGTGCGAATATCGGCTGTCAGGGGACAAAGGATCTTGATGATATCGTAACGGGCATCGATCATCTCACTGAGTTCGGCATCGCAGATCCCGAACGAGTCGGCATATTTGGCGGCTCATACGGTGGCTATATGACCCTTCGCGCTGTGGCGGTGACCGACCGGTTCAAGACGGGCGTTGCCCTCTACGGTTTCATTGATAACCGCTGGATGACCCTCGAGACCGGTGACTTTACCTACGAGGACGAGTACATCGCCCCAGTCACCTGGCCGATGGACTCGAGTGCCGTCACGAGTGATGTCTTCTCGCATCTCCACCAGATCAATTGTCCGCTTCTTCTCCTGCACGGAGACCAGGATCCGATTTGTACGCTATCGCAAAGCAAGATCGTCTACCGCGCGCTTGAGCATCGCGGGGTTCAGGCTGGACTGGTCGTGTATCCCGGCGAAGGCCACGGGTTCAGGAAGCCTGAGCACCAGAAGGATTGCGCTCGAAGGACGCTGACTTGGTTTGAGGAGTTTCTACCTGTTTAGCGCCCAATGGGGCGGGCAGCCAATAGCCGATGGCTTCCGCTCCCAGAACGTCACACGATAGGGCGAGAGGCGTTGCGGTATTCAGACACGGATGAAACTCTGAAGATTCAGCGCCAACTCAAAAAACGAATCACCGCGCACCATTGGAGGCACCCGTGCTGGACGCTTTAACTGACGACCATATCAACCACTACCGCAAACAAGGCTACGTCGCCGTTGAAGGCTTCATCGATGGCGAGGAACTCGAAACGTGGCGACGTGTCACAGACGGAGCGGTCGCCGAACGACTCGCTTCGGCTGAAGAGCTCACAAACCAGAAAAAGGACGAAGACCCCAGCTACTACTCGCGCGTGTTCGTTCAATGCATCCGCCTTGCGGACACGAACGACGAGATGCGCGGACTTATCTACGACGAACGGATCGGCCGTATCGCTGCGACGCTGGAAGGGATAGACGGTATCCGGGTCTGGCACGATCAGGCGCTGATCAAACAGCCCTATGGCAACCCGACGGGCTGGCATCTAGACAACCCTTACTGGTCCTTCAGTTCGCGAAATGCGATCTCCATCTGGATTGCACTGGACGACGCGACGCTCGAGAACGGCTGTCTCTACTACGTTCCCGGATCGCACAAGACCGCCACATTCGAGACCACTGGTATCGGCGATAACATCGGCGAACTCTTTGACGTATATCCCGAGTGGAAAGAGATTGATCCCGTACCCGCACCCGTTCCAGCAGGCACGGCTGTCTTCCACAATGGTCTGACGGCCCACGGCGCCGGGGCCAATATGACGCGCCACGCCCGCCGTGCCATGACCTGCGCCTTCATGCCCGACGGCGCCACCTTCAACGGAAACCAAAACGTTTTGCCTCAGGAATACTTCGAATCATTGACAGAAGGAGACGTCCTGGACGACGAGGGCCAGAACCCCCTGGTGTGGAGAGCGTGAATCGCCAAGGGATAACAACACGGAGGAAAGTCGGGTGGCGAGAGCCGGGAGGGGCCTTAGGCTAATGGCCTGGGTTTCAGCCCCTGGTAACTTGCGGCGAGAGGTGATAGGACTCGAGGTAATGCGAGTGATTTCGTATTGTAAACCTTGGGCGCAGGGTCTTCAAAATCGAACTCAACTCTCGTCTTCGACTTCGTTGCCGCGCCTAACCGAAATCGAGGCACCCATATGTCTATGATAATGTCCATACTCGCATTCGGTCTTTCCGTATTCGTGGTCGCGAGTTTCATGTCCTCCGTACACATACGCGGGTTTGGATCGGCCATCACCGTCGCTATGGTCTACGGCATCTTGAAGTTTCTGTTCTACAAGATCCTTGTCTTCATGTCGCTTCCCTTCGTGATCGTGACTCTTGGTCTGTTTCTCGTTGTCATTAATGCCGGTTTGCTCTGGACGACAGACAAACTGATCGACGGCTTCGAGATCGACAGTCTGTTCAGTACTTTGATCGCATCTGTAATGATATCGACACTCGATATCGTTTTTCGGTGGATTCTGCCGTGGGTGTAGTGGCAGTTTCGGGGTTCAAGAGAGACCGGAAAAGGCCGACTGTCGAGTATCATTACGGGCCTTTAATATTTTGCTGATTCATCACTGCCGATTCCAGCCTTCACCAAAACATTCAGACGCGCATGAGCTCCAACACAAAACCCAACATCCTTTTCATCATGTGTGACCAGATGAAGGCAACAGCCTCTCATCTGTATGGGAATACTTTCTGCGAAACCCCGTCTCTCGAACGGCTGGCGAAACGCGGAGTTCTATACGAACACGCTGTGACACCGCATCCGCTTTGCGTACCGGCTCGTATTTCGACGTGGACGTCTCAATGGCCGCATTCGCACGGGGGGCGTCGGAACCAGACGCTGATGCCTGCGGATGCCGTTCACGCGTTCAAAATATGGAAGCAGGAAGGTTTTCATACGGGGCTCATCGGAAAAAACCACTGCTTCGAGGCGGAGAGCGATCTGGCTTTGTTCGACACTTGGTGTCAGATTAGTCACGGAGGGCTGACACAAGGAGAGACGACGAAGGGAATGGATTGGTTCCGGTCGATCGGCCAGATCAACGCAGGACACCGTGTTCGCAAGAACATGCCGAAAGCCAGTCCACGATTCAGTTGGGCGGTGACAGATTTTCCATTGGAGGATTACTCTTCAGGACTGGTCGGTGGACAGACACGGCGATTTCTTGAGGCACACAAGGACGATCCCTTCGCGCTATGGGTGTCTTTCCCCGACCCGCACGAACCGTGGGAAGTCCCAAGACAGTATGCCGAGATGTTCCCTCCGGAGAAGATCAAGCTGCCACCCTCGCGAGACGACGAGTTCACCGACGGCACAGCACCCGAACGAAACGTCGCGCTCTACGAGATGATGGGGATCCGTGAAGACAGCGAAGAGGACGTGTATGGCGTGGTAAGTACCTACCACGCGATGATCCGCTTTATGGACGACGAGATCGGCAGGATCCTCGACACGCTCGACGAGACAGGACTCAGTGAGAATACTATCGTGGTGTTCTGCTCCGATCACGGTGACTTCATGGGTGAACACGCGATGCAGTGTAAGGGCGGTGTGTTCTACGACTGCCTCACACGTATCCCGATGATCGTGTCGTGGCCCTCGAATCTGCCTGCAGGCTTTCGCGATGACAGTATGGTCAACCTGATCGACCTTGTGCCGACCCTTTTTCAGCTTCAGGGAATCGAGATTCCAAGGTCCATGCACGGTCAACCGCTCCCGACTGTTACAGATGCCTGTCCGCGTGGTGCAACGTTCTCCGAATACGGATCCGGCGGACCCGAGTTCACGCTCGAAGATCTTCGGAAGCTCGAGAAACCCTATGGCAGGAAGGCTCTGATACGTTCACTTCAGTGGCGTGAAGCCGAAGGCCGACGAAAGATGGTCCGCACAAGGGGATGGAAGTATGTCCACGACCCGATGGGCGACAAAGACGAGCTCTACGATCTTCTGAACGACCCCTGGGAGCTCATAAACGTCGCCACCGTTGAGGCGAACAAAGCCGTCTTGGCGGATCTAAAGATCAAACTTGCGGACTGGAGCATCCACACCGAAGACAGTTCTCCAGTCCCACTACCTGATCCCGAATGCTACGACCTGCCCTGAGGACTGGTGTTGGAGGTGTGTGGTTTTGAGCCCCTATGGTGCTCGGGCATCCAACCCGGATTAAGGCGGGGTCCCACGTTGCCCGCGTCGCGGTGTGCAGACGAGCGAGTCGCTGGAAGTCTTCTTCGCTAAGACGTGATACCATCCACGACTCCCCATCTGACCGTGGGACCTCCCGCGAAACACGACACGAATCCTCGCTGATTTGATAGGCGAGGTTTTTGTGTTTTTATTGAGTCTATGGACCGACCCAACATCATTGTCATTCTCGCCGACCAGATGAAGGCGACCTCGAGCCACCTCTACGGGAGTAATTTCTGCGAAACGCCTTCTCTCCAAAGGCTGGCTGATCAAGGCGTCCTCTACAAACACGCCGTGACTCCACACCCCCTTTGCGTTCCTGCACGAATTTCATTCTGGACCTCTCAATATCCGCACACACACGGAGGCCGACGCAACCAGACCCTTATGCCTGCAGGTGCCAACCACGCTTTTAGACACTGGAAGGACGCCGGGTATCGTACGGGACTGATTGGAAAGAACCACTGCTTCACCGACCGGTTGGATCTAGACCTGTTCGATGTGTGGTGCGAGATCACTCACAGCGGCATCCCTGAATGGGCGGAGGAGACGAAAGGAATGGACTGGTTCCGCCCGATCGAATCGATCCGCGAGGCGCATACGGTTCGCCGGAACATGCCGAAGGTGAGTCGGCATTTCACTTACGGAGAGTCGGACTATCCGCTCGAAGACTACTCCACCGGGCTGGTTTGTGGACAGACCGTACGGTTCCTCGAACAGTTAGGACAGGACCCGTTCGCTCTCTGGGTTTCGATTCCCGATCCTCATACGCCATACGAAGCCCCGGTGTCCTACGTCGACCAGTTCAGACCGGACGACATCGAGATGCCCCCACACCGGGAGGATGAGTATTTGGACGGCACGGCTTCGGAACGAAACCGCGTCCTCTACGAGATGATCGGGATGACGGACGACACCGAGCAGGACAAGAAGGGTGTTGTCGGTGTCTACCACGCGATGGTTCGTTTCCTTGATGACGGCGTCGGCCAGATCCTCGATGCGCTTGACCGGCTTGACCTTCGTGACAACACTATTGTCGTCTTCTGCTCCGATCACGGTGACTTCGCGGGCGAGCACAACATGATTGCCAAGGGCGGCGCCTTCTACGATTGTCTCACGCGTGTCCCCCTGATCGTGTCGTGGCCGGGACGCCTGCCAGAGGGTGAGGTCGACGAGAGCATGGCGAACTTGATCGATATCGTACCTACGCTATTCAAGCTGCAGGGCCTCGATCAACAACCATCCTTCGAAGGCGAGCCTTTGCCGACTGTCACAAACGCTTCTCCCAGAGACACGACCTTCTCCGAATACGGCGCAGGTGGTCCTGCTTTCGGTATGGCCGAACTGAACCAGCTTTTAGGACCACACGGTCGTTCCGCTATGGGCAAATCGCTCCAATGGCGAGAAGCCGAAGGCCGCCGAAAAATGGTCCGTACATCGACGTGGAAATACATACACGACCCGATGGGCGATCTTGACGAACTCTACGACCTCACAAGCGACCCCTGGGAGCTCCGAAACGTTGCATCGGACGATTCGTACAAGGACATCCTTGCAGATATGCGCCTCCGTCTGACCGATTGGAGTGTCGGAACGGAAGATAGGAAGCCGGTTCCGTTGCCTGAGGCGAAGCACTATTGGTAATCGAGAATCGAGTATTGCGCGCCCCCAATTCTTGATTTGCCATCTTCTATAATCAATCGCACGCTGCAACCTGGTAGGATACTCTTATGCTTGGCAAAATGTGGGCACACAAAATATGAATTACCGCCAGTTGGGTAGTTCCGGCGTCAAAGTCTCTGAAATCTGTCTCGGGACCGCTTTCCGCGGCCAGAACGACGACGCAATCTGCGAGAAGGTCATCCACCGTGCACTCGAGCTCGGATGCAACTTCGTTGACTGTGCTAACTTCTACGGGCAGGGGCGGAGTGAGACCATCGTCGGAAAAGCGCTGCAGGGTGTGAGAGACGACGTCGTGCTGACAACAAAAGTGTGGAGCCGTATGGGGGACGGCCCGAACGATTTCGGTACCTCACGCTTCAGCGTGATGCGGGAGCTCGATCGGAGTTTGAAGCGACTCCAGACGGATCACATCGACATTTACCTGCTACACAATATCGATCACGAGACACCCTCCGAAGAGACGCTGCGAGCACTCGACGATGGCGTGCGCCAAGGAAAGGTGACCTATGTCGGAAGTTGCAACCACACGCCTTGGCGACTGATGGAGCATATTGGGATTTGTAAGGCCAAGAGCTTTGCGCCGCCGGTGGTGACACAGAATGAGTATAACCTTCTGCACCGATACGATGTGGAAGGTGAACTGACCGAAGTTGTAGAGAAGTATGGGGTAGGCGTGATGACATACAGCCCGCTGGCCATCGGACTGCTGTCAGGGCTGTTTAGAAAGGGACAGACACCACCGGACGGCACGCCCTGGGCGAGCGGGCGAATGGACCTCGCAAAGACCCTGTCGGACAAGGTCGACCGCATCATCCAGCTTCTCGTCGACATAGGCAAGGAAATGGACAAGACGCCTGCACAGGTCGCGATCGCCTGGATACTTGACCATCCACAGGTTACGGCGCCTATAATCGGTCCCGATCGGCCCGAACATGTAAACGATGTGTTCGGCGGGATCGGTTGGACAATCGATCCTGTCCACCGGAAAGCCCTCGACGATGCTTCCGAAGTAGTCGTCTGGAACTACCGGGCCTGATCGGATTCTATCGATCTTGCTGGTCCTAGTCTGTCTGACTGCTGACCTTCAGGCGTAGCCCAGCCTGGATTTCGATGGTGATGGACAGGTTGCCTTTACTTGTTGTTTCGTGTTCGTCGCCGCATTCTCCGGGCAACAATCGACATCGGATTCTGAGCCTGTCGTAATGATATCCCTGATCCACGGACTGATCTCGATCGCCTCGGACTTGGATATTTTCGATTTCCTTGGACGTGTGATCCGTGACAACGCCGCCGACTGGAACACGGCGAAGCACCTCGTGTCAGCCAACAGGTGACATTTGGTGACCCCCGGAAGGTTCGCGTCGCCGTCCCAATCCTACGCTCCCCAATCATAGATCGTGGTGCATCGGGCCCACGGAAAAGGCTGGATGACATCAAAAGAGACGTATCGGATCCACTCGTGTCCGTCCGGATGGCCTGGTCCAGTCCCATCTTCTTTGAAGGCCAGTTCGACTGTATCTAAGTAAAGCAAACTCGTAATTTAGGCGCCACTCCATCGCGTGTCTTTCGTGGCCGGACTTTGTGTAAGGGACCGAATGAGGCAGATTTGACAGCGACAAGATCAGGAGCATAGATGACCTACGAACTAACCGACACGTTGTATGAAAACGCCCTCACGGATCCCACCGATGTCGTTGGCTTCCGGATGGAAGGTGAAGCGGCCGTGACCTTCCCGCAAGGCCGTATGCGAATGGAGAATTGCCGCGACCCGGGGGAGGGGCAGGCGGCGAACTTCGTCTACTGGTGTCCCGAAGACTTTCCATCCGATATCACTGTAACCTGGGATTGGTGGCCGGTTCGCGAGCCGGGATTGTGTATTTTGTTCTTCTCGGCGAAGGGAAGGGAGGGCCAAAACCTATTCGATTCTAGTCTGGATGAGCGGGCAGGGGAGTACAAGCAGTATCACTCAAGTGATATCAACGCCCTTCACGTCTCTTACTTTCGTAGAAAGGCATCGGATGAGAGGGCCTTCCAGACGTGCAACCTGCGGAAGAGCCACGGTTTCCATCTCGTTTGCCAGGGTGCCGACCCTCTGCCTTCGGTTTGCGATGCTACTCCCCCGTATCATATCAAGCTTATCAAGTGCGAAAACCATGTTGTCTTCTCGATCAACGAACTCCTGATTTTTGACTGGGTCGATGACGAGACCACCTACGGCCCGATTCTCGGAGGCGGCAAGATCGGTTTCCGCCAGATGGCGCCGCTGATCGGTGAATATGCGAACCTTGTGGTCAGTGGCGTCGTGAGAGCCTGAGGAGCTGGTAATCGTGGATGTCAAACGGGTTAGCGCGTGCACGTTTCCACTTAAGGGACAACCACTCGACTATGCGTTAGATGTGATCAGCCAGTCCGGGTTTGAGAAGATCGACCTGCTCGCCCGCATGCCACATTTTTCTGTTGTTGATGACGATTATAGCATCGACGAATTGGAACGTCTTTGTGAGCATTATGGCATTCGAGTCGCTAATATCGGTGCCTACTGTGGTCGCGGCTTTTCCTCCGAGGATCCTGCAGAACGGGATCGCGCAGTTGATGAGATGCGACTCACGCTCGCAGCGGCCGAGCGACTGGGTGCCCGCACGATCCGTGTCGCCCCTGGCACGGGCAAGAGAGACGAGATCGATACACTTGTCCCGCATTTCAAGAACGCTGTCGAACTTGCCGAAAAGCACGGCATTGTCTTGGGGATTGAGAACCACGGCACCGAGATCTCCGGAAACCCAGAGGCCTGCCTGGAGATCTGCGACAAAGTCGGGTCCAAACGTTTCGGCATTCTCTATGAACCTTGCAACCTTATGGCCGCAGATACTGACTACAAAGAGGCCTTAGACATCTTGCAGGACCACATCGTCCACGTCCACATCAAAGACGGCTACTACAACACCGAGGGTAAATGGGAACGCTGCATGCTCGGTGAGGGTACGATCGACGTCCAGTGGGTCTGGGACACGGTCGAGGGGCTCGGATACACAGCTGAATACGCTCTGGAATTCGAAGTGGGACATATCGAGCCGGTTGAGAAAGGATACAAGAATTGGCTCGAATACTGGCGGGCTCTTTAGAGCAAGCATTAGTCGAGCAGTCGAAACACCAGGTTCTCCTTCTCGCCTACGCTCCTGCTCGTCTCAGTCCTTATCTGATAGGAGTTCTCGTTTCTGTAATGTTGCGTGCCGTGCATAGTAGGTCTCTATCTCTCGTTGGCCTCCATTCCCGTTTCCCCGCTAGGATCTCCGAATGCTAAACCGCACACTACAGGCAATCGAAGGGCTGATCGAAGCCTCCGTTCCTTACCAAGGCCTCATCCCGTCGATCCTCGATCGCAAATCGGGAGCCATGCTAACGAAACTCCCACCAGCCATCCCGGGTCAACGAGACGGCGACCGATCCCATCTCGGCGCCAACCTGATCCACGATCAGGCGCTTCTGAAGACGATGTATGCCCTCGCCGAAACCGAAGGCCGATCCGATTATGCTGGCGCTGCAGACCGCTATCTAGAGCGATTTGTGACACACTGCACGAATACACCCACAGGCATCTTCCCTTGGGGCGAACACGCTTACTGGCATCTCGCAGATGACGGTGTAGGAAACAGCTACCTGCTCCGTGACAACCCTGCAAATCCGGCGGTCACGCACGACCATCTGCGTCAGGCGCCGCTTTGGCTATGGGAGAAGATTTACGCGATCGATTCGGAGTGCGTGTATCGATTCGGTGAGGGATTAGACGGGCACTGGACCGAGGGCGACCCGCGGGAGATCGAAGAGGAGTACATCAGGCACGCCTACATCGAAGATCGATTGCCCTACAAACGAGGTGCCCGCTCGTGCGACTTCCCGCGTCACGGCGGATTCTACATCTTCGACTGGGCGTTCGCGTATGACCGATCTGGAAGAAAAGACTTCAGGGATCGAATCCGCCGGATGCTCGACTATTGGTGGCCGAGGCGGGACGGCCAGAACCTGCTGCTGATCGAGAGTCGCTCACCAGTCGATGATGAGTCCTTCCACCAGGTGAATGCGCCCGGGCAGACGCTGTCGCTCGGTATCAGCCTGTTCGAAGCAGCATCTCTCGTCGGGTCACGCGACACCGAACTTGCAGCCGTGATGCGACAACGAGCGGATGCCTATGTGAATGGATTTCTTGCAGCGCCACACGACCTGGAAGCGAAGGTCTTCGTGATGACTTCCCGACGCGGATCGGGACAGATTGTCAGCCAGATGCCCGTGTGGGGAAGTGTCTACGGCGTCTGGCCCGCAAGCTACGTCGCTCTAACCTGCCTGTGCGGCTATCGTATCACGAACGATGAGAGGCTTCTGGATTGGGCGTCCGCAGTCGGTGAAGCGTATGCGGAGACATCGTTCCCTGAAGAAGTTGCCGTCCCCGCCATGGATGCCGGTCTTGGACTCGGTCTCCTTGCCGACCTTTACGACGTGACGGGCGACAACAGATGGCTGGACCGAGGTTTATCACTCGCCAAGCGACTTAACCGGGTCTACTGCGACTCCCCTCTTCCAAGAGGCGCCGCAGGTATCGACTGGTATGAATCTCAAATGGGACCGAGTTTCCTGATACACGGCCTTGTTCGTATCGCTCTGATGGATAGAGACGGGCTTCCTTGTGTGCTCGATGCGGACTATACGGCGAGATAAAGAAGCCGGTGGTTGGCAGGACCCTTGGTTTTTTCAGGGTCGTGGAACAGCCTCGGACAGCAAGGCCATGGCGCGCCGAACACACCGCTGCACCTGCGTGCTGAACGCCCGTTTGCCCCCACCAGCTGCCGCCAGTATTAGTCTGTAGTCAGTTGCACTCCAAGATTTCGAACAATGTAGACTGCGCCTGAGATGTGAGGGTTGGCAATTAATCAGGGCGTTGGGTGTAGCGGTTAGAGTGTAGAAGCTCTGTGCACATCTGTTGATCTTCACACGCTCGCCCCAGCTGGATCAGTCAGCTTGTCGCTGGTCCCTTCGAGTAATATCTTGTATCACCAAGGCTACGGAGAAAATTATGGTGCGAGAATCACTTACAGAGGAAGAGTGGGGCCATTTCAGCCGGGAAGGATACGTGCGTCTCGGGCGGGTGCTGGACAACGAAGAGCTCGTTGTTCTTGGACAGCGGATAGACGATATCATGCTCGGGACGGCCAATGTCGACTACGGTCGGACCATGATGCAGCTCGACAGCGACCCAGAAAGAGACGGTCGACCAGGGCCACAGAGCGTTGGCCACAAAGGGGCGACGCTCGCATACAGGAAAATTCAAGGTCTTGAGTACGATCCGGATTATCTGGCTTATATGCAGAAACCCCTGATGCAACACATCTGCAAACGAGTATATGGGAATGACACAGCTGTCGCGTGCTTCAGGGCGATGTTTATGAACAAGCCCGCCCGTGAGGGAACGGAACTCCAATGGCATCAGGACCGGTGGTCCGATCTCGATCGAGATCCGCAAGTTACCGTGTGGGCGGCGCTTAACGACGCGACGATCGCGAACGGATGCGTAAAAATAGTCCCCGGGTCGCAGGATAAGCTGTTGAATCCGGACAGCGGCGCAGGCTTCCTGAACTCGGATCAGATCGATCAACTTGTTGCAGAGGTCGAGCCCGAGTATTTAGAGCTCAAAGCAGGTGAAGGCGTCCTCCTCCACAACTGGCTGCTGCACAGCTCTGAGGTCAACTCGACCGAAATCCCTAGACGTGCCTTTAGTGTATGCTACATGGATGCCGCGACAGTTTCGCAGCGTGGTCATCAATGGCCCATCGTATTCGGTGAAGGTTCACTGACGCGTGCGAGCATCGCTTGAGAGACTGCAATTACGTCGTTTTTGGGACCGACACAGAACCCATCCTGGGCTGGTCTTTTTTTGCCTGACTCTGAGTTACGTTTCTATGCTTCGTAACTCCATCACCATCCGCAACCTCCAGAGACACCCTCCGCGTAATAATCAACATCGCCGATCTTGAGGTGCGATTGGCCTGCTGTATCCTCGTGGTCCTGTTCGTTCAACGAGAATTCGTATTCAGCAAACACCTACGAGAACGGTGACCTGATCTGTCGCGTATTCTTTGAGTCGAAACTAGGATTCTGTAAGGGCAAGAACGTTTCGGAGGTGTTCGCTCAGGAGGTTTTAGAGACGTATCCCTCAGAGGAAGTGGCCTACCGGTTCTGGGACGATAGAATCTGGATGTTCGGGAATGATAAGGTCTTCGAGGTGTGTTTTACTGCTATCGCCTCAGACTATTTCGAGTTCTTCAGCTTCAGGTTTTTGAAGGGTGACCCGTCCACGGCGCTGGCCGAAGGCGGTATGGTGATTACCGAGGCACTCGGGAGGCACTTCTTCGAATCGGTCGCATATCCTATCACCCTTACAAAGCGATCGCATATCCGTCGCGACGTGGATCCACACCACCGGACAGGACACCCGACTGGACGTTTCTCGATATGAACTGCGCGTTGCCCGGACCACCCCAATTGCCAAGAATTTCGACCTTGTGGCCTCTTCTCTCAAGCTCTTTCCGGACAGTCGAATCGAAGCGAGCTTCCAGCTGAAGACGATCTTCACAAGTGTGAGGGACTGTCGACTCCATAGGGTTCTGCAGGTTTCGCCATCGTGGCGCCTCGACAGCTTCCTGCGGCGTCATTCCGAAGTGGATAGCATGGGTCAGGAGCTGCAGGTTAGTTTGGACCTGTGTATCTGCGCCCGGCGTGCCGCAGACGATCACGGGTTCGTTGCCTCGTGTCGCAATGACCGGATTCATCGTGTGACGGACACGTTTTCCTGGCGCCAGATCGTTCGGATGGTTCTTCTCCAAATGCCAGTAGGTCATCCGATTGTTGAGTAGGATACCTGTTTCTCCCGCAATCAGGCTTGATCCGCATCCGCCTTGGATGCTCTGCAGGATGCACACGGCGTTCCCGTCACCATCTGCGGCCGTCAAACACGTCGTTTCGTCTTCTGACTCGGGGATCCCTGTTTCGACCACATCCGCTGCCTTTGTGTGGTTGATCTGTCCTGCTCGCGCCGCAGCATAATCCTTCGAAAGCATCGTGTCGAGCGGGACATCGATCCAGTCAGGGTCGGCCATATGCCGCTCGCGATCGGCAAAGGCCAGCTTTTTGGCTTCGACCATGACATGGATGCTGTCCGGGGACAGACAACCCATAGAAGGGATGTCGAAGTTCTCGACGATGTTGAGTTCCTGCAGCAAGATGTGGCCACTCGAGTTTGGCGGCATCTCGTAGACGCGATAGTCGTGGTAGTCGACGTGTATTGGCTCGTCCCACCGTGCGCGGAAGCGGGCTAGATCCTCTTGGGTGATCAGGCCGCCGTATTCATCCGAGAACGCGGCGATCTGCGCAGCTACGTCGCCCTCATAGAAGGCATCACGACCTTGTGTAGCGATGGCACGGAGCGTGTTGCCGAGATTCCTCTGATACAGCACCTCGCCTGGTGTCAGTGGCCGGCCGTCGGGCTCGAAGATCGGCTGCGTATAGGGGTCAGCACCGAAACGATCGTGCTCGTTGGCGAGCGCACTTGCCAGCTTGTGGCTGACAGGAAAGCCGTGCTCGCAGAGCTCGATCGCCGGCCCGAACACGTCGATCAGGGGCAGCTTGCCAAGCTGTCGGTGTGCGATCAGCCAGCCGTCCACGATGCCGGGGATCGACACGCTAAGGATTCCTTTCATCGGGATCCCACCCTTGTCGATGTAGAACTCGCGGGTCGCTCCTGTCGGCGCCGGCCCGGTTGCATTGACGCCATACATCCTGCGAGTATGGGCGTCGTAACACATGATGAAGCCGTCACCGCCGACCCCTGACATCGGGAGCTCGACCACCCCGACAGCAGCCGCAGTGGCGATTGCCGCATCCATTGCATTGCCACCAGCCTGGAGGATGCTGATCCCCGCTTGAGAGGCAAGAGGATGCCCGGATGTTACCACGCCTTGACGTCCCATGATGCTCGGGCGATGGGCGGGGAAGTTGATGTGATGTGGTGTACTCATAACGATACCGAATGCGAGGTTGACAGTTGCCTTGCGGAAGATAAAGGCGAAGAGAGCGAAGGGCAAAGGTCATAGGGCAAAGAGCGAGACAGAACTTCCTGCTCTAAGATTTCGGCCCTCAGCTCTTCGCGCCGTTTGACCCGCTCCCGTATATATTGGCCTTGTAGCCTTTTGGACTTTCTAGGAGACCGTATGCGAATCATCGTCACTGGCAGCTCCGGCCGCATTGGCTGGTCTGTCTACCACAATTTGATAAAGGCCGGCCACGAGGTGCTCGGTGTCGACATTCAGCTACCGAGATCGGATGTCAGGAATTCGCTTCGCGTTGATCTAACGAAGTCTGGCGAGATCTATGGTGCGCTTGGTCAGTTCAAGGCTGAGGCTGTTGTGCACATGGGTGCGTGGGCGAACCCGGGACACGTTCCTGATCAGGATACCTATAGGGACAACACGACAGGTACGTTCAACTTGTTTCAGGCGTGCGCGGATCTCGGGATTCAGCGGATCGTTTCAGCATCCAGTGCACAGGTCTATGGATTTAGGGACTATGCTCCGGAGTATGTGCGTGTCGACGAGTCTCACCCTTTGCATCCGCTGAACTGCTATGCCGAGAGCAAGATTGCGGGTGAGAGTGCGGCGGATTACTTCGGCAACAAATATGATATGTCGATCGCGTCGTTTCGGTTCATGGGGGTGCGGATTCCATCTGAGATCGACAACGAGATCGGTCGAATACAGGAGGATCCGTCGTCGGGCAAGTGGCTGATGTGGACGCGAACCGACGCGAGAGACGCGGCGGAGGCTTGTCGGCTTGCGGTCGAGGTGGATAAACTTGAAACGGGACCGTACAACATCACAGGTTCACAATCTGTTCTGGAGCGTGACATTCGTGATCTGATCGCCGAGTATTATGGATCGGATGTCGAGATCCGGGAGAGTCAGGACGAATCGCTCAGCCCGCTAAGCTGTGACCGAGCTCGTCAAGCTTTCGGATACGAACCGAAGCGTGTTTGGACAGAATCGAATCGCTACCCCTTATAGGGGGGCGGTAGCCAGGCTAATCAAGAGGATGGTAGTTCTGGCGCTACTAACCGGAACCGCTGTCGAAGGCTCCTGGTCAAGCTTCAGGGGGCTCGAGCCAGATACAAGGCAAAGGAGCCTCTTGGGAAGTTATATCCGGAGAGTGGTTTTCGCGACGGTCTGGAAGCTGATTATTGGGTCCGGATGCAATCAGGTTGCGCTTCAGGGCGACAAGGTATTCGTATCATACGTGGAGGACAAGGTCGACACGCTCGTGTCTCTAGATGCGGCGACGAGTGACGAATACTGGCGCTACGACTAGGTCTCGTCCGGCGTGTCGATATCAGAGAAACCTACAAGGCAATGCCACTGATGTATGGCTGTGCCACATCGTCGATCCTGATTGGCAAGCATTTGATTGTGAACGTCGGCGGTGACGCGGGGCAGGCCGCGTTCGACTGCAAGAGATCTCGAGAAGTCTGCTCGACCGGTAAGAAACGTATGGATTTTGAGACATCGACGTTGATGAGGGTTGATGGACAGTGCGCGGTCTTTGCTGTGTCCAAGAAAACGGTCAATGTGGTGAATCCGTTATGGGAAGGGGAATAGTTGAGCGAAATTGTACCGGTCGTGAGACTTGAGTCGTTTGGGCGTGGTAACTGCGATCGGTCGTATGCCTTTGCCGATTACCGGCGCACGATCGAGGCGTATTCGCTGGAGGAAGTGTCGGAGGCCCTCGTAGCTGTCACTGACGCCACAAAGGGCGGCCTTCACGCCGCTGGTTTTGTGGCCTATGAGGCCGCTCCTGCCTTTGACTCGGCTCTGACCGTTCCGAATGCACAGCCCGGACTACCCCTTGTCTGGTTCGCCCTTTTCGAAAAAAGGGAGGAGATTATCAGGCGACCTCCCGAGACGGCTATCCGGACTGACGCAAGATGGACCCCGGGTATCACGCGCGATCACTACACCCATGATATCCGCAAGATCAAATCCTACATCCGAACGGGCGATACCTATCAGGTCAATCACACCTTCCGCCTAACCTGTAACTACGAAGGGCCCGGCCAGCCGCTCTATGACTGGATGGTCCGGTCGCAGAAGGCAGATTTCTGTGCCTACATCTTCACTGGGTGTCACGAGATCCTGTCCGCTTCACCTGAACTGTTCTTTGAATGGCGGGGGCGAGACCTTGTCACGAGACCGATGAAAGGCACCCGAAGTCGTGGTCGCTGGCTCGACGAGGACCGGGAACTGCGGCGCGAACTGCACGTATCCGAGAAAGACCGGGCGGAGAATCTGATGATCGTCGATCTACTGCGGAATGATCTAGGGCGAGTCTCGTTACCCGGATCGGTCGAGGTGATGGATCTGTGGAACATCGAACCCTACGAGACAGTCTACCAAATGACGTCGACGATCCGTAGCCGCTTGCGCGAGGACGTCGATTTGAACGAGATCTTCTGCGCGCTGTTCCCCTGTGGGTCGGTGACGGGTGCACCGAAGATCCGGACGATGGAGATCATCAGCGAATTGGAGGCTGAACCGCGCGGCGTCTATACAGGCGCGATAGGCTACGTATCGCCCGGTGAAGAAGCCGTGTTCAGCGTGGCCATCCGAACGGCCTGCATCGATCTTCATCATAGGCGTGCGGTGTTTGGCGTGGGCGGTGGAGTCACCTGGGATTCGACCTCCGAAGGCGAATATCAGGAGTGTCTCGCTAAGGCGCGCGTTCTGACGGATGAGCGACCTGTCTTCGACCTGTTCGAGACGATTCGTCACGACGCGGCGAAAGGGTATTTCTTGTGGGATCACCATTTGCGCCGGTTGCGACTGTCAGCCGAGTATTTCGGGCTTCCTTTCAACGAAAACCGACTACGTGTGGCAGCGGACGCCGCCGTCTCCGGAAGAACCTGTCGGCTCAGGCTGTCGATCGATTCCTCGGGTGAGGTGCTGGCTGAGACGGGTCCGCTTACCGTGCTCGAAGGCTACACCGCTCAAGTTTGTGCACTTCCAGTCGATTCATCAGACGTGTTTCTCTTCCACAAAACCTCGCACCGACAGGTTTACGACGATCGGAAAGCGCTCTGTCCTGATGTGGATGATGTGATCCTTCAGAATGAGCGGGGCGAGTTGACGGAGACGTCGATCGGGAACCTTGTTCTGGAGATAGGCGGGACCTTGCTCACACCACCAAGAGAATCAGGTCTGCTGGGCGGGACATTCAGGCAGGCACTTCTGGAAGCGGAACAGATCGAAGAGCGCACGTTGAAGGCGGCTGATTTGCACCGGGCGACCCGAGTCTATATGATTAATTCAGTGAGGGAATGGGTCCCCATAACTGTCGTGTTCGAGCCTGAGGCAGCGGGCGCGAATAAGGAAGCCATAGTCACAACGGGGTCGTGAGATGTATCGAATCGGAAAGCTGGAACTGGATCGGATTGAGAAGCTGTTTGCAAGCGGTGAGATCTTTCGCTATGGACGCGCAGGTGAATGTGAAACCTTCGAGGCTTCTTGGGGTAGGCGGCTCGGTGTTGAGCACGTGAGGATGACAACGAGTGGGACGGCCTCTCTGTATGCGGCCCTGGTCGGGCTTGGCTGTGGGCCCGGTAACGAGGTCATTGTGCCCGCGTGCACGTACATGGCGACAGCGCTTGCTGTCCTGGCAACAGGTGCGCTCCCCGTCGTCGCGGATGTGGATGAGTCGATCACACTTTCTGCAAAGGATGTCGAACGGAGGATATCGCCCTACACGAAAGTGGTCATCCCCGTCCATATGTGGGGGCTTGCGTGCGATCTCGACGGTTTGATGAAGCTCGCCAAAGAGCACGACATCCAGATCCTTGAGGATGCCTGTCAGTCCGTCGGGGGAAGCTACAAAGGTCGCCATCTAGGTTCGATCGGACACGCAGGTGCGTTCAGCTTCAACTACTACAAGAACATGACGAGTGGAGAGGGTGGCGCTTTTGTCACGAATTCGAAGGATGTCATGGATCGCGGGTCCGTGGCTGTCGACTGCTGTTCCTACTACTGGAAATCGGACGAACACCGCGAAGAGGTCCAGTTTGCCGGTTTGAACTTTCGGGCGACTGAAGTGTCAGGAGCGATCCTGAACGCGCAGTTGGAGCGTATTGACGATATGCTCGGTACAATGCACCGACACAGAAAACAGCTTGTGGAGGTTGGTAAGTCTGAGGGGCTCGAGCCGATCGCCTACAACAGCTTCGAGGACGATTGCGGAACGCATCTCGGCTTCATCTTCGCGACCGAAGACGAAGCCCGTGCCTTTTCGGATCGGCTACAGGAACAGACAGTCGACGACGGCCTAGGGCCACGAGAGATGCGCGGCTTCCTTCCGATCGACACCGGCCGCCACGTCTACACGCGCTGGGACCCGGTCATGCGCAAGCAGGGCGCCCACCACCCGGACCTCAATCCCTACAACCTAGAAGCCAACAAGAAGCTGGAGGTCGAATACACAGCGGACATGTGCAAGAACTCGCTCGAGATTCTGAGCCGCGCTGTGCTGATCCCGATGCACTGCGATAACTCCGACAGCATCGTCGACCAGATGGAAAAAGGCATCCGTGAGGCTGCGTAAGTTAACGTCGGAATCGCTTCTAAGCTGCCGCTCTTGAAAGGCGACGGACAACGAAGGGGTAGCCCAAACGGTACGCCAGTCAGTAACTGAGCTTCAGCCCGCAGGGCGATCGCCAGTTCCATGAAGTTTGCTGAGATATACGATCTGAGTGCGCCCCGAATCACCCTCGACGCGAACAAAGGACCATCAATATGCCAACGCCCACACACATCCTTGCCTTGTTATGTACGTTCATGATCGCTTCCGGGCCTGCATTGGCTGCCGGCGGGAGCAAGAAGGAGGAACCATCCGCCGACCGTCTGGCCGAAGCAGACCGGCTTTACAACACCGGGCTTAAACATCGTGACAAAGCGTGGGATTACGAGAAACAGGCGGAAGGGGCCGCAAGCGAGAAAGACCGTGCGGTCTACGCCAAATCGGCAGAGCGTGAGTTCAAACGCGCGATCGATGCGTTCAAATTGGCCACCAAACAGAACTCACGACACGTTGAAGCCTTTGGGAGCCTCGGATATGCGCAGCGCAAAATCGGAAGGTACAAGGACGCACTGAAGTCGTATGACCGCGCTCTCAAGATGAAGTCCGATTATCCTGAGGCCCTCGAATACCGCGCAGAGGCCTATCTCGGTCTGGGCCGCTTCGAAGACGCGAAACGCGACTACGCAGCACTTGTTAAGATCGATAATGATCAGGCCCGTACCTTCCTCGCTGCAGCCTCAAGATGGCTCTCCTCTCCCGAGGCGCAGAAGCTCAAAACATCCACCTTCTCCGTTTGGGTGAATGAAGAGAGGGGGAAGTTGGGCCTTGGAGAAAAATCCGATTGGTAGCGATTTTGGTTTGTGAACTTTTGGGGTGGCACGAAGAGCTTGGTTGTTCCTACCGTGAGCTGATCCTGCCCCGAGCGGAACCGAGGGGGGCTCCGGGGTTAATATTTTTCAGGCAGTGGCTCGATGACTCTGAAGATCACCGACCTTGTTGCCATTTCTTTCGTCGCTAAGTCCGTCGCGATGAGAGTGAGCTTGTGGATCCCATCCGCAAGCTGGGCTATGTCGAACTCCAAGTAGGTCAGATCTTGCGTGGCGTCTCCTACATACTGTGTTGCTATCGTGGTCTGTCCCTCGCGACCTGCCCACGTCTTCTCGATCCGCACACCTTGACGATGCTTGCTGGGTACGAGATACGACTGACCTGAGTCCTCCTCATCATAGCTGCTGTTCCTTTGGAGGGACTCGAACAGTTCGATCTGTAATTCCTGCTCAACCGGGCGCGCCATTCGATATGCAATCTCGAACTGCGTCTGTCCGAACTCGTCTCGATGGAGGTTGTAGAGCTCGAGGAAGACAAACACACGTTCCCCCTTCCGGTATAATCGAAGCGGGTTTGGATGGATCACCAAATTCTGGCGTGTGGCGACCTCGTCTCGAGGTGAAATGATCTGAGTCGCAAGCTGGAGGTCGCTGATATCGAAACGGCCACCCTCGCCCGGGGCACGGCATATAGAATGGAACGATCCCGTCGATCTAACCTTCAGGTCACGTACTCCCACATACAAGTCGTATTCGTTCGGCGGCAGCCTGATCTGCTCGTGTGCTAGCAGGTAGTTCCGCCGGATGCTCGTACTGCCTGCAGGCGGGAGTGATGTTGGGCGGGCAAACGAGGAGTGGTAACTGTTACCTAATCTGTCCACGACCGAGATTGTTTGCTCGATCCGAACGTTGTCGCGATTTCCACCGGACGCTGCGATGCCCGCTCGAGGGATGGCATAGGACATCTCGACAACAATCAGTTTGTCTTCACGATACGTGGTGACCATATGCGGGAGTGTGTATCGCTTGTTCGCAGACACGTCAGCGGCTAGTACCAAGACGAGCAGGAGGATGGATTTGACACGGAAGCTCACGGGCGTTGTGTGATGGGAGGCATGAATACGTGACTGAAGGACCGTGTCCACCACGCTCCGCTTTTGGCTCTTTGTTCCGGCGATGAAAACCGGTAGTCGAATACGTGAGCGCGAAGGTATCGAGGCGGTGTGTTGGGGAACGGATCCTGAGCGAGCAGTTTCTTGACGGAAGGCGAGCCCTCGAACAGACGCTGCGCGAACCCATAAAACCAGGGACTGTTCCGAATAGGGCCCAGAGCGGCAAACCACATTTGCCAGTCGAGGCGTGGCTGGTGTGGGGCGACGAAGGGCGGGGCGCGATGGATGTCACCCGGTTTGTAGAAGAATTCGTAGCTCTTCCAGAAGTCGCCGTCCGAGCTGCCCTCGAGGATGATCTCCGGTCTGTCTGTTGTCATGACCGCAAACAGGCCATAGGTGTTCAGGATCCGATACGGGGCAATCCATCCATATACCGACCGCACAGGGTCCGGAAACTGGATGTCGAGCCGGAAGGCACCCCGTGTCAGGAGCATCGTGGAGAACACCAAGTTCAGGCAGATGGCGGGGATCGTTAGTTTTCGGAGGATGTTCGTCTGATTGGTCGCCAACCGGTTCTGGAAGCGGTCTCGGATCCACGCGGGATAGGCTGCATCTTCGATCAACCATAGACAGAGCGCGATCGACAGAAGATTGAAGAAGGTGTAGTTGCCGGTTAGGAGGATCAGGATCTGGAGTCCAATCGTCAAGACGGCTGCCAAGTGACGCAACCGACGAGGTGCGAAGAACAAGAACGGGACAAGGATCTCAATCCCGAACGTGACCAGACAAGAGAAGGTATGGAACGCCTCCGGAAGATGGTGCACATACCAAGCGATCGCATTTGGAAGCGGCTGCGTTTCATAGTAACGAGTGAGCGCCGTCAGGTTCCACCAAGCTTCGTCGTTGCTCGCCAGTTTTACGACACCTGAGGCGAACATGAGCCGGAATAGAAGCCACCGGTAGGCCCACGAGATGGCACGCATCGGGTGGGGTGAGGCGCTGAAGCCGATCGGGTTCCGTTTGCTTCTTGGTGACCACCCTCGTGCGTGAACAAGGGTGTGGAGGACTGCGAGGAAGCCTATCTCGAGAAGGAGCGCGTCCCACTGGAAACTTAGAAAGGCCCGCCCGACTGACACGAGCGAGAGATAACAGACCCACGACACGAGCCAGGGCAACCACACATACGGCATTAGGAATCCGACCAGCCCGGTGACCGCGCCGGCGAGACAGAGCAAAACGAGGGCAAGGTCCGACGACCAGAGCCAGAGTAACGAGGGGAACTCGAAGGTCGAAGACACGCCGAATCGCTCACGAACGATCTGGAGGGTCTGTTCGAGAGGCAGGATGCCCTGATTGCCGATCAGGCCTTGGATCTGAACCACTAGCGAGAGGAAAGCTGCTGCATAGATCAAACCGAGCAGCCTGAGGAAGAGGTCTCCCGAGACACGGAATCCGGGGCGGAACATATCGCCGCCCCACATCAGACGAACGATCGCGGATGCGGCAGGGCGTGACGCTGCGATAACCCGATACCCGGCTTCGCTGGCTTGGCTGAAACCGGGTAGGCCTCGATACATCGTCCGCGCGATACGGCCAAAGATCGATGAGGTCGACCAGAAGCGAATCGCGGCCTCGGCACCGGAAACGACTGTACCGTCGCTGTTGATCAGTTGGACGGAAGAGGCACACGCCGCTTCTGGGATCTCGGGAAATTCGTGCCGTGCTTCTTGGTAGGAACGGGTTTCGACTTCGTGAGAGGATGCTGCGAGACGATGGACCCACTTGCGACAGAAGCCACACTGACCGTCAAACAGGAGGGTTGGTTGATCTGGTGGGTCGTTGACTCGCATTTTTATGGAACGTTCCCAACGGAGCGTTGGTCCGGCTACTGGCCGAGGCCCTCCATCCTGAGCAGCCCCGTGATCAGACCGATCAATCCGCCGAATACACCTCCCCAGACGACCAGCCAGCCCAGATGTTCCCGAATCATATCTTGGACGATCTGCTTCACGAGTTCCGGGGTCAACTCATCGAGTCGTTTGAGGACTATGTTGTCGACCTTCTGAATGATCTCCTCCGTTACGTTCTTTTCACCCATGCCCTCTTCGATCGCCTGCAGGAACCCGGGCTCCGAGAGTATTCCGCGGACTTCCCTGCGCATCTGCTCCTCGAAAGGCGACTTCAGAGGCTCCAAGGCGCTGATACCCCCGATAAACCCGAGCATACTGCCAAACTGGGACTGCACAACTGCTTCGAGAAAGCCATCAAAGATGCGGTCGTAGTCGATGGCCTCGACTACGGGATCCGGGTTGAAGTGGCTGGCGATGTTATCTGTCTGTGTCTCGAAGAAACCGGCCACGTTCTCCTGAGTGAAGAATTGATCTAGGATAAGGGTGTGAATCGCCTTCTTGAATTCTCCGAAGCGGTTCGGGATCACACCTGAGCCATACAGCAGCGGCACCTTCTCAAAGAGCATGTGAACGGCGAGCCAGTTGGTGACCGCTCCGGATGTGGCGAACAGACCGACCGTCAGGACGATCTCCCCGTGTTCGGGTAGGATCGTGCCAAGAATGATGAAGGTGCTCGAGATCAGGCTTGTAGCGAGACTCTTGTTCATTTTGTCTGAAATCCTGTTGTGGCACTTCCGATTGACTTGAGTCTACGGCGTCACGCCATTTTCGGCAAGGCGATCAAGATACACGACTCAGATTCTATCTCGGGCTGGACCAGGAGGGAAACGTTCCAGTTGGTTCGATCCCCAAAAGGGATGGTCTGAAGCCTGGAAGGTATACTTTGCTGTCGCTCAGTAATGACATAAAAAAAGGGCCGCCCCTTCAACGCAAGGTCAGCCCTCCGAATTGGTTTCTTTTTTTTGCTAAATGGTCACAGTTTCCCGGATGCTGTCCATGAACGCGTCCTGACTTGAAGGCTTGAGCACGATCTTCCTGATCTTGTGAGGTCGCAACTCGTCTACCATCTCTTTTGTGATGTAGCCTGCCGTAATGATGACCGGAGTGTCGACACCGCTCATACGCAGTGTCTCGAGTGTCTCGAAGCCGTCTATTCCGGTCGTCCAGAGATCGATCACGATGAGGTCGAAGTTCGAAAGCATCGTGGCTTCCACGATCTCGTCGCCCGATTTGCACGGAGTAACTTCTGCGCCGGCATCCTTCAGCCAGCTTGCGTATTCCAGTCTTGCGTTGTCCGCACTTTCAGAAAAGATGACACGTGGCGGGCCTTCATATTTCTCGATGTGGGGGGGACTCCACGGTCGAATCCGACGTGCCATCGGCATTGACTCTTGTTTCGGAGTTTCGATTGTCGAGGATTGTGGAGCGGGGGAGCCATCGGGGATAGCCGGTGCGTTCGGTAGCAGGTCTGAGAGATCCGTTTTGAGATGAAACTCCTCACGCTGCTGCGGGTCGCTCAGGGAATCCAAAATAGGATTCGGCTCGTCCTCGAGCAGGTCCGCGATCGCCCGAACGAGTTCACTGTAGTCGAAAGGTGCGGGAAGCAGACGGTCGACGAGATCGATGGATTGATCCGCCCAGTCGGCATTGGGGGCGGTCCCGATTACGGGACTGTGTACGCCGTATTTTCTGAGGAGTTCGACGAGTCGGACACCATCGAATTCGCCGTCGAGGTGTCGGTCGACAATAATGACTTCGTAGGAGTGCGCCATCGCTTTGCTCAGCGCGCGCTGCGGATCACACGTCATGCTGACGGCGTATCCTACATCATGGAGCATCTCCTGGATCACGTCCAAGATCAACTCGTTCCGGTGCACAACTAGAATCTTACCCTCCATCCTGCCTCTCTCGTTTCGGCGCCAGTGGATGCCGCCGACTCACGGATGGTTCGTTGGTGCGGAGCTTGTGGTGTTCGACCCTTGTCGGCGTTAGAGACCGCCCAATCAGGCTTGCATCTCTTCGCGGAAGCTGTCCAGAACTTTTTCGAGCCGCGCACGATCACTCTTTAGATCGGCAGATTTGCCGGTTTCCTGAGTGTTGTGGCGACTTAAACGACTCCTTACCGAAGAGAAAAAACTCCTCACTTGTGCTATCAAACTAACGGGAGCGACTTCCGTAGCACCTTCAAAACCGTAGATCTGGGTCGCACTTCGATCGCCGTGTGTGACCCATTCAGATACGGGAGGCTGCTCGACCGAGGAAGCTCCAGCCATCGCAGGCTGTGGTTGGTTGGCAAGCGAGTAAGCTGATGCCTGAAGGGGGGCTTCAATGTTCACGGGAGGTAAGGATGAATCACCCTTTTCCTTCGCCTTTGAGGCACCGGACATCAGGAAATAGATAACCGCCCCACAGATGTCGAGAACGATGATGATCTGAAGTGCCGTGGTGAGGATACCGTCCAACATGACTCTGACTCCTTGTAGCTTTTCCGCTTCGGTCTTTTCGTACGATTACAGACTCAGGCTGCGTAAGCCGGAGGCTGCCTACATACGCAACTACTACCGAGCTACCCGCCGCAGAACGCTCTTCACTTTGGCGGCGAGAATGTCCAGATCGACCGGCTTGCTCAAGTAGTCGTCGGCCCCGTATTCGAGACCCCGAACCGTGTCGGATGCGCCCGTTAAGAACGCGGTGATCATGATGATTGGTATCTCCGACGTCAGAGGGTCGCTCTTCAGACGCTGGCAGACCTGATAGCCGTCCATGCTTGGCAACCTCAAGTCAAGGAGGACGATGTCGGGACGGTTCATACGGATCATGTCCAACGCCTGCTGGCCGTCGCCCGCTTCCAAGACTTCATAACCCGAGCCCTGGAAGAATTCCTGCCAGGTTTCCCGAGTCCCTTCTTCGTCCTCCACGATCAGGATCTTTTCGGGCCCCGATGTTCGCATCTCGTCCATGCGTTCCAACTCTATCGCAATCTGAGAAAGCGACAGTCCCCGTTGGACCTGCATTTCTTTGACGAGTTGCTTCTTCCGGAGCACGTCCTCTCGATCGAACAGGTCCTTGTTTCCGACCTTATCCGCAACCTTCAGTATCCCGTAGTTCTTGTACTTGCGGATTGATTCGATGGACTTCTCGAAAAGACTACTGACGTCGTCGATACCGATCAACTGACCACCCTCGTTCATCTGTCCCTCCGGTGCGCTGCGCCGTTCTGGCGCCTGTGGGTGCGTAACATCAGGCTCAGCGCGGGAATGTTGAACGGCGAATCGGCCTCCATCCGTGGATTCTGATTCGCCTGTTTGACGTTAACGGCTGGCACGAATCTAACTTAGTACTAATATATGTCAAGTAGTTATTTCCTATTCAAAGTGGTGTATATTAATTACTATCGGTTTATTCAGGGGTTAAGTTCAGAAAAAAATTCAGGGCGGGGCGGAAAAAAGAGGGTTTTGGGGAGAATCCTCATTCTTAAGGTTGCCTGTCTGAGGCCATTAGGCGGCTAGAAGGCACGGTTAGGATGAGCGTTAGTCGAGGCCCGGCCATCACGGCCGCCAGCGAAGGTTTGGTGCGTCTGGAGTCTGCCTTTACTTGTACTTCGATTGTCGCTCAGTGTGACGCCTCCGAAAGCTGCCAATCGGAATACAGTCCCAACCGATCCTCAGCGTGCCTTCTTTGTCCGCCGCCTGTTGACGGAGCCGGACCAACAGGGGATATTCTAACTGCTTTAGCACCAAACGTTTAGGACGACATACCTCTATTCGGAGACCCAGTGGCCGATCATAGCGCCTTTTTGCCTCGCATTTCCGTTACGCGCCCCGTGACAGTCATTATGGCGTTAGCGGCTCTCCTCGTCCTGGGTGCCATCGCCTACAGCCGCGTTCCCGTTAAGCTTGTCCCGGATGACATGGAATTCGGCAAGCTCTATATCCGGATCGATTACCGCAACTCCTCACCGCAAGAATCCAAGCAGCAGATCACACGTCCCCTCGAAGAGATGCTCAGACGGATAAAGGGGATCGAAAGTCTCCGCACTTGGAGCAGCGACGGGGGATCGCGCGCGAGTGTCGACTTCCGTGAAGGGACAGACGTGTCGCTCGCCTACAACCAGGTGATCGACCAGTTGGACAGGTTGAAACCGGAGCTCCCGGAGGAGGCCCGTGACCGGGTTCGCGTCTACAAGTTCGACGCGAGCGGCTGGAACATCGTCTGGGTCGGTGTGACCCTCGATGCTTCGCTCGAAGATCCCTTCGAATACATGAATCGCGTCGTCGTGCAGCCACTCGAACGGATCGATGGCGTCGGCCGGATCAGTCTGTATGGTGTGGACGAAAAGGAAGTCATGGTCGAGATCGACCAGGACAAGTTACGTTCACGAGGCCTCTCGATCGGCGAGCTTGTCCTTTCGCTTCAGAGCGACAATTTTGCGCTGACCGGTGGACACGTGATGGAGCAGAGCAAGAAGCTGTACGTTCGTTCCGTCGCTAAGTATCAGACCGTCCAGGAGATCCAGCGGATTAGAGTGCGAACGCGATTGGGTCGCGAGGTTCTACTCAAAGATATCGCGACGGTCTCGTATGACGTGCCTGAACGACGCTACTACCAGAGACTGAACGGACAGTTTGCTGTGGCCTTCGGGATCAAGGGGGACTCTGGAGCGAATATTGTCGAGACGACGGAGGCCGTCAGGGTTGCGTTGGGTGAGCTGGAGAAGAAGGTTCCTGGTCTCGAGTTCGATGTCTTCTACGATCAGGGCAGCCAGATCAAGGAGGCGATCACGAACCTTCAAGGGACAGGACTCTGGGGTGGCCTGTTTGCGGCGCTGATCCTGCTCTATTTTCTTCGCACCGTTCGGATGACGTCAATCATCACGCTGTCCATCCCGTTGTGTCTGATGATGACGCTGACGGCGATCTACTTCATCGACTGGACCCTGAACATGATCACGATGATGGGCCTGATGGTCGGTGTGGGCATGGTCGTGGATAACGGGATCGTAATCCTGGAGAACATCTACCGCGTTCGGGCTAGCGAATCTGACACGAACCAGGCCTCGATTAAGGGCGCGAGCGAGGTCGGTCTTGCGATTACCATGGCCACATTGACGACGGTCGTGGTGTTTCTGCCGCTGATGCTGATGGGCGGGCAGAGCCGCATGATGAGCTTCTACCTTACGAAGATGGGGCTACCGATAGTGATCGCGCTGATCGCATCTCTTTTTGTGGCACTAATCTTCATTCCTCTTGCGGCCGCTCGCTTGGGGGGATCTGGGGTGAAGGCGGAGTCACGGCTGATCACACGCACGAGAAACATCTATAGTAGAATGCTGGCCTGGACGCTCGCACACAGGCGTGACGCCGTTCTGGTCGCTCTTGTTGGGTTTGTGTCCATCTCGATCCCCATGGGTGGGATGAAGCGTGGAGGAGACAGGGGAAACTATACAAACAGCTTTCGTGTCCGGCTCTACATGCCGAAGCATTTCGGGATCGAGCAGACCTCGTCTATCCTTGAGCAGGTCGAGGCGTATTACCAGGCTCATCGTGAGGAATACGACATCCGTACGATCCGAACCTACTACCGACAGAACTACGCAAACCTGCAAATTTTTCTGAACTCACGGGCACACGAGCCCTGGTGGTATGTGGCGTACAAGAACTCCCGCAAAGCATTTGGGGCTCCGCTGAACAAAGAGATGGAGCGCAACGAGGTACTGGAGCACGCGCAGAATAATATGCCCAAGTTTGTGGGTGTCGTCGGACGTGTAGATCGTGAGAACTCGGGTAACAGCGACCCGAACGTGCGTGTTGTGCTTGAGGGTGACGACACCAGGCTGCTCGTGGGTATGGTGGACGAAGTAGTTAGGCGATTGGCTACGATTCCCTCTGTCCTGAACGTCGAGCGGGAAGAGGATGACGACGAAGGATACGAAGAGGAGCTGCGTGTTCATGTGGACCGGGCACGTGCCAACTTGATGGGGATTTCGGCCAACGACGTAGCCCGCCAGATCGGGTTCGCGCTGCAGGGCGTGAACCTCCCGAGATTTCAGGCTGATGAGCGCGAGGTAGAGGTGAGGATGTATCTGGAGCGAGGAGATCGGAAGACGCTCCAGCAGCTGAAGAACTTCACTTTCGCTTCGGCGGACAGCGGGGAGGTGTCGCTCGCAGAACTGGCGAATATCCGGGTCGGAAGAAATACTGGGGATATCTATCGCGAGGACGGGAAGACGCGTATTGTGGTCAAGGCATTTACAACAAAGCAGGATCGTAAAGGGCTCTACCAGGAGATCGACATTGCCATGGCCGGCTTCTCGATGCCGCGGGGCTACAGTTGGAACAAAGGGGAGAAGTTCCGCACGATGACAGAGGACGATCAGACGCTCGGTTTTGCGACCATCATGGCGGTGACCTTCGTATTCCTGCTGATGGGTGTGCTTTTCGAGTCGTTTGTTCTCCCGTTCTCTGTGCTCTTCTCGATACCGTTCTCGTTCCTTGGCGTTTACTGGTTCCTCTACGTGACCGGGACGCCTTTGAACATGATGGCCATGGTGGGGATGATCATCCTGATCGGTGTCGTTGTGAACAATGCTATCGTGCTCGTCGATATGGTGAACCGACTTCGCAAAGAAGGTCTCGACCGGACGAGCGCGATTCTTGAGGCCGGCGCCAACCGCTTCCGCCCCATCCTGATGACGACCTTTACGACGATATTCGGACTTTTGCCTATGGCGGTCGGAAACAGCAATATGATGGGCCAGCCCTATTCGCCGCTGGGGCGGACGATGATGGGGGGGCTGATTTCTTCTACGGTTCTGACGCTACTCGTCGTGCCTTTGCTTTATACTTTCTTGGACGATCTGGCCGCGTTCTTCAGACGTCTCGTTTCCGGCGCCTTTGCACCGACTGTGCCCGATCCGGGAGGAACATCTGCAGATGATTAGCTTTTGAACGACCAGCAAACCAAAATCGAAAACAGTTCGGAACTTCCACTTCTCGCCATCACGATGGGCGATGTTTGCGGGGTCGGCCCGGAGATCATTGCCAAGGCTTTCGGTGGGGACGCACTCTATGGGATGTGTCGACCAGTCGTGATCGGTGATGTGCACGCGCTGGAAGAAGCACTCCGAATCGTGGGATTGAGTCTGCGGATTCGGGAGCTCACTGGTCCGGAAGAGGCGCTCTGCAAGTCAGGCGTGATCGATGTGATCTCGCCCGTGGAGCTGGATCCGGCGAACTGGCACAAGGGTCAGGTCAGCCGAGATGCCGGGAGGGCGGCGGCCGAATGGGTTATCGAGGCTGTTCGACTCGCGGTAGCCGACCGTATCGACGGGATCGTTACAGCTCCTCTAAATAAGGAGGCCATGAATTCTGCGGGCTATGCCTATCCTGGACACACGGAGCTGCTTGCCGAGCAGGCCGGCGGTCATGACGTGCGGCTGATGCTCGCATCCGACTGCATGAGTGTGGCACACGTGACAGGACATTTACCCCTGCGCGAAGTGCCCGAACGACTGACCCAAAAGCGTGTCTACGATACGATCGCACTGACTCGCGACGCCATGGTCCGCCTGGGTAAGCCTGAGCCACGTCTGGCTGTCACGGGGCTGAACCCCCACGCAGGAGAGAACGGTCTGTTTGGCCAAGAAGACGATCTGGTGATCCGCCCCGCGATCGAGCAGGGGAGATCGCAGGGATGGGAGATCGACGGACCTCTTCCTGCAGATACGACCTATTTCAAGGCCTACGACGGCGCCTATGATGCGGTGATTGCCATGTATCATGATCAGGGCCACGCGCCGATGAAGTTAGTCGCTTTCGACACCGCCGTAAACGTGACGCTCGGGCTCCCGATCGTTCGCACGTCCGTTGATCACGGAACAGCTTTTGACATCGCCGGTACGGGCGATGCGAAGGAAGTCAACCTGATCCATGCGGTTCGCTTCGGGGCTCGGATGGCGAACGGACGGAAGGTTGAGGCCGAAGACTAGGCCTGATCTGCTCAGGATGGTTTCTCCTCCGGACATTTCTCCTGCGACCACTGCCGTTACCACGTCGCGCGGATCCGACCCTACTATCACAGCCCGAGCTGAAATCGTCGCGAAGGAGCTCGGCTGTCCTATGCTTAGGCGAGGCGGCCTTTCGATTGCTGAGGTCCGAGACTCGACGGGACGCGAGAATCTTATCGTCGTAACGACCGAGCAGGTTCGGCTGGTTGCAGGTGGCTCGGTTTTCTGGTTTCACCCGAACATGGCTCGATCCCGAATCGAAGCGATGCTGCGAAGTGAATACGACAGGCTGGTCGAGTTTGCAGGGGTTACAACGGGTGATCGTGTGTTCGATGCTACGGGCGGTCTCGGCTCGGATGCGATCGTTTTCGCCCACGCAGCAGGCCAGAGCGGACACGTGTGCGCAGTCGAGCGGTCCGAGATACTTTCCGCGATCGTTCGTCACGGGAGTCGATACTATGAGCACAGGAACCGTGAGGTGATCAAGGCCATGCGTCGCGTCATGTTCACTTGTGATGATTCGTCTGAGCTGCTCAAGACTGAAGCGGATCGGACGTGGGATGTCGTCTACTTCGACCCAATGTTCGATGTGACCTACAAGACCTCGCAGGGACTCGACCTTGTGAGACGATTGGCGTCATTAGAACCTGTTCGTCCGGGGGCGATCGATCAGGCGTGTCGTGTAGCTCGACGGTGTGTGGTAATGAAGGATCGAGAAGAGGGAGAGCGTCTCAAGGCGCTCGGATTCAGAGACATTTCACAACGAGGCAAGCTTGCATACGGCAGGATCACGATGTGAAGTCCAATCTGCTGTTTATCGGGACCGACAGCTGAAGCACGTGGTCGCTCGTGAGCGTGACCGAGGCGAAATGCGATGAGAGAACAGTGGTGTTCGGGGAGCAACCTCCTCTGACACGGGTATGCCTTCCCTCGGCCTTTAATCGCCTGACCCCTTGAGAACCCAGCAGGTGTAATGTTTGAAGCGAAAAGATTCAGCCCGGCAGGCCGACGGCGGAATAATGATTAGGATAAGGCGAGACCGCTGATACGTGCTTGCTATTTCTGAGCCATTCCCTTGGTGTAGACCTTGCCTTGGATGATCTTTTGCGCCGGCTGTCCGGGAAGATTCATGGATCTCGCGAACTGCTGACCGCACGACTGGCAATGCAGATCCCCATTCGTGAAGTCTTCCGAAATCCGACTGACGATACACTTGACGAGTCCGCCTCGCCCACCTTTGCGATACTTGTAGAGCAGTGTTCGACACTTCGAGCAATGGATCGAGATGGTGCGCCGATCGGCTTTATCTTTGCGCGGCATGGTCTAGTGTTGTCCGGGTATGGTGAAGTATTCGGGAATCGTCCGGCCGGAGATGTTCGAGAGAACGTCGGTCACCTTCTCGCACCCCATGCGCTCATAGAACCTGGAGGCATTCGGGTCTATGATTATGGTCATCCTTGCGAATCCGCGACTTGCGGCTAAGATGTTGGCCTTTACGAGCAACATTGTCCCTAGGGGTTTTGGGAAATGTTTCGGTGCGACAAACAGGTGATCGAGATCGACCGATGTCGCATCGCTTTGTTTAAGCTAATAGTGTTCGCCTAACTGATCTGCCTCGTGCAGAATCGCAACCACCCGCTGGAAGAGCTGTTCGGTGCATCCAAATCAGGTTGTCTATGAAGACGGCCTGCTATCGGGCGCATAACTCCGATTTGCCTTCGAGCGGATCCCGATGTCCGTCAGCCTGTCGAGATACTCCGGAACAGCCGGGCGGTATGTGGATGGTTTTTCGTGTCAGGACGCTGTCTGGGCGCGGCCAAAGCTTGACCAGTCTTTTCGCTGTCGTATTTTTTCTGATCCGAGAATCCATGAGGAGGTCCGAATGTCCCTTGTCATACGTGACAAAGATACGATCAGGCGCATGGCCGATGCAGCCGGAAATTTCCTTTCCGCCCTGTCTTCCGAGCAGCGCACCGCTGCGGAGATCGACTTTTCTGATGAGACCGAACGCAAGAATTGGCACTACACGCCCGTCGACCGACAGGGGTTGATGCTCAAAAAGATGTCTGCCGTCCAGGCCGATCTCGCCCATACTCTACTCGCAACGGGTCTCAGCGGAGCTGGCGTGCACAAGGCGAAATCGATTATCGCGTTGGAGCCGATTCTCGGTGAGATCGAAGGGGGGGCGTCTAAATGGAAGCGCGACCCAGAAAGATACTACGTCAGTGTGTTCGGGAAACCTGGGGATGATGGTATGTGGGGCTGGCGGTTCGAGGGACACCACGTCTCTGTCAACTACACAATCGTCGATGGCGAGCTTATCGGCCCAACACCTGTTTTCTTCGGATCCAATCCGGCCCAGGTGCTTCATGGAGATCTGGAGGGCGTCAGGGCCTTGAAGGAAGAGGAAGATGTCGCGCGCGAGCTTCTGGCTTCACTCGACGGTGAACAAAAGAGCGTCGCCATCGTCAGCCAGAAGGCTCCCGATGATCTCCTTACTAAAAACGTCCCGATGCTTTCTGATGAGCTGAGCGGCGAGCCTTCCGGACTGTCGGTGTCCGACATGACTGACGCACAACGTAGGACGATTCAAAAGCTGATCGAGGTGTATGTGCGTCGATTTCCGGACACGATTGCGGAACAGGAACTGGCTCGAGTGCGCCAGGTGGGTGATGCGGAAGTTTCGTTCGCTTGGGCTGGGCCAGAATCCAAGGGAGAGGGTCACTACTATCGCGTTCAGGGGGCGACTTTTCTGGCCGAGTATGATTGCACGCAGAATGATGCGAACCACATCCATGCCGTGTGGCGAAACCCTAGCGACGACTTCGGGGACGGTCTCCTGAAGCGTCACTACGAAAGCGCCCACTAGAGCATGAAGCTGTATAGGCTGGAGCGATCCCAGACCCTGCCGATCTCGGTAGAGCTGGCTTGGTCCTTTTTTTCGGACCCGCGGAATCTGAGCGAAATCACGCCACCGGGCCTCGGGCTTCGGGTAACATCAGACCTTCCCGATCGGATGCACGAGGGGATGATNATATCCTATCGGCTCCACCCTTTGTTTGGTGTTCGTCTGAGCTGGGTCACGGAGATTACGCATGTGGACGAACCGACCGCGTTCGTCGATGAGCAGCGGTTTGGGCCTTACCGATTCTGGCACCATCTGCATACGTTCACAAGCGTCGACGAGGGCGTGGAAGTGCGTGATCTCGTGAGCTACGGTCTTCCGTTCGGGCCCGTTGGGAGGGNTTGCCATGGGGCCCTCGTGCGGAGCAACTTGGATCGCATATTCGATTTTAGAGGGAAAATTCTTGAGGACCGGTTCGGGAGATCGGGACCTGCGCAAGATGAGAGAAGATGAAGATCCTGCTTGCCGATGANGAACCCGGTGTCGTTCGACTCTACAGACAGACGTTTGAGGCTAACGGTTCGACGTCTATACCCAGCTAGATGGTCCTGCGGTTCTCGGTGCTGTGTTGGCAGAGCCATATTGCTTTCTGGACCTGAGCACGCTGAACTTGGACGGATTTGAAGTATTGATGCGGATGAAGGACAGAGGGAGGTTTGTCCCTGTGATCGTGATGGTGGGGCACTTTCCGGAAGAGGTCGTCGAAGATCGATTGAAAGGACTTCAGGTCTATTACTGCGGAAACCAGTAGGGAAGACGACTCTGCTCAACTCAGTGAATCGGGCTGCCGGATGAGCTAGTCGGACGGATCGAACCGATAGCCAACACCTCTGAGCGTCGTGATGCAGGATCCGATTGCACCGAGTTTGGAGCGAAGCCGCCGAATGTGCACGTCCACGGTGCGCATCCCACCGTAGTAGTCGTATCCCCAGATGCTGTCAAGCAGTTCTGCCCGCGTAAAGACCCGTCTGCTGTGGGTCACGAGGTGCTTCAGGAGCTCGTACTCCTTTAAGGTCATTGTAATCGGTTTGCCGCCGACCCGCACCTCATATCGGGCCGTGTTGATCACGAGGTTATGGATCTTGATCGTGTTCACCTCACTCGGCCGGTCATGGTTCCACATAGCTAGGCGAAGGCGCGCATTGATCTCCCTTAGAGAGTATGGCTTGACGATGAAGTCGGATATCCCGAGCGAAAAATCGAGTTCCAACGCATNCTTCTCGTCCACAAGAACGATCAGAGGCACACTCTCCGCAGAAACCGACTGCCGGACCACAGCGACGATGCTCGGGATCGCTCTGCCCTCGCACTCGACGATCACTGCTTCGGGCGTGTCGAGCTTTATCTCAGGATCTGCAAGGTGACTGGACTTGCTCAGAATCTGGTGTTGAACACCATATCCAAGGAACTCCAAGTCCGATTTGAGTCTGACACCGTGCTGTTCGTCGGCGAGCAGTCGGATTGTGGGTGCTGGATCAGAGGCCATCATTCTTAGGTTATGTGTGGGGAAGATCGAAACTTTCGTAACAGGTGACAAAAATAGAACGTGGGAGGGATGTGTCAAGGTGGACAGGTTTACTTCTACGCAAAGAAAAGCGGTCGTTGGCGAGGTTTTGCCAACGACCGATCTGTCTATCGTCGCCTATAATGTAGCAAAATCGACCCTTCTAGTTCAGTTTCAAGTGTCTGTTTTTAATATGTTTAAATAAAAAACCGTGCTTGTTCTTGAGCTGTGATTTCCCTAGAGTTCCTTGTTGTAGGTCTCGAAGCCGGCTGTCTCCGAAGAGATGGGTTTCGGGGAGTACTCACAACCGGCCAAAACGAAGAGGGTTTGGTGCAGAATTCTACAGACAAGGTCTGTGAGTTGTGCGGTGAGGTCATTCCGGCAGCGCGTATCCTAGCAATCGCTGATGTCCGTAGGTGTGTCGCGTGTCAGGAGAAGGTCGAGTCCGGAGTAAACGAGAACACCCAATTCGGTGATTCGGAGGCGAGAGAAGAGGTTGCGCCAGTCGAAGTCGATAGGGGACTGATTCGGAAAGGCAGCTGGTCCTCGAACGTGATGGCCCTGAGCGGCACATCCGCAGAGATTCAGACGCTGATCAGCGGCGGGAAGGAGCGCGAGGCGAGTGCGCTCGTCAAGCATATGCCTCTCGAAGCCCAGGCCACCGTGGTCGCTATGAACCCGGACCCAGAGCAGATTCTGTCGCTGACAGCAATGGGTGAGGATGGCAAACCTCGGTATAACACGGACGTGGTCTCACTACTTCCCACGGAAACGATCGCGGGTATGGTCGCTATTCGGCCTGACGAGAAAGTCTACAATTCAGCACTTGTGAAAGCGATGTCCCTGCAGACCTTCCGAAGAGCCGTCGAGGAGACGCTGGATCCAATCGCCGACCAGCGTCTCAGGGGCAGGGTCACGTGGGAGTGGCTAGAAGTAGTCGCGGCCATTGATGATCCGAACCGGGCAGCGGACCTGCTCCGTGTATGTGATTCAGAGCTTCTNGAGGACGCCTTGATCGATCGGATGAAGGCTCAAGATATGAACAGGACGGCAGGCGGTGTCAACGTGTTCAGGTTCTTCTCGAGCGACGGTGCTGGGGCGGTGTCACCCAGCCACTTTGTCGGAGGCGGCAACTTCGGTGATGTCCTGAACGTTTTGTACGATGCGGCACCCGACTTGATTCGGCTGGTAATCCGTCGAGCGTGGGAACGCTCGGTCGAGGATGACGACGAGGTCATCGAGAAGAAGGAGGAGGAGACGAAGGATGAGTCGTCCACCGAGGAAAGGCCTGCCGATGAGGACGAGGAACTATCGCTGTGGAATACTGGCGAATGAACCAAGGACTCTCGACAGTCGATCTGGGACGTCTCCTTGAAGACGAGCAAAGCTTTCTTGGTCAGACGCTGAGGATGGGGATCGAATACAAGCTACTGCCGGAGAATGCGGACGAAGCCGTCCGCATGTATCTGCAGACCTGGACAATGGCGTCTGGACAGCGAAACCGAACCGGGATCGCCTTGGGGCGCGAGGAGATCGAGCAGGGTGGGTTTCAGGCGACGGTCTGCCTGGAACTGGGTCTACAGGAGGTAGCAGGCGGAGATGCGAATCGGGCTGTCGAAATTCTGGCCGAGGGTGATTTCGAGAAGATTAGACAGACGGGTTGGGAGCGTGCATTTTTCAGACTGAAGGAGATGCAAGAGGAGGCCGGGCTCTTCCCGAAGCGCCGGCAGGCCGCATTCCTGCAGGACTACGCGATACCCGTGCGCCGCTGGGCGGCCGGTGAGCCCGAGACTTGGCTGAGTCACGAGCCGGAGGACTCGGATGGTCCCACNATCCTTGATCCAATCCGCGAGTTCGAGACTTTTCAGGATCTACTGCTTCGCATCGATCTCTTGAAGGCGCTGCCACAGGATGCGCTAAAGCGATACGGGTCGGCAGCGGGAGGGCCAGGGCCGTTCACAGACCTCTTCAGAAACCTACTTCTNAGCCTGACGATCGGGTTGGACAGTCTGGTGCCAGATGAGCCGGCACTAGCACGCTTTCTAGANTTCATAGTGGCTGCCGCTGGAGAGAGTAAATCGATCGACCGGATCGTGATTCCGCAAATCGAATCTCAGGTTAGCGACCTTGCGGATTCGGGGGCTCAGGCACGGTTTCTCGTCGATGTGCGTGAGGAAATCGATGCACTCGTACTTCTGCCGACAGAGACTCTGATCGGAAGGTTCGTTGTCACGGCTGGCTGACAACGGAACGCACAGGGGGACACTCCGGGGCTTTTGTTAGGGAAGGGACCAGCACTTCTTTTTTGTCTGGCCGCTTACGGTCCCTTAGAGGGTCCAAACGGAATAGCTTGGTGGGTTGGGCTGATTCCGGGAGAGGTTATCGTACGCGCGCGAGATCGCATCAAGGGATCGCCGATCCCAACATCGAGCTGGACCGGATGGAGAGGCTCTGTTTCGCTTCGCACAGTGGTCACGGCTACTGGCTAGGGCACGCCTTACAGGGAAACCTGGTGTGGTTATTGGTCGAGCGGCGCCAAGAGGGAAGAGCGATCTCTTGAATGATGTGGGAGCTAGGGTTCTGACGAGTATGGCTGGTTAGCCTAAACAATCGCCCGGGCTGGATTCGTCTGGTTTTGGCGATTTGGAAGTTAGGCCGCAGACGGAGAGCAGAGACGCTTGACCTGCACCATCACTGCTGACGGCCCCTGACCACCTGAACGGAGGTCTCTTTCTCTCTTCGCAAACAAGAAAGGAGTGCGTCATGACGATCCAGGAACAACTCGGCTTTGATCAGGTAGACGACGAGACCCTGGCTTACCTGGCCGCGATAGGTGTGGACTACCTGGCGATCTATCCGACGCCAGACGATCTGATCGACGGGAGGGACCGACTGTCGTTCTGGAAGGATCGTGTGAAGCAGGCCGAGTCGCACGGTCTGATGCTCAGGAATGTTGCGAGCAAGTGCTGGGATGCGATCACGCTCGGAAGAGAGGATCGCGATCCGAAGATTGAGGCATGGTGTATGCTCCTCCGAAACATAGGAGAGGCGGGGATCCCGACGCTCGGTTATAACTTCAAGCCGATCGGAAATTTCAGGACGACGTCGGCTACGGGACGTGGTGGGGTTAAGTACAGCACGTTCAACTACGAAGAGTGGGCAGCCGAGAACCACTTCCAAGAGGACAAGGCGATAGATGAAACCTCGATGTGGGCGAACATCGAGTACTTCCTAGAACGGGTTATACCAGTTGCTGAATCCTCGGGCGTCGTGATGGCACTCCACCCGGATGATCCGCCTTTACCGGAGCCGATGGGGGGGGCCGCACGGATCGTATCTACACTCGATCAGTATCGGAAGATCTTCGGTCTCGTCGAAAGCCCTTCGAACGCGATGCTCTTCTGTCAAGGCTGCGTGTCCGAGATGGGCGAAGATGTGTTCGAGGCTATTCGGGACATAGGCGGGCGTGGAAAAATTGCTTATGTGCATTTTCGAGACATCCAGGGCACCCCGAGGGACTTCAGGGAAGTTTTCATCGACGAGGGGCAGACCGACATGCGAAAGGCGATGGAGAGCTACAAAGAGAATGGCTTCAACGGGCCGTTCATGATGGACCACACTCCACGCTTTCCGCAGTCACGGGCGGAGTGGGTCGGCCGTGCCTACGCCGTCGGATACATGCGGGCGATTATACAGACAGTATATGGAGCGTGACCTACGAAACAGCCCGCGAAGGGCGGTCAGGCGAGGGATCGTCTGCCTTTTTCTGTTCAGAGACCTAGGTCGTCCGATATGCCGCGCATGGCTTCGATGACGAACGCGATGTGTTCTTCCAGATCGACACCCAATTCTTCAGCGCCCGTGACGATGTCCTCACGGCTGACGGCTCGCGCGAAGCCAGCCTGCTTCATCTTCTTCTTCACCGACGAGACCTTCAGGTCTGAAAGCGACTTTGATGGGCGCATCAGAGTGACAGCTACGATGAAGCCGGAGAGTTCGTCGACTGCGAACAGAACCTTGTCCAGTTTGCTTTTCCGAGGGATGCCGAGGTAAGGAGCGTGGCCTTTGATCGCGTGCAGCATTTCCTCGGGATACCCGAGTTCGTTCAGGATGCCGATCCCGACCATCGGATGCTCTTCAAGCGTTGGATGCTTCTCGTAGTCAAAGTCGTGCAGGAGTCCTGTCGCACCCCATAGCTCCGGTTCACCGCCTAGCTTCTCCGCATATGCCTTCATGCACGCTTCTACTGCGAGCATGTGTTTTATCAGGTTTGGGTTCTGCGTGTGTTCACGCAGTAAGTCGTAGGACTCCTGTCGCGTCGGTAATTGCAATTCAGTGGGCCTTTCCGTTGCCCGTTACTTTTCGGGAGTGTTCTCGCAGCCCACGTAGGGTATTCTCCAGCATCTCCTTGAGAAACTGAAACCGACCCTGAACGGAGGTAAGCTCCAGGAGGGCTTGCTGTCTCTCGATAGGCATGCCCAGAGTTGAGGCGATCGTATAGGACAGTGATCCTGCGGGTTCGCCTTCCTCCTTTGGAGCACGATACCAGCCTATCGACAGCTGGAGTGCCTCAGCATAAAGGGCTCTAGTCTTCTCGGCGAGTGATTTCTTCGGCTCATCCTCGACGTCTGCGACACGTTCAATCTCGCCCGTGATATACGGTTTGTCTGCGTGACGTTCGATCACCCGGATTCTGTCTACGCCCTTGATGATGATGTTCATCCGGCCATCAGGCAAGCGGTTGATAACCTCGACGACACTGGCCGAACAGCCAACGTCGTTGAAGTCGTCGTCCTGTCCGAGTATCAGGGCGAACTCCGTCTCATCTTCAACGCACTCGGTGATCATCTGCTTGTACCTGTCCTCGAAGATGTGCAGGGAAACCCGGCATCCCGGAAACAGGACCATTCTCAGCGGGAAGATTGGGAGGATTTCGCTCATTCACTGGACTCGGTTCTGAGCTCACCATACCTGTCGGCGTTCGAAGGTGATCCGTAGGTTACTGACCACGAGTATCTTGTCCTCGTACTTGGGGATACGACAGCAACGTTTAATCTCGGACACGATTCGATCTCGCCCAACGCAAGTCCCATCTCGACCGACCAAGTGCCTGCAGTTACGCGACTGGTCACTTCACAATCGAAAGAGCTGTCGATTTTTCCGTAGGCATTGACGGTCAGGGTATCCCGGGGCCCATTACCGTCTTCGTCGTAAGGAGGACCCGCAAAGATAATCTCGACTCGATCGTCCGTATCGGCGAATTCGTCAGAGAGGGTGGCTTCGGGAAGACGGCCTAGTTGAACGGATACAGCCAGATACAGGGAGTCGGTTGTGCTTCCGATCTGAGCCCGGATTGGCTCTATAGCGTCGGCACCGTTATGGTCCGACCGGAACCCACCCAGATCGATCGCGTCTTGCCACTCCTCGTCTGTGATGTCACCGTCGATGGTCGGGCGTACGATTCGCGACAGCTGGACAATAGGCCGGTCAGGATAGGGAGCGCCCATCTGAGCGAGTGCCAGGAACGTGGATCTCCTGATTGCGGGGTCGATCGTTCTATCGTAGAGCTGCCGAAGACGTGAGATCGTGCGGTGATCCGCGACGATGGCTAGCACTTCTACCGCTTCGGTTCGTCCCTCGTCGGCGGCATCGAGAAGCGATTCGATGACCTTGTAGTGTCGTGTTGCGAGGGTTACGAGCTTGTCGCTCGCCGAGGAAGAAAGCCCGGGATGATCCGATCCCAGGTCGGCTAGGATGCGATCGATCTGGCCAATCACAAACCGCCCCGGATGATATGCCCTGATCATGTAGGATTTCGCTTCGGGTGTCATCCGGTCGATGTCAGGCCAGTCTTCCTCTGTGAAACCTTCGGTGAAGTGGGCGAACATGCGACCTGCGTATGCCTGAAGCGAGGATGAATCGTCCAAAAGAAAGGCCAGCAGGGCCTCGGGTGCGAGCTCGGATCCTCGTGTCACCAGCGCATACGCAGCGCCAAGCCGGGCCTGGTCGTCCGTGTCTTCGTCAGCGATCCTTGCGAGGAGGCCGTCGCTGATGATGTCGGATCGGTTCTGCAGGAGCCAGCTAGTGCCGAACCGTGTGGATGGGTCAGAAAGAAACTCTCGCAGAACGCGCGTCTGCACGTCCGGTGACAGACCGCTCAGAGGTTCGATGACGCCACCGATTTCCGTAAGGTCCTCAGGCTCGGCCGACCGACCGTCGGTCAGTGGCAGTTCGCCTTCCGGTGCGTTCTCTGTCACGAGAAAGACGGGATTGGTGACCGTGGTTATCCCGGCCGGCTCCGATGACGCGATCAGGCGGATATAGCCGAAGTTCTGCGCCGGAAGGAAGAATCGCTCCTCCCAGATACGCAGCCCGGGCTTCGTTGACCAGATCTCAGCTCCATCGGCGATCAGGGACACGGAGGTGATCGGATCAGGTGATGTTGCACGAATCCTGATGAAAGGCTCGCCCTGGTGGAATACAGTTTGGCCAAAGGTCTTGCCGTCTACCTGGAAGTCGACCTGGATCCCTTTGGTTTTCGCGACATAGCTGGATCCGTTGCGAAGAGCGCGGATGATTTGGTCGGGTTGGTTGCCTTCTGCCCAGACGGTTGTCTCGTGTGTTTGGGCAGGCCTTGTCCCCAGGCTTGTCGAGGTTATGAATACCCGGTTCCCGGCGGTCAGAACGCGGTCCCATGGACCTCCGGGAAGAACCAGGTCTCGCCAGGTTCCGTCCATTGTCGCGGACACATTCAATAGTTCAGGATTCTCCGTGTCCTCTGCCGACGTGAGAACAGCGACACCCTTGTGCGTATCAACGGTTGTGAGGAGGTTTGGAAGCGTCTCCGGCAGGGGCGCACGCGAGTCGATACCCAGGATGCGGAGGTGGACGCCTGCATTGTGCCATCCTGTTCCCAGTATTGGAGTGAGTCGGGGAACCGTGAGCTTAACCTCCTCGACCATCTCGCCAAGTCCGACGAACGTCCCGGAACCCGCCGGCGCAGACAGGACAACCCAGTCGAGACCGGCTTTGACGGCCTCGTGGATCTGGTCAGGGACGCTTGCAGATGTGTTGGCGGGTGAGAAGGTCGCGATGTCTCCCCGATACCAGCCCCACTCAGCCCCGGCTGGTGTGGCGGCCCCCAGGGAGAGTATTGCGACGACTGCGATGGTGCATCGAAGGAGCATCGGGCCTGAGCTGAAGTTATAGTTGGGTGCGAATCGACCCCGTAAGTCCCTTCTGCAGGAACTTCTGGAGACGTTCACGGTCGCGCGTCATACCGGGGAACCGGGCGAGCTCCTCGCCCTCCGGTGTTAGGATCGCATAAAAGGGAAGGGTCACGGTCCCGAATTTAGTCTGCTGAAGCATTCGGTTCTCTTCATAGACGGGGCCCTGCCCGTCCGTGTAAAGATGCACAAGGACGTAGTTTTCGAGAAGGCCTCGTATTTCAGGCTCGGGAAAGATGTTCGCCTCCATCCAGCGGCAGTTTGTGCACGCGTAGCCGGTGAAGTCGATGAAGACGTTTTGGCCCGTGGCGGCGGCCTTCTGAAGGGCGGCTTGGTAATCGTCGTTCCACGCCAGCTCTTGGGCGTTTCCACTGCGTAGCTGCGCAACGGATCCATGGTATCCGTAGGGAGGGAAGAAGGCTTCCAGCTCCCCTAACGGTGCGCCGAATAGACCCGCGAGCAGGATGAACGATAGGGTGAAGAACCCGACGGTCGCAAGCAGTCGTCCCGGCCCCACCTTTTCGAGCGGCGAGTCGTTTGGAAGCCGGATCTTTCCGAGTAGGTAGATCCCGCACAGGAGGAAGATTGCGATCCACATGGCGATGAAGATCTCACGATTCAGGATGCCCCACTGCCAAACTAGGTCGACATTGCTCAGGAACTTGAGTGCCGCGGCGAGTTCGAGAAAGCCCATGACCACCTTGGCCGAGTTCAACCACGCACCCGACTTCGGAAGTTCGCCGAGCCTCTGCGGGAACAACGACAGGAAGAAGAAGGGCAGGACAAAGGCGAGCGAGAAGACCAGCATGCCCAGTATCGGCCACGCCCAGGTTCCCTGTGTGGTCAGGACAAGCAAAGTCCCGATAAAAGGAGCCGTGCAGGTGAACGAGGTGAGCGAGAAGGTTAACCCCATCAGGAGGATTCCTGTGTAGCCGCCAGCCTGCGACGTACTCAGGCGATTCAGGATCGATGTGGGTATCTGTATCTCGAACAGCCCGAACAAGCTGAGCGCGAAGACAACGAATATCGCCGCGATGCCAAGGTTAATCCAGGGGTTCGCCGCGAATTGTGCCGCGCCCGAAGCGCCGAGCGTCAGACCGAGCAGCGTACCCAGTCCTGTGAAGGTGACCATGATTCCGCAGCAGTAGACACCCGATTTGGTTATCGATTCTGCGCGCTTTGGAGGTGTCTCACCCTCGCTCTGCGTTGTGAAGAATGAAACCGTAATCGGCACCATCGGGAAGACACACGGAGTCAGTAGCGCCAGGAATCCCATTGATAGGGACAGATAAAGGAAGGCGCCGAGGCCTTCGACGAGCGCTGCATCGATTTCGACGATGTCCCCCGTGCCGGCCAAGATTTCGCTTTCGGATGCGTCTTGCTTCAGAGCCGAGGAGACGTAGGGGATGCGCGGTGCTCCGGCTTCGACGCGGACGGGCAATCTGAATGCCACGGTTGTGGGGGGCAGGCAGGTGGACTCGTTACATAGCATGTAGGTGATTTCGCCACTGGTATAGTATGCACCAGCGGTGCTCTGCTCTGGCAGTTTACCCTGAAGGCCGAACCGGACGGACTTGCCGAAGTATTCGACTATCATGTCGAAGTTGGGGTCGTGCTCAACAACCGGATCTGGTTGTATGATTGGCCCAGTGTGTTCGAGAGGGCCGTCCGTGATCACAATCTTGGTGGGGAAGGGCCCGCCGGGCGGAACGGTGGCTGAGTAGATGTGCCAGCCATCGGTGAGAGAGGCGTCGATCCAGACTGTTGCGGTCTCACCGGGTCTGATGATCTCGGGTGTTATTGAATAGGTGAAGGACGCGGGATTCTGGGCAGCGGAGAGGTTCGGTGTAGTGACTAGGAAAACGTACAGAAGCGCTTGAAATCTCACAAGAGCTGGCATAGAGGGTGGACCTCCGATAGGGGGACCGCACGAAAACGCCCGGCAAGCACAATCTCAGGGTTCGCCAGCAACCGAGAGGACTGTTCAAGGTTTTGGACAAAGGATGAACGCCTGAGTTTCCGGTGCGTTCGTGCCGAGTCTCGTCAGACGACTCAGGATGCTGCGGCAGCAGAGGTCGCTTCGTTGCTCTCGGGAATCAGTTCGGGTGTCCCGTTCGAGAGGATCTCAATCAGCTTCTGGGTCGCAAGGCTGAAGCTCCTCCCCTTCCGGTATATGATGCCTACAGGCCGTGCAAACGTATCGTTGTTGAAGGGTGTGGCGGTCAGCGTACCCCAGGACTGCTCATACTGGACGGACAGCTTGGGTAGGATCGAGACACCGATATCGACCTCCACTGCGTGCTTGATCGTCGCAATGTGATCGAGCTCCATTACTACGTTCGGCCGCACACTGTGCTTTCTGAGGAACCGGTCGATCGCCCGTCGGGTCGGTGTTTCAGGTGTGAAAAGGATGAGTGGAAACTCTTCGAGAACTTTCGGGTCGATATTCGCGTTCTTGGCCAGGTCACTATCGGGGTTAGACACGACGACCATGTCGTCTTCGGTGAACTTTAGGACATCGACGTTCCGTTGCGGTTTGGGGTATGCCACGATCCCGAGATCGATCTCGCTGCTGGCCACATTGTCGTAGATCCTCTGCGCCTGATCATACTGGAGGCGCAGGTTCACCTTCGGATAAGCCTTGATGTAGCTCTTGAGGTGGGGGGCTAGCTCAAGCATACCGACGCTGTAGATCGCGGCCAGTCGGACTGTACCCGAGACGACACCGCCGAGCGCCTGTATCCGATGTTGCATCTCCTCGAAGCGTCGGACGATCTCTCTGGCGTATCGATAGAAGATCTCACCCTCGGCAGTTAGCGTTAGGCGACGCTTCTCGCGCTCAAGTAGCTGCTTGCCCTGTCGCTTTTCGATGCTTTTGAGCTGTTGGCTGACGGCGGATTGGGTGACCGAGTTCAGTACGGCCGTTTTTGAGAAGCTTTGCGTTTCTACGAGGTCACAGAAGACTTTTAGGCTTTCAACGAGCACGAAGGGGCCCCCAAGATAGGTTCTGTCCGGTGGCCCAGGGCGGACTGAGGACAGAAATCTATAAGACTATTGATTCGAACAGAATTAAATCTATAAGTGAACTGATAGAGAGTCAATAGAAAAACTAGAGTTTTGGTTAACTCTTTAACTGTACACAGATTCAGAGGGGTATTCCTTTTTGTGCTATAAAACACATAAAATCATATGGTTGAGGTACTTTTACCGGACCTTCATGATTAGGCAGCCGAATAGCTGACCGATCGTGACCGAACCTACTACTTGTATGAGCAGATTGTGAATCGAAGCTTGTCCGGTGTAGGGCCGAGCCGTATATTTCGCCTCACTTGTAACCGCTATTAGGACATCGACATGAACTGGTTCGACAAGCTCAAATCCGGGATCAGAACCGTCGTCAGGCGCGGGATGCCTGAAGATCTCTATGTGAAGTGCGATCGTTGCCACCAGATGGTGCTCCGCAAGCATCTGGAGGAGAACCATGGCACGTGCCCGCAATGCGAACACCACTTCCGGATCCACTATAAACAGTTCCTTGACCTGATCCTGGATGAGGGGAGCTACGAGGAAGTCGCTGAGAACGTCCGATCGACGGACCCTTTGGGGTTTGTGGATTTGCAGAAATACAGCGACCGGATACGCGCCCACAGCAGGCGAAGCGGTATGCACGCATCCGTCAGCGTAGGCACTGGACGTCTTGAGGGACGCTCCGTTGGAATCGGGATCCACGAGTTCGGGTTTGTCGGCGCCTCTCTGGGGTCGGCTGAAGGGGAACGAATCTGCCGACTGATCGATCGCTGCGTCGCCGATCGGATGCCGATGATCCTGATCTGCCGGTCAGGCGGTGCTCGCATGCAGGAAGCGGCTCTCTCGCTGATGCAGATGGCGAAGATAAACGCTAGGCTCACGCGTCTGGCCGATGCGAAATTACCGTATATCTCGGTTCTTTCAGATCCGACGACGGCGGGTGTGTCCGCAAGCTACGCACTGATAGGAGACATCAACATCGCGGAGCCGAACGCCTTGATCGGGTTCACGGGTGAGCGGATCACGGGAAGCTCGGTTGGTCAGGAGGAACTAGCCGCGCTCAGGCGGGCACAACGTGCGGAAATGGTTCAGGAGAACGGGTTTGTAGACTTGGTCGTACCGAGACCGAAACTGAGGACGGCGCTGTCGGATCTGTTGGGGCTTCTGATGGACGCCGCCGCAAGACCGACGGGGAGCTTAAGGTGAAGATACTCGTGCTGCAGGGCCCGAACATCAACATGCTCGGGCGGAGGAAGGCAGAACATTATGGCGCTGTCACGATGGACGAGATCCACGATAGGATCGAGAAGCGTGCTTCAGAACTGGACTGCAGGGTTGTCTTCCATCAGTCCAATCATGAGGGGGACCTTGTTGGTTGGGTCCAACAGTGTCGAGACGAGGTCGACGGCATCATCCTCAACCCTGCCGGGCTTACTGGTTTTGGCTACTCGCTCAGAGATGCGGTAGAGGACAGCGGGCTGCCGATGGTCGAAGTCCACCTGTCGAACATCCACGCACGGGAGGAGTTCAGGCGGCATTCCTGCTTCTCGTCAGTTGCTCTCGGGCTAGTTGCCGGGTTCAGGTGGCGCGGCTATGTGGCCGCGTTGGAGATGCTCACAGCTCATATCGATGAGGTTGCTGAAGGGTAGCGAGAACGGACAGGGCGGGATGAGGGCCTTCGGTCGTTAGACCGCAGGCCTGTTAGGTGTACAGCCCGAAAGCCTTGATCAGATCCGCAACTGGTTCGGGGACGAGCGCCCGAACATTCTCACCTTGACCTGAACGTCTACGGACGTTCGACGACGACACATCGGAGAATGATGCGTCGAGCGTGACCGTGTGTATCCGCCCACCATACTCCGTGCGATCCTCCAGGTATCGATCCATTTCGGATTGGTCTGTATCTCCCCTGTTTCCCACTACAAACTCGGCTTTTTCGAACAGGATCTCGAGTTCGCCGGCCATGTCTTCGTAATACTTTGGGTCGAACAGACGGACGAGCGTGTCGTAGCCGATCGCGAAGATCGGCTGGATCTGACGGTCTAGGGCGGCCAGCGCATTGGCTTTGTCGATGAACCTTGCATGACTGCAAACGGTCACCGAGGTCTGTTCCTTGAGAGTCGCGAGTGCGGCGACCATATATAACCTCTGTGCGAGGTTGGCTTCCATGATGCCCTTGTCGACATTGCTACAGGAAAGCTGAAGGATCACGTGGGACGCACCTGAGGCCAGGGCCCCCGATCGTGCCAGCCCCCAGTGTGCGACCGTTGGGGGATTGAAGGCTGCGTCGAGGACCAGACAGCGGGCCGGGGAGTCAACGGGGCTCCCCACGAAGGCGGCAGAGGGAGGGCCTTCGAGGTCGATACTCTGGATCAGCGAGCGGAAGGAATCGAGCTTTTTGGTGTTGATCTGCATCAGGGTTTAATGGTAGCCCCGGGCTGGGTGCCGGTCAATGATTCGTGTTGACCCAAGCCACCACCCGGCCTATGCTTGCGGCCGTTCGACACAATAACGCCTAAAGATAAAGGGATAAATCGAAATGCACGTTGGGATGCGAATGCCTCCAATGACTCGGGAGATCGGGGTCGACGCGACGATTAGGTGGGCGGCCAAGAACGACTTTGGTTCGGTTGACCTGCCTGAGGTGACGCCTGCGCTCAAGAAGCGATGTGCCGAGATCGGGATCAAAATCGGTACGGTCGACTGGGGTGTGGGTGGGAATCTCCTCAGCAAGGATACCGTGAAGCGGCGGAAGGCTTCTACGGCGATGAAGAAGCGAATCCGCGACACGGCTGCTTTCGGAAGCAACGTCGTCTTTCTGTGTCTGGCACCGGATGATCGAAAACAGTCGCGGGCGGAAACTTTCGACATTTTGAAGAAGGTTTATCCGAGTATTCTCGCACAGGCAGAGAAGTCCGGTGTGCATCTGGCGATCGAACCCTACCCTGGACCTGCCCCGACTTATCCATTTCTGGGCTGTACTCCAGAGACGTTACGTGCCGTGTTCGATGCGGTGCCCTCGCCGAACTTCGGGATCTGCTTTGATCCTTCACACTTCGTTCGGATCGGTGTAGACTATCAGCGTCTCCTGATGGAGTTCGGTGATCGGGTCAAGCACGTGCACGCGAAGGATACGGAGATCCTGGACGACGGGTTGTACGAATTTGGGTGTCTTGGCCAGAGCTTTGGTCATCGCTACAGCTACGGCGAGGGCTGGTGGCGATACTGTATCCCCGGATGGGGAGATGTGGACTGGAACTGGGTCGTGGCAAGGCTGGAAGAGCTAGGATACGATGGTCCGCTGGCAATCGAACTCGAGGATCATCGCTACAGCGGCAGCGAAGACCTAAACAAGGAGGGTCTGCTCGCGGCGAAGTCGTATCTGGAAGATATCCTACGATAAAAAAGCGGCCGATTAGCCTTAGGGGCACCCGACTGTTCCCGACCATCCTGAATAGGCCCACCCGGGTCCTGTCGTCACTTGGGCCGTTGGAAATACGTGTGTGAGAACCTAGGCCCCTTGGCTTATCGGGTTGTCTCTCTTGCGCACTTGTGTGTGCTTGGTCAAGGTGCGATCCATCCTCAGCACCTATCTTGTCTCTCCCAAACGAAGATCGTGCCAGCTTCACGTCTGGTGTTTTCGGCAGTTTCCGGGGCGCTGTCTGTAACCCAGTCGTCCAGATCTGCTAGCGTCCTTGAGCGCAAACCCTCGTCGCCGGCTGCCTTTGAGATCTCTGAACAGCTTTGTCTGAAGCTCGAGCGACACAAGACCGACCTTGTCGAACTCGAATAGGCCCTTCCTGTAAATCTTGGCGTCGGTGAAAGCGCCTCTTTGGTAGTTGAAGAACTCTGTCTCGATCAGATCCGAGGTGATCGCCGCGCAGTTGACGTAAACAAACGGGGGGCTCGCCCAGTCAGCTGCCGTGGTCTCGGAGCTCCGGGGCTACGGCCTCCTTGTCCGTCCCGCTCTTTCTCGTCAAAACGATGGTCGCCAAGGTGGCCGCAACGCGATCGACCAGCTTAAATACATGGCGCATCGCGTGGGCGCTCGCCGAGTATTCGAACGTTTTTTTGGGGGGCTACCGGACGCCTATGGTCTGGGGACTTTAGGGGGTGTCCGTGCTGGGTGCAAATGGATGGCGGTCAGGGCGGGATGGGGTAGTCTGACGTACTGGCGTTGGGTTACTCCTTAAGTGCCGATACCACGGCGTCCCCAATGTCCGCAGGGCTTTTCGTGACGTGGATACCGGCCTCCTCGAGAGCGGACATCTTCTCCGCCGCGGTTCCGTGCCCACCGGAGATGATGGCACCGGCGTGTCCCATCCTGCGGCCCGGGGGAGCTGTCTGTCCTGCAATAAAGCTAACCACCGGCTTATTGAACTCTGCCTTGATGTAGTGAGCGGCCTCTTCTTCTGCCGTACCACCGATTTCGCCGATCATGACGACCGCTTCGGTCTGGTTGTCATCCCTGAACAGCTTCAGGCAGTCCGTGAAGTTGGTTCCGTTCACAGGGTCTCCGCCTATTCCCACGCAGGTCGATTGTCCGAGGCCCACGTGGCTCAGCTGGTGGACTGCCTCGTATGTGAGCGTCCCGCTTCGAGAGATCACGCCTACACTGCCTTCCCGGTGGATAGATCCGGGCATAATCCCGATTTTGCACTTTCCCGGCGTTATGACACCAGGACAGTTGGGACCTACTAGACGCGTGCCGGCCGTCGAGAGGTAGTGCTTGGCACGAATCATCTGGAGGACCGGGATATATTCGCTGATGCACACGACCAAGGCGATACCGGCGTCGGCTGCCTCAACGATCGCGTCGGCGGCGAAGGTGCCCGGAACGAAAATGACCGAAGCGTTCGCGCCTGTCGCGGCGACAGCCTCCGATACAGTGTTGAAAACGGGGACGCCCTCCGCCTTCTGACCGCCCTTGCCCGGCGTGACGCCGCCGACCACGTTCGTCCCGTACTCCAGCATCTGCTGCGTGTGGAACGTTCCTTCACCACCGGTGATGCCCTGCACGATCAGCTTTGTGTCAGAATCGATGAGTATGCTCATCTCGCCTCCAATTTCATGACGCTGCGGGCGTGTCGAGCTCACGGATTGTCCCGTCGCCCTGCCCGATGATAACCCTATCTGTCAGTCCAACAAAAAGCCCGCATTCAACGACGCCGGTGATCGATCTGAGATCCTGCTCTAGCTGGTTCGGATCCACGATTTCTCTGAATGGACAGTCGAGGATAAGATTGCCGTTGTCCGTGGTGAAGGGGCGCTCGTCGGTCTGCCTCAAGACAGGCTCGCAACCCAGAGCTTCGATTCTTCTGCCCGTCGCCTGCCAGCCGAAGGGAGTGACCTCGACGGGCAGAGCGAAAGACCCGAGCCTTTCTTTGAGCTTCGAATCATCGGCTACGATGATCTGTGTAGCCGTAGCTTGGGCAACGATTTTCTCTCTCAATAACGCTCCGCCGCCACCCTTGATCAGGTTGAACTTACAGTCCACCTCATCTGCTCCGTCGATGGTTACATCGATGGAGACCGTGTCTCGGAAGTCGACCAACGGTATCTGCTGCTCGGTCGCCAGCGTGCGTGAGGCTTCGGATGTCGGAATCCCTTGTATCCTGAGTCCTTCACGGATCCTTTCACCGAGGCGCACGATTGAAAAAAAGGCAGTCGAACCCGTCCCAAGCCCTACGATCTGGCCGTCTTTGACGAAGTTTGCAGCTCGCTCCCCCGCCAGTTTCTTTGCTCTGTCCTGTTGTGTAACTTGATCCGGCATGGGACAGAAGATAGGTTGCGGCTGCGACCCGAGCAATCAGAATTAGGCTTGTAACTTGGCGTGTTTGACCGATCTGGGTATCTTGGAAGTTGGACACGTTTTTCTGAGTAAGGACCTTGGAAGGAGCCGGATTTGGGCTATTCAAACCTCGAAGATTACTTCGGTGATATCGTGGGCAAAGCGATGGTTGGACGCGGTGTCAGCTCGCACGCGTTGGCCAAGCAGTCTGGACTGAGCGTCTTCGATATCGGACGGGTCACTTCCTATGATCTGATACCCGACGAGGCGATGATCCACAAGATCGCGGATACCCTTGGGCTGGACGGAAAGAAGCTGACACGAGTGGCGAATGGGTGGGTCCCGGAGGGTGGGAACGATCGTTTCCAGTCAGAGAGAGTAAACGTCGACCGGGTGATTCTGAGCGCAGGCATGGAGGTAAACGCCTACGTGATGAAGTGTTTGGAGACAGGTGAAGGAGCGTTGATCGACGCCGGTGGGCAGCCGGACAGGATCTCTGCGTTGATTGAGCAGACGGGGGCACGGATCACACATATTCTTCTGACCCACGGGCACGCTGACCACGTTGGTGCGACAGCGGAGATGAAATCGAGGACAGGTGCGAAGGTTTGCTGTTCTGAGGTCGATGCTCAGATGTTCGGCGGGCCGGTGGATGTGCGCGTGGATGACGGCTGGGCGGACCGGATTGGTTCGCTTGAAGTCAACGCGTTGTCACTGCCCGGTCATACGGCTGGGGGGATAGCCTACGCGACGGAAGGGGTCTGTTTCCCGGGAGACGCGCTGTTTGCGGCATCTCTGGGTGGGGCGCGGAGAGAGGCTTACACGGGACAGATCGAAGCGGTTAGACAGAAGGTGATGTCCCTTCCTTCGGACACAAAAGTATTCCCGGGACACGGACCGATTACGACGGTTCGGCAGGAGAACGACAACAACCCTGTGATTGGCTAGTGAGATTCTTCTTCAGGAGGGCGGCCGTCGGGGTAGGCGATCAGCGATACCTCTTCTTCGGAGAGACGGATCGTCTCACCCTGATCCTCAAACAGCGAATCGAACGGGTCGGCTGTGGGCTCAGGTTGGGTGCCAGAAAGCTCGACCCATTTGCTGAGTGCCAAGTAGACTTCGTCTACCGCGCTTTTTTGCGCCTCAAGGCGTCGGAGAAGCGTTTTGAGCTGGGCGATCTCTTGATCAAGCTCGGTCGCTTCGCGCTCTGCTGCTTCGAGCGCCTCGGTGTAGAGGCTATTGTTATCGTGGTCTGACATAGCGTTCTGAAGACTCCTAACTTTAGTTGGGTAGCCGTGGGTAGTCAAGCGTGAAGTCCCGGGTAGAAACGGGATTGCGGGCCCGGACGAATCGATGCAACTTTGGACGCTCTCGTGATTTTAAAAAAGAGATGGATGCGAAGGGGAACATCTTCCCCTGTCGACTAAGGCAGGTTCTTGCGATTCAAGTGTAAGTTTAAACTATTTTCGCAAAGTGTTCTTCTGCAATTGTTTAAGTTTTTTTGATTTGGTTTTGGTGGTCCAGTGTAGGAGGATTGCCAAATGCAGATCTGAGAGCATCAGCACTGGTGTTGTCTGGTAGTCTATAGCCTAGTGTGCTCTTCAGAGACAAGGAGTAGACCATGCGAACAAGGCGACACGTGTTTTTCTTCCTTGCCGTTCTCGGCCTGACGCTGAACACAGCGGAAGCGCAGGAGTATTTCGGGAAGAACAAGGTGAGTCTGGGTGATTTCGACTGGCACTACATAGAGACTGAGCACTTCACGATCTATTTCGACAAAAACTCACTTCCTGTGGCCGAGTTCGCCGCGAAAGAGGCTGAACGTTCCCTGGTCGAGATCGAGGAGGCCCTAAACTACGAGATGAAAGGTCGGTATCCTCTCGTTTTCTACAACTCCCACAACGGTTTCGCCGTCAGTAACATCTCTGGTGCCGAACTGACCGAGTTCACAGGTGGGTTCACCGAGTTTGCGCAAGGCCGTGTTGTGATTCCATACACCGGCTCCTACGCCGACTTCCGGCACGTCATCCACCACGAGCTGGTGCACTCTGTGACCGTCGAACTCTGGACGGGTGGGGGCTGGCTGGGTGCGATGCTGAACCAGCAGGCGACGATCCCCCCTCTATGGGTCGTCGAGGGGATCGCGGAATACCTTTCGCGGTACGGCTGGGATATCGCCGCCGACAACCAGATGCGAGATGCCACGATAACGGGTTACGTGCCGCCGATCGAGTTCATCCCCCAGGGTGGCCTGTTCGCTTACAAGGGTGGGCAGTCCATATTTTATATGATTGAGCAGGAGTATGGTCGGGAGAAGGTGGGGCAGGTTATTCGCGATGTTCGCACCGCGAAGACGATCGACAAGGCCCTGAAGTCTGCGCTGGGTGTGGGTGTCGAGGAGCTGAACGAGAAGTGGCACATTTGGCTGAAACGTCAGCACTGGAACGAGATCAATAAGCACGACAGCCCGGACGAGATCGCCAAGTCGCTTACGGACCGGGAGGAAGAGGGCGGCTTCTTCAACCGGGCTCCTCAGTTCTCTCCACAGGGAGACAAGATCGCGTATCTCTCTGACCGAAACGGCACGTTTGACATCTACCTCCGATCCGCTATCGACGGGAAAGATCTGGGCCGTCTCGTCGAAGGGGAGCGCTCGAGCGATTTCGAGTGGATGTTCGTGCTCCGGCCAGGTATCACGTGGTCGCCGAACGGGCAGTATATAGCGTTTGCCGCCAAGTCCAAGAACAAGAACACGCTCTACACGCTGGACGTGAAGCGGAGGAAGCTGAAGAAGCGGTTTAACTTCGATCTGGATGGGCTGTTCGAGCCCGCTTGGTCGCCCGATGGTAAGCGAATCGCCTTCTCTGGCCTCAAGGACGGTTGGTCGGACATCTATGTGGTGGACGTTGAGACCGATGCACTTCATCGGATCACACACGACCCCTACGACGAGACGAACCTGAGTTGGTCACCGGATGGGAAATGGATCGCCATGAGTTCGGATAATCCGGACGAGTCCCTGACCTTCGACGGCCGCAAGGACTTCGCATACGGGCAGTATGACATCTATGTAATCCGCCCGGATGGCTCGGAGATGCGACGAGTCGTCGAGAACGAGGCGAAGGAGTCCTACCCGAAGTGGGGGCAGGATGGCAAGACGCTCGCTTACATCTCGGATCGCACGGGTGTGGGCAACATCTACGTCGCCGATATCGACGGTGACGAACCTGAGATGGTTGTGACCAACCTCTTGGCGAGCGCGCTCGACTTTGACTGGTCGCCAGATGGCAAGAAGATGGCTTTCACGGTCTTCCACAATGGTGGCTACGACGTCTTCACGCTCAGAAACCCTATGGACAAGCTCAAGGAGCCCTCGGACCTGCCCCTAACCCGGATCGCGAAGCGCCAGCGCGGGGTGGAGGACAAGACCTTTGTGGAAATCCAGCGGGAGCATTCCCAGGCAGAGCAGGATTCGATCGCCTCTGCACTGGAAGATGAACTCGACGGAGAGATACTCGAAGACGAGGTTGCGTCGAGCGGGGGGGGCGCAGAGGGAAGCGAGTCGTTGGAAAGGCTCGAGCAGTGGGTGTCTGATCAGGTGACTCTGGCTGCTGAGGAGGGTGTAGAGGATGAGATGGTGGGCGACGAAAGCGAGATAGCTGATTACGATTCGACGGACACGACCGTCGCCAGTCTCGACGACTGGGAAGGGGAGTTCAAGGTCAACAAATACACGATACAGTTCAAACCTGAGATTTTCGCTGCCAACGCCGGATTCGACACGTTCTACGGTCTCAGTGGCCTCGCTCAATTCTCGTTAAGCGACGTGATGGGAGACCACAGGTTGTCCCTGCTGACGAGCCTGAACTTCTCGATCGAAGACAGCGACTTTTACCTTACTTATGCATACCTGAAGCGGCAGACGAATTACTTCAGCACACTATTCCATACAAGGCTGTTCTTCTTTAGTGGAAACCAGCTTTTTGCCGACCGTTACTACGGGTTGAGCAGCATGATCGACCGGCCCTTCAACCGATTCAGCCGGGTCGAGGCGAGTTTGCGCTTTATCACAATACAGCGCGACGAGTTTGCGAACGCGCTGAATCCGTTTGTGAACAACGGATTTTTCGGTGGACCTACACAGAACAATGCAGGTTTGACGATCCGGACGGATCGGGCAGCCATACCGCAGCTGGCACTGGTAGATGACAATACGAGACCGGGTTTCTACGGCCCGATCTCAGGTCGACGCGCTCGTCTCGACCTTGAGGGAAGCCCTGCCGGGCTCGAGTACTTCACCGTGTCGGGTGATTACCGTAAATACATCAGGATGCTCGACCAGTATACGTTGGCCGTGAGGTTGTCCGGTGGAACGAGTTTCGGTCGGAATAGGACGCGGTTCTTTGTTGGCGGTATGAACAACACAGTCAACCCAACCTTTTCGACTATAGCCCGTGTTCCCACAAACGAAGTCTTTTTCTCAAGCTTTGTGTGGCCACTGCGTGGTATCGAGTTGTTCGAGACAGCGGGTGATTCGTATGTGCTGACGAACATCGCTTTCCGATTTCCGATGTTCCACCAGATTGCGATGGGGTGGCCGCTGCCAATCTTTTTTCAGAACGTCCAAGGGGAACTATTCCTAGATTTAGGTGGGGCCTTCAATCGCCGGGACTTCGACCCGTGGGAAGCACGAGACGGTGGGTTCGAACTCAGAGATCTGAAGGGGGGCTACGGTTTCGGTGCGAGGGTAAACCTTGGGCTGTTCATCTTTAGGTATGACATCGCTTGGCCGACGGACTTCGCTCAGTCCTTCCACCCGCTGCAGTACTTCTCGATCGATGTCAACGGGGTCTTCTAGTAAGACCGCTCGAGTACGAGAACAACAAGGCGCCTCCGTCTGTTGACGGGGGCGCCTAACTCTTTGAGGTCGTTGTGTCCTTGACTACGTGTCGAGCGTGCGGACGGGAGTTCGAGCGCCGTGACATCCGGTGCCCGGATTGTGGGACGGTCACGCGCCCCGAAATCGAGGACGAAAGATCAGTCTGTACCGTCTGCCGCATTGCCGCAGCAGGCTCGGTCCTACTCTTGTTGATCTGGATTTTTGTATTCCTGATACAGGTACTTTGAGGAGTCGACTTGGACGCAAAGAAGAAATACATCGAGGGATTGGGACATTTGACACGGGACGAGCTGGACGAGGCGGCCGCCGCGTTTCGGGAAAGTGTTCAGACCGTCAACAATTTTGGACTCGGGTATCTTGGCCTCAGTCAGGCCCTAGACCGTTTGGGGAAGGTGGACGAGGCGATCGTGGCGGTCACACGCGCGATCGAGCTGATGCCGAAGGATCCTTTGCCCCACGCTAGCCTGTCACGGCTTTATCAGCAGAAGGATATGATCGAAGAGGCTGAAGCCGAAATGGCCGCGTCGATGCAGTTGCAGAACGAGGCTGAGAGTTAAGTAGATTCTGGAGCCGACGCTCGCTTTCTCCAGATGAGAGAGATCAAGCCGGGGCCCCCAGTGACCAGGAAGGCGACGTATATAAGGCCGTGAACAACTGTTGCGAAGGCCAGTGCCTCCTCCAAAGGAACGCCGTAGAGGCCGTGAAGCGCGCGGCTCGAGAAGTAGTGGTATGTACCCGTCCCGCCAGGAGTCGGGATGACGATGCCGATCGTCGAGATGGTCGTCACCACCAAGGCATCCAGCAGTCCCAGTCCATACCGTTTTCCGAAGTCGAAAGCCTCGAAGTGTAGAGCGAGAGCGCCAACGTAGGCGACGTTCAGGAGCACTGTCCAGAACAAGATCTTCAGGTAAGTGGACGGAGACCGGATGGCTTCTGTGCCCTGCAGAAATGACCGAGCGAACTCAAGAATTCGGTTTATGTGCGGGTTGTGAAGGCGTGATTCGAGCCAGTCGATCAGACGGTGACCCCTGAGCGAAGCGATTAGAACGAGGAGAGTCGCAGCAGTGATCGAAAGGGTAGCTGTGTTGATCACGTCGGTCATCCAAGGGAAGACCTCCTCTAGATGGCCCCGGATACAGATGGCGACGGCGGCGAAGGTCATCATGAGAGCGAGAAGGTCGATCAGACGCTCTACGGCCACCGTCGCGAGCAGCCCGGATATCCGTTTCGGATCTCGGTCGATTGCCCAGACCTTGGCGACCTCACCGGCCCTCGGGATCAGGTTGTTGCCTGCGTAGCCGACGAGGATCGCCATGAAGAGCTTGTGGATCGGCGCCCCGGCGATAATGGGGGCCATCAGGATCCGCCATCGATATGCACGCGGGTAGGTCGCGAGCAGGATGCACACGGTGCCGGCGAGCAGCCAGATGACGCGTGTTCGCAGAAGGATGTCCAATACCGTTTGGAGATCGACTGTTCTGAAGGCTGACCAGAGGAAGAATCCGGCGACCCCGAGGCTGACGATCAGCTTAATGACGTCCCGCATAGACAAGCTATCCGACCCCCTCAAGGAGACCGATGTTTTCGAGGTGACGGGCCGACATCGTTTCGATAGCTCGGTCGGGCGTGGCGGCTTCGTGCACTACGCCATACACGGCGGCCGCCACGGCTGCGGGATCCGCAACGCCCGGATGGTGCACATTCCTGCCGACAAGCGCGCCCCGGACGTTTCCGGCTGAGGTCATGCCGGACGCAAACTCCTGGTAGATCCTCGCAGGGTCGCCGCTGGATTCGCCGCCAAGCATCAGGATTGGACAGCTTGTCGCTCGAGCCACATCGTCGTATCGGTCGCAGTATGGAATCTTGATCCAGGTGTAGAGTGATGACTTCCCGATTCCCGAAGCAATCCCAACCGTTCTGATTAATGCTTCAGGTGTTTTGATCACACGGTAGCCTGTCTCGTTCTGCTCAACGGGAAGGGCTTCGAGATAGACAGGGATACTTAGATCGACACATTCATCAAGTGCTCGTGCACAGGCCGTGAGTGTGCGGACCGAATCGGGGTTCTGCTCGTCAAAGCGAAACATCATTTTGGCGGCATCGAGACCGGCGTTGACGATTTGGTTCGCTGTGTAGGCCGTGAAGGTGTCGTCCATTTCGAAGCAGGCACCAACGAGTCCACCCCGATTCATCGTTCCTGCCAGAATCCGGTTATCCAAGATGGATGGGATTCCCGTTTCGATCATCAGATGGTCGACGATCAGGAGATCTTCAATGATGTCGGGAGTGCCCAGTATGCCGTCACAGAAAGGAGAAGATAGGACTCTTACGATACGTCCCAGGTAGCTCTGACGGTCACCCATTGCAAACGGATCACGGGCGGCTGAAGTGACGCCACGTGCAGGATGATCAGCGGCGAGGATGACGACGTTGCCGCTGTCTTGCGTCAGAGATGACGGCCGGATTCGTTGTTTCGCCCGTGCTTCGACGATCTCGGGTTGACTGATACGAACCTTGCAGATACGGTCGAACAGGCTTCGCGGAAAGAATGTCTCNACCGGAAANGGTTCAGGGTCCATACCCGAGACTCCTNAGTGCGGTGTCCTTCTTGCGCCAGTTCTGAATGACCTTGACGTNGAGGTCAAGGAAGACGGGGTGTTGNAGAAACTTCTCGATCCTCACCCTTGCGTTCTTGCCGATCTCCCTAAGCGTCTTGCCCCCGCGTCCGATCACGATCCCCTTCTGCGACTTGCGCTCGACGATCACGTTCGCTGCGATGTAGATCTTTTTGCCGTCTTCGTCGAAGGACTCGACCTGGACGGCGATGGCATATGGCAGCTCCTGTCTCAGCCGGTTGAAAATCTCCTCCCGGATTAGCTCCTCGCAGAAGAACCGCTCAGGCTGTTCCGTCAGGACGTCTTCGGGATAAAATCGGGGACCGAGTGGCAGGTTCTCCTCAAGCGTCGATCGGAGATCGAGTACGTNACTGCCTGTCAATGCGGAAACAGCGATAGCGTGCTTNGGGGAGTCTGTCTCCTCAATCCGCCTGAGGGCGTTCGTTTTTTGCTCCTCGCTAACGAGATCTGATTTATTCAGGGCGACGATCAGCGGGATTGAGTGCCCAGTGACGGCTTTGACAACCTGATCGTCGAACGTCCGGTCAAGATCTGTGGCATCGACGAGGCAAAGAATGATGTCCGCACCCTCGGTCGCGCTCGAGATCTCGTCACGCATCAACTCGTGGAGCCGGTAGGCCGGATCCAGAAGGCCGGGTGTGTCTAGGAACATCATCTGCGCCTTGTCGGTCGTGTAGATGCCGAGGATGGTCTTCCGGGTCGTCTGGGGCTTGTCCGTTGTGATCGAAAGGCGCTCGCCAACGAGAGCGTTGAACAGGGTCGACTTGCCGGTGTTCGGGCGACCNAGAACCACGATGTGTCCCGACCGGAATCCGGTTGGTGCATTGAGCCATTGTTCCATCAGAAATAGAGTGAGGCTGAGATTCTGTATGTGTTGTCGAGGTCGCCATTCTCGAGGAACGCGACATCGACGCGGAAGCGGCCCGAGGGCTCTAGCCCTGCGCCCGCGGTGAAATGATCTCCTTCGAGTCCTAGTCTGCCCGACAGGCCCTTGTTGTGCCGGTATTCGAGACCCGTCCTCAAGAGCTGTGCGTCTTCGGCTTCCGAAGTGTCTTGATTCAGGACGAAGCTCGAGGCGATCAGGATTCTGCCCTTCAGTGAGGCGATTTTGGTTTTGTATGCAGCGCCGACGTTAAGAGACGGCTGTATGCTGTCCCTTGCACCGGAATCGAAAGTGATTCGAGTGCGGGTGAGATCTCTTATGACTGCACCAACTTGCCAGTGATTGTCGTAGCGGTAGTGAATGGCTGCGTCGAGTCCGTAGCCTGTTCCGTCACCTACATCGAGATTTCGCCAGATCGCCTTCAACGTCGTGCCGACAGATAGCTTGGGTCTGATTTGCCGGCTGTATCCGATAGAAAGCACGTAGTCGGATGTGCCCGTCGCGCCTGTGGCCACAGGTCGGTTGCCCGGACTAAGCGGCTGAGTGGGGTCCTCCAGACCACTCAAAGTGATCCCGTCGACACCCAGCCGAACGATCCCCAATCCGAACGTCCCGAGCGTGCTACGGATTCCGGCCACGATAAAGTCATGGTTTACGGTCCCGCCAAACTGCTCNGCGTGCTGAGCCTGGATTTCGTTCCTGCTCAACTGTGTCAGGCCCGCTGCGTTCCAGTAGAGCGCCGTTGCGTCATCACTGACCGCAACGAATGCGCTGCCCATCCCGAGAGATCGTGCGCCGGCGCCGATAAGGANGGGGTCAGCGGTATACTCTTGAGCGTGGGTCTCGCCGAACAGAAGCGTGATCACGATGGCCAAGCGCTGTATTGTCAAGGTGTGGCGCCGGTGATGACCACGGCCTTCGTTGTCGTGTCGACGGCGGAGCTCAAAGATTTCAGGTCCTGACCTGAAAGAAGCACATAGGGCACGCCGCGTGGTCGAGGCGTGCGGTCGGATCCGATCATGAACGAAGGATGGAAGTAGAGGCGGTCCACCTTGCGAGGACCCTCGATTAGTCGACCCACGAAGTCGAGGGGGAGTCGACGGCCTGCCAGCCTGTTGCGTCCTTGTTCCGGCAACCTTGATCCGGGACGTATTGTCTGAACAAGTCGATGTGTCACCACAGACTCGGAGTCGGAGAGCGATTGGGACAGGATACCCGCAGAATGGAGTGTCTTGCCGCCGGCCTTCAGGTCGACCCGTCTCTGTGCGGTGTCGACAANAAGGTAGTATCGCAAGGTGTCCCGACTGGCGAGTTCGAGCTCCGCTTCAAGGGCGTCTCGTTCGGTCGACAGTGAAGTCGGGGACACCCACGACGAGGCCAGCAGAAGAAAGAGAAAGATCAAAACACGTAGACCGATGTACCGACCGCTGCCAGTCGGTATGCTTGCTCGAGGTCCCGGGCGTTTAGGCGGACACAGCCGTGTGTGATTGATCGACCGAGCAGGTTCGGATACAGTGTCCCGTGTATTTGGTAGCTGTCTTCGAGCTCCAGCGCGTAGGCGCCCAGGGTTGTTCCGTCGAGTCGGCGAAACTCCCAAGGCAGGACGGGAATCGACTCGTTCTTCTCGACAAACGCCCAGACGGGTTTTTTCCACACTGGATCAGTAACCTTCTTTTGCACTGTGAACACCCGTCTCGGGGTCTTGAATTGCCACGTCTGATTCCGTTGGTTCCCGAACAAAATTTTGCCGCTTCCTGTCGCGCAAGTCGCATCAAGCAGCACGTTGCCGGAGCGCCTTACAAGTAATCGGTTCCGCGTCCGATCGATCACNATGTAGGTTGATTCGCCGGCGAGCGCAGTGCGGACTGNGCGAAGACTGTCCACAACTGCCGTGAGTTTGAGATTTTGAGCAGAGGGCTTCGAAGTTGTCTCTGCGACTGGAGTAGATGCGGGGGAGGAGGCGTCGCACGCAGTGACCAAGGCCAGCAGGAAGAGGCGTTTTACGACAGAAGGTAGCATCGGGACGTCCTATAAACAGGAAAACCGAGACGGCGTTAGCCTCTCGGTTTTCCGTGAACCTCGGTCGTCCGGTAGTCTAGAGTTTGTACCAGGGACGATTTTTTTGCTTGTAGTCTTCGATCTTCTGCACTGCGACCTGAACGGCCGACTGAACCTGACCGAGCTTGCTGTCCGCAGACTTGGCCTGCTCGAGCGCAGCGTTGAAGTTGCCGTCGCCCAAGCTGCTGCGAGCGTCCGTCAAAGCCGCATCTGCCTGTCCGAGATCAGCGCGAAGCTGATCCANATCGTCATCTGCACCCTTNCCGCGCGGGGCACCATCAACGGCTGCGCGTGCATCACCGATCGTGTTCGACAAGCGATTCACGATCGCCTGAGCCTCATCGCGGATCGTGGCCTTGCTCGACTCTGCGAGTGAGCGAGCCTGGTCGGCCTGATCCTTGGCCTGAACGGCTGCTGTCTTGGCCGCATCGTATTCGCCCTGCTCAGACTTCGCACGAGCGTCAGCCAGCGTGTTCTTGGCTCGGTTGTAAGCGTCTGCGGCATACGCCTCAGCGCCGGCCTGACGGGCCGCATCAAGTGCTGCCTGCGCAGCATCCAGTTCCGCCTGTGGGGGAGAGCCACAGCTGACAACTGCCATTATAAGCGCGAGTACTGCACCGACTCTGAACAAAGAATGCATCAGCCCCTCCTACGCAAGGGTATGGTCAGTATCCGAGGCCCCAAGGGGACCAAGGGAAAGACTTAACTCTACCGTAACTCGTTTTTATTTCAATATTTANACAACGAAGAAGATACACCTACCTCTCTGAGATGTCAAGCCGATTTTCCTTTGTACAAGGGGGCTTTTTACTCAGATCGGTTCACCAATGATTGTTCCCTTTCTGACCGTGACAAAGCTTGTCCCTCGATCGAATTCAGAGATTCTCCCACGGTATCGCAGCGCCTGACCGACCTTGAGCTCCGCCAGCCGNTCCCGCCACGCTTCGTCGAACCTAATCAGCACATCCGACGCGGGCAGACGCGATGAATGGCGGACCGTGACGTAAAGATCGTTCTCCGCCCCGAGGTTCACGTAGGTGATCGTGCCCTTCCATGTGATCGGTGAGGATCGCCAGTACTTGAACTCCTCGAGCTTTTCCTCGTCTGACAGGTCACTTCCGGGTCCGAACATCACGTTGAAAGCCCTGAACGTGACTTCGATATGGTTTTTCTCCTGCGTCTGCTTTCGGGCCCGGTCCCATACATAGCCGTAGACGAGAAGACAGGTCATGATGAGGAGCGCCAGAAACCCTTTCATCTTAGTCATTTGGGCGGATTTGGTCTGTGGACCGAAGGCAATCCGTTGTAGGCGTTTGATCTCGGCTTCTCTGGCAACCTCCTGGCTCGTGCGTTCATGCGCGATGGCTGGTGTTGCGGCCATCAACGTAAGCCCACAGACACCACACGTGCCCGAGGAGGTCAACGTCAGAGCATCTCTTTCCGGGATCTCTTTCTTGCAGACCGGGCATTCGTCCATGCCCGAACTATAGGTCCNTGGACTCACACGGGACAACGTTCGGCTTTATTGTCACATCATCCCGGGAATCCTATATTCGTTAGGGTAGCAAAACGCCCTTTCCCCTGTTGCGGTCACTCCTAGGAGAGTTCCTGCACGGAGAAAGGGCATTTGACCTCGGCTCACCCGGAACCGAAGCCACCATCTCAAATTAAGACCTGTTGGTGACGGTGTCTCTCAATTCCGTCGCATTTTCGTCAATGACGCTTGTAGACCTAAACAACCAGCTGGGTGTGTCCCTTCTTGCAGTCATCGGCTCGCTCGTTGTGCGCCGAATTGGTCTACCCGAACGACTCCAAGCACTGATTCCGACCATTCTGTGCGTCGTTTTGTTTTGGCTTTTTGTCGAATTGCCCGATTTNACCACGACTTTATTTCACGGCGCTGTGTCCGGTCTGCTCGCTGGAGGAATTCTCTACATCCTCCTTGGACTCACGCGCCGATCCTGATTCATCTCCTGCCCTGCTGATCACATCTTCCGGTTACGGTCCTTTTTTCAGCAATACGTTTAGTGGTTTGATCGGCTTGTTGAGATAGGCCGCGTCCTCCGGCGCCAGAGAGGTCCCGAATACCGCGATCTCGTCGATCTTGCCCGTGAACTTGTAGTGGTTGAATCGTGCGGTCACNTCGTCGATTGTCCAAGACATATCCATCAGCAGGNCCGANTTCTTGCCAACCTCTTTGCCGTCGATATAAAGACTCCAATTAGCATCGGCCTTCCCGCTGTTAAAGTTGCTCCAAGCGATCACGATATGGTGCCACGTATCCTCTGACCAGTTCAGGTTGGGGACTTGGATCACGTGTTCCTCGACCATCGCGTCGCTGATCTCGCCCTGCTTATTGGGGTAGCACCCGAATCTGAGCGATCGCGTCGCCTTTGCGAAGTCGACAAAGATGACGGCGTCGTCCCACGGATAGGCGTTCCCTTCCCGCTTGCCGATGTGGAAAGGCTCCGGGAAATCGGCCTCGAGGCTGGACACGTCAACGGCCATCCAGAACGAAACCGCGCCACCCCAGCCCTTGTCGCTGTAGGCGAAGTTGGTTTTGGCAGCATAACTCATGGCGGTTGCACCCTTCTCAAACTCGACCNCTCCGTCTTCTATACCCCCGTTCAGCCGATGTCTCGTGCGTNNANNGTCGAAGTCTGCGCTCCGGTTTCCTTCCGCCCACAATGCATCCACACCCTTCTCAAAATTGCTGAAGAAAAGGACGTTCGCTTCCAGCTTTTCTTCGATCGCTTTCTCTGGTCCGCCACACCCGACTAGACTGGCGAGGAGCAAAGCGCCGACTGCGCGCATCTTGCGGGCAGGCTTGGGCTGACTCATAGTGATTACCCCCAAAAACTTCGTTCGATTGTCTTTTTCATGGTCGTTTCGGCCAAGGTCCGCAAATATATGCAGGGGTCGGGGCGAGGCAAGCGGTTTGTCCCCAAACAGGCATTGCTCAAAAGGCATTGAGCTCCGCAAAGAGCCCGACCTTGTTGGAGGAGGATGTCCAGTCGATGGCGATACCAACTTCTGCAGGGACACGCTCCGACTGGTTGCGATGATACTCGACTTCGAACCCGAGTGCCGCAGAGACATCGACCCTAGCGCCAAGCCGAAGGTCTGTCGTCGTCGTTAAGTCGCCGGCCAGAAAATCTTTAGTGGAAGCATCTTTCGGGCGGCGACCTTGTGACGCGTCACCACCGACATTGACGAGTTCACCCGTGTTGCTGAGGTAGTTGTCTCCCGCGCGACTTCGGCTCGCCTCGGCCCAAAAACTGAGTTTAGCCGTGGGCCACCACTGCAAACGGGTGAATAGCCTGTCACTGTTTGGGCCGAGCGGATAACCGAGCACATCGCCAAAATGCGTGTAGGCGTTTATGTCGAAGTTGTGTGCGTAGGTGTAAGGTTCGATGTGCGCGAACTCGAAACGGATGTCGGTGTTCTTGACGCCGAAAGGGTTGACCCAGTGTGTCCCAAACTGTGCACCGATTTGATTGGAGAACGAACCTGGCGTGAATTTTTGGAGGTCATCGAAGAACAGGGCGCCGAATAGCTTGATGTCCTTGGCAACTAGGAATGTTACATCCGCGCCGAAGGCGAGGTTGTCGGTTTCGCCTGCGTAGGTTTGCGCACCCAAGAGGATCGAAACGGGCACCGCATAGGCCGGCTCGAATCCCCGGTCTCCATAAACGACTGACTCGTGGAGTCCGACTCGAAAGCGTTCGGTCATTTCGAGCTCGAGCCTGTGGCTCACGAAACGCTTCGAGGGTGGGATGGTACGCCGATGTCCGTTGCTGATCGTTGTCGTTCCGAGACTGATCGCGTCGACCGGGGTCCGGATCGCACCGAACAGATGCTGGAACGTCAGTGCTTTGTAGGACAGGATGCCGCGAGCGTAGACGAAGGACGGTCCTGCGTTGTGGAGGAAAAGGTTCGCTTCCCTCGATGGGCCCCAGTCGAAGCCCTCCTTCCCTACATCGAGCGAGAACCAGGGCAGGCGAGCCGATAATTGGAAACGCGTTTCTCTGAAGTCGACNATCTGGCCTTTTACTTGGACNGTTTCGATCGGGGACGCCCAGACTTCAGAGCGATCCGTCCGCGATATGTTGCTCCACTCTCTCGCNTCGAAGTGCTGAACCCTGAATGCGAAAATGTCGTGGAGCGAGCCGTGCACACCCAAGCCGATGTAGGTCTGAGAAACAGTGTCTTCGTCGCCGTTGTCCCGGATCATATGAAGCCTCTGGCGCAGGATCGGGTTGACACGGACTTCGAGGACNGAGTCAGAGTATTCGTAGAATCGANCGTCCAGCAGANCGTCGAGCCGAGTCTTGACGGATGCGTCTCCGAATTCGGTNGCAACACGAGTGATTCTTCCAGCCTCGGACTTGGTTAGGATACCGGAGTCCATGGAAGACTCGAGCAAGACGGATATGTAGGATCTGGAGTAGGGACGGATGCCGCAGAGCGTGTGCCCGAAAATGCCCCGAGACTCGAGCCGGTCGAGCAGATCATACACAGTGTGAGACAGGGGAACATCGGAAGATGTCTGGCCGGCGGCTGGNGTCGGCAGCAGCAGATAGATGCAGAGCAGGATCGGGATACGCGATGCGAGGGCGCGTCCGATCGGTGGGGAGTGTATATAAAGCACGCTGCAATATCGGTTTACGCCTCCGGGGTGTCAAGTCCGGAAGGTGCGCAACTAGCTGTAAAAACAAGAAATAGAGACGGTTTCTGGGCGTATAAACTACTTGACACTTTTACTAATGGCCCATTTCTTAGATCAGATCCGCTTCGTCTATCCCCAGACGGACCTCACCATCTCCTTTAGAATTGCGGAGTTTTCGGAACATGCTGAAAAAGATCGGGACCGGCTTCCTGTGGCTCATCGCCATTTTCATGCTGTCCTCCGTAACAATCTTCAACCCGGGGCAGGTGACGGATTTCTTTGTCAAACTGTTCAACATTCAGCCATCCATCCCGGAATTGAAGCCGATTGTGATCACAGAGCGCGATCGTGAGATCAAACGGCAAGCCGACGGAGTCTCTAAAGAGGACCTACGACGCACACTGGAAGCACTGACCACGAACGGTTCCCGCGTGCCGGGATACCCCGGTCATAAGAAGGCTTTCCAGTTCCTGAAGTTGGAGTTCGAGAAGCTGGGCTTCGACCGTCTTGAGGTCGAAGAGTACGAGGTGACGGTGCCGGTGGATCAGGGTGCCCAGATCCGTGTGGACGAGACTGGTGAGACATTCGCGATGTATGGTCTCTGGCCGAACCACGTACAGACTCCGACGTTGCCACAGGGCGGCCTGTCCGGTCCGGTCGTCTACGGCGGAAAGGGCTCGTTCAAGGAGCTAAGTGGTAAGCCAATCGAAGGCAGCATCGTTCTCCTCGATTTCAACTGTGGGCAGAACTACTTCAACCCACGGATGCTCGGTGCAACCGCGATTATATTTTTCGATAATGGCCGAGTTACACAAGGTGAAGCACAGGACAAGTTCCTCCTTGTTCCCGCGGATCTTCCGAGATTCTGGGTCGAAAGGGATTCTGCGGAGGAAATATTAGCACTTGCAGAACAACAGTCCCAGGTAACATTAACCGCCAAGATGACCTGGGAAGAGGTTCCCGCCTGGAATTTGATCGCGACACTCGAAGGTGTCGATGGCTATATAACCGAGCGGGAGGAGCGGAAGTGGAAAGACCAGATTGTTGTTCTGAGTTCGTTCTACGATGCGATCTCTGTTGTCCCCGCTCTTGCGCCCGGAGCGGAGAACGCTACAGGCGTGACGGCTCTCCTCGAATCCGCAAAAGCTCTGAAGGCGAACCCGCCTAACTACACGGTCAAGTTCCTCGCGACTGGCGCCCACTTCCAAGGCCTTCGCGGNGTGATCGACTTCCTTTACAATCACTCTCGCGAGAGCGACTTCTGGCGAGAGCGACTCGAGGAAGAAGGCAAAGAGTTGATCGACTTCAGGCTTTTTATCGGTCTCGACATGAGCAGCGAATCCGATCAGATCGCGAGTTTCTCGCACGGCACGTTCAATAACAACTTCTGGAGGACGGATAATTACCTGAACAACCTCCTCGCTCCGTATGCCCAAAAGTTCGATGATTACCTCGCCCGCGTTTACCCCGAAGAAAGCCGACACGTCGATGCCATAGCGCCTCCGAAGCGGACCTGGAAGAACTTCATGCCTGTCCGGCTCGGTTTTGACAGCGAGATGGTGACGCTCGTTGGCAAGGAAGGCATCACGATCGCGGCGCCTTCGACGAGCCGCCGATTTGTTGACACCCCTAATGACATCCTCGACAACCTGAACCTCGACAACTTTACCCGTCAGACACGGACGCTGGTCGCTGCTCTGCTAAAGGCGAGCGAAGATCCTGACTTCTTTCGTGTCTCGAAGCTGAAGCTGCAAGACCGTGGCCATCGCCTGCACGGGAAGATTAGGAAGTACGATCGCGACATCGATTTCGCACTTCCTCGTGTTCCTATGTCTGGTGCGCTCGTGACCTACCAGCAGTGGGGGCCGATCAACAGCACCGCCGGTGTCCGTACTCTGATCGTCGACAAGGCGACGGAGGGTCCGATTTACGAGAACCGTTACGGGACGGGGTCGGAATATGGGACGAAAGCGGAGGTCGAGCAGACGGGCAACTTCGAGTTTGACATCATGGTAAATCGTTGGGGCAACTGGATCCTGGCATACGATTTTGACGAAGACGGACGGATCACATACGCGCCCGATTTTGGTACCGAGGGCGACCTCGAGGGAAACTCGAACTCGAAGTCGAAATTCCCGACCTTCCAGCGTTATGGATGGTGGGAGAACGAGATGATGGAGGTGCTATTTGAGTGTCGTTCCCTGAGTATCTTCGAGATTATCGATTCCAGCTACCTGACCGCCCTTGACAAGATGACAGTACTCAACCAGGACGATGTTCGGCCGATTGAGTACAGCTTCTCCTACGTTGTTGGCCAGAGTACGCTTGAAGGGGATGTGACACGAGCAGGTGTTGCTTTTGCGAAACATAACCCAGAAACCGGAGAGACCGACCCCCTAAAGATTTTAATGAGCACCGGTGTGTTTGGTGTGAAATACCTACTGTTGAATTCCCCGGAAAGCTTGCTGGCTAGCCCGGTGGACAAGTGGGATGTGGACGAAGCTCTCAAGAAAAGATCACGCGGGGTTGGACATCAGGCAGGTATCATTCCTCGACCCTCATACGAAGCGGCGAAAGACATGTGGGTCGTCGATGACGTGCGTATGAAGCAGCTAGCTCAGTATGGCATTGAGAACCAGCGGCTCGAAATGTTCCACAGTCGCGCACGTGAGGCGTTGGTCGAGGCGAAGGAGAAGCTTGCAGACTACGACTACGAAGGGTTTATGGAAGCCGCTCGTCGCGCTTGGGGCTTGGAAGCACGCGGTTACCCGGAGGTGATGTCGACGGCTAACGATACTGTTCGCNGTATCATCTTCTACTTCATTCTGCTCCTGCCATTCTCGTTCTTCTGTGAACGGCTGCTGTTCGGTTTTCCGGATATCACGAAGCGACTTGGCGGGTTCGCAGGCTTCTTTATTCTGTTCTTTCTCATCCTGCGGTTTGTGCATCCCGCATTCAAGCTGAGCAATTCACCCTACATCATCTTTCTTGCCTTCGTGATCCTCGCGCTTGGCGCTGTTGCCATGGTGATTGTGATTTCGAAGTTCGGTCAAGAGGTCCGGAAGATGAAGGCGGCCGCTGCGGGAATGTATGAAGCCGATGTCGGGCGGTTAAGTGCGACTACGGCCGCCATTACGCTTGGGATCTCAAACTTGAGGAAGCGTCCACTTCGTACGGGGCTGACCGCCGTTACGCTGACGCTGCTAACGTTTACGACCCTTTCGTTTACATCTGTGCAGACATCCTTGCAGTTCTATAAGCTTCCACGCGACAATAACCCCTCATATCAGGGCGTTCTGGTTCGCGACCGAGCTTGGAGGGGTTTGCAGGAATCCGTTTTGGAGTACCTGAAGAGCGAGTTTGAGGATCGGGCAGCGGTAGTACCGCGAGCTTGGATGCTATCGCAAGTTAGGGGTGAGCGTGCCTACATCAATTTCGAGCGCGTGACCGAAGCATCAACTCCGCCGAGAAGTCGAGCTATCTATGTCGATTTCGATCGGGGTGTGACAACGGGTAAGGACAGCTTTGTTAACGGAATCTTGGGGCTTACTCACGAAGAGCCGTTAATAACGAATGTGGACGATTATCTGATAGCGGGGCGATGGATTGAGCCTGGTGAGGAATTCGTCTGTATCCTCCCGCATGATCTCGCAGAGCTTGTTAGCATCTACCCTGAGGATGTCGGGACCGCCCAGATCCAGATAATGGGTCAGACGTTGACCGTGATCGGTATTCTCGATTCCGACACGTTCAACAAGTTCAAGGATCTGGATGACGAGAAACTTACGCCGGTCGACACGGTCAAAGAGAAGGACGACCTTGCTGATGCACAGGATCAGGATCCCCGTGTTGTTGCAGCGGCTCCTATCGAGACGTTCACGCACCTCGAATCGACGAACACGCTGATCGTGCCGTATCAGTTTGTTCGCGATGTGGGNGGAACTCTCAANTCGGTTGCGATCTCCGACTTTGTCGGCGAGAATGGGGACGTCAAAGAAGACTTCATCCCAGATATCGAAGAGTTCATGGCTCGTGTGTCGCTGACGATGTTTGTCGGTTACCAGGATGAGGTCACGGTCTACAGTTCNATCGGTTCGACGAGCCTTTCGGGGTTGGGCAACCTGTTCATACCGATCCTGATCGCGGCTTTGATTGTCCTGAACACGATGATGGGTGCGGTCTACGAACGGTTTCGGGAGATCGGGATCTACTCCGCTGTCGGTTTGGCACCAAATCATATCGCCGCGCTTTTCATGGCTGAGGCAGGGGTTTTCGCCACGCTGGGGGCCGTGTTTGGATATCTGATTGGACAGGTGCTCGTGCTGACACTGTTCGAGCGCGGGNTGCTCGGTGGCCTGGAGCTTAATTACTCATCTTTGTCCGCGATCTCGGCAACTCTGATCGTAATGGCGACCGTATTCCTGTCGACGCTGTATCCTGCGAAGAAGGCGGCCGATATGGCCGTCCCGGATGTGACACGGAAGTGGGAGTTCCCGGATCCGGAAGGGGATCGATGGGTGTTCGATTTTCCGTTCACCGTCGGTGGTGCCGAAGTGCTTGGGATGTATACGTATCTGACTCGGGTTTTCGAATCTTACGGGGAAGGTTCGGTCGGCGACTTTGTAGCGGATCACATCAACTTCACATCANCCGAACNCCAGGGCGAGCCGCAATACGATATTAACCTGACCGCCTGGCTCGCCCCGTATGACCTCGGGATCAGCCAAGAGGTGGAACTGAAAGCGATACCTACTGGCGAGTACAATATTTATAGGATTGAGGTGATTATCAACCGCCTGAGCGGTGACGTCGCCTCGTGGAAACGGATCAACAGAGGCTTCTTGAACGCGCTGAGAAAGCGGTTCCTCGTTTGGAGGACAATCCCTGCCGATCTGAAGCACTCATATGCTGAAGAAGGCCGGCAGATCCTTGATGGTGAGACCGAGGAAGTGGCCGTTTAGTACGGCCTGATCGAAAGTTTCGGAGGAGAATTTGGCTACCGAACCAAGAGACAACGAACAGGAAGAACAGGCGCAATACGAACATATCATGCCGCCTGACGCGCCGTACGAAGATGGCTTTAATATGAAGACCATCTGGGCGGTGTTCTTCGTAGGTCTGGTCATGCTACCAGGTGCGATCTACCTGGGACTAGTGACGGGCGGAAACATGGCTGGTGCGTCAGAGTGGGTGACGATCATCCTGTTCCTGGAGATCGCAAAGCGCTCGTTCATCAGGCTTAAGACTCAGGAGTTGATCGTCATCTACTGGGTCGCCGGCGCTCTGCTGGGTGTCGGGGTGAAGCTCGGAGGCGGCGCGCATACGTATGGCGGCCCCTTTGGCGGGCTGATGTGGGATCAGTATCTGATACAATCTCCGGCCGCCGAAGGGCTCGATACATACATGCCGGATTGGTTTGTGCCGCCGCTGAGTTCCGTCGTTTATGCTGAGCGGACCTTCATGCATATCGATTGGGTGAAGCCTGTCCTGATCCTGTTCCTGGTGACTGTGGTCTCTCAGGTTGCCCGTCTCGCCCTGGGCTACATCACGTTCCGAGTTACAAGTGATGTGGAGAAGCTGCCGTTCCCGATGGCTCCCGTTCAGGCACGAGGTGCGACGGCGCTAGCCGAGACATCGGCTAAACAGGAAGGCTGGCGCTGGAGGGTGTTCAGCACTGGAACGTGTATCGGGATGGTGTGGGGGCTCCTGTATGTTGTTGTACCGACCTTGTCNGGTGTGTTCCTGACCGAAAAGATCGAGATCCTACCAATTCCGTTCATTGATTTCACTGGCGAGATCAAGAGTATTCTGCCTGCGGCGTCCTTTGGCATAGGAACAGACTTNATACACGTCTTCTTCGGGTTCGTGCTGCCATACTACGTTGTCGTAGGATCGTTCGTTGGTTCGGTTCTGGGCAATCTGGTTTTGAACCCTATCCTCTACACGGTGGGTGTGCTTGAGCGCTGGTCTCCGGGCATGACGGCGGTTCCGACGAAGGTTTCGAACGAGTTCGACTTCTGGCTGAGTTTCGGGATCGGGTCTTCGATGATCATCGCCTTCACCGGTTTCATCACTGCCGGCCGGTCGATGTATGCGCAGTGGAAGAAGAACAAGGAGGAGGGGACCGAGGGAGGGAGCCTGAGTGAGGCGCCGCCTGAGGGGCGGGGCGATATGGATATCGTCTGGCCTCTGATGTTCTGGATTGCAGCCACGATCGGATTTATTGTGATGTGTCAGATCCTCGTCCCAGAGTTCCATTGGGGCTGGCTGGTCTTTTTTGGGTTCATCTATACGCCGATCTCGTCCTACATCGGGGCCCGCATGATTGGGCTGACCGGATCGCCTTATGGTGCCGACATACCGTATCTGAGGCAGGCCGCCATCTTGCTGTCTGGATACAAGGGCGTCGCTGCGTGGTTTGCGCCGCTCCCGATTCACGACCACGGAACGGCCGTCCGCACCTACAAGCAACTTGAACTTACAAAAACGAAGTTCGTGAGCTATGTGAAGCTGACGGTGGTTACGACGGTCGTCGTNTTCTTCTGCAGTTTCCTGTTCTGGGAGTTCATCTGGAGGTTGGAGCCGGTTCCGTCAGGAACGTATCCATATGTCCAGTTGCTGTGGCCGTTCGATGCGACCATGCAGACGCTCTGGCTGAAGTCCACGGTGCCGGAGGGGCAAAGCTTCGGGCAAGGTGGTCTGAACCTGCTGATCGATATCGTGAAGCCCGAGATCGTGTTTGCCGGGTTCGCCGCAGGTGGTGCGATCTACGCGATCCTGNCAGCGCTCAAAGCACCGACCCTCATCTTCTTCGGGTTTGTTGGATCGCTAGCACAGTGGCCGCACATGATCCTGCTTCAGTTCGCGGGCGCACTCCTCGGCCGGCACTATTTCGCGAAACGATTCGGTGAGTCGAAGTGGAAAGCCTACGCGCCTATCCTGCTCGCGGGATACTCTTGTGGTATGGGGCTGATCGGTATGACATCCGTCGCGATCGCTCTGATCTCGAAGGCCGTGTCGACGATTGCCTTCTAAAGCAGGAAACAGGGATTACATCACAGAGGCCCGGGCAACGCGATCCGATGTTGTCCGGGCCTCTGTCTGTTGTATGCTTGTCAGAACGATTAGCTGACCGGTTGCTTGTGCTGCCAGGCTTTCTCGTAGACGGTCCACGCGAGGTCCTCGATGCGGTTCGCGATTTCCGCGTCAGTGAGAGTATCCCCGTCAAAGNCTGTCTTTGTCGCGTAGACGAACCTAGGGACGACCCAGGAACGGAAGTCCAGCGACAGACTGTTAGCGACGACGAGACCGCTCATGTAGCTGGCCTGCCCACCGGCCGACATCATCAGACCGATCACTTTGTCAGTCATGGTTCTGCCGAAATGCTCAATCGCGGCCTTGAGGCTGGCGTTCATGTTATAATTGTATACGGGGAAGCCGAAGATGATGCCTTCTGCCGCTTCGAAGGATGCACGGAGCGTGTCCAGCCCTTCGCTTCCATCCATCCCGTAGGGAAGGACTCTGTGGTCCTGGAGGTTCTCGTGCGTAACCTGGACACCCTTTCCCTTCAGGAACTCCGTCGCGTGAACGCAGAGCTGCTTGCTCCGGCTTTCCTCTGATAGCGAGGCACTGACGATCAACACTTGGATCTCGTTTCTCAAGCGTTACTCCATTCCAGTATGGTGACAGATCTGATCCGTAAGGCGCGTCAAGGAACCGACTGGCCGCGGTCGATGTCAAGACGATTCTCGTGAACGAACCTACATCGTACATCNCCAGCACGACACGCCCATTCACCTTTGCCGTGATCGGGGACCTACACTTCGGGCTGGCTTCCTCCGGGACCGACCTGGCTCTCGACGCCGTTTTGCAAGATCCATCCATTGNCGAACGGTTCGTGGACAATGTCGAGTATGCTCTCGAGCCGATGGCAGAGGCTNTGAGGCAGGAGGACCTGTCCTTTGTTGTACAGACGGGTGACCTGACTGCACGCGAGCGGAATCCCCTCGAGCTCCGCGCCGCAACACGATTTCTTCGGGGACTCGATTGTCCCGTCCTGGTCGCTCGAGGCGATAAAGACGAGGGTGAGCTCTTCGACGAGATCGTCCTGCCACTCCTGGCACGAAACTTGGGGCGAGAGAGCGTCCCAAGGTTCTATACCGCTGAGATCGGTGGCTGTCACTTCGTCTTTCTGGACACATCAACCTGGGATCCAGATGGGGACCAGGCGGAGTGGCTGGAAATCGCGTTGGATAGAGCAGACAGGCAGGGCGGTCACGTGTTTGTGTTCGGTCACCACCCGGTGTGGACACTGAACAAGGCTTTCTATTCGAACCGTGCGTTCTCGCAGAGCGTTCTTAGCATATTGCACCGNCACCGTGTGGACGCCTACTTCTGTGGGCACACGCACAACCAGAGCATCCTTCACCATCGNTCTGGACAGCGTCCCTGCCTTCAGTTCATGGGGGCGCCGATCGGGCATCCNGACGAGCTACCGACCCCTCTGGATCGTGTTCAGTCCCTACTCGTTAACCCGAATGACGTTATCGACTGCTGGCCAGGCTACCTTGAGAACACGGCCCCCGGCTGGTATCTCGTGAACGTGGGAGTGGGAAGTGTCGAGGTTTCGTGGCATCACCTGAACCGCGGTTCCGAGGCTGAGGTCATCTGGGACGACACAGGCCACATCGAACGCTTCTGGTTTGTGCGACACCCTGAGGACGCGGTAATGATCAATCGTGATTTGAAAGCACTGCGTCGGTTGACCCTGAGATACTGCGCGTGGGACGGGATCCGTCCGGGCAAGCGTGTCCGGTTGAACGGCACCGATGTGGGCGAACTCCCGCCCTCTGCTCAGTTCGCCCCCAAGCAGGTGGACCTCCCAATGGCCGCCATCTCGGCCCTCGACATGATCAACCGAATCGAGATTGAGGCCCCCGGAGTCGAAGCTGCCACGATCGGCAACCTTCAGCTCGAAGGCGTGTTGCCAGGGGGACGGATCGTGCGAACGAGGCCGACGGGAGAGGTCTTCACGTGGTCGGATCGCTGGGACCCGTGGAAGCTGCCGAGACTCGAGAAAGTCATGCCTGGCAGACCCCTCCGGACGATGCTGAGCTTCCAATGAGCGAAGGAACGACAGCCCAGAACAGGCTTTATAAAGAGACCAGCCCATACCTGCTGCAGCACGCGTCGAACCCTGTCGACTGGTATCCGTGGAGCGAGGAAGCCTTCGATCGGGCCCGAAACGAGGACAAGCCGATCTTTTTGAGTGTTGGCTACTCGGCCTGCCATTGGTGTCACGTTATGGAGCACGAGTCCTTTGAGGACGAAGAAATTGCCGAACTAATGAACACGCACTACATCAACATCAAGGTGGATCGAGAAGAACGACCCGATGTGGATGAGATTTATATGAATGCCGTTCAGATTATGACGCAGCAGGGCGGCTGGCCGATGAGCGTGTTCCTGACGCCCGAGGGGAAACCGTTCTACGGTGGGACCTACTTTCCGCCAGGCAACGGGTATGGCCGTCCCGGTTTCCGGCAGGTGCTCCTGAGCATCGCTGACTTCTACAAGACACGCCGTGATGAAGTCGACCGTGCGATTGACGGGCTTATGGAGGGGCTGAACCGGATCGCGACGCTCCCGGGCGACGGGTCGGAGTTGGATCTTGACCTGATCTCTCAGACGGCTTCCGTTTTGGCGCAGAGCTTCGATGATCGCGATGGGGGATTCGGTTCACAGCCCAAGTTTCCAAACTCGATGAGCCTCGAGGTGTTCTTACGGAACTATGCCCGCACGGGACAGCCAGAGGATCTTGCACGTGTGACGATGACACTAGACAGGATGGCTCGGGGCGGCATCTACGATCAGCTGGGTGGCGGATTCCATCGCTACAGCGTGGATCATAAGTGGCTCGTGCCGCACTTTGAGAAGATGCTCTACGACAATGCGCTACTGGCCAGGATCTACCTGCAGGTCCATCAGATCACGAATGAGGAGTCTTTCCTGCTTATCGGGACGGAGATCTTGGACTACGTGTTGCGAGAAATGACGTCAGAAGAAGGCGGATTCCTCTCGACGCAGGACGCCGACAGCGAAGGCGAGGAGGGCCGTTTCTTCGTCTGGACGCCGGACGAGATCCGTGAGATTCTGGGTGATTCGGACGGATACGTTTTCTCCACGGCCTTCGACGTCCGCGACATCGGGAATTTCGAAGGGAAGAGTATCTTGAACCGCCCTGTCGATCTCAATGAGGTGTCGGCCTTGGTCGATCTGTCCGTCGAAGAGGTCGAGGCTGTGGTAGAGGCCTCTCGACCCCGGCTTCTCGAAGCCAGGTCGAAGCGCGTTTGGCCAGGCCGGGACGACAAGGTTCAGGTCAGCTGGAATGGGCTTATGATCTCGGCAATGACTGTCGGATACCAGGTATCCGGTGACAGGAAGTATCTCGATGCGGCTGGCCGGGCAGCATCCTTCATCTTGGCGCAGATGGTTCAGCCGGACGGCAGGCTGCTGCATAGCTACAAGGATGGTTCCGTTTCAAATAACGCCTATCTCGACGATTATGGCGGACTGATCAACGCGCTGATCGATCTCTACGAGTCCACTTTCGACGAGACGTGGCTTGAGCGAGCGACGCAGTTAGCCGATACCACGATCTCGCAGTTCTGGGACGACGAGGGGGACTCGTTTTTCTACACGGGTATTGATCACGAAGCACTGATCGTTCGGTCAAAGAACCCGTATGACAACGCGACTCCTTCCGGGAATTCCTTGACGGCTTTGGCTTTCATCCGGCTCGGCACGCTGTTACGACGGGACGACTACACTAGCATCGCGGAACGCACCATCCGTCGATTCCAGCCGTATATGCTCGAGACACCCAACGGTTTTGCCCAGATGATCTGCGCTGCAGACTATGTGTTGGGTGGACCAGTTGAGGTGATCGTAACGGAAGGAGAGGGCAAGGAGGAAATGATCCGTGCCATCAATGATAACTGGGTCCCGTGTCGCGTGCTCGCCTCGGGTCCCGCCGTGAAGGTGCCTATGACCAAAGAACGGGAGCGGACCAACGCTGGGGCGGCTGTATACGTGTGCCAAAACCGTGCCTGCTCGCTGCCGATCCAGGAACCTTCGAAGCTGGCGTCGTTCCTCCGTCCCGGCATGCCGCGCTGACTTCGCTCAGCAGGTAAGATTGACAGAGCTTGTGTAAAAACATATATTTGCGGGCTACGAATTGACCTAGGACCACAAGAGGCGATCCCGAGTATGCTCGCTAGCATGACGGGCTTCGGAAAATCCGCCGTCGAAGCCAACGGCACGCGTGCCAACATCGAGGTACGGACGGTAAACGGCCGCTATGGCGACGTGTCCATCCGCCTCCCCAAATATTTGTCTGAGCTTGAGCCGAAGATCAAGGAATTGGTCTTGGCTACGATCTCTCGGGGTCGTGTCGACTTATCGATCTCGCTTCAGAGCGATGCCCCGAGTCAAGGGATCCCGGTTCTCAATGAAGCCGTCGTAGAGGCCTACATCGCCGAACTCGAGAAGCTGAATGACCGCGGAATATCCGGCGATGTGACAGTCGCCACGGTTGCCGCACTGCCGAACACATTCTCTTTCGAAACACCCGAAGTTGACGTCCAAGCCACCTGGTTATTGATCGAGCGAGGCTGTAACGAAGCAGTGGCGGAGTGTCACAAGATGCGGCAGGTCGAGGGCGAGAAGCTCGCGCAGGACTTTCGCGAGCGGATCGGCATCCTGGACTGCCTGATCGAAAAGGTCGAAGAGTTCGCACCCACGCGTGTCGAAAGTGCACGCAAGAAGCTTGAAGAGAAACTTGAGGCTCTTCTTACTCCTGAATCCGTGGACCAGAATCGTCTGGTGATGGAGGTTGCGATTCTTGCCGAGCGGTCCGACATCACGGAAGAGTGCGTCCGGTTTAAGAGTCACAACGCGCAGTATCTCGAGACGCTCGCCCGGGACGAAGCAGTTGGACGCCGACTGAACTTCCTGCTTCAGGAGATGCTCCGGGAAGCCAACACGATCGGTTCTAAGGCTGGGAACGCAGAGATCGCCCACGTCGTCGTCGAGATGAAGGAAGAGATCGAGAAGCTTAAAGAGCAGGTCCTCAACGTCGAATAGACCGCGACGGAGCTCAAAGCCTTGGACAATGCTTTAGCTGAAGAGCTGTTTGACGGTCGCCCCGAAGCGTTCGCTCTGGTCGTTTCAGGACCGTCAGGGGTCGGCAAATCATCGATACGGAAGCAGCTCGTCGAGCGCGAACCTGGTGTTCACCGCACGGTGACGACGACGACTCGAACGCCGCGGGCGGGTGAAGTCTCAGGCCGTGACTACCATTTCATTTCTGACGATGCATTTTCGAATCTCACGACATCAGGAGAACTCCTAGAACACGCCTTTGTGCACGGGTCACTATATGGGACGACTCGAGCTGCCTTCAAGGAGTCGCTCGATCAAGGTGACGTCGTTCTTCTCGAGGTGGATGTTCAAGCGGCTCAGCAATGGCGTCGTGACCTGGGCAATCGATGTGTGACTGCTTTTATCCTTCCCCCCTCTGTGGATGCGCTGCGAAACCGGCTGTCGGGGAGACAATCCGAGGATGAGGATGCCTTGAAGGTTCGGATGCAGAATGCGATCGAAGAAATGGCTTTTGCTCCGACCTTTAATTACGCGATCGTTAACATCGAGCTTGAAGAAGCGATCCAGGACATCCAGGCGCTCCTGCGTGCCGAAAGGACGAAAGCGACCAGAAAGCCTTCATTGCTGGAAGACCTGGGCGTCAAGTAGCGCCCGATTACAACCAGGAGAATCTTGCATGGCAAAGACATTTTACTTCGAAGAGCTCACGAATGTCGGTATCAACCCGTATGAGGCCGTCATCGCTTCGTCCCGTGAAGCCAGGCGGCTCAACCAGACTCGCTTGATGTCCGATACCGTCGAAGGTCCGGACAAAATGACGACCGTCGCGCTGGATCGTGTAGTGAAGGCAAAGGTCGAGGTGAGCTATGGCCCAGAAGGGGAAAACAAGGCTGGCGACGAAGAGGATTCTGCTGGGAGTTAGTGGCGGGATTGCCGCATACAAAGCAGTAGAAATCCTACGGCGTTTGCAGGACGAGGGGGCTGAGGTTCGAGTCGTGATGACCGAATCAGCCTGCCGTTTTGTCCAACCGCTGACCTTTGAAGCCCTCTCTCACCGGAAAGTTGAAACACAGCTGTTCCCGGATGAGGGAGACCCGAACATCAGGCATATCGAACTGGCGAAGTGGCCGGACGCGATCTTGATCGCTCCGGCCACAGCCCATGTGTTAGGCCGTGCAGCCAACGGTCTGGCTGATGATCTATTAACGAATATCCTGCTGGCTGCGGAGACCCGGGTGTTCGCAGTGCCCGCGATGGAGTCGCAGATGTACGCGAACGAGGCGGTCCAGAACAACCTGGATGCGCTTCGATCTCGTGGGTATACATTGATCGGTCCAGCCAGCGGCCCTCTCGCGTCTGGGGCCTCAGGCCCTGGGCGGATGGAAGAGCCGGATTGCGTCGTCCAGGCAGTTTGTGATGCGCTTGGTCCGCGGGGAGATCTTGCAGGCAAGCGAGTCCTAGTTACTGCCGGACGCACCGAAGAAGATATCGATCCGGTCCGATTTATCACAAACCGGTCGACGGGTAAGATGGGCTACGCCGTCGCAGAGCGAGCAGTTGCTCGAGGTGCCTGTGTAACCCTGGTTTCGGGACCTACTCACCTAGAGACACCGGCTGGTGTCGAGCGGGTCGATGTTCGGTCGGTGAGCGAGATGGAGACTGCGACTCGAGCGGCTTTCGACGGCGCGGATGTGCTCGTGATGACAGCCGCTGTTTTGGATTTTAGACCTACTTTGCAGGCCGACCAAAAGATCAAGAAGGATGGGAAGTCCCTGAACGTCTCGTTCGAGCCGACATACGACTTCCTTGTAGATCTTGGACAGGAGAAGGGTGAGAGGCTCGTGGTCGGGTTCGCTGTGGAGACAGAGAACGTCGAGGCGAACGCGAAGTCCAAGCTTGAGAAGAAAAGTCTAGATTTGATTGTGCTGAACGATCTGAATATCGAGGGTGCCGGGTTTGGTGTGGATACAAACGTCGTGACCCTGTTCGATCGAGAGGGAGGTCGACAAGTCTGTGATCTCGCGTCAAAGCACGAGGTTTCTGACAGGATTCTCGACTGGGTGGTGAGCGCGTGGGCACAGACATAGACGGAGAAGATCCTATATCGATCGCGCGAGACTTCCTCCGCTTTCAGCAAGAACTTGGTGTAACGGATGTGCCTCTTCCGTCAGGTGAAACACCTACGGAGTCGAAGCCCGTTTCTTCCTTTCAAGTGGATGCGTCTGCGCTCGAACAGCTCCAACAACAGGTTCGCGGTTGCACGGCTTGCAGGTTGTGCGAAGGGAGGCAGCACGTCGTTTTCGGCAGTGGGAGTCCAACAGCGGATGTGATGTTCGTCGGCGAGGCCCCGGGACGAGAAGAGGATCTAAAGGGCTTTCCGTTTGTCGGTGCAGCAGGTGACCTGTTGACCAAGATGATTGAGGGGATCAAACTGTCGCGAGACGAAGTCTACATCGCGAACGTGATCAAATGCCGGCCACCGAACAACCGAGACCCCCAAGTCGACGAAATCGAGCAATGCGAGCCGTTTCTGATTCGTCAGATTGAGTTGATCCAGCCACGGGTGGTCTGCACGCTTGGCCGGTTTGCCGCACAGACTCTGTTGAAGACGACCACATCGATGGGGCGGCTGAGGGGGAAGATCTATGAATACAGCGGGATCAAGCTGATCCCAACGTATCACCCGGCCGCTTTGCTTAGGAATCCACAATGGAAGCGCCCGGCGTGGGAAGACCTCAAGCTTCTCAGGTTCGAGTATGACGGTACGCAGCTCTAGGAAAAGATCGATAGTATGGCTGTAGAGCGCCCACAAACACAGGGCTCGGGTGATCGAGTCACACCTAATGAAATCGAGGTCGAGAAGGCTGTGCTTGGAGCCATGCTCATCGACAACGATTCGATCAGCCGCGTGGTGGAGACTCTCGGTGATGAGACGGCGTTCTACAACTCGATCCATCGGAAGGTTTACAAGGCGATCCTAACGCTGTTCGATCGCGGAGATCCAGCAGACCAGGTGACCGTGTCCGAAGAACTCGCACGCGAGGGTGCGCTTGAGTCTGTCGGCGGGGCCGCCACGATCGCCGCGCTTGCGAGCGAGATGGCGACCGCCGTAAACGCCGAGTTCCACGCGAAGATTGTTCTCGAAGCGGCGCTTCGTCGACGCCTGATCGACTCGGCGACACAGACAGTCGAGGAGTCGTATCAGAAGACGGAAGACATCCGCGAGGTCATCGATCGGGCCGAGCAGAGGATCTTCAGCATTGCTGAAAGGGATCTCGGCAAAGGTGTCGTGTCCCTGAGCAGCGTGCTCGACGAGACTTTCGAGGCCATCGAGCGGGCACACGAGAACCGGGATGCGCTTACTGGGGTGACCTCGGGATACGACGATCTGGATGAGATTACCGGAGGTTTCCAGCGATCGGACCTCGTTATCTTGGCTGCTCGTCCTGCGATGGGGAAGACGTCACTGACGCTCTGTATCGCGAGGAACGCCGCTGTAAAGGCTCGTGTTCCAGTACTGTTCTTCTCGCTGGAGATGGCGACCCATCAGTTGGCGCAGCGTCTGCTTGTGGCTGAAGCCAGAGTCGACCTTCACAAGCTGCGTACGGGGAACCTCAGGGAAGAAGACTGGCAGCGGCTCGGGACGTGGACGGGAAAACTTCTCGAGGCCCCGATCTACATCGATGACACGCCAAGTATCTCGATCATGGAGATGCGGGCCAAGGCACGACGAGCGAAAGCGGAGTATGACATCGGGATAATCGTCGTTGACTACTTGCAACTGATGACAACGCACGGCCGCGCGGACAGTCGCGAACAGGAAATTGCTCAGGTATCCCGGTCACTCAAGGCTCTGGCCAAAGAGCTGGACATTCCAGTTGTGGCGTGTGCGCAGCTCTCTCGCGCCGTAGAGCAGCGTCCTGACAAGCGACCGATAATGTCGGATCTCCGCGAGTCCGGAAGCATCGAGCAGGATGCGGATATGGTGATGTTCCTTTTTCGTCCAGAGGTCTACAAGATCGAGGACGAAGAGGGGAACACGCAGGAGGGTGTTGCTGAGGTCATCATCGGAAAGCATCGCAACGGTCCGACGGGGAGCGTCTTTTTGACGTTTCTTGGTCAATACAGCCGGTTCGAGAATCCTGAACTCTACAGGGACCCTCTCGAGATCTAGTGCTGTCCTTTGACTTAGCGTTACGACTCGCTTACACTCAAAGGTAACCTCTTACAAAACAGAGTATTCTGAGAAAAGAAAGGTCTCCCCAATGCCGTCCCCATCGACTGTCCGCCTGTCAAAGCTGCTTTCTCTTATGCTGCGTCATCGACCCGACGAGTTCGGTATTGAGGTTGACGAGCGGGGCTTCGCGGATCTCGACGGTGTGGTCGAAGCTTTGAGCAAGAAGGATGACGGAATCGGTGAGGACGATGTTGTGGCTGTCGTGGACGGGACGGAGAAGAAGCGCTTCGAGATAGTCGAGGGGAAGATCAGAGCCCGCTACGGGCATAGCTTTAAGGTCGACCTCGGACTGGATCCCGCTGAGCCACCGGAAGCTCTCTACAAAGGTGTCTCCTCCAGAGAGGTGAAGATAACATTGGATCACGGTTTGAAGCCTTTCGATCGGCAGTATGTTCACCTCTCCTTCGACCCGGATGTGGCGTCTCAACTCGGTCGTGGCGGGAACGCCGTCATCCGGGTATCGGCGAAGGACGCAAACGATGCGGGTGTCGCGTTCTTCGACTGCGGTCCTACGATGCTTACGGAACTCGTACCTCCGGAGTTCCTGAGTCTCGAGCGCGAGGCTCCGCCGCATCCAGGCCGGTCGGATTCGCGTCGACCCTCCCGTCCATCGGGCCCGCCTCCTGCGGCACCGACTTATCCGGAACGGGCTCCTGCTGAAGGAAAACAGAAGTACGGTCGTAGACGTAAGTTCGGTCGTCGGTAGCCGGCACCCGCTGCGCTTTCGGGAGATCTCGTTGGACCAGCCGCGCAAAAAAACCAACCATCATGCCTCGCTTCTCTCGGCATCCAGAGACCTCGCCAGCAAGGTCACGGCTGACCTGATCCTGATTGTTACGGACTCGTCTGTCAATCGCAAGGCGGTAGAGGATCTAAACGCCTCCACCCAGGTGCTCGTGGTGACGTCCAGTGAGCGCTTTCTTCGGGGCGTCGAGGCAAGCGGTGTGTGGCGTATCCACTACGATGCGAACGTGGATGACCTGTCCCACTTCGAGCGGGTTCGTATGGGGATCGTGCTCGGGATGGAAGGCGGCTACATCCGGAAAGGGAGTCGCCTCATCTGTCTGACGGGGATGAACGACCGTCGTGGCGTGGACGCCATGGTGGTGGTCGATACGAGCCGCGGGTTCGAGGGATACCATCCGGACAGTATCGCTGAGCTCGCGGGTGACCTGCCGATCGAGGTCGTGCGTTCGCTTCTCGACATAGCGGTAGACATTGGTCGTGAGGGCCGTGAGGGTGATCCGATGGGTACCCTGTTCGTGATGGGTGACGCCGATAAGGTGCTACGTCACTCCAGACCCATGACATTCGACCCGTTCCGAGGTTATTCTGAACGAGAGAAGAACATCACGAATCCAGATATTCGGGAAGGAATCAAGGAAGTTGCCCTGATGGACGGAGCCTTCATCATCCAAGATGACGGTGTTGTCCTGTCGGCGGGACGCTACATTTCTTCCGACGTAAAGGGGCTGATGCTGCCTAAAGGACTTGGCGCTCGCCACGTTGCGGCCGCATCGATCACGAAGAACACGAAAGCGATTGCGCTGGCTGTGTCGGAAACGACGGGCACCGTGCGGGCTTTCAAACGGGGCGAGATCGTGATGAGGATTGATCCGCCACGCCGCCGTCTGAGGCACTAGCTGTGGATGTCATCGTTGTCGATGCAGGATAGGCGAGCACTCACATCGCGCAGGCGTTTACCCAGGAACATCACAACGGCAACCTGATCTACCCGGACCGGCAGCGTCTGGACCGTGCTGAAGAGGGGCTTTGCATTTGCGCATTCAGGATCGGCTATACTCCTTGGAAACATTGCGCTCCGTGACGTTGTCCACGTTTACTTCAGGCTCATTATCGGAATCTTCCTAGTGTTCATACTCTGCGTGGCATCGCGGGATCGGCTGATGGCTACCACTACTCGTACAGGAAACACTGAACAACATCGGTCCGGGGCTGGCGGCCGCAGAACCTCTCCAGAACCTCTCGGCGATACCCGAGTTGGGGGAGCGGCTTTTGTTCCTGTTTACTGTTCTGGGACCTCTCGAGTTTTTCGCTATTCTCATGCTGTTTGCTCCTTCGTTTCGGCAGGGAAATTGACGTGGTTCTAAATCCTGTATCACTGACCGTTCGAGTAGTGGGTGATGCAGTCGAGATTGTCGTGGACGAGAAGACGATACCGGTTGACCGTGTCGCGCGAGCTTTCCCCAAGACGCATCCCCATTCCCACATCAGCTTTCTTGACAAGCTCGGACACGAGATCGGCCTACTCGAAAAACTCGATGGCCTCGAGCAGGAGTCCCGCTCAGTTCTAGAAGAGCACCTCAAAAAGATCTATTTCGTCCCGGAGATTGAGGAAATTCTGTCTGTCAAGACCACAGGGACCACCAGCCGATGGACCGTTGTGACCGAAGAAGGCGAGAGGTCCTTTCAGGTTCTGGGTCGGGAGTCCATTGATGGAGACAAAGCGCCGGCCATGCAGATCACTGATGCCGAGGGTAGAAGGTATAGGATCACCGACTACTGGGAGATGGACAAGGATAGCCGGCAGGTGATCCAGGAACTTCTGCCGGATAAAATCGTAAAGTCGAAAATCGCCGGACGAAGGTCCGGCTCAAGCGTGGTTATGAGAATGCGTTGACTATACGACCGCCGTCCGATTCGCCCTGCTTCTCATTTTTGGTTTTTGGAGGCAAGCTCGGTTATGCGGTCATCGAAGGCTAAAGAGGAGTCGGTGGGAAAGTTGATCCGGGTGGGAGCCGAAAGAGTGATCTCGCCATACCAGATCGCAGGACGCAGGATAGTCTCAGTTTTCCTGAGGAGGCCCACGGTCCTGAACGACATCGACACGGTCGGGAATGCGCTTAGAGATTTCGGGATAGGCAGACGAAAGGGCGCTATCATAGGTGGAATCCGCGAACTTGACGGAGAGGTACGAGATGCCCGAACCGTGAAGTCGCCTCTGTCGACAGATGTGATTTGGCAAGGAGACGCTTCGGTCATTTTGGGCAGCGAGAAGCACCCCAAGACCTTGATGGCGTTTGCGGAGGACGTCTGAGCCTGTCAATCGACAGGAGATCTGGGCTCGTTTTCTCCAGCCTTCTGATCGGGGCAGGCTGTGTCGGGATGGTTCTACTCGGGGACCTTGGGGAATCTGTACCCCTTTTCCTTTTGGCCTACACGGTTGCCTTTCTCGGCTACTTGATCGCCATCGGAACCGGTGAGGGCCTTCCTTTCAAGATCGTATTGACCGCCGGTCTTACCTACCGAGCCATCCTGCTGCTCGGGGATCCGTCGCTGTCTGACGACATCTATCGCTATATCTGGGACGGTCTTGTGCAGCTTGCCGAGATTAACCCCTTCGAACACGCACCCGAATCACCAGCATTGACCGGTGTTGGCTACCCGCAGATCCTCGCTCGCGTTAACCATTCGGATCTAGAGACGATTTATCCACCCTTTGCCCAGCTTTTCTTCCGGTTGTGTGCGTGGTTGAGTCCTGGCACCCTCACTGTCAGGGCCGGGCTCGTGGTCTGGGATCTTGTCGCGGTCCTGTTCCTGTCAGGTCTCGCACGGTCCTACGACCTGCATCCCTCTGTCTCGGTGATTTACTTCTGGAATCCGCTCGTGATCTTGGAAGGGGCGGGACAGGGTCACATAGATATAATGGCTGTGTCGCTGGTTGTGGTGGCGCTGCTGTATGTTAGGATGCACGCGTATGGACGAGCAGGTGCGGCGCTCGCTCTGGCCGCGCTGACCAAACTTCTGCCAATCGTTCTGCTGCCAGCCTTCTGGAGATGGGCGGGTCGGGCTGAAGCGGACGGGCGTTCGACGGTGGTGGCCATGGTTGCCTCACGTGCAGTTCTCGTTCCACTCGCGTTTCTCGCCGCGCTTGGGGTAGGTTATGCACCGTTTTCCGGAATTGGATGGGACGTACTGGGTTCACTCGGGCGATATGCTACCGACTGGGAGTTCAACGCGGCTGTGGCCGGCTTGCTGCGTGGAGCAGGTGTGGATGGGGGGACCTCTCGGTGGATCGTTGGAGCGGTGTTCGTGTGTGCCGTGGCAGTCTTTTCGATTCGGTCGATCCCGCCGATTCAGGCTGCCTACTACACCATGGGTGCCTTCATTCTGCTTACTCCAACGCTGCATCCCTGGTATGTCGTCTGGATAGTGCCGTTCCTGTGCTTCTACGGGAACCGAGGCTGGATCGCCCTGACCGGTACCATCCCGTTGGCTTACGTGATCCTTATCGAGTATCGGACGACAGGTGTCTGGTCGGAGCAGGGCTGGGTGAGATGGACCCTGTTTGGAATCGCTGCTCTCGTATGGGTGTTTCCGTTGGTGCAAGCTCGGATCAGGAACAAGAAAGGGGAGCCGTCAAGTGATGGTTCCCCTCGATGTGCGAATCCTTAGGATTTACGATGAGTCCGCCGGGACAGCGTTCTCTTCTTCTTTTCCGGCGACTTTGCGTGACCTGTGCTGGTCGCTTTCCGTCCTTTCGACCCGTTCTGTCTCGTTTTAGAGTCTGTGGGCACTGTTTTCTTCCGGATCTTCCGAGTTAGCTACGTTGCATATTGGGGATCAGGACTGTGTTCTTTGTACGAGAGCGAAATTCGAGAACATCTTGATAATTTGGCATTTGTTGCCCACAAGTGGGCTTAGCAAGCGCAAAATTGGTGAGGACTTTTATCCAGCTATGGGGAACGCCTCGTGACACCTGTCGCACCGTCAAGGACGGGTAATCACTGCCAACTAATTGTAAACAATAAGTTTACAGGCCTTGACTCGTTGCGTCGCGTTTTGTAAATTGGTTTGCTGTATGAGACCCGTCTAATTCTCCGGAGCGAGTATGCCAACCTACGAGTATCAGTGCCAGAACTGTGACCACCTCTTCGAGGAGTTCCAGTCAATTACGGCCAAGCCGCTGAAGAAGTGTCCCTCGTGCAAGAAGATGAAGCTTCAGCGACTGATCGGCGGTGGTGCGGGCCTTATCTTTAAGGGGTCCGGTTTTTACATAACGGACTATCGCAGCGACAGTTATAAGGCAGCGGCAAAGAAGGATTCCGGCTCCAGTTCAGGAAGCTCGGATTCCAAAGGTAGTTCCGATTCGAAGAAGTCTTCAGGTAGTTCCGATACGAAGAAGTCGTCGAGTAAAAGCAAAGCCAAAACGGACTGAGCCCGGCTTAGCCTTCAGGCTGATTCAGGCATTAGTCGGACTGATTTTGGGAACTTGATAAGCACTAAGGAGTTAATCGTAACATGCCAAGCGGAAGCAACGTGGGCATAGGACGACGCCTGATTCTATTCGGTCTCGTCTGCCTGGTAGTGGGAGTTGGGTGTTCGCAACACTCGGCTGATGATCTGTTCACCAAAGGCGAGCACGCGACGCACGACGTCAAGACTTACGATGAGGCTATCGAGCATCTTTCTACTTTCCTGAAGGAGTTCCCCGAGGATCCGAGAGCAGATGTTGCCCTGCAGGCCCTCGCTCGCGTTTACCAAGCACAGAGCAAGAGTGGCATTGCGATTAAGACCTACGAGGAATTGATTAACCGGTTCCCGAACAGTCGATATGCAGATCAGGCGCAGTTCATGATCGGGTATATTTACGACCTAAGCGGAACCAAGAAGGCGGCAGTCCAGGCGTATAAGAAAGTAATCCAGAAGTTCCCCGATTCGGGTTTAGCAGACGACGCACAGGTATCGATCCAAAATATCGACAAACCACTCGAGTCCTGGATCGGTTCCGAAGGAGAATCCAAACAGTAGGATATCTGGGTTTCCCCCATTCAGAAACGAATCTGTAGGAGCAGTCACAGTGGCAATTGCGACGGATGTTCAGGCGATCAACGAGAGAGTCGCTTCGGAGGCGGCCTTCGTGGATCGCCTTCTCTCTGAAGTTTCCAAAGTTATCGTAGGGCAGCAGGTCATGGTTGATCGGCTTCTGATCGGCCTCCTGTGCGGTGGTCACGTCCTTCTCGAAGGCGTCCCAGGACTCGCCAAAACGCTCACGATCAGCACGCTGGCTAGGACGATGTCATCGTCCTTCAGCCGAATCCAGTTCACTCCTGACCTGCTCCCCGCCGATCTGATCGGTACGATGGTCTACAACCAGGGGAGTGGGGACTTCTTCGTTCAGAAAGGTCCGATCTTCGCACAGCTTGTCCTTGCCGACGAGGTAAACAGAGCGCCGGCGAAGGTTCAAAGTGCCATGCTGGAAGCGATGCAGGAGCGGCAGGTCACGATCGGGACGGAAACGTTTCCGATGGCGGACCCATTCCTGGTGCTCGCGACTCAGAATCCGATCGAACAGGAAGGGACATACCCGCTCCCTGAAGCCCAGATCGACCGGTTTATGTTGAAGGTTCGCGTCGGGTATCCGACACGGGACGAGGAGAGAACGATCGTCGATAGGATGGGGACGGGGCCGGAGCCTGAGCCCAGTCAGGTCATTCGGCCTGAAGACGTTGTCCGGGCGCGGTCCGTCGTAGAAAGTGTTTATGTGGACGAGAAGGTAAAGGACTATATCGTCGATGTGATCCAAGCGACGCGGTATCCCTCCCGAGCAGGGTTGAGTGAGCTCGACCAGTTGATCGAATTCGGGTGCTCTCCGCGAGGGTCGATCGCGCTGCTGAAGGGGTCGAAGGCTCATGCTTTCCTCCGACGGCGTGGATATGTAACGCCAGAAGACGTTAAGGCCGTCGGGATGGACGTGCTGCGTCATCGGGTCGTGTTGACATACGAGGCCGAAGCCGAAGAGCTGACTCCTGAGGATGTGGTTCAGAAGGTGCTAGATCACGTCGAGGTGCCCTGAGACCATGATCCCCGCTGAGATCTTGAAGAAGGTGAAGCGGGTCGAGCTGCGCACCAGGCGGCTTGTAAACACTGTTTTCTCGGGTGAGTACCACTCTGTCTTTAAGGGACAGGGAATGGCCTTCTCGGAGGTTCGTGAGTATCGACCCGGGGACGAGATCCGCACGATTGACTGGAACGTGACCGCGCGGATGGGTGAACCCTTCGTAAAAGTGTTCGACGAAGAGCGTGAACTCTCGGTGATGCTCGTCGTAGATGCGAGTGGCTCCGGCGATTTTGGAACCGTCGAGCAGATGAAAGGGGAGATCGCCGTCGAGATTTGCGCGCTTCTGGCTTTCTCGGCGATCCAGAATAACGACCGTGTAGGACTGATCATTTTTACGGACGAAGTCGAGACCTACATCCCCCCGAAGAAGGGGAAGAAGCACGTCCTTAGAGTGATCAGAGAGCTCCTGTATTTCAAGCCAGAAAGGCGGGGGACCGATGTAGCCGAGGCTCTCAACTACCTGAATCGATTGAGTCTTCGTCGGAGCGTGGTCTTCGTTGTTTCCGATTTTCGATCGAGCCCGTTCGAGTCGCCGCTTCGCGTGGCAAAGAGGAAGCACGACGTGATCGGGATTTCGATCCGCGATCCCCGCGAGGAAGCGCTGCCGGATGTGGGGATCGTGGAACTGGAAGACGCAGAAACCGGCGAGGAAGTCCTGCTTGATACGTCGGACGCGGAAACCAGAAAGCTGTTCGAACAGGATTATCAGCGAGTCGTGGCCGAGCGTGAAGACGTGTTCCGGTCGATCGGCGTGGATACGATCGACGTGACCACTGCTCAGCCTTACGCGGACCCGTTGATGCGATTCTTCAAAATGCGCGGGACCAAAATCAGGGCCTAAACTATGATCGAAGTCGAAAACCTGACAAAGCGTTACGGCAGTCTTACGGCCGTAAGCGATATCTCCTTTACCATCGACAAGGGTGAGATCGTCGGTTTTCTTGGGCCGAACGGTGCCGGGAAGACAACGACCATGCGTGTCCTAACCTGTTTTCTGTCTGCGACCGAGGGTTCGGCTCGTGTGGCGGGTTTCGACATCTTCGACCAGCCACACGAGGTCAAGAAGCGGATTGGATACCTGCCCGAAGCACCGCCGATATACAGGGATATGCGGGTCCAAACGTATCTCGAATTCATCGCGAACATCAAGGGCGTGCCCAAGAGTAAACGAAAAGCCCGAATGGACATGGTGATGGAGAGGACGGGACTTGTGGAAAGAGCTCGGCAGGAGATCAGCCAGCTGTCGAAGGGCTACCGTCAGCGTGTCGGCCTAGCGCAGGCGATCATCCATGATCCCGAAGTGATCGTCCTCGATGAGCCGACTTCTGGTCTGGATCCGAACCAGACCCGCGAGGTCCGACGTCTGATCGAAGAGTTGGCTCAGGACAGGACGGTGATTCTGAGCACACACATTCTGCCGGAGGTCGCGGTGACGTGTAGCCGCGTGATCATCATCAATAATGGGAAGATTTCCGCGGTTGATACGCCTACGAATCTTTCAAAGAAGATGAAGGGCAATGAACGGGTTTACATCGAGGTTGGAGGAACGCACGAGGCGGCTGCTGCCGCACTCGAGGGCATTCCGGGTTTGCTAAGCGTGGAGCGCGTGGATGAGGTGCCAGGTGAAGTGACAGGGTTCTATGTGGACGCGCCGATCGAGAACGAGATTCGCCCGGAGATCGTGTCCACACTGGTGGGGAAGGGGATCGATGTGCTCGAACTACGACGCGAAGAGATGTCGCTGGAGGATATTTTTGTCGAGTTGACTACCGACGAGCCGGGGGGGGAAGATGCGTAATTTCGTCGCGATCTACCTGAAGGAGATGCGCTCTTACTTCGGTTCGCCGATCGCTTACGTGATGGCTGCCGTGTTCCTGTTCTTTACGGGCTACATCTTCCAGAATCTTGTTTTCGAATTCCATCAGATGAGCCGGTACTACTCGCAGGACATCGTCGCGCACCAACGCGGGGGCGTTAATGCAAACGATGTGATAGTAACCGACTTTTACAGCCTCCAGTTTTTCGTGTGGCTGATCGTGACACCGATGCTGACGATGCGGTTGTATGCGGAAGAACAGCGTCAGGGCACGTTCGAATTGTTGATGACTTCACCTGTCACGATCTTCCAAGTTTTACTTGGGAAGTTTCTCGCCTGCTTCAGCCTGTATGCGATCATCGAAATCGGTGCGCTAAGTCTTCTCAGCGTGCTCTCCGTATATGCGACGCTCGAGTGGGGGCCGATCCTGTCAGCGCAGCTGGCCGTGCTCCTCCTCGGGGCAACGTTTATAAGTGTCGGTATCTTCGCTTCCTCTGTGACCGAAAACCAGATCGTCGCTGCCGTGATCTCCTTCTTCTTGTTGCTCCTGCTCTGGTTTATCGATTGGTCGTCCCGATTTGTCGATCCTCTCTGGGCGGGCATCCTCCGGTATCTCTCGATCCTCGCGCACATGGAAGACATGAATCGCGGCGTGATCGACACGATCGACGTGGCTTTCTTCCTGAGCCTGACGGCGTTCTTCCTGTTCCTGACGCACACGTTGATCGAATCTCGTAGGTGGAGGGTCTGACGTGGCGAACCAGGTGAGAAAACGAGCCATCAAATACGGATCGAACGCCCTCACATCGATCCTGATCGTGCTGGGCATCACCGTTGGTGTCAACCTTCTCGGGATCTTCTACCAGTACCGGTTCGACACGACCGAGGGCGGGATATACAGCCTCTCGGATCAGACCGTTTCGATGCTGAATAGTTTGCAGCACGATGTCAGCGTGATCTCCTTCTTCAGGGAACAGGAGCGAAAGACTGTCGAGCCTCTCCTGAGGGAGTATGCCTACCACAGCGACAACTTCAGCTACCGTGTAATCGACCCGGATCGTGCGCCGGTCGAAGCACGCCGTTTCAAGGTGAAGGCCTACGGTACATCGGTCGTTATATCCGGTGAGCGCGAGGAGAGGATCTCGACCACAGAGGAGAAGGACCTCACGAACGCGATTGCGAAGGCCGTGCAGCAAAAAAAGAAAGTCGTCTACTTTCTGACGGGACACGGTGAAGCGTCGACGGGGAGCGATGGGCGGTCTGGGTATCTCCGGATCCGGAACTTACTAGTGGAGGCCAACTACGAGGTTAGGGATTCATTGCTGCTGGTAACGGAGAGTGTTCCTGGTGACTGTGACCTGCTCGTGATCGCCGGGCCGAAGACCTCGATGTATCCGGCGGAGATAGACGCGATTCAATCATACTTCGAGGGCGGGAAGTCGGCGGGACTCATCCTTCTGGATCCCGGCTTTCGGTCCGGTCTCGAGCCTCTTCTGGAGGCTTGGTCGGTTGTCTTGAACGGCGACTTGGTGATTGAGAAGAGCACGATCGGTAAGACACTGGGCATGGATTACTCGATGCCCGCGGTCGCCCGGTATGCGAAACACCCTGTTACCGAGAAACATGAGGGGCTGATGACGGTATTCCAGATGGCACAGTCTCTTCAGCAGCGAGGTACGTTGCCGGGTGTGCAAGTTACTAAACTTGCGATGACGTCTGCGTCGAGTTGGGGGGAGAGAGATCTTTCGAACCTGCGCTCCCGGTCGGTGCCCACATTCGATGCGGCCTGGGACCTGTCTGGACCTCTTACCCTGGCGGTCGCACTCGAGGGAGAGCTGAACACCAAGCTGCGAGCGGACACGGACCACACGGATCGTTCTGCACGGATCGTGGTGTTCGGTGACTCCGACTTCGCGAATAATCAGCTCTTGAGCATGCAAGGCAACGCAGACCTGTTCCTGAACGCGGCTGCGTGGGCAGTGGATGAGGGCACCCAGATCAGCATCCGTCCGAAAGAGCGCGGCTACCGACCGATCACGCTGTCCGTAAACGAGGGACAGTGGATCAAGATGCTGTCGATGGTGTTTATCCCGGGATTGCCCGTTCTTGTCGGGCTTATCGTCTGGTGGCGACGCAGGTAAGGAATCGACGACTATGAGTTTCAAAACAACTGGGATTCTCGCACTCTTTCTGGCACTGCTCGGAGGATACATCTACCTGTTCGAGATCCGGGGATGGGAAGAGATAGAGAAGGCGAAGGAGGCTGAAAGAAAGGTCGCACAGGTCGGCAAGGGCAAGGTTGCAAAGCTTCGACTCGACACACCTGGCAATTCTGTGTCAGCTGTGAGAGAAGGGTTCAAATGGAAGATCCTCTCGCCGATACGGACGGACGGTGACTTTGGCGTTTTCGAGGGACTGATCGAGGCATCGGGGACCCTTGAGAAGGCCGGTGTGGCTGCTGATACTTCTCAGACAAGCCTGCCGAATTTTAGCCTGGCTGATTTCGGGCTCGAAAGCCCCGCTGTAAGGCTGACCTTCACGGACGGTGAGGGTGAGACTCAAGAGGTGGCGTTCGGGGACCGCAGTCCGACGGGGGCATATTTCTATGTAAAGGTTTCGGAAGACGACCAGATATACTTAGCCGAAAGCCGCTTCTACTATCAGTTCGAGCTGTCGCTGCTAGATTTGAGGGACAAGAGGTATGTTCGGTTTGATCCGGACAGAGTACGTGAGATCGAGATGATCCTTGGCGACCTGAGGATTGCGGCAGAGCGGGTCGATTACAGTTGGCGGATGACGGAACCAGTCTCTGATATCGGGGACGACGTCGGAATCAACGGCTTCCTGACGTCGCTTCGGGATGCCCGTATCGAGAAGTTCTCTGGCCTCGCTGTGGCCGATGATACGGGACTCGACAAGCCTTGGTTCCAGGTCAAGCTCTACGAGGGAGACGACCGGGAGTTGCGTGGCGTCTCATTCGGCCACAAAGCGGGCGTGCGAGCATACCGAAGGTATCTCGCAAAGTCCGTCACCTCACCCTACGTGTTCGAAGCAGATTCGGCTTTTGTGCACGAACTGATCGCTGCCGGAGACCACTTCCGAACGAAAGACATCTTTACATTCGACAGACACAGCATCGATCGACTCGAGATGATCTTCCCTGACTCGAACATGATTTTTATCCGTCGAGCTCGCGAAGATTGGGACCTGGCTTCACATCCGGATCACTACGTCGTAGGTACTCGGCTCGAGGATTTTCTGGATGAGATCTTCGCTCTTCGTGCTCAGTCCTACGTTGCGGAGGAGATTGGGCAAGAGCGCCGACTTGTGTTCCAGAAGAACGGCATCCGATTGCGACTGATGATTGGAAGTGAGCTCTCCCGTGAGATCGTCGTTGGCGCGGTCGACGAGCATCTTTACGCGGCGACAAACGATCGAAACCAGATCGTACAGATCGAGCGCTACTTCTTGGGGAAAATCCGGGATGTCCGGATCTATCGGAACGCCTCTACGCCACCAGGCTGATTCAGCGTAAACCGGTTTTGCTGTGTCTCGTATCCTCTTGACTTTTCTTGCCTGGTTAATCCCGTTCGGGACTGGCCACTCGACCGCACCTTACGCGTTTCGCGTGACCGTCGATCGCGATACGATAACGGTCGGCGACCCACTTACGCTCACCCTCGTTCTCGAGTTTCCCGAGCAGGATGTCCCCGAAGTTATCCCGGAGATCCGTCTTCCTGACGTATTTCGTGTTCTGGGCTCCCCCGGTGAGGCGGACCAACGCACCGAAGGTGGACGCGTCAAGTGGGAGCAGGGGATTCAACTGACCAGCTATCGAACTGGGGAGCAGGAGATCAGCGACCTGGATGTCCTGCTCGTTCTGGTATCCGGCGATACGGTGAGGCTCTCTGATAGCCCGATCTCGATCCTTGTCCGGTCCGTCAAACCTGACAGCTTGTCTGACATCCTAGACGTCAAGGCACCAATGGCGATCGATGCCGAGATCCCGGTGTGGGTTTGGCTAGTCTTGATTGTCCTGATTGTGCTGGCCGTGTCCTATGTGCTTTGGCGCCGCAGAGCTATTGGAGAAGCCGGTGCGACAACCGTCGTTGTCGTGGTTAACTGGTTCGACGAGGTCAAGAAGCTGCAGGAGTCGGGGTTGATTGAGGCGGGCGATTTCGATAGCTACTACACTAGACTTTCTGAAGCGCTGAGACGCTACATCGAACAGCGAACAGGTGTGGAGGCAATGGAACGCGCCACGTTTGAGATTCGGGGAGATCTGGAGCGTGCAGATCTGTCGAGCGGTCGGATACTCGAGGTCGAAGGGTTCTTGGACGAAGCTGATCTAGTGAAATTCGCGAAGTTCGAGCCTGACTCGGTCAAAGCCCGGCAGGACGGAGATCTTGTCTTGGCCCTGATGGACGGGATAGACGACGAGCGCACGCAGGCGGATCAGCCCGAGCTGAAGGACGAAGTCTCGTGATCCGGCTGGTTAATCCAGAATGGCTTCTCCTGATCCTGGTGATCCCCCTATTGATCTATCGGTATATCCGGCAACAGCAGTCGAAGCAGGGCAGCATCAGGTTCTCAGACCTCTCATCGGCCAGGCAGATCGTTCCTTCTCTAGCACTGCGTTTGAGGCACGGTCTGTTCGTTTTGAGATGTTTGGCCATCCTGTTCCTTGTGGTGGGGCTTGCCCGGCCGCAGTCCGGCCGGGAAGGGCGCGAGATCCTGACTGAGGGGATCGACATCATCTTGGCGATCGATGCGTCGAGCAGTATGGAGACGAACGACCTAGGCGAAGAGTCTCGTCTGATGGTCTCGAAGCGAGTGGTCACTGACTTCGTAAAGGGGCGTGTCAACGACCGTCTTGGCCTTGTTGTCTTTGCCGGAGAAGCCTACACGCAATGCCCTCTGACTCTAGACTACGGTGTGTTTCTCGCCTTCCTGGATGATGTTAGAATTGCTGAGGACGACTGGGATGGAACGGCGATCGGTACGGCGATCGCCACGGCGGTCAACCGCTTGCGTGAGTCAGCCGCGACGAGCAAGGTCGTTATCCTGCTGACAGACGGCCTCAACAACAGGGGAGAGATCGATCCCTTGACAGCGGCGAAGGCTGCAGAGGCCGTGGGAAGCAGGATCTACACGATCGGGGTAGGATCAGACGGCGAGATTCTGAGACGTGTCGACGGTGGGTTATTCGGACCCCGTCACGTGCGGACCAAAGTCGAGATCGATGAGGAGACGCTGAAGGGCGTGGCTGAGACGACGGGCGGCCGATACTTCCGGGCGACGAGCGTCGAGAAGCTCGGCGAGATCTACGCCGAGATAGGGGAAATGGAGAAGACCGAGGTTAAGACGCGAGAGTATATGAATTACCGGGAGCTGTTCCCGATCCTTCTCCTTCCAGGCCTCCTGATGCTCGGTCTCGAGTCCCTCTTGGCAAACACCCGATTTAGAAGGATTCCCTGATGCGTTTCGGAAGCCCCGATAGCTTCTGGTTCCTGCTTCTGATTCCACTCCTGTTCGGTCTGTATGTGTGGTCGTTTCGGCGTCGACAGGTAGCGCTCAGACGGTTCGGTGCGGAGGCCCTGATGATGAAGCTGACGTCCGCTACCAGCTGGACAAGGCAGACGATCAAGGCTGCTCTCCTTTTGGTCGCGTTCCTTTTCCTTGTCGTGGCGCTCGTGGAACCACGATTCGGGACAAAGCTCGAGATGTTGTCGCGTCGGGGTGTCGATGTGATTGTTGCGCTCGACACATCCTTAAGCATGCTCGCGGAGGACATGCCGCCGAACCGTCTTCTTCGTGCACGGCTCGAGATTGAGTCGCTGATCGATCGACTGGAAGGAGACCGGATCGGGCTTGTGGCTTTCTCGGGTCAGAGCTTTGTCCTTTGCCCCCTGACACTCGACTATGGTGCCGCTAAGCTTTTCCTGGACTCAATCGACACTGGGTTGATCCCGGCAAAGGGAACGGCCATAGCGCAGGCGGTGCGGACAGGGACGGAGGCTTTCGGGAGTGAGGAACAGAAATATAAGGCCCTGGTCCTGATAACGGACGGCGAAGATCATGCGGGCGAAGCGCTCGAGGCGGCCCGTCAGGCGAAACAGGCGGGCGTCAGAATTTTTGCTGTTGGGATCGGAACGCCAGAAGGGGAGCTCATTCCGATCAAGCAGGATGGTCGAACGGAGTTCCTAAGAGACCGACAGGGCAACGTGGTCAAGACGCGGCTGGGTGAGGCCACGCTTGTTGAGATGGCCAAGATCACGAACGGTGGCTATGTCCGTTCTCAGAGAGGTCGGGTCGGGCTCGACGAGGTCTACGCGCAGGTCTCTAATATGGAGAAACGCGAACTTGGGTCCCGGAAGCTGTCACAATACAAACATCGGTTTCAGTGGCCGCTCGCCGTGGCCATACTGCTGATTATTTTGGAGAGTCTGATGTCCGATCGCAGGCGTGTCTCGGAAGAGTGGCAGGGACGTTTTGCATAACGGGACCAACATGCGCCGTTTGGCGCTGGCCGCGGTCAGCACTGTCGTTTGCGGGTTCACCTTTCTCGATGATGTCGCGAGAAAAGTTGAGAAGGGGAATCAGCACTTCGACAAATCAGAGTTTGAGGCAGCCCTTGAGGCCTACCGGGAGGCGCAGATCAACAGACCAGATGCGCCAGAGCTCCACTTCAACGTGGGGGACGCGCTTTACAAGCAAGGCTCGGTGGAGGAAGCAGCCGCAGCGTTTCAGAAGGCGATCGAGTCCGGCGACTCGGGGCTTGGTGGGAAGGCATACTACAACCTTGGCAACTCGTTCTATCGCCAACAGACCTTTGATCAGGCTATAGGCGCCTATGAGAAGGCACTTGAGCTGGATCCTGAGGATCTCGAGTCAAAAGTGAACCTCGAGATGGCCCTTGAGAAGCTTCAGGAGCAACAACAGCAGCAGAGTAAGAGCGACGAACAGAACAAGCAGGATCAAGATCAGCAGGACGAACAGAACAAGCAGGATCAAGATCAACAGGACGAACAGAACAAGCAGGATCAAGATCAGCAGGACGAACAGAACAAGCAGGATCAAGATCAGCAGGACGAACAGAACAA
>PAXL01000008.1 GCA_002714465.1 Gemmatimonadota bacterium | reverse complement strand
CGGTGAGTTCGAAGCCCTCGCGACGCATTGTTTCGACGAGGATCGCCAACTGCAACTCGCCCCGACCCTGGACTTCCCAGGCATCGGGCCGCTCGGTGGGCATGACCCTGAGTGAGACGTTGCCGACTAGCTCGGCGTCAAGGCGGGCCTTGACCTGGCGGGCCGTCAACTTGGTGCCGTCAGAGCCGGCCACCGGCGAAGTGTTGACCCCGATGGCCATCGACAGCGTGGGCTCGTCGACTGTGATGACGGGCAGCGGGCGGGGATCTTCGAGGTCAGCGAGGGTTTCACCGATGGTGACCTCGTCGATGCCCGACACGTAGACGATCTCTCCTGGCCCAGCCTCCTCGACGTCGACTTGTCCGAGTGCCTCAGTCACGGTAATGGTGGCGACCTTGGCCGGCTGGATACTGCCATCGGTCCGACACCACGCCACGGGGGCACCACGCCGCAGTGTGCCGCTGTCAATGCGGCACACCGCTATGCGACCCAGGTACGGCGAGGCGTCGAGGTTCGTGACATGGGCCCGCAGCGGAGCCGACTCGTCGAAGGACGGCGGCGGTACGTGGTCGAATACCACGTCGAAGAACGGGCCAAGGTCGGTGCCAGGCACCGAAGGGTCGAGAGTGGCGGTGCCAGTCCGGGCATCCGTATAGAGGATCGGGAACTCGATCTGATCTTCGGTGGCGTCCAGGTCCAGGAATAGCTCGTAGGTCTCGTCGACCACCTCATCCAGGCGGGCGTCGGGACGGTCCACCTTGTTGACGACCAGCACGATGGCCAGCCCGGCCTCTAGGGCCTTGCGCAGCACGAACCGGGTCTGAGGGCGAGGTCCCTCAGCGGAGTCCACAAGGAGGATCACGCCATCCACCATGTTCAGGGCCCGTTCCACTTCACCGCCGAAGTCAGCGTGGCCGGGAGTGTCGACAATATTGACCTTCACGCCGCCGCGTTCCACGGCAGTGTTCTTGGCCAGGATCGTGATGCCCTTCTCACGCTCGAGGTCCATGGAGTCCATGACCCGGTCAGTGACCTCTTCGTTATCCCTGAAAGCGCCGGATTGGCGCAATAGGGCGTCAACAAGGGTGGTCTTTCCATGATCGACATGGGCAATGACGGCGACGTTTCGAAGGTCGGGACGTCTGCCGATGCGCGCCGGATCGGAAGACCAGGTGGTGGCCACGGCGAAAAGGCTAGGCCCACCCTGGGGGACAGGGGCGGAGGTGTGACCGATGTGCGCCGCACCTGATCCGCTCCTAGTCAAGCAATCAATGTTGGATTGGGGCAGATGGCGACCAGTTCAGCGGTGGCGCCCGGTCTCCAACCGGCGGCGGGGGGCTTCGCCGCCCTTACGTTCGATGGCGGCGCCGAGGTCCTCTACGGCATCGTCCAGGCCGGGCCATGTCCCGAAAGCGGGACCGGTGGCGCCCAGCATGGCGAGGCGTTCGGCTGCGTCAGCCACTAGCAGAGGGTGGGGTGGGCGGCCGTCTACCTCGTCGACGGCAGCACGGGTGGTGGCTGCCCAGAGCACGAGGTCGGACGCCACGGGGATCTGGACCGTATGGAGTACGGCGGCACCACGGACACGCCTTCCGGTGAACGTCACCACCATTCGGGGTCGGGTCCGCCGCCAACCGTCGAGACGGGTGGCCAGGGTCTTGTGGGGTACGCCCAGACGTTCGGCCAGCTCCCGGATGCCACCGTCACCCAGTAGGACGAAGCCAACGTGTTCGGGTCGCGCCGTGGCCTCGTCGGCTAGCCGGGCCCACAGCGAGCGCTGCTGGTAACTCTTGAGGGGGTCAATCCGCCGAAGGGACGGTGCCCGGGATAAGCCGGCAGCGATTCCGCGCATAATTGATCGAGGGACGAGAGAATCAGGCGTCCGGCCAGTTTCACCCTGGATGGCCTCGAAGCGCGACGCCAACGCCCCGTACTCCAAAGGCTCCTGTCCCGGACCCCGGGGATCTTCGTCGGTGGGCGTGGTCACCTCAGGAACGGTACTCCCCAGCAAACGGCCACCAGACGACCACCAAAAAAACAAGGTCGTAACACGGAGATGGCCTGCCTTGCGGCGGAACAACTGTTGGGCCGTGGGGGGATTCGTACCCCCTGAGCCACCGAACGTCATGCATGTGCTCTAGCCAACTGAATCAACGGAGTGGCTAGATTTCGGTAGGCGACGGGTACGGCCAGTCCCGGAGGCACCCCATCGCTTCTGATAGTCCAAATCCTGGTTCTGGGATCGCCAAAGGAGGAGCTCCCTGTAGAAGAGCTCCCTGTATAGGCACAGGCACGTAGGGGCTAGAGGTTCAGCTCCGCTCCCATTTCCTCGAGCCACCTGCTCATATTGCTGGTGTCGTGGTACGCGCGGAGTGACGCGAGTTTTCCGTCCTCGACGGTGAAGATATCTACCACCGCAAAGCGTTTGGTCTGTTGGTCCCGGGGATCGTCCCATTCGAACAACATTTCCAATATGGCGGTCTCGCCTGAGACGATCAAGTTATTTAGATGGAATCGTGCACCAGTAAGAGCATTCCACACCGCCTCAATTGTGTCGGTGGTTTCTTCCGGGCCTTTTGTACCTTCCCACAAGGGATTAGTTACAACGAAATCATCTGCATAGCCGGCGCGCAAACGATTCCTATCGTGACTGTTGTAGGCGTTGACATACTCGATAGCCGCCTCACTAACACTTATTTGACGCATTCGATCTCCTAATAGTCGTAATTAGTTTTGTGATGGTAATCATCAGTCCCAATTGTTAAGAATGATTTATTGACCGGTCAGAGCTCTTTCTGCTCACCCCAACGGGCCCCCTCCCTTTCCACCGCGGCAAAAGCACTACACCTAGGAGTAGAGCCCCAATAAGCGTCAGTACTAGATTCGGCCATGCAATCAGTACTCCGATAATCGTGATGACTGGTTGTTCTCGACGTTCCAGGGTCCGACCAAACCAGCCGCCAAGACCCATAGCAGTTATACACAGTCCTGCAGCAACGGAGACAAAGAGAGGGACAAAGGTTCCGAACGATCCCTGATTGAGAAGCAGCTCTGGATGAGTAACAAATATAAATGGCACCAACAGGGCCGGGAATAAGAGTCTCATTCCAATCATTCCGGCTTGAGCCGCATTTGCTTTAGCTATCGCAGAAGCTGCGTATGTAGCCGGCATGACCGGGGGCGTCACGTTTGCATAGACAGTAAAGTAGAGAATAAATAAGTGCCCAGGCAGTGGGCTAATTCCTAGACTTCCAAAGATTGGAGTGGAAAACGAAGCTGCAATAACGTATGCAGCTGCGGTAGGAACTCCAAATCCAAGAATGACTACCACGAGAGCCAAGAAAACTAGCCCTAATCCAACTGGGACAGATCCCATTGCCAGGAAGTTTGCCAAACGTGAGGCAATCGCTGACATTCCTAGGATGGAAATTAGCAATTGAGCAGCTATTACGATTGCGCCAATTCTTGCGATCTCGATACCCGCCGTACGCGCGCCTGTCCAAATAATACGGAGCCGTTCAATAAGTGGTTTCCCAGGCCGTAGCATTACGAATGTAATTATCGCCGTGGTAGCGGCCCAGCTCGCGAAGGTAAGGCTACGGTTGAATACATATATGAACACCAGAAGTACAATCATTGGCGTGAGGAACGATCCAATAAACGTAGGATTATACAGACGTGATACGGGTGGTATCTCCGATTGTGGTATGCCACCAAGTCCTTGCTTCACAGCCTGTATGTGAATAGATACGAATAAAGCCAAGTAATAAAGAACTATTGGCGTAATCGCCGCCATAGCAATATCTCGGTATGGGATATTTGTAAATTCTGCCATGATGAATGCGGCAGCACCCATTACCGGGGGCACCAACTGTCCTCCTGCCGAAGTGGTTGACTCCACGGCGGCAGCAAACTCTGGTTTGAACCCGGTTCGCTTCATGAGTGGAATGTTGAACACACCGTCGACCACTACGTTTGCAACGGCAGACCCAGAGACCGTCCCAAAGAATGCACTGGTTACTACTGAGATCTTTCCAGGGCCGCCTTTAAATCGTCCGACCAATAGGCGTGCAAGGTCCATCAAGGAGTCTGAGCCCCCGGATGCACTGAGCATGCCGCCAAAAATCAGGAAACTCGCCACTACCCCTGCAGATACGCCAGTGATGCTGCCGAATATGCCCTGAGTAGTGAAAAGGGATGTATTGGCCATATCGCTCGTGGTAACTGATGCCATCCAACCGGACCACGGTATGAAATCAAGATGGGCCAAAAGAACGACGGCAGCTAGCCCCATCACAATTCCAGACAGCATCCAGCCAAGAACCCTCCTGCATAGTTCCAAGCCCAGAAGGAGAACACCTACCCCCCAGAGGATCAGGGGAATAGAGGCTGGATCCTGTCGCCGAACAAAAGTGATGTCTTTTGTGTAAGAGAAGACGAAGAAGGCTGAGGAGGCAACGATGAGCCCTGCCACTAGCGGCACTCGCCTCTTATCGTTCCCTAGCCCGCCGTTTGGCTGAAGCCAGGAGAGCAGCAGAATGATGTACACCCCACCGAGGTGAACGCTGCGATGTTGAATGAACGGCAGGGAGCCTCGATAGGAGGTCCAGTAGTGATACGCCGCTAATGCAATTGCGGCTCCTGTGAGGCAGTGGGGCGCCCAGCGAAGAGTGCCGGACCGAGAGGGCTCAGTCATAGCGTGACAGTCCTTCTATCGAAACGCCTGTCAACTCGCTGTAACTCTCTCGGTCCGACAACCCTTACTAGCAATGCCTCTCTTGGGGGTCGCTGCTTAGTCCAGCACCCCAATTTCGCGCCAATACCGCTCGGCTCCTGGGTGCAGGGGCACAAGTCGACTCGCCTCAACCGTCTGCTCTGCGACAATTCCGGAAGAGGCCGCGTAGCCGCTTTCATCAGCGGACGCTTGCAGAGTCGTCCAAAGAGCCTTAGTGAGGCGGTACGCGTCGTCTTCAGACATTGAAGCGTCAGTGAAATAGACGGCGTCAATCGTCGATTGCTTGACCGCGGGACTATCCATGAGGGCCCCAGCCGGAACTTCAGTGAAGTTGAAGTTCGGATGAACCGCTTGGATCGCCGCTATATCTGCGTCGCTAAAGCCGACCAGGGTGACAGGGACAGCACTCGCAGCATCAAGCATGCTTGCGTCAGCAGCCTTGCCCGCTCCTGCCTTTCCGAATCCAACGATTCGATTGTCCTTCATTGCGCTCACAACGTCCTCTAGGGCCCCATCAAACACGTCAACAGTGACTCCAAGGGCGTCGAGCATCTCAAGCACTTTGGTGTAAACGGGTGACCCCTGCATGCTCGGGGCAAATGACATGCCCTCGAGATCTTGTACGGTCGCAATTCCCTTGTCCGACCGGACAACAATCATTTCCGCAACGGTCAGGTAGGTCATTAGGAGCCGGGAGTCAGGACTCTGGTTTCCTTCATACTGACCCGTTCCCTTGTAAGACCGGGCTAGGGCGTTCAGACCTGCGATTCCATAGTCAACCGATCCCTGACTTACAAGACCAGGGTTGTCTGAGGTCGAACTCTCTCGCACATTGACGGTGATAGCCCCATCCGCTTGACCCGCTAGGCGAGCATGAGTCAACAAAAATCCGTAGACCGACGAAGAAGTAGAACTACCGGCGAGGGTGAGATCCATCTGTGAGTCATCATCAGACCCACAAGCTGGTGCGATCAGGACAACGCTGAGCAGTACCGCAACCCATCTTTTNCAGAAAGAACGGCCCCTTCCGCGTCCCCCATGGGTTCGAAAAAAACTCTCTCTGGCAATCTCTTGATCCAGCATCCGGCGACTCCCCTGTCTGTCTAGATGGCTAGGCAGAACCCTTAGCCCCTGGCTCCACCACTTTTAGTTTCATCCCAGGGGGAGGTGAGAACCCCCATCTGGGACCGGCTTTATATTCAATATTCAGCGCCATATATAACAGCGATTGAGTATCGCTTCAAGCAATGGCCTTCGCTAGCCGGAGCCCCACGCGAAGGGACGCGCTAGAGGTGTTTCTCCGCCANGGCCAGTCCGAGAGNCATAACACGCAAAAAACTGCAGTTCACAGTTACGAGTTTCGAGAAATTCGAACCCCTGACCCACTGCGCGTCATTGACGTCAGGGAAGGTCCTGCCATGAGATGTGGCCCTGGTCTAGGAGCCGGGCCGAGGAGCGATAGCAGGACTTCGATACGAAGGGTTCGACCTCTTCGGAACGCACCCGGCACATCTCGGCTTTGACGGCACGGGCCTCGACTACCACCGGTTCATCGCCGGGGGCCAAGGCCACCAAGTCGATTACGTGGAGGGCTAGTTGGGTCCGCCCCTCTGCTGCGAGTTCCTTGGCCCGGTTCAACACGGTCGCCGGGTCGCCTAGGGCGGACAGAATCTCCACGGCTGCCTCGTCGGGTGGTGATGGATGCAGGGTGGTGGGGTTGCGGTCCCACCAACCGTTTTCCTCTCGATAGAGATCTCGCACGATGTAGTCGGCACAACCGTAGGTAGGAGCCATCCACGGGTGGTCGAACAANTCGGCCGGGTAGGACATGTCGGCAAGAACCTCGGCTTCGCTCATACCTCGGTTCATCCTGTCGACCACTTCGGCCCGGAGCCACCGCATGGCTTCGGCGGTCATGGTGAGGCGTTCTCGAACCATCTCTGCACCGGATACCACCGGACCGAATTCGGTGACCAGGGTCTCAGCGCCTAGGGCGGCGAGGCGGTCCAGGGTGTCGGCCCACCGGATGGTGAACCTNTGGGTTCGCAGAGGGGTACCCACGTTGGGGATGGAGTCCGCCGGGGTGGCTGGACCGCCGTAGAGAAGACCATCCGCTGGGAACCACAGGGCCAGGGAATCGTCGGTCTCCGAGGGGGCCCAGTAGGCCTCCACCGGCCGAGAACCGTCCACGATCACCATGTGGTCCTCGAAGGTCTCGGTCGGATCGATGTGGAGGAATGCGTCATCNAGAGCGGCTATGGGAACCCCGTTTCGCCCCGGGAACTGCACGGCGGCCATCCGTGCCTGGAGTTGGTGGGTCTCCCGATAGCGGGCGTAGCGGTTCAGGATGTTGGCGTGAGCCACCAGGCGGGGTGGCGGGTCTCCCCGGTCCGCGGCGTGCTCTAGCCAGGCTCCCATCCCCGCGTTGTACGAGTTGTGGCCATGGCTGTAGCAGATCGCATGGACAGGAGCGTCGGTGATTCCACGCAGGTGGTCAATCATCTTGGGGGCCACCCCAACCGGNCCGCCGTCGACGATGACCATCCCGGCGTCGGTTTCGGCAGCCAGACANTTGCCCATGCCAGGAAGNACGTGAAACCCCTCAGCGATGGTGGTGCGGGCCATGCGCCCNCTCATTGTTCCTTCGAAGACCATGCGCTGATGGTAGGCCGANCCGCGGTTCGCTCACCTGCCTGCGCGCACCTNGATCCATGGGCTCCTNACNCCGCCCCGCTCCAAGGGNAGGTGACAGACNCGTGGCGGGAGCTCAAATCTCCCCACCCCTGACACTTACCTAGTTCTGATTTAGGAAAGAAGATTGAAATGGAAAATAAGATTCGAGCTCATGACGGAACTGCCGGAGCGGTCTACATGCTCAGCGTCATATTGGGGGCAGCAGTCTCAACACAGTGGCTNTGGATTGCTGGCATCGTCGCGGGGTTGCAGATCATTAGCCCAGTNACTCANTTCTGCCCTGTCTACTTTGNGCTCAACAAGATGATGCCCGACACTGAACCTGTCCANAGCGGCCGAAGGAAGTAACACTCCATGGTGGGGGCGACATCGGNGCCCTACGTGTAAATCCNTNCAGGCGGCCTATCCCGNCCCCCANCACATGGTGACGTAGGGAGCTGCTGCACGGTCTTTGNTGTCCTGCGTCCACGACTCGTANTCCTTTAATGAGAAAGCCTTCATCAGCCCATCCAAGGTGCATTGGCAAATATCACGAGGAGATAGCCCGTCTACATCTGCCGAGTCAGTAAGCGCCTTTACGATCGGCTGGCAGATGTCCACCCATAGGGCCTGATACTCATCTGGCCACTCAGAGTNTTGAGTGGCCGCCGCCACCTGTGCCTTAAGGGTNGCAACCTCTTCCCGCAACGCCNCCAACTCCCACTCAGAGTCTTGAGTGGCCGCCGCCACCTGTGCCTTAAGGGTTGCAACCTCTTCCCGCAACACCTCCAACTCGGCGGAGTCCGAACCCCCACTACAAGTCGATGCGAGCAAAACTAANGCCATGACTACAGGAAGTGCCCTCACGACTTGAGTTTGCCACGCCCCCTGAGGAGGCGGTGGGTGTCTCTGACGCCCTCGGTGTAGATACGAGCAAACATCCAGGTGCCTAGCCAGAATGGAAGGCCATCTGGCCCAGCATCTAGAAGGAACTGAAAGAGGACCGTGGACTACCGAATCTTTGTGGAACCGCAGCAGGGGACGACCTACGGACGGCTCCTGACCCTGGCTCGCCATGCTGACGAACTCGGCTTCGGTGGATTCTTTACCTCCGACCATTACCTGAGCATGGGAGACAGCAATGGACTTCCCGGCCCCACCGACGCCTGGACGACGCTGGCTGGCCTTGCCCGCGACACTCAACGTATTCGCCTAGGCACCCTGGTAACTCCGGTCACCTTTCGCCATATTGGTCCTCTTGCCGTGGCGGTAGCCCAGGTCGACCAGATGAGTGGCGGGCGGGTAGAACTCGGCGTCGGAGCCGGTTGGTATGAGGCTGAACACCAGGCCCAAGGTCTGGCCTTCCCGCCGATCGGAAAACGCTTCGACCTGCTCGAAGACACCCTGGAAATCATGACCGGGATGTGGAACACGCCGGTTGGAGAGACCTTCGACTACTCCGGCCGGATGCTGACCATCAAGAGTTCACCCGCTCTGCCGAAACCCACACAGAGGCCGGGTCCGCCGATAATCATGGGTGGAGCAGGTCCCAAGCGAACACCTCAGCTGGCTGCCCGTTTCGCCACCGAGTTCAACGTCCCGTTCACGTCGCCGGAGAGATGGGCAGAAGTGACCGCCATCGTGCGTGACACTTGTCGGGCCAGCGGCCGGAATCCTGACGACCTCGTTTACTCCAGTGCTCAGGTTGTCTGCTGTGGTGAGGGCGAGGCCGAAATGGAACGGCGTGCAGCGGCGATAGGCCGGCAATCCGACGAACTTCGCCAAAACGGGTTTGCTGGAAGCCGAGAAGAACTGCGCACAAGGGCTGCTGAGTTCTCTGAACGAGGATGTAATCGGGTCTACCTTCAGGTCCTTGACGACCAGGACCTGAACCACCTCGACAGTATCGCCGAGGCACTACTGACCTGACCCCTGTCCATGGGGTGGACAGTCGTTTCCACTCGTCAGCTCCGCGTCACGTGCATGCGGCGCGCCCGACGGTGTCTCAAGCGGTCGGGATGGGCGCTGTTTGGGCTGAAAAAGCAGAAAGACCGCCCGAAGGCGGCCGAAATGACGTCGACGACACCGATTATACCACACTTAAATTTTCGATGTCGGATCCTGGGTGGAGTTTCTGCAGAACTTCCCTACCCCCAGGGGGGGCGACGCCCGGAGCCCCCGGTGCAAACACGGGCAGGTGTTCTTCCCCGTCTCTGCTCAATGCTATAAATTTCCTACTCCGAGGACATACTGCTTCGGTGGAGCCTTCGGAGTTGTGATGTCAAGAGATCGTCAGATTGCAGTAGCAGCTTCGATCTTTGGCTTGGCGGGCCTGATCATCGGGATTGTCGCCCTTTCGCAGGATTCGGGTACTGATGACGAGTGGGTTCGCAACAGGGCGCTACCAGGCGACTCGACAGCCACTTCCGCTGCTGCGCCTGCAAGCGAGTCAGATGAACGACAGATTCGTGAGCTATCTGACCGTCTCGAACGACTTGAAGAACGACAGATCGCTGAGCCTCAGGAGTCCACAGCAGATTCTTCCGGCGCATCTGCTGTGGATGATGAGAACCCTGACACCGCCAATGTCGCTGTTCAGGAGATGACGAACGAGGTTGCCGACCTGGCGGAACGGGTCGCCGAGTTGGAGAAGACCTCTGTCCCTGAGGGTCCAGAAGAGGTATCGCCAACCGAGGTGATCCCGATGGAAGAAGTTGAGTACCCCGAGCAAGTCGACCAGACCTCGGTTCCTGTGGACGAGTCAGGGGCGACCGAGGAGCTGACAGAAGAACTGTTGCCCCCGCCGCCGNCCGAGCCGGAGTCTCTTGGTATTCCAGATCAGCCAATGGCACTGCCTTCAATGGACGATGAGGATTCAGATGTCGATGACTCTTGGTACATATCCGGTACCGGCGAAGGGCTGCCCGCGTACATCCTTCACCGTGAACTGGTAGTGCCCATCGAATCCACTGGCATCGTCTACCACGAAGTCTGGGNCNACTGTNCGTTCTGGTTCCCCGTTGGGGACTGCAAGAAACCTGTGGTCATTTCTGATGTTGAGTATTCAGTAACTGAGACCAAGAACTACGTAGATGATTTTATTAATCTGGGCCTCAGATGTCCTAACGTCATCAATCTCATTCCGGATGGCTGGTCTGATGGCACGGCGGATCACACAGAAGCGAGCGAGCTTTACTGGGCTCACCCCACGGTGACCCTGTCCAAAATAGCTAATGATCTGCCGCTGACTTACTGGCTGGCACCATCAGGATCCAACAACATCGATAACTGGATGTTTGAATATGAAGCGGGCAGCAGCGCCGAAAGAAAGCCCTGGGAAGATTTTGGGTTTGGGATCGTCCAACTGGAGTGGGAGGAAGTAATTGACCCCGCTATTGCAACTACCGAACTAACAATTATCGTTGAGAACACCGAAACTGGCGAGCTCTACTACATTGATCTCACGGTCTCACTTTCATATGAGTTGATCTCAAAATCTCCTAGCGTGGGTGACGCTAAGGCTGGATTAGGGCCATCCCGTTGTTCTGCCGACCTTACGTTTATTCGTTCTTATCCGTAGGTCGTTACCACCCAGCCTCTAGCAGCCTGGCGTTGTCATTCCGTCGGGCAACTCCATATCCGACGGCGGGACATAGCCTTCGGGTATTCCCTCTTCTGGCAGGGTGAATCCTTCAGGCATAGTCATCGTGCTGGGGTCCATGACGCAGTCAGGTTGAGTGGTGGTGGGATCTGTAGTGGTTGATGCGGCGGGTGATCGTGTCGACGTTGTTGTCGCAGCGGTGGTTGTCGCTGCCGTGGTCGAAATCACCGGTGTTCGGGTTGTGGTGGTTGCCTGAGGCGTTGTTGTGGCCGTCGGAGTCGACGCAGGAACCGTTGTCACAACAGGCAGCGAGGTCGAATGAGTCGTGGTTGCAGTTGACGTGGCAGGGCTGCTGCCTACTTGAGTGGTGGTTGTCGGCACGGAATCAAGGGCTTTGGTCGTGGTTGTTGCTGGCGATGCAGTGGTCGAGGCCGGCGATGCTTCAACGGTGGTCGATGCAGCGGGGATCGTGGTCGTGGTGGTTTCTGCTTGCGTGCTGACAGGGGTGTAGTCCAGGCTCGCTGCACGCACTTCCTCCGGGGCTGACAACGGCTGCACTTCACGCAGTCCGCCTTCCTGGTCGATTCGAAGCTCCTGTCGGGTGTCACCTACAGGGATTGACAGGTCGGTGATCTGGTTCCCATCAGTGTCTGCGACCTTGATGATGGTTTCCGTGCTGGTGGCTTCGATCTGACCGCTTGCCGCCGCAGGAACGAGGACTTCGACACGGCTGTTGGCGGCCGTGATCGACAACTCAGCTCTAGGGCCTTCCGCAACGGAAACACCCAACACACCCTGTCCAGCGGTAAAGACTGCNGTGACCCCTTCAAGGGATTCCAGCGACGCCATCTGAGTAGACGTCTGCACGGCAACCCGTGTGTCATCAGANATTTCAACAGTAAGGACGCCCTCCGAGACGCGAACAAGGGTTGTTGTCGCACCAAAGGCACCGCGTACCGACGCGACAATCCCGTTTCCTGGAAGCAGGTCNTCTCCCGAAGCGACTTGGCCGTCGCCGCTGGTGACGGTCCAGCCCTGGTTCGCGCTCGTCACTGCCAACAACACCCCTTTACCTGTCCCCGCTCCAGTGAACGGCTCGGGGAACGGTGCCTCTCGGACCGAAAGAGGTGTCAGGTCAAGGGTCCCGTTTCCACCTGTCCACGGCGCGGGGTCTGCGCCAGGGTCAGGGGAGTCGTAGGAGAACCGCCAAAGATCATTTTCGACATCGACTTCGACGTAACGCTGTTGGTTCGGCCAGTTCGGGTCGTACACCGAGATCAACCCGTAGCCGTCGGATTCAATGGCCACGGCATGTGGGAGAACGCTGTGGCCGCCGCCTTTCGTGTACAGGCCCAACGTGTACTGCTCGTGGTTNCGANCAGNGAGAGCTGCCTTTAGCTCGGTAACGATGTCGGACACGCTGCGNTCACGCCATCTGGATGTCTCTTCGATCACGTCACCCAGAAACTGGGTGGCGTACAGACGGGTCAAATAGCGATGNAANTCGTCGNTCAGTCCAACACTGCTGGTTGCAGCAGAGTCGCCAACGAGGAANAGGTCGAGGCCTCNAACGGTCATGCCCTCACAGATCCCACCCGTCATGGATGCGGCAACCATCGAGATCCATTCGGTGGCCGTCGCCGTTGCAACNCAGTCGCCGTCAGCGTCNACGCACACGGCTTCAGCACCNAACAGNGCAACCGCNTCAGAAATCTGGAACTGGCTGTCATCAGCCACGACGTAGTTCTGGAAGCCCCAACCATCCACCGATACGTCGAAGCCCAATGAACTGGATTCGGTTTGAGTTTCTGCAGGGGCGGAGGTCGTGGTTGCTTCAAGCGCTAGGACCATCTGAGCGTTGCGATCCGACTCTGCGGAGTCCGAACTCCCGCCACATCCCGAAGCCACCAGAAGCACTATCAGGGCAACCGCATGCGTCCTCACGGTCTGAGTCTGGCACCCCTCCCCGCAGTGGCTGGGGTGACCCCAGGAGGCCCGGGTGCAGATACGCGCAGACTGTCTGAACACGCTGAGCCCGCCCCAAAGAGCGGACTCGGCGCGACAGGGCTCTAGTTGTCGTTGATTGCGGCTGAGGCAATCGGCCACCACTCATCAAGGGTTACGAATGGCCCAGCGGAAACGAACTCCAGCAAGCCTTTCGCTGATATCTCGATCTGTGTCTTCACCGCTGCAGCTGAATCCTCATATTTTGTAATCGATACGTTGACGCCACGCGCGAAGTCCTGACCAGATAGGACCATTTCACCGCCATTGGCAGCAAGAACCCCAAAGACCTCGGCCAACAAGGCGTCACCTTCCTCGGAGGTCTCTGCCGCCAGCATCCGTGGCCCTGGTGTCGTAGTGGTAATGCTCGTATAGGACATGGTTCCCCTTTTCGTAGGTGGACGGATAAGGGTTCCACAGATCAAATGCTGACGCTTGTGGACTCCACCCCACATGGGGTGGCGACGCCAGAAGTCCTCGGTGCAAATACGTGCAGCCGGGTTATGGACCTCCGGGCAGTGACTCGCAGGGTTCACCGTCATTGTCACCGTCTAGTCGTGCCAGGTCGCCGTAGTACGGGAAGTAGGTGTCATACCAAGCCTTGGCTTGGGCGTAGTTGGGGAAGTCTCCGCAGTTCTTGCTGTTACCCGGGTTAGCAGGAGCGTCGGGTGCGATGGTTGTTAGTGCAGCAGTGGTGACGGTTACTACGGGCTGCGGCGGCGTGGTGATCTCTGGAAGGCCATCACATCCTTCCAACATTGTCCGTAAAGCGTTTGCCTCGCTGCTTGTGGCAGTTAGCCCCCAGCGAACCTTTATGTCAGCCCATGAGTAGGCGTACTGGCACCAATAACTGGAATCAGGAGGCTTCCACTCATCGGGTCCTCTGGATCCCTTAGAGCGATTCGCTGACGCAGTAACCGCTATCAGGTGTTGCGAATCAGACAGGTCGTTGTAGTAGTCGCGTTTGTCTGCCAGGGACCAAGCCCATCCACCGGAGGCATGAGCGTTGGCGAGTGGAACGAAGTGGTCGACGTCGAGTGCACCCGGGTCATGGACATAGATTCCGGTAAAAGCAGCGAACCATTGACCACCAATGACCTTGCAACCCGACGAGTCCATCTCGGCTTGGATTAGGGACTCGAGGGCGAGAACTTCATGTCGGGTATTGATGCAGTCGCTGTCATTGTCTGACCAGCCTGAGCCCCAGTCGGCGCGTTCGTAATCCGCTTGGGGTGCGGTGTCGCTGATTTGCAGATCGGCAAGGAGGTCGGCGATCCAGTCGTCGGGCTTGGAAGCAACTTTGGTCGCGGGCGGTGCGGTTGTCGTCGACGCGTCGGAAGCCTTTGACGCCACGGTGCTGGCTAGCCCCTCGGCGGTCGTCGGTGGAACTGTTGTGTTGGAAACAACCCCAGTGGATGTGACAACAGAACTAGTAACTACCGGTTTGTCCGTTTCCACGTTGACACCACATCCCGAGGCCAGCAGAAGCACTGCCAGCGCAACCGCACGCGTCCTCACGGTCTGAGTCTGGCACCCCTCCCCCGAGGGGGCGGGGGCGACCTCGGAGCCCCTAGGGCAAGAGACCAAGTACCAACCGCCCGTTTGTGTTGTCCCGGGGATTTTCGCTCTGAACGGAAGCACACAGCAAGCTTCGGGGG
>PAXL01000041.1 GCA_002714465.1 Gemmatimonadota bacterium | reverse complement strand
ATTCCTGGCGTTTCTTGATTTTTTCTGCCACTTCATTCAGATCGTATCCTGCCGCAGTGATCTGATTTTTCAGTTCATCCGACCATTTGTCCGGAGACGAGGCCATGGCGGCACGCCAATCAACGCCATCATCTTTGCGTTTCTTACCGAGCTTTTTCTGACTCTTTTTGTCAGTTGATTCCTGGCGTTTCTTGATTTTTTCTGCCACTTCATTCAGATCGTATCCTGCCGCAGTGATCTGATTTTTCAGTTCATCCGACCATTTGTCTGTAGACGAGGCCATGGCAACACGCCAGTCAACGCCATCGTCTTTGCGTTTCTTGCCGACTTTTTTCGGACCCTTTTGAATCTTTGGCCCTTTAGTTTTGTCGTGGTTTAGGCCTTTTACGTCCTTCGTTCTTTTTTGTTTTTGAATCACGTTAGTGGGATTTACAGCGCTAGGCTTTTCTAGGTTCTGATCAGTTAAGTCCGAGGACATAGACTTATCAGCACCAGAACAACCAGCCACCGCGGCAATGAGTGTCCACATACATACCGTGAATATTGGCCGGAATAGAATTCTTCTTGAGCTACTTGAATTCGTCATTGCAATACTCCCTAATGGACATTGTCCTGAAAACGAACGGCTCCTCCCTGAGACGTCCTTAATCTGCTTTGGTTCCAGAACCTTTCTGATCAAGAAAGCAATAGTTCAGCGGTTCCATTTCCTAGAACTAACTAAGTCTAAATAATTTCCTGTGGTTGAGCCAGCTATAGATGTACACACCAGGATTATCGGGAGCGAGTCAATAAGTGGAATTACTCGTCCAGAGTTGTAGGTCATATATAATAAGTCGCCAATATGTTTCTTGATCTCGACTAGCTTGTGTGCATGCACGAACGGAGATGGGCGACTGCGAGCTTGAGCGCTTCTTTGTAGCCGCAGCGATTGTTTCGGTTTTCATAAACTATCGATACGGGGCCAAGGTATTCCGCTGACTCAAGTATTCGGAAGATTCTAGGGTAATCCAGCCACTCCTCTGCTCCGGATTCGATCCTGTATATCTTGGCTCTTACGTATGCCGCGTGGGGTGCTACCAGCTCCATAAAGCGATAGAAACCCAAGTCAGGGTTTGAAATACCTTTCAGGTTCGTGCCCGGAGATCCCCACCACTGTCCCGTGTCCATCAGAACTGTTACGTTTGGGCGGTCGATTTCTGTGAGTAGCCTGAGGATATCGTCACTAGTGGGAGCCACAGCGGGGGGGTGGTTGTGAAGGCCGATCTGGATGCCACGGTTTTCCGCGAAAATTGCAACGTGCCGAAATGCTTCTATGGCGTTTTCCCAGATGCGGTGAGCCCCGGGTGACTCAGATGGTACGGCTCCTGCGAACAAGCGAATGAGGGGCGCACCGACCTTGAGAGCAGCCTCGATCCCGCACTCAACCTCTTGGATTCGGGATGTCATCTCGTCGTCCGAGAGCATCACGCCGACCCGCTTGCCATTCGCGTCCTCCGCAACACCAACGAATCCTTGTCCTACTCCGGCGTAGCCGACGTCGATGCCAAGGGCTTCGCATTTTTCTCGTAGAGAACGAAGATAAACATCGTTGAGAGAGCGAAATCCTCGGTCAAGCTGGACATCGATCAGATCGAGGCCGAGCTCAAGGACCAGATCCAGCACGCCTTCGACGTCGATCCAACGGTTGGGTTTTTCTGGGTCGCGAATGAGGGAGTTGAGGCCTAGTCGCATGGTTTGTCTCGGATCTCATTAGAGGTCGCCCGTTTACCGTCGCGCGTCAGGGATAAGCTGGCATAACGAGTGGAACCTGATCGAGCATTGTCTGTAACTCAGAGCTGTTGGTAGAGCTCGCGAGGATATATCTGTCGGGTCTTGTTAGAAGTGCATTTAATTGTAACTGTTTGAGCAAAGCAGCTACGTGCGGTTCCGAATCCGAATTTACTACACACAAGCCGGCCGACTCATATCTATTGAGAACCGCGGACTGTTCGTCAGATAGTTCCTCTGCCCCTTTGGAATCAATCAACAAATTCGGCGCATAGCCGCAATGATCATCTAGAAAGGTAGGGTGGTCACCAACGCGCGTTAAGGTTGGTTGCGGGCATATACTACCCACGTGGGTGTTCTCTTGGATGGCGAGGCCTTTTCCCAGCGTAGGCGCAATGCTCTTCATTTTTCCGTCCGGAGCATTCAATTTTTCATATAGATCCGTGTTGTTATTTCTGTTGATCAGTTGTCCTAGATCAATGGCCGTGGTTATGTAGCTGCGGACGTGATCGATGCGCTCTTGTTCATAGCTATCCAACACGCTTGGATTGGTGTTTCCTTTCAGACTTAACGCTAACTTCCAGGCCAGGTTCGCTGCGTCTCGAATACCCGCACACATGCCCTGCCCCAAGAATGGGGGAGTCTGATGGGCTGCGTCTCCTGCCACAAACAATCGATCCTTTCTCCAGTTCAGCGCAATACTAGAGTGGAACTCATACACTGCGAATCTTTCCAAGATCGCCTCTTCAGGATCTAGCCACGGGCTAAGTTGTTCCCAAATAAATGGCTCGTCGATTGGCTGATCTCTCCCTTGCTCCGTAAGGGCAAACTCCCAACGCCTGCGAAGACCCGGCCCTCTGGCACTAGTTACAGGGCTCTCAGAATGACAATACTGTATCGTGTAATCGCTCAGTTCCGGTTTTTCTCTATGCAGGATCACATCTACCACGAGCCAGGGTTGGTTGTAGCCATAATCTTCAATGGGAGTCTCCTGCGCCTCGCCGATAAGCTTGCGCGTTAGAGAGTGAGTCCCCTCACAGCCGACAACGAACTTACCCGATACCACAACGTGGTTTTTGCTATCCAATTCTTCATAGTGAACATGAACTGCTTCTTTCTCTTCACGAATCACCTGAGCCTCACAGCCTGTTCGAATTTCCACCGAGGGAAATTTGATGAGGTTGTTGTGTAGCTCACGCTCGAGATCTGGCTGATGGAAACGATAACTGGGATACCAGCCGTGTTCACCGATTTCTTGGGGTCTGGACCAATCGAGCAGCAATGCTTCGGTGTCTTTGTTAACAAAGCGCATTCCGGCATTTACAATGGCGCACTTGGCTATTCGATCACTGACACCGATAGTCTGAAAGACACGCATAACTTCACCGTCGAAATGAACAGCTCTTGGGAGTGCACAGCTGCCCTTCGCTCGGTCTAGGAGCAAGGTTCGAACCCCGGTGAGCCCAAGCAAGTTGGCCAGTGTTGCTCCAGTTGGCCCAAAGCCGATTATGACGACATCGAAATGGTGAGACACGTCACTGGTGCGTAGTGATTCCAAGTCTTGAGGGGGTGAGAAATTGGTCACTTCGAACTCATCTGTCCGTACAGCCAGGGACACTCAATTAAGTGAGGTGCGCGTAATCCTCGCGACGCAGCATCCATACGCATATCACGCATGGTGATGCATTGGTCTTCAGGCAGATAGAGGCGGTCGTGTCCCCAAAAACTGGGGCCATCGAAAGTCTCGTGAGATCCCCAGGTCGTCGGATCGATGAGGCGCCCCCCCCAGCCATTTTCCACAAAAAAACCGGAGGGGCTATGTGCGTAGAATGAAGTCGTATAATCGTTTGTGTGGCGCCCTAACGTATATGCGATACGCCCTTCTTGCTGTTGTGCGATATCGTAGCCTTGTCCCACATCATCGAGGTGTTTGTACTCAACCATGAAATGATGAAATCCTGATCCGCCCGTTGCCAACAGCGCAAGGCTGTGGTGCCTTTCGTTCACGTGAAAGAAATACATTGGGTAGGGACTCAAACCGAAGTCACTTACAGAAAAACCAAGTTTGTCACGATAGAAGGACAGCATCCTGTCGACATCCTTGGTGTTCAACACGGCGTGCCCCATCCCGAGGGCTCCTGTATTGAAACCCGTGATTGATCGCCCTGGTTGGAATGGAGCGTCCGTTAGTTGGGGATTGTGAAACAATTCGATTCGATTACCATCAGGATCGTGAAAGTAAATGAGTTCGCTAACGAACCGGCGGTCACACAAATTGTCACTCCCGCACTTCACCGCGACACCTTCGGCTTCTAACCGTGTTGCCAAATGTTGCAAGTCGCTCGATGCGGCTACCTCCCATCCTAAAAAAGAGAGCGTGTCACCTGGTTCGTCGGAAACGATTAGACGTTGCTTACGGTCGTCCATCCGAAACACACAGGTTTGACCCGCTCGGTCGACCTGCTGCATCCCGATCAATTTCGATGCAAATTCTGACCAATCATCCATCCTGTCAGAACGGATCCCAATGTATCCCAGTGCACAGATCGCCATATGATTACCTCAAAGATGATTAATTTGAACCATCATGATAAAATCAACCCAATACAGAAAACGTTTGGCCCATAAAGGAAAAGATCAGACTTCAGTGATGCAAGAAGGGTTCACCGAACCGCACCAGCGTGGTCACTCCAGGAGCAGATCGAGAATGAGTCCGACCGATTACCTTTCTGTTTTAGGGCTTAGCGGGGGACGCTATCGATGGTGCGGATCTGATACTCGTTGAACAGATGAATGCATCGAAAAGGGCGCGTTAGGAAGGTCTGGGTGACTAAATAAAGAACCAGCCCTGCTGAAATCAAATCTAGCAGGGCTAGTGTCCTAATTCGAACGTTTTTAGTTATTGGTGACCCAGATCCTGGCTGTATCACTGGGTTGGCTTAGTCTTTGAAGACGTGCGGTCTCTAATGTTTATTCGTTCTATCAGCCGGAGCCGCCTATAGAACGTTTGGTATAGTAATGGTGGATGCTCAATAGGTGAAAACTCGTGGTATACGAAGCAACCCTACAAGGTGAGGATCTTCCCAATCGTGAATACGCTTGGTTTTGAAAAGTCGATCCCAATAGGGGAACCCTATGACCTGATTGTCTGTGGGGGTGGGCCGTCCGGGATTCCTGCCGCTCTTGCTGCGAGGCGAGCGGGGCTGAGAGTCCTTCTGTTGGAGCAAACGGGACAACTTGGAGGCGTCGGAACGTCGGCCGGTGTTTCTCATTTACTCGGTGGAAGAACACGGGATAACAGGCACTGGTGCGTGGCAGGTATCTTCAAGGAAATCGTTGAGGATCTGGCCGCTCGTGGTGGCGCGATCAATCCTGTCGATATCAAGGGTGAAAAGTTCAGTCCTCACGGATGGACGGGAGTAGTGTCGAACATCACCTATGGCGTCCCGTTCGACCCGATTCAGATGACGGCCATTCTTGACGAGAAGATGCTCGAGGCGGGTGTCGATCTCCTTTTCTTTACATCTATGGTCGACGTTGTCATCGAGGCCGGCCGGATCACACATATCATCGTGTTTAACAAAGGTGGGCTGCGGGCAATCCCAACAAAGGCCGTAGTTGATGCTACCGGCGATGGCGATGTGGCGGCACGTAGCGGCTGTGCGTTTGTGAAGGGGCGCGAAGAAGACAACCTGATGACCCCCGCGACACTGATGTTCCACGTAAACAATGTCGATCAGGATGTACTGGCTTCGGAAATCTATAAGTCGAATTCAAATCGGTTTCGGGAACTGATTCAGTCGCTCAAGGACCAGGATGCATGGCCTTTCCCATACGATATCTTTATCAGCGTTCAGCTTCACGAGAAAGGAACACTGATGATCAATACAACGCGTATCTGCGATGTCGATGGTACCGACGGTGTTTCTCTTTCGAAAGGGATGATGCAGGGCCGGAGCGAAGTGACCGAACTGTTCGCGATTATGAAGAAGCACTTTCCGGGTTTCGAGAATGCACGCATCCGAATGGTTGCACCGGTGCTTGGTATTCGTGAGACCCGTCGTATCGTGGGGGCTTTCGTTTATAAAGTGGCTGACGTTGCAGATGAGCTGGCGTTTCCGGACACGATTGGGTTCAGCGGATATGGCTGGGATTTGCCCGATCCGAAGCGTCCCAGCTATCAACCGATGCATAGCCGGAAGGACGCGCCGAAACTGAAACGACTGGCGATGCCGATTCCTTACCGAGTCCTGGTCCCGAGACCCATTGAGAATGTGATCTGTCCAGGCAGAGCTATCAGTGTGGAACGTGATGTGTTAGGTCCATTGCGTGAGATGGGTCCGTGTTATGCGATGGGACACGCGGCCGGGTTGGCCTCGGTGCAGGTGGTGAAGGATGCGATTGCATATAAGGAAGTGGATACGGATCGGTTGAGAGATGCGCTGTGTGAGGCAGGGGCGGTGGTGGACTGGGAAGAGGAGATCTAGAGGCGTGAGTCGGGCGTGGGGAGTCGGGTGTCGGAGGAAACAGTTCGGTATGATTCAAAGCATCTGGGATGAAGTAATCATCTTTTCAGACTAAGCACGGTTAGCCCAATGCCCAACTTCAATTCAAGATTCATCTTGGTTGATGTGAAGGGGATATTTTGCGTGTCGAGTGAGGCGCGAACCGAGTCTATTAACGACACGGGAAGATGAATCGTGATATCGCTCTCACAGGATATTCGAATGGTATCGTTCGTGACAGCGATCGCAGCAGATGTTTCCGAAGCTGATTCGATACCAAAGCCCTTGTGACCGATCGATTTCCCCGAACCCAGATACAGCTCTGCAAGGTCATCGTCCAACAATGTGACAGTGCCGTAGTGTCCCTGAAATCGGTCGTCTCCGATGGTGTGGCAGTCTGTGCCAACGCTATCTGAGAATATCGAGTCGAGTCGCTCACGATTATCGACGATTGATTGGACGGACACGGAGGTCAGGTCGATAGCCAGGCTGTCCAGACGGTCGACGTGACGCACGGTGCTCTTTCCGCGTTCGGACGTTTCAATGACGGTCACAAAGGGGCGGGTCCAGGCCTCACCCTCCTGGCGAACGATCAGCGTTGGCATCGGACCTTGCAACGATGCGGGTGCTGAACCCGATCTTGTCGTCCGAGCCCAAGGGCTTTTGACTGCGTAGAGTTTTCTGGACGTCCCTCCCAATACGTGGACTACCGTTTCAAGTTTTCTAGCATCATCTATTTCAACACCAAACACAGCCGAGATGTTTTCATCCGATTTGGCTGTTCGCTTTTCAGTGAAGTAATCGTATCCCGCCTGATCTCCTGCCACAGCCCCGAGGCCTTCCGTTTCTTCCAGTCCTAGCGCCTCCCCGTCTACATTCTTCAACTGAAGCGATTGCCCGAGGTTGTGATGGATATAGTCGTGAAATCGATCCGCGCCATCTCGACGTTTGGATCGAAAGATGTCGACGTAGTAGCCCGAATCCGGAGAGGAGCGGATCAGACCTACGACGCGACGTTGATCGGAATCTGTCGAAGGCTCGTTGAAAGAAACATCAAAGAATGAGTTCGTATCAGAAGCTGCGAAGTCGCGGGCCGGCGTGGGGTCGACCGCGTTCAGTGTGAAGGGATAGTCGTGATTGTGCGGGTTGTAGTTTGAGACGCCGTCGACGATGACGGTGTTGTGTGCAGGAGGTCGGGAGTAATATTCTCCGTGTTCTTTTTGCCAGTAACTGACTCCCGGTCCCGAATCAGGCGAGATCGCAAATCCCCGACCATATAGCTCAAGCGCCAGACCTCCCGCGTGTGAATGGCCGCCTCGGGTTGCCGTTAGAGAGGCCATCAGTCCGGTATCGGCGTCGTGTCCGTTTCGTTGAAGGATCAAGCTTACGGTGTCGGCCAGAAATGTTCTTGATGCAACTGTTGGTGGAACGTCATCGGAAGAGTGAAGGGTATCGACATATGTTGCGAGCTCCAGAATCGATCCCTTTTTGCCTCGTTGGTAGCCGTGTTCGTGTATCTGACGCTGAAGTACAGGCGTCAGCCGCCTCTCTGTTTCTGAGTCCGATAACCGCCGTGCTCGCGCAATCATAAGTTCGAGCGTATGCGTACTAGGCAGGCCATTGCCAGTATCGCCATAGCCGACCGTCCTACCGTTAGGGAAGGCAAACTGGGACACCAGAAGCGCTGCGCGTTCGAGGATTGGGAAGTGGGTAACCGGGTCCTGACCCAACCCGTTGTTTACGAGGTGCGAGATCTCGATGATGTTGTCCGTGACGTTGAATGCATAGCCGGGTGATTCCGGCCAAACCCCCTGCTCATCATACTGGGCGACCAGATCGGCAAGGCAGGCCTGATTGGGGGTGCTGCGTGACGTGAAATGCTCGACGTAAAATTCGCGCCCCTTCCCGTCGTTATAGGCTTCGTTCGGTTCCAGCGCCAGGCCAAGTGGGACGATGTATTTCGCCTGATGGAGATTCCAATTTCCGTGCGCAAAGCCGCCTTCGATGATTCGGTCGGCCCATCTGCGGAAGAGGTTCTGGATGAGCGTGATGTCAGCGTCGGTTTGGTTGAGGTAAGGGAGTAAATATTCGTAAGCGACGGCAAGCGGGTAAGTGATGCGTTCGTGGATGACTTCGAAGGTCGCGATTCCGTGGATATGCGCCTGGCTGTGATCTTCGAATGTTTCAGGGTTCCGGCGGTGATGCATCCCGTGGACATACGGAAGCACGATGTCCGCGGCGAACCTTGCGTATTTCGTGTCGCCAAGATACCAGTATAAGAAGGCCGCTTTTTGGGCTAGCGTCATGATCCGCTCGTTGATTCCCTCGATGATGTGGCCCGTGACACTGACATCGGCCCACTCCCACGGGGTGCCTTCCTTTTCTTTGTGTTGCAGCCAGATGCCTCGCGGATCTTCGGAATAGGGGAGGAGATCTTCAAGCGACGGCATCGCGTAGTCGGTGGCCCAATCGCGGGCGCCCGCGAACCGAACCGTGGGGACAGGGGCCTTACCTTCACTGTGAGACCATCGGGCGCCGTTTACGAATGTCCGATCATGATGTGTCCGCCAGTGCATGCACAGTCTTGACACGATCCATTCGGGATCCGTCTGATGACGATCTACATAAGGTTGAACGGATTCGACAATACCGACATAAATTTCGGCCGCCCAGTCACAGTCTTCAATCTTCTTACGAAGCGAACTCGGGCTGTGATTGCCAGTTAAGATGGATGGGCGTGAAATCGTAGAGCTCAAGTTCTATCCTCTTGTCACGTGCATAAATTAGCCGAGTATGCAGTCCGCGCCGGTGATCTGAGTGCTTTTTTCGGTGTATTCGTGAAACTCAAGTCTGACTCTGTCCTTCTACCTGCTCTTTTCGCGTCAAATATGATTTGAGTCTGTTGATAGGCTACGATGCGATTGACACGTGCGGGGGACAACTGAGGGTTCTCTTTTTACCAGCGTTCAATGGCTCCCATCAGCATTTTTTGTTCGTCGGTGCCTTGGTCGCGAATTTTTTGTGCGAAGGGACCATCGAAGGATTCGCGGGATTTCATCCAAGCGGTTTGGTAGCACATCAGACAGGCCCGTCGTTTCTTTTTGGAATTATTGGCCGCGCCGCGGTGGTAGAGACAGCCGTCGAAAAGCACGGCATCCCCCGGTTTGGCGAATATCCACTTTTCTTCGGGAAAGCGCGGATGGCCCTCGGGTGGTCGAAAGGGTACGCGATGGCTCCCGGGAACGATGACGACGGCGCCGTTATTCTTGCTCAATGCGTCGAGATAATACCCGCAATTTATCTGACCGGGCATCGCGCCGTAGGGTGTGCCGTCGGGATCGATGGGCCAGGGTACGTCGCGATGCCAGTTTTGGTCTTCCTGGCTGGGCTCGGTAACGCGGGCTGTAGCACTGTGGAGCTGGACGCAGGTGCCCAAGATTGCTTGCATGCGAGTGAAGACGGGCGCGTTGTCTAGCAGGAATTCGAAGCGCGTGTCTTCTTCTAAGAGTTGGTGGATGAATTGCTCTCCGCGGCGCTTGAAGGTCTTGTTAAGGGCGGCGCGCAGCGAGCGGACCTGTGTTTGCGTAATCGCATTGTCGACTACGAGATAGCCCCACTTGCGGAAGAAGGCAACGTCTTGGGCCAGATCGGACGTCAGTGTGGGGTTCAGATGCGAGGGATAGGGCAGTTTTGCCATAGCACGATAATTACTGATCTAGGGCGGCACTGTCAATTGAGGTTCTCGGCGCCTTGAGCGGTCCGGCTATAGCTCTACAACGAAGACGTCACTCCGTCCTCGACCAGCGGCGTTATATATGATTCGATCTCCGGTGGGTGAGCACTGAGGGTGGGGGTGGGGATATTGACCTTCGTGTCCGCCCCAGTCGGTGCCGTGCCGACAGATGATCTCGAGTTTCGGAGTGCTCGGGTCGTCGTAGTGCAGCCATAGGATCAAGTCGTTGGTGATGTTCCCATCAAGCATGATAACCTTGCGATCCGGGACTGCGCCGACGTGACCGTAGTGGGTCCACGATTCGCTGCCGTATTCGGCGATGTTGTTTCCTTCCAAATCGTTGACCCCGATGACATATCCGCTTTGGTCTCCCGATCTCGTCGGAGGGCAGTGATACAGGACTCCCTTTCCGTCGAATGACCAGACCGAATGAACTTGAAACGTACGGCCTGATGGTGAGGGTTGCTCGACCATTTGCTGCTCGTTTATATGCCAGAGCCAGACACGATTTCTCTTCTGGTCTGATCCGGTCCAGAAGTCTGGTGCGAAGTCACGATCCGTATGCAGAATGTTGGAGTCGACTGGATTGTACTGAACGTGATTGCCTCGGCAGCCTGCCTCATCGTACAACACTTCCGGCTTGTGGTCGCCCTCGGTGCGGAAGCGAACCAACTGCATCCGTGAACCTCCTTCGCTCGCAAAGAGCTCTCGCACCTCATCAGCCGATATCGGTTTGTACGGGTCCACGTCAGCCATCTGCTGAGGTATGATGTTGCTGGGAAGGGCCACCCAATGGCTATCACCAGAAACCGTTGGCTGGCCGAACACGTAGCCGGGAATACCTCCGGACAATCTGCGCTCCTCCAGCGAATCGATATGAACCGCTCCTAGTTTTGTTGCTCCGACCTCGGCCTGGACGTAGTAAATCCAGCCCGAATGCTGATCCAAACAGATGCTCGCTACACCGAACGGCCGATCGTCTGGCGCCCAGGCTGCATCGATTCCCCATCCTTCTTGCCAGTCGATCAGTTGTGTGATATTACCCGTAGACACGTCGCAGGCGAATATCGAGGAGTGGTTCCTGCGGCCAGACAAGAAGACGCATCGCTGCCCATCCGCCGTCCAGGCTGTCAACGTGTGGTAGGCGGCGTGGTAATTGTAGGTTCCGCCAGAGGTTACTTTGCGAACCCTCCTGAGTGAGTAAGGGTCTCGGAAGGTTGTCGATTCGTTCCAGGTGTCGCCTTTTTTAGACATCAGTCCATTCTCCGGGTTGTTTCCGTCTCGGTTTGTAAATGTCCTCTGCTTCTTTCGACGCTAAGGGCTCTATTATTTACTCTTCGTCCTCAGATACTCACGCCGAACTCTTGCTGAAAGTCTCGCCATACAGGTTCGTGTATCTCAGTTGTAGCGCTTTTGTAGGCCTCGTGAATCTCACTTGGATTGGCTGGTCCCGTCAGGACAATTCCATTGCCTTCCACTGGTGCGTGAAGGGCGAACTGTAAGGCCAGATCACGGATGTGCAAGTTTCTTCCGGTACACCACTCCCACATTCGGTGAGCTAGAGGATACACAACTGGGTCCCTGAGGCTACCGACGAGTGCAGGTATGAGATTTTTAGACTCGGCTGGCATCCCCGCTTCTTGAAGAATCGGTTCCGGGCCAGCCAGAAGCGAACCGCCTAGAGGGCTGCCCAAGATGATCCCAACGTCGTGCTCAAGTGCCAGCGGAATCGTCGTTTCGGCCAGGGACTGGGAAAGCAAAGTGTAGTCCAAAAACGATAGTACGATGTCGATCTCTCCAGTCTCAATCGCTCGTCGGTGGAACTCTGGCTGTCGCACACCGATTCCGATGTGACCGATCCGACCCTTGGCTTTCCAATCGATCAGGACTTCCAAGCAGGCTCCGAGCGGCGCTTCGATGTCGTAACGAGGTCCGTGGATCAGGATCGAATCGACATACTCTGTTTGGAGTTGCTTGAAACTGTTCTCCAAGCTCCAAGCGGTGGCCTCGGCCGAGAAATCTCTGAGGAACTTTGGATGGGAACCCACCTTGGATTGCAGGTGGACTTTGTCGCGCCAGCCTCCGGCCAAAGCCAGACCAAATCTCCGCTCGCTCTCGCCGTAGTGGGGCGATGTATCGACGAAATCGATCCCGAGTTCGATAGCTTCCCGAAGAGTCCTGACGGCATTATCATCCGATTGCTTGAGATATCCCAGATGTCCGCCACCCAGTCCAAGGGCCCGCGGTGTCATTTCCGTGCGACCCAGCCGACGAACCTCGAGTTCGGACATCGATGCCCCTCTCTAACGGCTACCCGTTAGCTCGTTTTCTGAAAACCGTGCTGATCTCGGTCATGCTGCGAGTCATCCAGACGGCCTCATTCAAGCGAGAATACAGGTTCTCGTCAAGGAACAGGTTCATGCGCTTGGTCATATGGGGCGTGGTCGAGTTCTCTTCTGCCATTCCTTAGTTTCTCAGTAAGTGGCGACCGTCCGCGTTGCCATACCTTCCATTGACCACGCGGTGGTCCTCACCGTGCCGCCATTCGATCTCCATCAACTGATAACGGCGAGTCAAACTGAACCACGCCATCGTCCACCCATAGGGCCTAGTTTCTGGTGCCGCCCTCTGTCGGAGCAGTCACGCAGAGATATAGACGCTTTTCGTGATGGTGAATGACCATGTTGATCTGGTTCTCTGGCATGCCCCCGCCAGATCCGGCCAAAGCTCATCTTTTGCTTTCTTATAATCCGCATAGCGCCCTGGCTTCAGGCGATAGGCTAAGAGCTTTGGACCACATATATTTCTCCTTGTTTCGGGCCTTTTGACCGTCACCTCTATTTGAAACCCTTGATTTTTGGTCCAGAGGCGAGTTCACGTGCACTTATGGAAATGAGACGCAGATGATCAATAAGCTGCAACTAAACAGGAAGCACGTCTTTATAGACTGGTCGCTGGTCGAGGCGGGAAATGGAAATTCGTGGAGTGGCACCACCGATCCCTGGTTCATGCCTAACGGTATTGAACTAAGAACCTTTTCTCCTACCGTCCATCCCGAGCCCATCTTGCTTCCAGAGAAACCTTGGGAAGCATATCTGATCAGTTCCTGGGCTACTGTCTTTGAGGATGAAGGCATCTTCAAACTCTACTACGAAGGCTATCACGCTCCCGATGTCGTCACGGGAAAGGACGTCCAGAAGTATGTCTCCCAAGTCTGCTATGCTGAATCAGAGGATGGTGTAAACTGGGTCCGACCAGAGCTGGGCATCGTCAACTTCAAGGGTGAGAGCGATACAAATATCGTCTTCTCAGGTATACAGTCTTCAGGTATCGGTCCACACGGTGCCACCGTGATCAAAGACCCAAACGGCTCGGTAGAAACGCGCTACAAGATGATTTTCGGATCGGTCAACGAAGAGAAGCGAACCCGACACCTGAGAGGCGCAACCTCTCCTGAAGGACTTCACTGGACGGCGATTCCAGATCCATTGATCTATCACGCCTGTGACACCCAGTCCGTCCTAGCCTGGGACGAGGACGAGGGTTTCTATCGTATCTATACCAGAGGCTATCGCAATCAATCTGAGCTGATTGAGGGGCGTCACGTCTGGCCAGAACGTCGGACGATCGACCACTCGCGATCGAAGGATTTTTTGGAGTGGGATAAGCCGATGCCGTGTCTGGTAACAGACCCTAAGGATCCACCAGCGTTGGACTTATATTCCAGCTCGTATACACGGTGGCCGGGCGCACAGGACGCGCACTTAATGTTTCCCAATCTGTTCAAACGTGATACCGAAGAAATGGAAACTTCGCTTGCCGTGAGCCGTGATGGAAACATCTGGCATCGTCCGATCCAGGACGCATTAATTCCTGCTGGGCCTCCTGACAGTGAAACCTATGGTGGAAATATCACTGCGCAGGGATTGATCCAGACAAAGCCCGGGGAATGGACGCAATTGCTTCAAGTGAAGCCGATTTCACATATTGAACGTCTTCACAATCCTGACGTTACCTGGAAGGGGGGACTGTGGCGTGCGACGATTCGTGAAGATGGTTACATGGCCGTGGTGACTGATGCGCGAGGAGAATTTTGGACGGTTACATTTGAGTTCGAAGGTCTCGTTCTGAAGACAAACTGCTGGGCCCACTTTGGAGGCTGGGTGCGAATCGGACTAACCGATGAGGGAGGTACTCCCCTGGAGGGATACGGATTGGAAGATTGCGATCGCATATCCGGAGATACGATGTGGGACGCGGTTTCCTGGAGAGGGAAAACGGATCTGTCGAGGTTCTCAGGGAAGCCGATTCGATTGCATTTCGAGATGGTCCGGGCTAGAATCTACGCATTCAGATTTTCGGCTAGCCAGTAAGAGGCGGCCTCATCGGTATTAGCAAAAAATGGAACAGGCCGGGTGAGTAGAATTTCACCCGGCCTGTCGCTTATGGTTGGTGACCCCGAGGGGAATCGCTTCGTTCAAGAACGTGTGTCTACAATCATCCCGTCAACAACAGTAAACTTCTGGCTGCAGAAAGACGCGTTACAAGCCACGTTTGATGATCTCTCGGACAACCAAAATCTCCGGATCGGAACCCTCAATGAAGCAAAATGTTAAAAGACCAATCGCCCTGGTAACAGGAGTTAGTCGCGAGATCGGTATCGGAGCTTCGATTGCTTTGTCGTTGGGAAAATCCGGTTGGGATGTGGCTACAACGTATTGGCGTCCGTACGATGCTACTATGCCTTGGGGTAGTGATGACGCACACGCTGAGAAGATTCTGAGTAAAATCCGAGTGTTTTCCCCTAGGGCGGTATCCATTGAGGCCGATTTGTCAGACACATCCTCCCCAACAAGGATTTTCGACAAAGTCGCAGATTCAATTGGTCCAGTATCCGCTTTGGTGATGGCTCATTGCCAATCGGTCGACAGTGATATCGAAACAACAACGGTGGAGAGCTTCGACCTACATTTTGCGGTAAACGCTCGAGCCACATGGCTACTGATCCGAGAGTTTCGAAGACGTTACCAGGGAGAACATGGGCGTGGCCGAATTATCTCGATAACGAGTGACCATACTGCATACAACATGCCCTATGGGGCCAGCAAGGGGGCAATGGATCGGATTGTCCTCGCTGCCGCTCAAGAATTCAAGGATTTGGGAGTTACTGCGAACGTGATAAATCCGGGTGGAACAGACACGGGCTGGATGTCGGATAATCGGAAGGAACGAATACGACGTGAGACACCGCTTGGCCGTGTCGGGTTGCCGAAGGACTGTGCCAGTCTAGTAAGTTTCCTGTGTTCCGACGAGGGCGGCTGGATAAACGGCCAGTTGGTTCACAGCAATGGCGGTATTCAATAGGTAGTGTCTGTCCGTTGACTTGTGATAGACACTGCTCACGACGTTAGGACCAAGTCGAAAAGGCAACGGCTGAGACCGGGTCTTGGCGATCGCATGGGTTGTAGGTATGCGTTGCTCGGTGTTGTTTCTATTCGTGGGGGTCATCTATTTCTCTTGGCGCATCAATTCTGCGGAGGTCGCTCTTTGGCAAGATGTGGTGCTAAGTATTGCGATGTTGGTTTTTTACTACTGGCGGACCGGAGAGCATATACGTGATGTGAATTGCCAGACGACTTAGCCGATCCTGAAGGCCCTCCCTTTGGCTATTCTTTGTCTGGGTCATCTTCATCCCCGTTGGAAAGTGGATCGTATTTGTCATCGTTGGTCCTGCCAAAATGCGCGGTCCTATCTTCGATGGCTTCCACATCACGTTTGATCTCTTCGACGTCTTCGATTATAGCGTCCAGACGCTCTGTGGCTTGCCAGACCATCTTACCAATACTTTGATGAACTTTATTCAAACGCCACCCGAAATAAATCGATAGAACAAGAACGTATCCCCCCAACTCCTCAATAACACGTTGATTCCAGTTCGACAGAAAATCACTCACGGCTTCCATCATCGCGCCCTCCATCGCTAAAGAGTGATACGTATACCATTCACGTGTGTGTGCTACATACGTTAGATATTGTATAGTACATGCGTTATGTCACTNGCCCTTAACAAGGACATTCAAATCACTATCCAATAGGCCNCCGCCCCCGATTNCTAAATCCGGTGTCCTGAGAAATCNGGGCAATTTCGTATCTTTCANAACCTCTCACACANAAAAAACGGGGAGTCAGCCGATTGCTCGGCCAACTCCCACGGTATCAACGTAGTGGTGGTGAAGCGGGAGGGCACCAATCTCAGCCACTAAGCCTAAAAAACCCTGACCACGACGTTGAGCTCAAGCGCAACATCCTGGCCCACTTGATCCACGAGACCAAGATGCCACCTAGAGGCCACGGGGAACTGAAATACTACGATCCCCAGCAGCACCTTCCGATGCTACTAGGAAAAAAAGACGACGGCTTGGTGAATAGCATCTCACCAGACTGCCTGACCGCCTTGTTTCTCCTAGAAGCTGCCCGAAAAGGCTAATCCTCTGACTCTCCAAGCTTTCCTTGATCGCCTGGCGTATGAACTCGCTCATGCTGACACGGGTTATCCAAGTGGCCTCATTGTGGTGGTCCCGGCTCAGCCCCATACGCCTGTCGCCGTTGGCTGGACCGGAAACAGTGCGTTCAGCGTGCCTACCACTTCCGTGCTCCCCCTGACTACCTGTTCCGCAGGCAACAGCCCAAGCACCAGCTTCATCAGAACGTCCTGACCCAACTCGACAGGGTAGTTGCTGGCCTCGCCGATCGTCACTGACTCGCCGTTCCAAGTGAGCCCAACCGTTTCTTCCCGAACATGAAGTGCAACGGCTCCTTTGGGCAATCCGGCTGTGCGTGCCCGACCTGTCAGCTCGGGCGCCAAATCCTCGAGCAGCTTCCTCAGGCTCAAAATCTGCAGCATGTTCCCCCCTTCGGAGGATTGCCAATGGGAGGGGATAAACCCACAACTCGAGTCTCGATAGAGGTCATATAATCCAGGGTCCAGGGGCAGACGAGCTCTGACCGTCTCGGTCCCCGCGACGGCCGCCTGTCGGAGGACATACCGTAGGCTCTCACCCAGCGGGCCGATCTCTTCCGGGTCGCACGCTGCGTCGGAGATTGATACCACCGTCGAGAGGTGGGTGTGAGGTGGGTCGTTCCGAGAGGCGAACACATATGCCCTGACTTCACCCTCCTCTTCGTAGACCACCTGCCACGGATTCCCGGTGCCCACCCCGAACGATCGGGTTGGCCGGGCCCCGGTCCTACCGATATTGAACGCCCTGTAGAGTTCCTCGCAGGGCTCAGCATCTCGGCTGCCATCATAATGCCTGACCCGCGCATCTTCCTCAGGCCGATCCAGAAACGCCACAGGATCTGTGTACCCGCCACGTGACGTCAGGCCCCCCAGAACGAACTCCACGAATCCTCTCGGAAAGGGCGCCCATCCGAAGCGTTCGTAGAATCGCCGGAATCCGCCCAGCCGTGAAAGCGAATAACCATCCGCCCTCAGCTGGTCCACCAACATCCGCATCAAAGCCGTGCCGAGCCCTTCGCCCTGGCTGGAGGGAGAGATGCAGACCTCTCCAACATCCACCTTCGTAAGGATGGTCTGCCCGACCTGTATCTCGTCCAGTTGTGTGTGGAGTGCCCCGACGACTTCGCCGTGCCGTGACAGCACCCAGTGCGTGTCGATCTCCGTGGCCAGCCGTTCCTTGTCCCGATCGTACTTCTTCGATCCTGTCGGTCGATCAAAGGCCCCGGACATAATCCGCAGGATCGCATCTGCGTCCGAGGTGGTTGCTCGTCTGAGTTCAATCCCGTCCACGTCCGCTCCCTGAGGTCATGTCTGAAATCAGAATACGCCACCGTTCAAGATCAATCCTACTTGCCGTGCGGATCATCTTGAGAGTGCCTCCAGAATCGCAACTCCCGATGCGACGGGCGGGAAGCCAGTAGAAACGCCTCTCGCCCTGTCGTCTTCACGTTGGTGACCCCGAGGGGAGTCGATACTGAAGCACAACCATTTCCCATGAAAGTCGTAGTCTGACGAACGTCCCTTTTGCTGGCGTGGAGGCTTCGCAGAATTTCCCACACTACCCCTTCTGCGTAGAATACTCACGGTTGGCAGTGAGACGCTCACCACTTCTAGATTGATTCGACTACAACTGGCTTCCCGGACCGCGCGCTCTCATTGATCGCGTCACACACCGCGATCACCCGCGCCCCTTGCTTCACGTTCACCAGCGGTTCTTCGTCGCGCTCAATGCAGTCGAGCAAGTGAACGATGCCGACCGCCTTCTTGCCCATTACACCCGTCTTCGCCGCATACGCTTCTTTAACAGGCTCCCCAGCGCTTTTGTGGCCGCGGTATAGCAGACCATCGGGTTTGTCATTGATGAACACGCCCTTCGTGCCGTACAGAATTAGATTGTGCAGCGCCGGGCGCTGGACGGCCATATTCGTCATCGCTTTGGCCACGCACCCATTCTTGAATCGGAGGACCGACACCATGCAATCGGGCGACTTCGCCTCCTGTTGCGCGAGACCGCCCCACGTCGAGTAGCAGAATGCCTCCTCGACGTCTCCGATTAGCCAGAGCAGCAGATCCAATAGGTGCACGCCCCCGCCCGTCATCACGCTGTCGCGATGCGTGCCACGCCATCCACCTCGAATCAGATCGAGCGTATTGTGCAGATAGTCGCCTTCCGCCGCGTAGATCTCACCCAGCGTGCCGTCAGACACCAACTCCTTTGCGCGGACGAATCGTGGGTAGAAGCGAAGCACGTTGTTCACCGCCAGCTTCAAGCCAGTCTCCTCCACGGCGGACATCATCTCTCGCGCCTCCGGGAGCGTGGGCGCCATCGGTTTCTCGCACAATACGTGTTTCCCCGCCCGAAGCGCCGCGATACTCATTTCCGGGTGCAGATGATCGGGTGACGCCACGCTGATCACGTGCAGGTCGTCCCGTGCAACCAGCGACTCCCAATCCGTCGTCGTCTCCTCGATGCCTCCGTCTGCGGCGCCCTGCACCAGTTTCTCCTCGTCCGTGTCACACAAAACGAGTCTTGCGACACGGGGGTCCTCGCGCAGCCCGCGACCGTGGCGGCTGCCCACGCCTGCACCGATGATACCCACCCCGATCGGATCCATTGGTTGTCCTCCCACCACGAGTCTATAATCCCACGGCCCGATCCGTGTTGACAGGCCAGTAGTACTGGTCTTGGTGCCAAGCCGAGTAGATTCCGCCGGGCTGCTTAAACAAAGCTTGCTCGTGTTTGACCGGCAAGTCGGTCGGAGGGCGATTGGCCGTTAACTCGGCTTCTTATGGCCTTCGCTATCCTTTATCCATAGAGGGTAGTCTCTGAAGACGTCGGGAGCGACTTTGATTAGTTTCTCGCGACATTTCACGTCTCATCTTACTTCCCTTGCTTCTCTCAAAGTCTCTCAAAGTCTCTCAAAGTCGCTCAAAGTCGCTCAAAGTCGCTCAAGGACTTTGCTAACTCTCGCTTCGAACAGCGACTGCCACTCCGAGGATACGAGGCAGTCGCTGTCTTCCTGTGCGTTGCCTCGGTTCTTGAGCTGTGCTTCCGTAGGTGTGTAGTAGATGTAGCCATTGGTCACTCCCGCCACGAAAGTTCTGCTGTGAGGCGATCGTTCTTTGATACCGAGCCCGATCTCCACAGACAGTTCTCCAGGAAATGTCACAAGCACAAACGACCCGATCCGAATGCCGACGATCTCGGTTTCGATGGTTCTGGTTCCTTCCGCTTCATATTTCTCTTGATGTCGCCTCAGCAAATTCAGGTTGGTCTGGATGATGGTTAATCGTTCCATCGTATGGACGTTTTCGATATATGCATCCATGTTTCTCCGGTTGTCTGCGTCCAGCACTTTCAAGTCATCCCGACCGACCTGATCTTCGTGCAAATATCGGTGGGACGCGTAGGACGGAAACTCCGGGGACAATCGATACTTTACGATGAGCGGGAGGAACGTGTTCAGGTTCAGGCTTGTTCCCTTCAGAGTGGCCAGCTGGCTTGTTTGTTCGGCTTCCAGAGATGCGATTCGATCGGAAAGGTCCTGCCTTGGGAGTGTGAGTGTTTCGTGCACAATCCGTAGTGGACTTACTTCATTGGAAGAGATTTGCTTAAGCGCTTTGAGTGTGCTGAGACCCAGCAGGTTCCCGAGGATTTCAGCGCCTCGGGGATGATGCACGTCCTTATACCCGATCGGATTGACGTCTCCCGTACACCCCTGAATGAACAGCGCGACAGTACCATCGTTCAGCTGGTCTTCGATGACCTGAGAGGCCAACCCAGTGATGTCGGCAGTGTTCAGACCGCTCGGAACACCCACGATGGGATGGATGGCGAAATTATAGACTACGGCCAGCGTTTCCCCATTTTCACGGTCCAGCCTGAGTACGCCGATTTCCGGATCTATCGGGCCGAGTGACGCAACCTCATTATCCGGTGGCAAGGCGTAGGCGTGCCGGACGTCCGCTTCTTTCCCGTTCTTTAACTTGAGACGACGGTTTTCGGAGACCCTGTCTTCATGGCCTGTTCCGGTGCCTGCTCGGACCGGAACCATTTCTTTGTACGCCTCATTCACGGCTTGCACTGTACGTGCTTCCACATCGGCACAGACGCGACCGTGACAGTGACTTGCGTTGATCACGACGTGTGCCGGCTTGATACCAAGGGCCTCACCCAACTGCGCCCGAACGCCATCGAGATATCCCCGTTTGATCGATCCAATCTCTTCGATCGCTACGGCATCCACTGTTATGATCACGGCCGTTGTTTCGCACGCCTTCAGGACGAGGGCTTTGACGTAGAGCGGATCGTTCGCTGGTTCGCCCTGCTCATCGGTGATGACGATCTTTGCGGCACCAGCCAGCAATTGGCCTTCGCTTGTCCCAGTGTTCTGCATCGACAGATTACTTTCCTTGAGTGTACGAGACGACCGTCATGTGTAACACTCGGAGCGTATGTCCGTGGTTACTCGCAAGAGAACCGAGAATCTGCTCATTAGGTATGTCTTGCAAACTCTCGAGTGCGCAATCGAAGTAGGCTCTGTTCATAGGCTGGTTGGTCTAGCTATTCCTCTGGCTGTGTTCAACCCGCTTTGCGTATCCGCGGCTTATGCCCTTTCCGAAAAGGAAGCTGCGATACCCAAACCGCAGTGTAAGGATATATCCAACGTTCTTGCTCTAATACCCAGAACAAGCCCTCCTGGACGCCGATTTCAGGATACCTGACTAGGGGAGTCTTGTGGGAATGATTTCTATGATCGCTGTATTGAGGCCAGGTACAAGGCACCTTTACAAAGACTTTATCTCCGTCTATGTGCAGAGTCCCTGTATTGAGGGTTAAAGCGACACGTGCTTCAGATTCTCCAAGGTTATAGTGAGAAAAGTGCCAAACCAAACGCACAGGACCCGAATAATTGGCGACGGCGTTCTTGACAACCTTTGACTCCCAAAAGAAGTCACTTTCAAAGACAAGCTCCTTGCCTTCAGATGAGGGCAGAAGCATACGGAACATTTCGATAGCGATTTCGGGGTAGAGAATGTATCCGGTAACTGTCATCGCCAAGTAGCCAGTATAGATTTCAATCTTGTTGAACCAAGAAAATGCATCCGGGTCCATTGGCTTAGTCGCCAAGTAGTCAAATCGTTGAACGCCGATTATCGCAATCACAACGAAGAATATTGTTGCGAATAGAAATTTCCGGATCATCTGGGTTACCATTGACATAAGCATAGTTAATGTCAGAACTTACGCACCTAATTTGAGTCAGCAAGTGGCAAGGTACTCCACAGAGGTCAAAATCCAAAGACGTGAGGGATTATGGCAGATGTCGAAGACCGTCTAACGACGATGGAGAAGCGTCTGCACAATCAGGAGAAGCGCCTACGCTATCACAGGATAACGGTGGGCATACTGGTCCTGTTCATCATGCTGTTGGTGGGCACACGTGTAGGGGCAAATTCTGGCGAACTGACGTGTACAAAGCTGAGTGTGGTTGACGCCGAAGGGAACCTGCAGGTGGTCTTGGATTGGGACGCGGGCGGCGGCTACGTATCGACCTTCTCACCCGAAGGGAAGCTGCTGACGGCCTTGTTTGCGACCACGGTCGGCGGCGCGGTATCGACCTTCTCACCCGAAGGGAAGAA